>NZ_JBAVHX010000033.1:0-245131 GCF_049686335.1 Buttiauxella sp. | reverse complement strand
GCCTGGCGGCACTAGCGCGGTGGTCCCACCTGACCCCATGCCGAACTCAGAAGTGAAACGCCGTAGCGCCGATGGTAGTGTGGGGTCTCCCCATGCGAGAGTAGGGAACTGCCAGGCTCCAATCAAGCAAAAAGCCCTGTACTGACGTACAGGGCTTTTTGCTGTCTGTGACAAAATTGTCTGGAACAATTTGAACGCCGTTTACGGCGGCCCCTCCGGGGCGAGTATCCGGATGATACGAGTAATTTACGCAATTTCCTCGTTATTTAAGCGATTCAGACCACACAAAACGCCTTTTACAGCCACAAAAAACCGATCCGGTACATACTTATGGTTGAAAAACCACCAAAGGCGCAATGCCAGGCAGGCTATATTATGGCTAAGAATACTATCTGTATTTGGTACGATCATGATGCGGAAGACGCCGCGCGTTTCTATGCTGCGACTTTTCCAGACAGTAGTGTGGGTGCCGTCATTCCAGCTCCTGGCGACTATCCGGATGGCAAAGCTGGCGACACAATAGTTGTCGAATTTGTCGTTGCGGGTGTGTCATGCATCGGCCTCAATGGTGGGCCTCACTTCAAACACAATGAAGCCTTCTCCTTTCAGATATCTACCGAAGATCAAGCAGAAACAGACCGCTACTGGAACGCCATTGTCGACAACGGTGGTCAGGAAAGCGAATGCGGTTGGTGCAAAGATAAATGGGGCGTCAGCTGGCAAATTACCCCACGCATACTTACTGAAGCCCTGGCCACGGGTGGAGACACTGCGAGGCGTGCTTTTGGTGCGATGATGTTGATGAAGAAAATAGACGTTACTGCTATCGAAGCGGCGATACGTGGTTGACGATCTGAATCGCACTGCTAATGGAGGCGGTGTATATTGCAGATGTTAATAGCAATACCATTGTCTCCGATATCTTTTTAACAGCTTAATGCTTTCCCATTCCCCAACTATCCTTCCCCACATTTCATCTAAAAACATAAAAGCATTAGCGATAATTTTTAATTATTTTATGTAATCGTCGCCGTTCGAAATACTGCTCCCATCAACGATACAGGAGCACTCATCATGGCAAAACGACATTCTCTCTGGCTGGCAGCGCTGGCCTTTATTGCAACGCCAGTCTTCGCGGTGGATGTAACCGTCGCGTACCAAACCTCCGCTGAACCGGCCAAAGTTGCGCAAGCTGATAATGCTTTTGCCAAAGATAGCGGCGCAAAAGTTGAATGGCGCAAGTTCGATAGCGGCGCGAGTGTAGTGCGGGCGCTGGCATCAGGTGATGTGCAGATTGGCAATATTGGCTCAAGCCCGCTGGCGGTAGCAGCAAGCCAGAACGTGCCAATCGAAGTCTTCCTTCTCGCTTCGCAGTTGGGGAACTCTGAAGCCCTGGTGGTGAAAAAAGGCATCACCAGCCCGAAAGATCTTATCGGCAAGCGTATCGCCGTACCGTTTATCTCCACCACGCATTACAGCCTGCTGGCGGCTCTGAAACATTGGGGCATCAAACCTGGCCAGGTGGAAATCCTTAACCTTCAGCCTCCAGCAATTATTGCGGCATGGCAGCGCGGCGATATTGACGGTGCTTATGTCTGGGCGCCAGCGGTTAACGAGCTGGAAAAAGATGGCACCGTGCTGACGGATTCTGCGCAAGTAGGCAAGTGGGGTGCACCAACACTGGATGTGTGGGTCGTGCGTAAAGACTTCGCTAAAGCGCATCCGGAAGTGGTTGAAGCCTTCGCTAAAAGTGCGCTTGCAGCACAGAAGAGCTATATCGATAACCCGGATGAATGGCTGAAACAGCCGGACAACTTGAGCAAGCTCTCCCGTCTGAGCGGCGTGCCAGAAAGCGATGTTCCGGTGTTGGTGAAGGGCAATACCTATCTCACCGCGAGCCAGCAAACTGAGCAGCTCAGTGGCCCGGTGAATAAAGCGATTGTCGATACCGCCCAGTTCCTCAAAGCGCAGGGCAAAGTCCCGGCAGTAGCGACGGATTACAGCCAGTTTGTCACCGATCGCTTCGTGAAAACGTTGGCGCAGTAAGGGGTTAGCCATGTTACAGGTTTCGCATTTAAGTGCAGATTATGATGGTAAAACGGTTCTCAACGACATCAATCTGACCGTAGACGAAGGCGAGTTACTGGTGGTCCTTGGCCCGTCCGGCTGCGGTAAAACCACGTTGCTGAACCTGATAGCGGGCTTTGTTCCTTATCACACCGGTAGCATCACGCTTGCGGGCAAACAGGTGACAGGGCCAGGTGCGGAGCGCGGCGTCGTCTTTCAGCATGAAGGGCTGCTGCCGTGGCGTACGGTTCTGGATAATGTTGCTTTTGGTCTGCAGCTGGCCGGGCAGCCTAAGCCCGCTCGCGAGGAAATCGCGCTCGATATGCTGCGCAAAGTTGGGCTGGAAGATAAAGCGAAACGCGCCATCTGGCAGCTCTCCGGCGGGCAGCGTCAGCGTGTCGGGATTGCCCGCGCGCTGGCCACTCGCCCACAACTTTTACTGCTTGATGAACCCTTTGGTGCGCTGGATGCATTCACCCGCGAACAAATGCAGACGCTGTTATTAAAGCTTTGGCACGAAAGCCGTCGACAGGTGCTGTTGATAACCCACGACATCGAAGAAGCGGTTTTCCTCGCGACTGAATTAGTGCTGCTGTCACCAGGGCCGGGACGCGTACTTGAGCGTTTACCGCTCGATTTTGGCCGCCGTTTCACAGAAGGCGAGCCATGCCGCAGCATCAAATCCGACCCTGAATTTATCGCCAAACGTGAGTACGTGTTGAGCCGGGTGTTTGAACAACGCGAGGGCTTCTTATGAGCATCGTCATTCAGGATAAAGCCCGCCGCAAACGGCTGGCATTGCACTGGCCGTTCTCGCGCCAGCTCACATTAAGTATTGCGACTGTCACGGCAATCGTGTTGCTGTGGTGGTGGGTAGCCGCGCAGCAATGGATCAGTCCACTGTTTTTGCCACCTCCAGGCCAGGTGCTGACCAAGCTGATTAGCATCGCCGGGCCACAAGGGTTTATGGACGCCACGCTCTGGCAGCATCTTGCCGCCAGCCTGCTGCGCATTCTCACGGCACTTTTAGCCGCCGTGCTGATTGGTATTCCGGTCGGTATTGCGATGGGGCTCAGCCCGACGGTGCGAGGGATTCTCGACCCGCTGATTGAGCTATATCGCCCGGTACCGCCGCTGGCTTATCTACCGCTGATGGTGATTTGGTTCGGCATCGGTGAAACCTCGAAAATCTTGCTGATTTATCTGGCTATTTTCGCCCCTGTTGCTATGTCGACCATGGCTGGGGTACGCAGTGCAAAACAGGTTCGTATTCGTGCCGCCGAAGCGCTGGGCGCATCACGTCTCCAGGTCGTGTGGCATGTGATTTTGCCCGGCGCACTGCCGGAAATCCTGACGGGTTTCCGTATCGGGCTTGGCGTGGGCTGGTCAACGCTGGTTGCCGCTGAGCTTATCGCGGCAACACGTGGATTAGGTTTTATGGTGCAGTCTGCCGGTGAATTTTTGGCAACGGACGTGGTGCTTGCGGGCATCGGTGTAATTGCCGTTATCGCATTTTGTTTAGAGCTGGGTTTGCGTGCCTTGCAGCGTCGTTTAACCCCATGGCATGGAGAAGGGCAATGAGTGAAAGAGTGAATATTACGCCACTGGGGCCTTACATTGGCGCGCAAGTCAGCGGTTTAACGCTGAGCCGGGGATTAACCGATAACCAGTTTGAGCAGCTTTACCATGCGCTGATTCGCCATCAGGTGCTGTTCCTGCGCGACCAGCCCATTACACCGGCACAGCAACGTACTCTGGCGCAGCGTTTTGGCGATCTGCATATCCACCCGGTTTATCCACATGCGGAAGGAGTGGAAGAGATAATCGTGCTGGATACGCACAACGATAATCCGCCGGATAACGATAACTGGCACACCGATGTGACGTTTATTGAGACGCCTCCTGCGGGAGCGATACTGGCGGCTAAGCTGATTCCGGAAACGGGCGGCGATACCTTATGGACCAGCGGTATTGCGGCCTATGAAGCGCTGTCGGAACCGTTCAAGCGTTTGCTGTCAGGATTACAGGCAGAGCATGATTTCAGTAAGTCATTCCCGGAATATAAGCATCTGCAGAGTGAGGACGATCATCAGCGCTGGCGCGAGGCGGTGATAAAAAATCCTCCACTGCTTCATCCGGTTGTCCGTACTCATCCAGTGAGTGGCAAACAGGCGCTGTTTGTTAATGAAGGGTTCACGACGCGGATTGTCGATCTTTCGCAAAAGGAGAGTGATGCGCTGCTCGCCTTCCTGTTTGCGCACGTTACAAAACCGGAATTTCAGGTGCGCTGGCGCTGGCAGGAAAACGATATTGCTATCTGGGATAACCGGGTCACACAGCATTATGCGAACGCTGATTACTTGCCGGCTCGCCGCATAATGAATCGCGCGACCATTCTTGGGGACAAACCTTTTTGGCGGGGATAACGGTATGTGGTGGATGACGTTGGCGCTTATCCACCCTACGTTTCAATTGTTTGTGGTGGATGACGCTGGCGCTTATCCACCCTACGTTTCAATTGTTTGTGGTGGATGACGCTGACGCTTATCCACCCTACGTTTCAATTGTTTGTGGTGGATGACGCTGGCGCTTATCCACCCTTCGTTTTAGTTATTTGTAGGTCGGATAAGCGAAGCGCCATCCGACACTTAATTACTTCGCTCTAACCTTTGCCGCGACCAACAAAGCCGTCAGCAGCATCAAACTGCCAGATAACACCAGCGGCGAATAAATGCCGAGGTTATCAAGTGCCAGCCCGCCAATTGCGGCACCGCAGGTGTTGGCTAACTGGATCACCGCAACCTGAATAGATCCCGCTTTTTCAGCTTGATCCGCCAAAGAGCGGGTGATCCATGTCGACCAGCCTACCGGGATCAGCGCGAATGCGAAGCCCCAGACAATGGCGATGGCTGAAGCGACAATTTTATCCGCCCCCCACAACACCAGAACCAGCGCGCTCAGTGCCAGTATCAGCGGAGCACAGGTCAGTGCTAATTTCAGCGAACGTTTAAGGAATACTGCGGAAAGCGAGGTTCCGACAAAGCTCGCGATACCAAAGCTCAGCAGCACCAGCGTCAGGCCATC
This sequence comes from Buttiauxella sp., assembly GCF_049686335.1. Taxonomy (NCBI): domain Bacteria; kingdom Pseudomonadati; phylum Pseudomonadota; class Gammaproteobacteria; order Enterobacterales; family Enterobacteriaceae; genus Buttiauxella; species Buttiauxella sp. The sequence continues at coordinate 239,980 of NZ_JBAVHX010000033.1, read as the reverse complement.
TACGTCGAATCCGGCGAGCGTCATATACACAGGGCGAATGTAAGTGAAGAAGGCAAACTGCCCGGCAAATGTCATAAAGATGGCCGTCATACCCGCCAGCACGCCAGGGCGTTTGAGCAGGCCGAACATGTTTTGCTTATGCTGGGTCGATTCACCAGGAAGAGACGGAAGCGCTTTCCATACCCAAATAATGCAGGCCACACCCATCAGTGCCGCGCCATTAAACACGTTACGCCAGCCGATAATGCCACCTAAGAAACTGCCGAGCGGAGCCGCGATGACCAGGGCGATAGAGACGGCGCCAAAGATAACCGACAATGCTTTAGGGACCGTGCGTGTCGGAACCAGCCGCATCGTCAGGGATGCTGACATCGCCCAGAAACCGCCCAACGCGATGCCCAGGCAGGCGCGACCAATTAACAGCATGGTGAAGTTATTCGCAAACGAAACCAGCAAGCAGGAGAGGGTGAGCAGCACGGAGAACAGGATAACCACATAGCGCCTGTCGGTTGCGCGAATAATACTGGTCACGAACAAGCTCGCAAACATGGCGACAAAAGCGGTGACGGTCACTGACTGCCCGGCAAGCCCTTCAGAAATTCCCAGCTCTTGCGCCATTGGTGTCAGCAAACTTACCGGTAAAAACTCCACGGTAATCAGGCAGGCGACGCAAAATGCTACGGCAAATACCGCAGACCAGTTCGGTCGCGTCGTGACCCTCGGTTCGATTGTCCTTTCAATATGCTCACTCATTTCGTCACCTGGTGTCGTTTCTGCGATAAAGCCGCGTAGTGTAACACCATATTTGTGACGCATTTAACATTTTGGCAACTGGCCTGGCGTGTTCTAGTAATCCAGTTCCAGTGCAAAGCACAGATAGGCCATCAACTGGCTGCAATGCTGAAACTGCTGGGCACAGAAATTGACTGCACCTGGCTTGCACAGCTCTTCAAAGTCGATATTTTTCACCGCAATAAAGTCTTTGCGTTTTAATTCTGTTAACAAGGGATGAGTCTTATCGAAGCCTTTAGGCGGACGACTTAAGCTATCGCCATCCATGATAAACCCATGACTTTGCAACGCTTGTAACGCTTTCTGGTAAGCGTTGGGATTTTCATCAATACACATGCGAATGGCATTTAAGGCTTTTGATTCAGGGTGCCAGATGCCGGCCGCAATAAAACAGCCTTCCTCTGCTATATGCAGGTACAGCCCAGGCGCGTGGACGTCTTTGCCCTGGAAATGGCGAAACTGAATGCCGACATTGGTTTTGTAAGGTGTTTTATCTTTGCTGAAACGGCTATCTCGTTGCGGGCGCATCAAACTGCCACCGACTTTTTTCGGCACGGCGGTGAGCTTTGGCGACAGAGCAAGAATACTGGGCTGCATCTGTTCAATAAACCGTAGCGCAGGCGTTCTCACATTATTTTCGTATTCATCCTGATGCGCTTTGAACCAATCACGGGAGTTGTTTTGTGCAAGCTGTTTGAGAAATTGCAGGCTGGCTGCACTAAAAGTTGCACCAGTAGATACCGTGGACGTTGAGGTTTTCGTTGTTTGAGCATTCATTATTGATGGACCCTTATTAGAACCATTTAAGCGGCTACATCTGCGAGCTTAAGGATGGCGGATTTCTCTGTCTATCGATGTGAAACGTCTCCAACCTTAATATATTTTCCTCATATGTTAATGTTTTTTAAGCATTGGTGGTGCGGATCCGGATATGGGAGTGTAAGGCCTTAGCTTGCAAAAAGCTGGGACAACAAGGAAAAACTATGGCACACGCAATGACCTCTCATAAAAATAAGATCGCATCACTCGTTTTACTGGCACTGTCCGGCCTTTCCGCCACAGTGGCTCAGGCTGACCAACTGGCAGATATTCAAAAAGCAGGCGTCGTACGCGTCGCCACTTTTGATGCTAACCCGCCATTTGGCTCCATCGATGCTAAAACTCACGATATCGTTGGCTATGACGTTGATTTTGCGAAGGCTCTCGCAAAATCTCTTGGCGTAAAACTGGAGCTGGTGGCAACCAATCCAGCCAACCGCATTCCTTTGCTGCAATCTGGCAAAGTGGATCTGATCGTCGCTGATATCACCATCACGCCGGAGCGCGCGCAGGTTGTCGATTTCTCCACGCCTTATTTTGTGACGGGCCAGCAATTCCTGGTACCGGCAGCATCAGCAGATAAACTTGATGACTACGGGCATGATCGCATTGGTGCAGTAAAAGGCACCACCGGTGAGCAGACGCTGCATCAGCGTTTCCCATCCGCTCGCGTGCTTTCCTATGACGATATCCCACTGGCGCTGACTGCGCTGCGTAACGGCAACGTGCAAGCGATTACCCAGGACAGCACCATTCTGGCCGGTCTGTTGGCTGAAGCACCGGATAAAGCGAAGTTCAAAATTCTCCCTGATCTGCTCAGCAAAGAAGAGATTGGCGTCGGGGTGAAGAAGGGTGAAACGGCGCTGCTTAAAGCAGTTAACGGCGAGTTAGTGAAGCTTGAGCAAAACGGTGAAGCGACGAAGATATACGACAGCTGGTTCGGTCCAGGCAGCAAAACTCCCCAGCCACGCGGCTTTAAAATAGAAGCTCAGTAACATGGTGAGTGCCTTATTCAAACGATCCGCGGTTCAGGCCGCGGATTTTGCACATTTACAGGATGCCAGCGTGGAGTTTCGTCAGGCTGGCAAAAGTTACGACGAAAACCTGGTGCTGAAGTCCATCGACTTGAAAATTAACGCAGGAGAAGTGGTGGCGATTTGTGGGCCATCAGGCTCAGGTAAATCGACGTTAATCCGACTAATAAATCAGCTCGAACCGTTAAGTGCTGGGGACATTTTTATTGATGGCAAACCAACCCGGGATTTGCAGGGCAAAGCTCTGCGTGCCTTGCGTAGCCGCATCGGATTTGTATTCCAGCAGTTCAATCTGTATGCCCATCTCACCGCCGGGCAGAACATCACACTTTCACTGATGCATGTTCATGGCTGGGAACCTGATGAGGCTCAACAGCAGGCAGTAACGTTGTTGACTCGGGTCGGGCTTGCCGAGAAAGCACATCATTATCCTGCGCAACTTTCCGGCGGGCAGCAACAGCGTGTGGCCATCGCACGGGCTTTAGCATCCTCGCCGCAGATAATCTTGTTCGATGAACCCACTTCGGCACTGGATCCGGAAATGATCGGTGAAGTGCTGATGGTGATGAAATCTCTGGCCCACAGTGGCATTACGATGATTGTCGTCACCCATGAAATGCAGTTTGCACGGGAAATTGCCGATCGGGTGGTGTTTATCGATGGCGGCGAAATTCTTGAGCAGGCTCCTCCCGCGCGGTTCTTCGGCTCACCACAACATCCACGCACCAGGCGTTTTTTACAAAAGGTACTCGATCCTTTGCATGCCGGGTTTAAGGATGAATCATGAACTGGCACATAGACTGGACTGGAGTTCTGACAGGACAGCCGTTGCAGTGGATTATGTCCGGCTTTTTAACCACGGTCTGGGTCACCCTCGCCGGAGTACTGCTGGCAACAGCTTTAACACTATTAATACTCGGGTTGAGGCTTGCCGGAGGGCGCATCGGCAGGGCGGTGGTTGCGGTATGGGTCTCTGTGTTTCGCAATACGCCGCTGCTGGTGCAACTGCTGTTCTGGTATTTCGCCGCGTGGAATTTCCTCCCTCAGGAATTACGCGGGTTTATCAACGATGAACACAGCTGGTCGATACTGCCCGGAAATGTGTGGTGGCTCACTCCGGAGTTTATTTGCGCTGCCTGGGGGCTTGGGCTGTTTACTTCCGCATTTCTACTCGAAGAAATGCGCAGCGGGTTGCAGGCTGTACCTCAGGGACAGGTGGAAGCTGCGCTTTCGCAAGGATTCTCAGCCTGGTCCATCTACCGTTGGATCCTTCTTCCACAAGGGCTGAGGAATGCCTGGCAGCCGGTAGTGGGGCAGTATCTCAACTTGATGAAGCTCTCGTCGCTGGCTACCGGTATCGGCTTTGCGGAGCTGACCTATCAGGTCAGGCAAATCGAAAGCTACAACGCCCATGCACTGGAGGCATTTGCTGTGGGAACGGTGCTGTATCTGGCTTTGGGGCTGGTGATGGGTGGGCTGTTCGCCTGGCTTGGCCCGCGCCCGTCTGAACGTAAACGCCGGGTAGCTAAAGCGCTGAATAGTGAGGCACAGAATGATAGCTAATCTGACGGTGATTACCGATAACCTGGATTATCTGCTCTGGGGAAGAATGGCGCAGGATGAACCGGGCGGCGTAATGTTGACGCTGCTAATGGCGGCCGGAGCGGCGATACTCGCACTGGTGGGTGGCGTATTGCTGGCAGGAATCGCCTGGCGGTTTGATGGCGTTGTGAGGCGGCTACTGTTTATCTGGGCAGAATTCATTCGCGGTATTCCGCTTATTTTTGTGATTTTCTGGCTCTACTTCTTGCTGCCGATTATCACTGGTAGCGATTTACCCGGTGCGCTGACCGTAACTCTGGCGCTGGCGTGGTTTACGTCTGCTGCGGTGATGCACACTACTCTCGCGGGTTTAAAGGCTCTCCCGTCCGGGCAACGTGAAGCGGCGGTAGCTGGTGGATTGAATGGCTGGCAAATACTGCACCTGGTATTGTTACCGCAGGCGATGCGCAACGTCTTTCCTTCCTATGTGGGCCTGTTCATCGCGCTGCTTAAAGACACTTCGCTTGCGTTCATCGTCAATGTGCCAGAGCTAACCACAGTGGCGGGGCAGGTCAACAGCCGGGTACAGGTGTATCCAGCGGCCATCTTTATCTTTACGGGATTGGTGTATTACCTGCTGTGCAGCGGCTTGGGTTACCTGGTGTCTCGCTGGTATCGCCGACGCGGCACTGCTGCCAGCCCATCGCCACTCAAGATTTAGATAATAAAAAAGCCACCGTGAAAGGTGGCTTAATCATATGATTTTAAAGCTAAAATTTGGTGGCCCCTGCTGGACTTGAACCAGCGACCAAGCGATTATGAGTCGCCTGCTCTAACCACTGAGCTAAGGGGCCGTGGCGCAGGATTATAATGTATCTCTGAGCTTCAATCCAGTCATTGCGTGACATATGCTGGTTTTATAATCAACGCTTTATCAAACTCTTATACTTCCATTTCTGGTATTTCTTCAGGCTATTGGTTGAAAGCTAAAACCAGCTATGACTTTCTTGCAGATATAAAAAAACCCTCACGAGGAGGGTTTTTTGAAGGGCGATGTGATTAGTCGTCCAGGAAGCTACGCAGAACTTCAGAGCGGCTTGGGTGACGCAGTTTACGCAGTGCCTTCGCTTCGATCTGACGGATACGTTCGCGGGTAACGTCGAACTGTTTACCCACTTCTTCCAACGTGTGGTCGGTATTCATATCGATACCGAAACGCATACGCAGAACTTTTGCTTCACGAGCGGTCAGGCCAGCCAGCACGTCGTGCGTGGCATTACGCAGGCTCTCAGAAGTTGCAGAATCCAGTGGCAGCTCGAGGGTAGTATCCTCGATGAAATCACCCAGATGCGAATCTTCATCGTCGCCGATTGGCGTTTCCATGGAGATTGGCTCTTTCGCGATCTTCAGCACTTTACGGATTTTGTCTTCTGGCATCAGCATACGTTCAGCCAGCTCTTCCGGCGTCGGCTCACGGCCCATCTCTTGCAGCATCTGGCGCGAAATACGGTTGAGCTTGTTGATAGTCTCAATCATATGCACCGGAATACGGATGGTTCGCGCCTGGTCAGCGATGGAGCGGGTGATAGCCTGACGGATCCACCAGGTCGCATAAGTTGAGAACTTATAACCACGGCGATATTCAAACTTATCAACGGCTTTCATCAGGCCGATGTTACCTTCCTGAATCAAATCAAGGAACTGCAGACCACGGTTGGTGTATTTCTTAGCGATAGAAATAACCAGACGTAAGTTTGCTTCAACCATCTCTTTCTTCGCACGACGGGCTTTCGCTTCGCCGATGGACATGCGACGGTTGATGTCTTTGACCTGCTCAATAGTCAGGCCAGTTTCTTCTTCAATCTGTTGCAGTTTCTGCAAGCTGCGATGCACGTCGTCTGCGACATCATGCAGTTTTTCAGACCACGGCTTGTTCATTGCGATGGCAGCATTGAACCAGGTTTCGCTGGTTTCGTTGCCAGTGAACAGTGTGATGAAGTTTTTCTTCGGCATTTTGCACTGTTCAACACACATTCTCATGATTAGGCGTTCTTGCGTACGAACGCGATCCATCATGACGCGCATGCTATTTACCAGGTAATCGAATTGCTTCGGTACCAGGCGGAACTGTTTGAAGACTTCAGACAGTTGCAGGATTTCAGCAGCGGAATCTGCGTGTGCACGACCTTTCGCTTTAATCGTGTCGCGAGTTCTTTCGTACTGTGTACGCAGTTCGCCAAATTTCTCACGAGCGAGTTCAGGGTCGATGCTGTTGTCATCGTCTGCGTCGTCGTCTTCATCTTCCTCATCGTCACTATCACTGTTTTCTTCAGTTGTTAACTCAGAACCAATGTGAGTGGCGGTAGGGGCAAGATCTTCTTCTGCGTTCGGGTCAACAAAACCCGTGATCAAATCAGACAGACGCGCTTCTTCTGCTTCAACGCGATCGTACTGCTCAAGCAGATAAGTGATCGCTTCCGGATATTCGGCAACGGAACACTGAACCTGGTTGATACCGTCTTCGATACGCTTAGCGATATCGATTTCACCCTCACGGGTTAACAGCTCAACGGTACCCATTTCACGCATGTACATGCGAACCGGGTCAGTGGTGCGCCCGATTTCAGATTCTACGCTGGACAGTACTTGAGCGGCAGCTTCTTCCGCATCTTCGTCTGTGTTGTTTGAGTTTTCAGCAAGCAACAGGTCATCGGCGTCAGGTGCTTCTTCCATCACCTGAATGCCCATGTCATTGATCATTTGGATGATGTCTTCGATCTGATCGGAGTCGACGATATCTTCCGGCAGATGGTCATTGACCTCAGCATAGGTCAGATAGCCTTGCTCCTTACCACGTTGGACAAGAAGTTTAAGCTGTGACTGCGGGTTTTGCTCCATAAGACGGTATCCACACTTCAGTATTAGGGTTGGTGTCGGTCGGCGAAACCGCCAACAATAACGTAACGAGGGCTGACTTATTTTATTGCCGCTGCCCATCCTTGCGGCGTTCGGGTTTACCCGACGAATGTTCGGCAGTTAAGCCGCGAGTATTTACTTTTTCGCGCGTGATTCTGTTATCACACGGACTTCCTCACGTTCCGCAGGCGTAAGCCCTGTCGTTCTGGAACGTGCCATCAATTCTTCAAATCTCAACTCAAGTACTGAATCAAACATATGTTCCAGTGCATCGTTGAACGTTTTTTCTGCAATGTCCTTATCTGCTATATCGTCCCATGAAGAGAGTTTTTCAAGGGTGGCGGCTTCATTTGTGCCGCGATATAGCTCTAAAAGCTGCCCGGTGGTTAAACCCGGTTGTGCCAGGCAGGTATTCACCAGGTCAATAAAGAGTTTCAACCCTGGCAACTTTGCCTCTTCCATGCCATTTAGCGGCGGAACACTCGGTGCCAACTCTGGATTCTGAACCAGCAATCCTATCAGTATACGCATGGTTGTGCGTTTTAGCTGTGGAGCTGGGCGCGGGGTACTATTTTCCGCAAGCTTTGGCATCAGCTTTTCTAGCTGGCTATCGTCCAGAATACCCAGTTTATTGCCCAGTTCCTGACGCAAATAAATGCGCAAAGTTTCACCAGGCACCTGACTAATCAGGGGTAATGCAAGCGTGCTCAGTCGCGCACGGCCATCAGGAGAACTCAAATCGACCTGTGGCATCAGGCTATTAAAAAGAAACGTAGAAAGCGGCTGAGCATGCTCCATTCGCGCTTCAAATGCTTCTTTGCCTTCTTTACGAACCAGCGTGTCGGGGTCTTCACCGTCAGGCAGGAACATAAAGCGCAACTGACGTCCGTCCGTCATATAAGGTAGTGCAGTTTCCAGAGCGCGCCATGCGGCGTCTCGTCCTGCGCGATCCCCGTCATAACAACAGACAACGGTATCAGTCACCCTAAACAGCAGTTGGATGTGGTCGGCGGTGGTTGAAGTGCCTAATGAGGCAACGGCGTAAGAAATACCGTATTGTGCCAACGCCACAACATCCATGTAACCTTCCACAACCAGCAAACGCGAGGGTTCAGGCTGGCTCTGTTGGGCTTCATACAGGCCATAGAGCTGGCGGCCTTTATGGAAAATATCGGTTTCCGGGGAGTTGAGGTACTTTGGCAGGGCATCGCCCAGCACACGGCCACCAAAACCAATAACCCGGCCACGCTTGTCACGGATGGGGAACATCACCCTTTCGCGGAAGCGGTCGTAACTGCGCCCCTTGTCGTTCGTTACCAACATGCCTGCATCCGTCAGAGCCTGACGGTTTTCGCTATTGCCACCAAAACGCTTTAACACGTTGTCCCAACCGGGAGGGGCATAGCCAATGGCGAAGTGTTGAATAACTTCAGTACTTAAACCGCGCTGTGCCAGATACTGGCGAGCAGGTTCAGCTGATTGTTGAGCCAGGGATTGCTGATAAAAGGCGTTTAAGCCGTCCATCAATTGATACAGACTTTGCCGTTGATGACGTTCAATCTGGCTCGGTCCGCTACCTGCTTCGTAAGGCACTTCAAGATTATGCATTGCCGACAATTCTTCAACGCTTTCGACAAATTCAAGCTTGTCATAGTTCATTAAAAAATCGATGGCGTTGCCATGTGCCCCACAACCGAAGCAATGGTAAAACTGTTTTTCACCGTTTACGGTGAAAGAGGGGGTTTTTTCGTTATGGAACGGACAGCACGCATGATAGTTCTTGCCCTGCTTTTTAAGCTTAACACGCGCATCGATCAGATCGATGATGTCGGTGCGAGCCAGCAAGTCATTGATGAAAACACGTGGAATTCGTCCAGCCATAGGCCCCGTTTGGTACTCGCTTTCTTTCAATATTGCGATAAAACAGCGCTATGAAAGAGCAGAGTATGTCAGTTCATGAACGAAAATAAGCCGCGCATTCCTTTCGGAAGCACGGCCTTTACAACTACTACTGGTCTGTTTTGGAGGGTGGAACCTCCAGAATATTAGTACAGACGAGTGCGGCGTGCGTTTTCGCGAGCCAGTTTCTTCGCGTGACGTTTCACAGCAGAAGCTTTAGCGCGTTTACGTTCAGTAGTCGGTTTTTCATAGAACTCACGACGACGAACTTCCGCCAGAACACCTGCTTTCTCACAAGAACGCTTGAAGCGACGCAGTGCTACGTCGAATGGCTCGTTTTCACGTACTTTAATTACCGGCATTAACTCTCACCTTTGTAAATTCGGTTTGCCGCTGACTTAGGCGTCAGCTATTTCAAAATGGTGCGGAATTTTACTGCAACTACTGCTGCTTTGTAAAGCACCGGACAACCAGAAACCTGGCTTTTGAGGCCGGAATCTTCCAGGGGTGCGGATTATACACCACCTGCGAGCAATAGGTGAGCAAAGTTTTACAATGAGAGGCTGTAGGCTTAAACTTCGCCGCAAGACTTTGAGGTAGAGAAAGCCATGCGCGTACTGGGTATAGAGACTTCCTGTGATGAAACCGGCATTGCCATTTATGACGATGAGAAAGGGTTATTAGCTAATCAATTGTATAGTCAGGTGAAATTGCACGCTGACTACGGCGGCGTGGTGCCGGAGCTTGCCTCCCGTGACCATGTGCGCAAAACCGTGCCATTGATTCAGGCGGCTCTTAAAGAAGCAGGGTTAACCGCCAGCGATATTGATGGCGTCGCATATACCGCGGGCCCTGGACTGGTTGGTGCTCTGTTAGTGGGTGCAACGATTGGCCGCTCGCTCGCATTTGCGTGGGATGTCCCCGCTGTGCCTGTCCATCATATGGAAGGGCATTTGTTAGCCCCCATGCTGGAAGAAAACCCACCTGAGTTCCCATTTGTGGCGCTGCTGGTTTCTGGCGGTCATACGCAGCTGATTAGCGTGACGGGAATTGGGCAATACGAGCTTTTGGGTGAGTCCATTGACGACGCTGCCGGTGAAGCATTTGATAAGACAGCCAAACTTTTGGGACTGGATTATCCTGGTGGCCCAATGCTGTCAAAAATGGCCTCTGAGGGCACAGAAGGGCGCTTTACTTTCCCGCGTCCAATGACTGACCGTCCGGGCCTTGATTTCAGTTTCTCTGGCCTGAAAACTTTCGCGGCGAATACCATTCGTGGCAATGATGCTGATCCTCAGACGCGTGCTGATATCGCTCGCGCCTTTGAAGATGCGGTAGTGGATACCCTGGCGATTAAATGCAAGCGTGCGTTGGATCAAACCGGTTTTAAACGTCTGGTGATGGCGGGGGGCGTGAGTGCAAACCGCACACTGCGATCGCGTATGGCTGAGATGATGACTAAGCGCCGTGGCGAAGTCTTTTACGCGCGTCCTGAATTCTGTACCGATAACGGTGCGATGATTGCTTACGCGGGTATGATTCGTTTGAAAGCGGGAACGGCGGGTGAACTGAGCGTTACGGTTCGCCCTCGCTGGCCACTGGCAGAGTTGCCTGCGGCATAATCGCTAAGAGAACCGACGAAGAAGGAGTGAGCGATCACTCCTTTTTTTTGTCTTTATTTCTGCGAAGCTTCTTCCAGATCTTTGTTTCCTGGCCGCGCCACAAACGCTGGATGTTGTCATGATGGCGCATCAAAATCAGGCAGGAAAGCATCGCGACCGGGAAGGTGAACTGAGGTTTGAACCACCATACGTAGAACGGGGCAATCAGCGCACTGATAATGGCGCCCAGTGACGAGTAGCCGCTCAGTAGTACGCTTAGAAGCCAGGTTCCTGCCATTACGCCGGTTAAATCCCAGCCGATGGGGGCGATAGCACCAAAAGCCGTTGCAACGCCTTTACCACCATGGAAGTTAAAAAATACAGGCCAGATATGACCAATACAGGCGGCGATGGCGATAAGCCCCAGCCAGAAAGGTGTCACTCCGAGTGCGTAAGCCGCCCAAACCGGTAACATTCCTTTGAGAACGTCAAAAATCAGTACCGCTACGGCTGCGCCTTTACCGCCAATTCGCAAGACATTGGTCGCACCTGGATTACCGGAGCCGTTATCTCGAGGGTCGGGAAGACCGGCAACTCGGCAGACCAGAATGGCGCTAGAAATTGAGCCGCAAAGATACGCAAGCAGGATCATGCCAGGCGCGATTGCACTCATAACGCTGTTCCATTTTGAAAGTGTCGTTGTATTCTCTGCATCTGTGGATAATACGCATATTTCGCCGGAAGTGGTATCTGGCGTGACTAAAAACCGGGCAGGGCGTGATGGATATTGTATTTATAGAGCAACTTACTGTAATCACAACAATTGGTGTGTATGACTGGGAGCAAACCATTTCCCAGAAGCTGGTATTCGATATCGAAATGGCATGGGATAACCGTCAGGCGGCAAGCAGCGATGATGTAAACGATTGTTTAAGCTACGCTGATGTCAGCGAAGCGGTGATCAATCATGTTGCTGGTGGGCGTTTTGCGCTGGTGGAGCGTGTGGCTGAAGAAGTCGCGCAACTGCTGTTGACCCGCTTCAACTCTCCGTGGGTGCGTTTAAAAGTCAGCAAGCCAGGAGCCGTTGCACAGGCTCTAAACGTTGGAGTCGTGATTGAGCGTGGCAGTAATCCGAAAGCCAGCAATTAAGTTCATATTTGTTAAACCAAACATGGGTATTCTGGTCATAACTGTCATCTTTTTGCGGCGGTTGCCGCTTTTTTTGGGTTTATTTTAGGGGTTGAGGATTTATTAATGAGCGATCTGCACTCGTTAGCTATTGCTGCGATTCTTGGTGTTGTTGAAGGGCTAACGGAGTTTTTACCCGTCTCATCCACCGGGCATATGATTATCGTCGGTCACCTGCTGGGTTTTGAAGGTGATAAGGCAAAAACCTTTGAAGTCGTTATCCAGTTAGGTTCCATTCTGGCGGTGGTCGTGATGTTTTGGCGTCGCCTGTTCGGGCTTATCGGTATTCACTTTGGTCGCCAACCCCATGAAGGCACGGGAACGGGTCGTTTGTCGCTGATCCATATCCTGCTGGGTATGGTTCCTGCGGTGGTGCTGGGATTAATTTTCCATGATGCGATTAAATCGTTGTTTAACCCAATAAACGTGATGTACGCGCTGGTGGTTGGTGGCGTGTTGCTGATTGCCGCAGAACTGCTAAAACCTAAAGAGCCGCGTGCTGAAGGTGTCGATGATATTACTTATCGTCAGGCATTTATGATTGGTTGCTTCCAGTGCCTCGCACTGTGGCCGGGCTTTTCGCGCTCAGGTGCCACGATTTCAGGTGGGATGCTGATGGGGGTTAGCCGTTACGCTGCCTCTGAGTTCTCGTTCTTGCTGGCCGTGCCAATGATGATGGGCGCCACGGTGCTGGATGTATATAAAAGCATCGGCTTCCTGACTATGGCAGACCTGCCAATGTTTGCGGTTGGTTTTATTACTGCATTTATTGTTGCACTGGTTGCGATTAAAACTTTCTTACATATTATTAAGCGGATTTCGTTTATTCCGTTCGCCATTTATCGCTTTGTGGTAGCGGCTGTAGTTTATTTCGTATACTTCTAATGCCTGCCACGAATAATAAAAGCCACTCGCGATGAGTGGCTTTTTTATTTCCATTTTTTGATTGTTCGAAATAGTGTGAATTGTGCGAGCAATCACATTCATTCCTCAAGTTAATCACTATTATCCATCGTTCATTGTTGGAGGAAATATGCACGCTATAGTCCGCCGATTTATCAGTTATAGCTTCTTCTGCCTGCTGGGAAAATTCAGCAGCGTGAAGTCATTGCTGAGCGGGCTTTGCTGTTTTAACTCGGTTCAATCGCTAAGTGAAGCTGACGAGAACTCACAGGAACAGACCGAAGATGAGTTTTCTGGCGGCTGGTCCCGCTTGTGGGATTGTGCCGGTGAAAGCCTGTTTACATCCTCAAGACTCTCGCCGATCCCAAATGTTTCCGGCACCGTAAAAACTTCTATTCAGGCCCGTCTGGTTGCTCAACTTCGCCATGAATTAGCCTTTAGCTTCACCACCCGCAGTGCGCATCAATTACTGGTTTGCCACCGTTTAAGTGGCGAGTCAGACTCTGATTCAGATTCACATAACACGCTGTTTTATTGCTTAAAAAGCACGATGCGCCTCACCGCCATTGTGCTTTTTTTATTGTCTAAATCCGACCCGAGAGAGAAACCATTATGTATATCGTTTGTGTAGCTGCATGCCCAACGGGCGTCGCCCATACCTTTATGGCTGCTGAAGCGCTGGAAATCACCGGCAAAAGCCGCGGGCATGAAATTAAGGTTGAAACCCAGGGCAGCATGGGGGCAGAAAACGAAATTACTGCAGAAGATCTGGCGCGAGCTGACGGCGTGATCATCGCCGCAGATGTCGCCATCAACAACAAAGAGCGATTTGATGGCATGTTAAAACTGGAATGCAGCGTGGCAGACCCGATCAAATTTGGTGAAGCGGTCTTTGAAGCCATCGAGCAGGAGATAAGTCATGGCTAAATTTCAGGGTGGCGGGGCGAAATCCTCCACGGGTACAGAAGTGAAAAACGCCATCATGACGGGTGTTTCTTACATGCTGCCGTTCGTTATTGCGGGTGCGGTAATTATGGGGATCGCCAGAATCGGCGCCTCGATGTATGGCATTGATAATATTTGGGATGCCAGCCACGAACAGGCCGCAAGCCTGGTGGTTCAGATGCTGCATAAATTCGACGGCTTTGGCGGCCTGGCACTCTCATTAATGCTGCCGATTGTGGCGGGTTACATCAGCTTTGCGATTGCTAACAAACCGGGGATAGCACCAGGTATGGTGGGTGGCTTGTTAGCCAGCAACCTGGGAACCGGGTTCCTTGGCGCACTGGCGGCGGGTTTTGTCGCGGGATACGTGGTGCGTTTGCTGACCGCGAAAGTCAAACTGCCACGTTCTCTGGCCTCCGCAGGGCCGATATTTATTCTGCCAGTGGGCGGTACGCTACTGACCTGTATCATCATGGCGTTTGTGATTGGTACGCCGCTGGCAGCGCTTAACCGTGGGATGGAAGCGTGGCTGCTGGCGATGTCTGGAACCAACAAAATCATACTCGCAGCGGTAGTCGGTGGCATGGTGGGCTTTGACCTCGGTGGCCCGGTTAACAAGGCTGCGGTCACAACCGCTATGGCGCTGTTAGCCTCCGGTATTTACGACCCAAACACCGCGGCACAAGTGGCGATTATCATCCCGCCAATTGGCCTCGGCGTTGCCACGCTAATCTGGAAAAATCGCTTCCCTGAATCGCTACAGGAAGCAGGAAAAGCATCAACCTTGATGGGCTTGATTGGCGTCTCGGAAGGGGCAATTCCTTTTGCGCTGGCAAACCCGAAAATCATCATTATCAACGTCGTCGGCACTGCAACCGGTGCGGCAATGGCGGTAGGTTTAGGGGCGGTAAACCATGCTCCCATCTCGGGCTTTTACGGTTGGTTAGCCGTTGATGGCTGGCCGATTTATATCCTGTCGATTGCCGTGGGTTCGGCGATTGTGGCGGTGGGTTCGTTACTGGTGTTTCGCCAGTCGAATATTGCCAGCGGCAAAGAAGAAAAAACCATAGCGCACGCGCCGAAATTTAAAGTTAGCCGTTAAAGGTGAGCAAATAAATATAAATGGGGCAACTGAGCCTCAGGGATTTCTACACTTTAAATAAAGTCATGATGCGCTGGTCGATATTTTCCCGGCATCTTGACGGAGCTGATATATGAAAACTATTCATCTGGTACAACATACTCACTGGGATCGTGAGTGGTATTTCACGGAGAATGATTCAAAAGCAGTGCTTTATTATTTTATGGACGATTTATTACAGCGTCTGGAAGAAGATAAATCATTAGGGCCATTTGTTCTTGATGGGCAAACCGTAGTGATTGAAGACTTTTTAAATGTCGCGCCACATCAGGAATTGCGGTTACGTCAATTAATCGAACAGGGCCGAATTGTGATTGGCCCGTGGTATACGCAGAGCGATTTTCTGGTGGTGGGGGCGGAATCGATCACCCGCAACTTGCTGCTGGGTCACACGGACTGCCAGCGTTACGGTGGCACTATGCCGATTGGTTATGTGCCAGATTCCTTTGGACAAAGTGCGCAGTTGCCGATGTTTTTACGACAGTTTGCTATCGACTACGCCGTTATCTGGCGTGGCTGGAGCGAACACAACGTCGTCCACAGCGAATTTAGCTGGCAGTCTGCCGACGGCAGTAAAGTCATCACCGCCGTGCTGCCATGGGGTTACGGTTGTGCAAAATGGTTGCCGGACGACCCGCTGGCCGGGCAAAAAACGCTTGAAACCATTCTGGAAAAGCAGACCCGTTTTTCGCTTACCGAAAACGTGCTACTACCCAATGGAAATGACCAGTCGCCATTTGAATATCGCGTCCCGCAGATGCTTGAGCAACTCAATCAACGGCAAGATGACTACCATTTTGTCCGCAGCAGTTTCAGCCAGTTTTTCCACTCGCTGGAAAGCACTAACGTGAATCTGCCGATTTATCAGGGGGAGCTGATAAGCCCGAAATACATGCGTATTCATCGTGGGATTTTCTCAACCCGAGTGGACATCAAGCAACTGAATGCCCGTCTTGAGCACACCCTGAGCCAGTATCTGGAGCCGCTGCTC
The DNA here is from genome assembly GCF_049686335.1 of Buttiauxella sp. Classification (NCBI taxonomy): domain Bacteria; kingdom Pseudomonadati; phylum Pseudomonadota; class Gammaproteobacteria; order Enterobacterales; family Enterobacteriaceae; genus Buttiauxella; species Buttiauxella sp. The sequence goes on along the minus strand of NZ_JBAVHX010000033.1, from coordinate 224,209 downwards.
GCACTCAACTGGCGGCTTGGTCTGCCGTATCCCCAACACGCCGTGGACAACATATGGCGCGAAGCGATGAAATCTCACGCCCATGACAGCATTGGCGGATGCAATTCCGATCGCGTGAATGCGATGGTCAAGAACCGCCTGGGGTCCGGGCTGGAAATGGCCGAGCAGCTTATTGACCTGAATATGAAGATGTTGGCCGAAGGGATTTCTGCCGAGCAAGACGGCAAGAAAATCATCATTTTCAACGCTCGCCCACAAATTAGCGCGGGCCTGGTCGAGTTGACGATCTTCACCCCGGAAGACCATTTCCGTGTGGTCGACGGCGAGGGCAACGAATGCCGCTGGCAGATTATCGAAGAGAGCCGCCAGGACATGTCGATAATCGTGCAGGAGTTATCAAACAGCACTGAAACCACCTGGTATCGTAAATGCCGTTTGTTACTTGAAGTCGCAGGTATTCCAGCGTGTGGATATCAAACCTTGTATCTGCAAGAGGGTATTAACGCAGGTTTTGAGCAGCAGGTTAAATCGATAAACAAACTGGAAAACCCCTGGTTGCGGCTGGAAATAGACGAGCAAGGCATTTTGACGTTAACCGACAAGCGCAGCCAACAGACTTATCACAATATTCTGCAACTGGTTGATGGCGGTGATGCGGGCGATAACTATAACTATTCGCCGCCGCTTGATGATTGGCTCATCAACACTCATGGTTTCCTGACCTCCATCAGCGGCACACAAGGAGCGTTGCAAAGCGCGCTGACGCTAAGCTGGAAAATGGCGGTGCCCAGGGATCTGGCTGCACGCCGCGAACAGCGTGCAGATGCTGTGCTCGATATTTCAATGACTATCACGCTTGCGCATCACAACGCCTGGCTGGACGTGGCAATCGATGTCAATAACACCGTTCACGACCATCGCTTGCAGATATGGCTACCCACTGGCGTTGTGCAGCTCACGCACTTTGCCGATCAGCCATTTGGCCTGATTGAGCGCCCAAACCTCCCACCGGAAATGGCGGTCTGGCAGGAAGAAAAATGGACCGAAGCACCGGTTGCGCTCTATCCGATGCAAAGTCAGGTGATGATGCACAACGAAACTCGCGGCTTGTGCGCGGTAACCGAAGGGCTACGCGAATACCAGATCCCTGAGGATCGTCAGGACGTTATCGCGGTGACGTTGCTGCGTAGTGTCGGCTGGCTCGGACAGGCCAATATGCCTTATCGCCCAGGCCGTGCGTCAGGTATGGTTTTGCCGTCGCCTGATTCGCAAATTCAGGGAGTGCATCACTTTAAACTCAGTCTGCTGTCGATGAATAACGGCGCGGATAACGCGTTCTGGCGTGACGTTGAACGCGCTCGTGGCAACCTTCACGCATGGCTGGCAACCGGCTGGTCACGCTTTCGAACCAATCCTCATGGGCGTGTCTTCCCGCCTCATTTCAGTGTTTTAACCTGGGACACCAACCTGCATTTCAGCACAATGAAAAAAGCCCAGCACAGCGATGCGCTGGTGGTTCGAGGCTGGAACCCAACCAAGGCCACGTTAGCGCATGGGGAAGTCACGACAAACGGCGAAGTTACGGCCACAACGCTTGCTGAAGTAGCCTTGCCGGCCCATCAGGAATCGGTGCCGACCTGTGCGCCGGCGACATTTGTTATCAGTTTTAGGGGCGAGAATAAATGTTAACACTCGACTTTATTTGTACTTTGCCCAATGGCATCCATGCGCGCCCGGCTAGTGAAATTGAACAACGTACTCAAGGAGTTAGCGCATCCATTACGCTTATCAATCTGAGTAAAAAGACGCAAGCCGATGCGAAAAGCGTACTGGGCATGATTGGCGCGGATATTACTTATGGCGACCAGTGCCAGTTTTTGATTGAAGGCGAAGATCAGCAGGTGGCGTTCGAGCTTTTGCACGCGTTTATGCGCGATGATTTTGAACACTGCGACGAACCGCTGGCACTCGCGGCTGATAATCACAATCAACCACTGCCAGTGTTTATTGAGCATGCGAACCCCGATTATGTGCGGGGAAATGGCGTCAGTAAGGGGATTGGACGCGGCGTTCCGGTTCATATTGATACGGTCGATCTCCTTGAGTTGTCGCACCTCGAGCCCGCGACTGACGTGGCCTGCCAGCAACAGCAACTGCAAGATGCCTGGGCGCTAACACAACAAAACTTCGGAAATGCACAAGCAGGTGCCGCACAGGTTTTAGCGGCACAACTGAAATTGCTGAGTGATCCGGCCTTTAAACGCTGCTTGCTGTCGCATACTACGGCGCGAAATGCGTTGCAGGCGATTGCACTTACGGCGCAGGCGTTAAGTGAACCGTTGCTCAAAAGCAGCAGCCAGTATCTGCGGGAACGGGTCATCGACATACGCGATATTTGCCAGAGCATCGCCACCAGGCTGCTGGGCAGGGCGCTGGAGCCGCAACTGACACTCACCCAGGATAGCATTGTTATCAGCAGCGGAACGTTGACTCCGGGGCAGTTCCTGCGGCTGCGTAATCCGCATCTAAAAGGTATTGTGATGGGTGACGGCGGTGAAACCTCGCATACCGTTATTCTGGCACGTTCTTTTGGCATTCCGTTGTTGTGTGGCGTGACTCAAAGCGAGTCGTTTATGCGTACTGCCAGCATGTTGATTCTCGATAGCCACTACGGTGTGCTGGTGGCCAATCCTAATGCGGCGATGGAAAGCTGGTATCGACTGGAAAGCGACAAACAGCAGCGGATTTCTGCCCGTAGCGCGCCGCTGCGTGGGCAGCAGGTTTTGACTGCTGATGGCACGCCTGTCAGCGTTCAGGCAAACATTGCGCTGGCGGTTGAAGCGCAAGGCGTGTTTGCTCACGGAGCCGATGGTATTGGCCTGTTCCGTACCGAAATGCTGTTTTGTGAACGCAGTCAGGCACCCGATGAAGAAGAACAATATCAGGCGTATAGCGAAGTATTGAGATGTGCTGCGGGGAAGAAAGTCACTATTCGTACGCTGGATATTGGCGGCGATAAACCCTGTGGTTTTCTCGACTTACCGAAAGAGGAGAACCCGTTCCTCGGCTATCGCGCAGTGCGCATGTATCCGCAATTTCACGATATTTTCACCACACAAGTGCGGGCGTTGCTCAGAGCGAGTGCCGTCGGGCCGCTGAATATTATGGTACCGATGGTGGCAACCCTTGCAGAAATCCAGTGGTTGCACAGCCAGTTCCATCAGGTCGCAGAAACCTTGCAGCGAGAAGAGATTCCCGTTGGCGAATGGCACCTCGGAATTATGGTTGAAGTGCCCTCCACGCTCTATCTCCTAGAAAAAGCGGCGAACTATCTCGATTTTGTCTCTATCGGCAGCAACGATCTGGCGCAGTATTTCCTCGCCTGTGATCGCGGTAACCCTTATGTCCGCCATCTCTATGATTACCGTAACCCGACGTTTTTAGCGCTGATGCGCGATATTGCCCAGCGTGCGCAGGCAGCGGGGCTGGTAATCAGCCTGTGCGGCGAAATGGCGGCAGATAAGCAAATGTTGCCGCTGTTAATGGGCATGGGATTAACGAAACTGAGTATGGCGGCTGGAGTTATCACGTCGTGTAAGGAAGCGCTGACTTTCCTGAACATTCAACAATGCCAGCAACTGCTTGAAACGGCGATTGCCAGCGAAAGCAGCGAACAGGTTTTAGAGCATGTAGAACTCTTCATGCGAGGGCAACTGCAAAAAACGGTGCTGGATGCGGACTTGCTGTTGCTGGATAAAACCGTGAGCAGTAAAGAAGAATCCATCAAATTGTTGACCGACAATCTTGAAGTGCAGCAGCGGGTGGTATCGGGTGCGCTCGTGGAAAAGGCAATCTGGGATCGCGAGGCGGTATTCTCCACCGCACTCGGTTTTTCAGTGGCGATTCCCCACTGTAAATCACCGCATGTACAGCACAGCAGCATTTCACTGTTGCGTCTGACTTCACCCCTCGGTTGGGGCGAAGGCGTGGATGTGCAACTGGTCATTATGCTGACGATAAATGAGCAGGAACAGGGTGATCACATGAGGATTTTCTCGCGTCTGGCTCGCAAGCTCATGCACAGTGACTTCCGCGAAAAGCTCCATACGCTTTCAGACTCAGCGGCCATCACCGCTCTGTTATCCACTGAACTGGCGCTTTAGAGAAATGAGTGTAACCACGACTTTACCCGAAGGCGCGCAAAGCAGTGGCAAACTGCTGGTGGCGCTGGCCTACAGCTGAGTTTTATCCTGCCTCTTGCCGCGTATCTGGTGTTGATATGGGTTGGCCTGAAAATGCGCCAACCTTTGCCTGTCAGTTAGCGGGAGGCGTTACCAGTCCGGCTTCTTTTTTCCACGCTTCAACAGCGGCAATACGACGACGATTTAGCTCATCGCGTATCGCCGGGCCGCTAAATCCAGCATCAATCACCTCTTTGTTAGTGACACTTTGCGCCGCAATCCAGGCTGCACGCAGCAGCCTGCCCTGAGGATAATCACTGGCTTCAAAACCAGTGCGCCCGCGAGCATCTGCCTCACTGGTCAACGCTACTTGTTCAACGCGTTGAGGTTTGCGCCACGCATCGATGGCGTCGAATAATTTGATGATGGTTTTCGGCTGTAAAATTGGGAAGGTGTGAATCAGGTCGTGATATTCGGCAACCAGTTTGGCCAGATCGCGAATGTCATTTGGCACACGCATGCGCTGGCACAATTGCTCCACCAGTTTGACCCCGGCTGGACCATGCCCATGGTGGCGCGGCCAGAACTCTTTTGGCGTCAAACCTTTACCCAAATCGTGACATAGTGTGGCAAAACGGACGTCGACTTCCGGGCTGAGCTGCGCCGCAATTGCCAGCGTCATCAGTACGTGAATACCGGTGTCGATTTCCGGATGCCATTTTTCTGGAGCCGGGACACCAAACAGCGCGTCGATTTCCGGGAATAGCACCGCCAACGCGCCACACTTGCGTAGCACATCAAAATAAACCTGTGGATTACGGCTGGTGAGGGCGTTTTCTGTCTCTTTCCAGACGCGTTCTGGCGTCAGATGCGCCAGTTCACCGTTGGCCGCCATTGAGGTCATCAGTGAGAGTGTTTCAGGAGCAATCTGGAAACTGAGATGAGCATAACGCGCAGCAAAGCGCGCAACGCGTAACACACGCAGCGGGTCTTCATTGAAAGCTGGGGATACATGGCGCAGCAAGCGTTTTTCGATATCGGCTCGCCCATTATACGGGTCGATAAACTCGCCGTGTTCATCCTGAGCAATGGCATTGATGGTCAGATCGCGGCGCAGCAAGTCTTGCTCAAGCGTGACATCAGGCGCGGCATAACAGGTAAAACCTGTATATCCCTGGCCTGATTTACGCTCGGTGCGCGCTAATGCGTACTCTTCTCGCGATTTTGGATGCAGAAATACCGGAAAATCCTTCCCAACCTGCTGGAAACCTGTATCAAGCATTTCTTGCGGAGTTGCACCGACAACCACCCAATCTTTATCTTTGACCGGTAATCTCAATAACCCATCGCGTACTGCACCACCGACCAGATAAATCTTCACGCTTTAAAGCCCCTGCATCTGTTAACCAATTACGATAATACGTAAGTGTAGGATACAGGGTTGGCGATCAGTTCATCCAGCGATCTTTCTTCTTACGGCTTGGGATCATGTGTGGCAGTAGCAGGCCAAGCAGCAGACCAAAACCGGCAACGCCGCCGCCGTACATAAACCACTGCATGATGATGGCGCGTTGTTTGTCATCCAGTTGAACATTCGCGGCATCAACTTTTTTCTTCGCGACGATTAACTGGTTTTTAAGTTGCTGATTTTCTTCTTTTAAACCGGTGATGACACTGTCGCTCTGGGACACTTTCTTCTGCATATCAGCGGTGCGCTGATTCCAGGTGGTGTCGATATTCGTCAGCTTGTCAGTCAGCGTCTTCACCTGGTTTTCCAGGTCTGGCACACGGGTACGCAGGCTTGGGTTGGTGCTCAGCTGCGCCAGAGGGATCCATGAAGTACGACCGTTGCTGTCGCGCACCTGGCCATATTTGGTTTCTTCATTGCTTTGTAACAGCGTAACTTCTTCCCCGGCGTTGACTGTGCCGAGCAAGCGATAATTGTCCCCAGGACCACTACGCACCCAGGTGTTTAGTTCATCAGATACATAACGTTTTTCATCGGCATGAGCCACAACAGAAACGCTAAGAGAGAGCAAAGTAAGGCAAATTAGGCGGAATTTGTGCATGATTTCGTCGTTATTGTCATAAATAGTGGAACGATAGTAGTGGCATCAGTCTGACGGTGCAATCCGTAAACCTGAATGAGAATCATCCTGGTGTGATTTTGACCACTTACTCGTGATTTATGGCCCGTCGAAATGCGCGCCACTCATGGTAATTTGGTGAAAAATATTATCTACTGACCACCATTAAACGATTAAGTTCGCCGGGCGTTTGCTCGATGTGACGCAACTAAAAGCAAAAAAGACGATGACTCAAGAAATCGAACTCAAATTTATTGTTAATCCAGCCGATCTGGATTCTCTTCGTAACACTTTAAATTCGCTGGAAAGCCAGCACAGCGAACCTCGCCAGTTGCTCAACATCTATTATGAAACTGCCGACAACCAGTTGCGCCGTCATGATATGGGTCTGCGCATCCGTGGCGATAACGGCCAGTACGAAATGACGATGAAAATCGCTGGTCGCGTCACGGGCGGTCTGCATCAGCGTCCGGAATACAATGTTGAGCTGAGCGGGCCGGAGCTTGCTCTGTCACTGCTACCGCCAGAAGTGTGGCCGGAAGGTCTTTCTGCCGAAGCGTTGCAGACGCAACTGAACCCTTTATTTAGCACCGACTTTGCCCGTGAAAAATGGGTCGTGACGCATGGTAAAAGCCGCATTGAACTGGCGTTGGATCTCGGTGAAGTGAAAGCCGGTGAACTGAGCGAGCCATTGTGCGAGCTGGAACTTGAATTACTGGAAGGTGAAACCGCTGATGTTCTGGCTTTTGCCAAACAACTGGTGGCACAACCGGGGCTACGCCAGGGAAATCTAAGCAAAGCGGCGCGTGGTTATCATCTGGCGCAGGGTAATACGGAACGAGAAATTAAGCCGTTAACGGTTCTGCGAGTACCAGCGAAAGCAACGGTTGAACAAGGGTTGGAAGGTTCACTTGAACTGGCACTTTCCCACTGGCAATACCACGAAGAAGTGTGGTTGCGTGGCAACGGCAAAGCGAAAGCTCAGGTTCTGGAAGCCGTTGGTCTGGTGCGTCACGCGCTGGCTCTGTTCGGCGGCATCATTCCGCGTAAAGCGAGCACAGAACTGCGTGAACTGTTGGCTACCTATGAAGCGATGCTGCCACAAGAGCTGAAAGCGGCTGAACTGGCTTTCAGCGCGCAAAGCAGCCAGGCAAAACTGGCGCTAACCGAATGGTTAGTCGGCCGTCAGTGGCAGAAATTTACCGATGACAAAGCCAATGTGAAGCTGGCGGGTTCGTTTAAGCGTTTTGCAGATACTCATCTTTCCCGTCACGCGGCAGAACTGAAAGAGACTTTCCAGCGTCCATTGGGCGATAGCTACGCCGATCAATTGCCGCGTCTGGCACGAGAAACCGGTTCTATCCGCTTGCTGGCAGGTGTTTACGACGATTCCAAAACACAACCGTGGCTGGATAACTGGCAAGGCCTGCGTCATGCCATCGGGACTCGCCAACAGGTTGAAATTGAACATTATCGCAATGAAGCCATTTCTCAGGCTCCATTCTGGTTGCATAGCGGAAAATAATCCTCCCCGTCATACTTCAGGTTGCAGGGGATATCGTTACTAAGGGATACGACCATGATGTCGCAAGCGCCACTTTTACAGCAGCATTTGCAGGCGGCGCTGGCGCGTCTGCCACAAGAGATTGACCGCCAGACGTTGAGCCCTGAGGCTCAAGCCGTGCTGGCGTTTAGTGATTTTGTTTGTGACAGCATGACGGCTTATCCCGCATGGATTGCGGAACTCGAACAATTCCCGCCCCAGGCCGACGAATGGCAAAACTACGCCGCCTGGTTGCAGGAAGCGTTGCAGGGCGTGGATAGCGAACCCGCGTTAATGACCGCGTTGCGCCTGTTCCGTCGCCGTATGATGGTGAGAATTGCCTGGGCGCAAACTCTGCAAACAGTACCCACTCAAAGCTCTCTTCAGCAGCTTAGCGTGCTGGCGGAAACGTTAATTATTGCCGCCCGCGACTGGCTGTATACCGCATGCTGTCGCGAGTGGGGTACGCCTTGCAATCAAAATGGTGTCCCACAACCCTTGATGATTCTTGGCATGGGTAAACTCGGCGGCGGTGAGCTTAATTTCTCCTCCGACATCGACCTGATTTTTGCCTGGCCGGAAAACGGCTCGACCCAGGGCGGACGGCGCGAACTCGATAACGCACAATTCTTTACCCGTTTGGGCCAACGCTTGATTAAAGTCCTCAACCAGCCGACACAAGATGGGTTTGTCTATCGCGTCGATATGCGCCTGCGCCCGTTTGGCGACAGTGGCCCATTAGTGCTGAGCTATGCCGCGTTAGAAGATTATTACCAGGAGCAGGGCCGCGATTGGGAACGCTACGCCATGGTCAAAGCCCGGATAATGGGCGACAACGACGATGCGTGGAGCCAGGAGCTGCGCAACATGTTGCGGCCATTTATCTTCCGTCGCTATATCGATTTCAGTGTCATTCAGTCGCTGCGAAATATGAAGGGAATGATTGCCCGTGAAGTGCGCCGCCGTGGGCTGACCGATAACATTAAACTCGGCGCGGGCGGCATTCGTGAAACCGAGTTTATCGTCCAGGTCTTCCAGTTGATTCGCGGTGGTCGTGAACCTGCTCTGCAGTCCCGTTCTTTACTGCCAACCCTTGAAGCTATCCAGCAATTACATCTGCTGCCGGAATCAGATGCAGCAAAACTGAATGCAGCCTATCTCTATCTGCGTCGCCTCGAAAACCTGTTGCAGAGCATCAATGACGAACAGACTCAGACGCTGCCTGGCGATGAGCTTAATCGCGCGCGCCTGGCATGGGGCATGAACGCGCAATCCTGGGATTGCCTGCAAGAAACTCTGCAACATCATATGAATGCTGTGCGCCAGGTGTTTAACGAATTGATTGGCGATGATGAACCTGAACCCGGTGAAGATAAGCTCGCTGAAGCATGGCGCGAACTGTGGCAGGATGCGCTGGATGCAGACGCCACTACGCCAGTACTGGAACATTTAACGCCAGAAGCATGCAGCGAAGTGTTACGTCTGGTCAGTGACTTCCGTCAGGATACCGATAAGCGCACCATCGGTCCGCGTGGTCGCCAGGTGTTGGATCAGCTCATGCCGCGCCTGCTATGTGAAGCCTGTTCACGCAACGACGCGCCGTTGCCGTTATCACGCCTTACGCCATTGCTGCTCGGTATTGTCACACGTACCACCTATCTTGAATTGCTGACGGAATATCCGGGTGCATTGAAGCACCTGATAACGTTATGTGCGGCATCACCGATGATTGCCAGCCAACTGGCGCGTTATCCGTTGCTGCTTGATGAACTGCTCGATCCGAACACGCTTTACCAACCTACCGCTACCGATGCCTATCGTGACGAGCTTCGTCAGTATTTGCTGCGCGTGCCGGACGACGATGAAGAGCAACAACTCGAAGCCTTGCGCCAGTTTAAGCAGGCACAGCTGTTACGTGTGGCAGCTGCGGACATCACCGGGACATTGCCGGTGATGAAAGTGAGTGACCATCTCACCTGGCTTGCAGAAGCGATGATCGACGCGGTGGTCCAGCAGGCGTGGGCGCAAATGGTGGTGCGTTATGGTCAGCCGAAACACTTACAGAATCGGGAAGGGCGCGGTTTTGCTGTGGTAGGTTACGGCAAACTCGGTGGCTGGGAGCTAGGTTATAGCTCAGATTTGGATCTCGTCTTCCTGCATGATTGCCCTTCGGATGTTATGACCGATGGCGAGCGTGAAATAGATGGTCGCCAGTTTTATCTGCGCCTCGCACAACGGGTGATGCACCTGTTCAGTACCCGAACCTCATCGGGCATTTTGTACGAAGTGGATGCGCGTTTACGCCCGTCTGGTGCTGCTGGCATGTTGGTCACGACCGTCGAAGCATTTGCCGATTATCAGCAGAATGAAGCCTGGACCTGGGAGCATCAGGCTCTGGTTCGCGCGCGTATTGTGTATGGCGCTCCGCAATTGCAGCAGGAGTTTGATGCCATTCGCCGCAATATTTTGTGCAAACCGCGTGAAGGCGAAAAATTACAAACCGAAGTGCGCGAAATGCGTGAAAAAATGCGTGCGCATTTGGGCGGAAAAGCTCGCGAACGCTTTGATATTAAAGCCGATGAAGGCGGTATTACCGATATTGAATTTATCACTCAATATCTGGTGTTATGTTATGCGGCGCAGGCTCCAAAACTGACGCGTTGGTCTGACAATGTGCGCATTCTGGAATTAATGGCGCAAAACGACATTATGAGTGATGACGAAGCGAAAGCGCTGACGCATGCTTATGTGACTTTACGTGATGAACTGCATCACCTTGCATTGCAAGAACTGCCCGGAAACGTGGCTATGGATACGTTCACTCAAGAGCGCGGGCAGGTACTCAAAAGCTGGCAAACGTGGCTGATTGACCCGCAAACACGCGCATAAGATTAATTGTGATATTATTCGCGACAAAATTTTATCCCTCTCTGGAGAGTCAGGAATGAAAGTAACGCTGCCCGAATACAGCCGTGCAGGCGTCATGGTAGTTGGTGATGTGATGCTGGATCGCTACTGGTATGGCCCTACAAGCCGCATTTCCCCGGAAGCTCCGGTACCGGTCGTGAAAGTCGATACCATTGAAGAACGCCCAGGCGGCGCGGCAAACGTGGCGATGAACATTGCTTCGTTGGGTGCGAATTCGCGCCTGGTGGGTCTGACGGGTATTGATGATGCAGCACGTGCACTTAGCCAAACGTTGGCTGGCGTGAACGTGAAATGCGATTTCGTCTCGGTGCCAACACATCCGACAATCACCAAACTGCGTGTACTTTCCCGCAACCAGCAACTGATTCGCCTCGATTTCGAAGAAGGTTTCGAAGGCGTTGATCCAGAGCCGATTCATGAACGTATTAGCCAGGCGTTGCCGCATATCGGCGCGCTGGTGCTGTCTGACTATGCAAAAGGCGCACTGGCGAGCGTTCAGCACATGATTAGTCTTGCGCGTGCGGCCAACGTACCCGTGCTGATTGACCCTAAAGGCACTGACTTTAACCGTTACCGTGGCGCGACACTGCTGACACCAAATCTCTCTGAGTTTGAAGCGGTTGTCGGTAAGTGTAAGAACGACGAAGAGCTGGTGGAACGTGGTATGAAGCTGATTGCTGAATACGAACTTTCCGCGTTACTGATTACCCGTTCTGAACACGGTATGACGTTGTTGCAGCCGGGTATCAAACCGTTCCATCTGCCCACTCAGGCGCAGGAAGTTTACGATGTGACCGGGGCTGGCGATACGGTGATTGGCGTACTGGCGGCAACGCTTGCGGCGGGTAACTCGCTTGAAGAAGCCTGTTACTTCGCGAATGCGGCAGCAGGGGTTGTGGTGGGTAAACTGGGTACGTCGACCGTTTCACCTATCGAACTGGAAAACGCTGTGCGTGGCCGTGCCGATTCAGGTTTTGGTGTGATGACCGAAGCTGAACTGAAAGTGGCTGTGGCTGCAGCACGCAAACGCGGTGAGAAGGTCGTCATGACTAACGGCGTGTTCGACATTCTTCATGCTGGTCACGTCTCTTATCTGGCGAATGCACGCAAACTGGGTGACCGTCTGATTGTTGCCGTCAACAGCGACGCTTCAACCAAACGCCTGAAGGGTGAAACTCGCCCAGTGAATCCGCAGGATCAACGTATGATTGTGTTAGGTGCGCTGGAAGCCGTGGATTGGGTGGTTCTGTTTGAAGAAGACACTCCGCAACGTCTGATCGGTGAGATCCTGCCCGATCTGCTGGTGAAAGGCGGCGATTACAAACCGGATGATATTGCCGGGAGTAAAGAGGTCTGGGCCAACGGCGGTGAGGTGATGGTGCTGAATTTTGAAGATGGTTGTTCAACGACCAACATCATTAAGAAGATTCAAAGCCACGAAGCCTAAGCAGTAACGGTTCATAAAAAAACGCCCCAAATGTTGGGGCGTTTTTTTACATCTGTGGTTCTATTGGCGGCGTTACTTCTGGCACCTGAGCGTGACGATTTTCAAGCTCAGTTAAACGCTGTTCCAGTAAAGCCAGTTTTTCGCGCGTGCGTAACAGCACTTGCGTCTGTACATCAAACTCTTCACGGCTAACCAGATCCAGACGGGTTAACTGAGCCTGCAAAACCTGACGGACTTTTTTCTCGACATCATCCCCGAACTCACGAATCCCTTTCGGCATTGACTCGTGGACCTGGCGAGCGATCTGTTCAATTTTTTTCGGGTCAATCATAGTGGCTTCCATAATCTTACGGGATTGTCTTACGCGATTAACCTAATTGTAATGCCTGTTCGGCAGCTTAGAAACCCGAAATGTTCTAAGAGCCAGGCCCATGAGGCTATTTTATTTGTCATTTTGAACCGGGGCAGTGCTCACAATCCTCACGTACTACGTGTACGTTCCGGTTGTTGTGCGCTGTCCGTGTTCAACATGACTGCAACAATAACGCCAAATGAGTCAGACTCTAAGGTTTGGCGTTGCCAGAGAAAATCAACGGCGTTATAGTAAGTCTGCTTATTCTCAGGGCGGGGTGTAACTCCCCACCGGCGGTAAATCAGCGAACGCTGAAAGCCCGCGAGCGCTCCAGAGCAATCTGGAGGTCAGCAGATCCGGTGTAATTCCGGAGCCGACGGTTATAGTCCGGATGGGAGAGAGTAACGACTAAGCACAAGCTTTAATCAGCTTGCTCACGTTATTTTTTTAGCTCCTAAGACCGCCCTGATTCTGGTAACCATAATTTTAATGAGGTTTTTTTACCATGAATCAGACGCTCCTTTCTGCATTTGGCACTCCTGTACAACGCGTTGAACATGCTCTTGAAGCACTACGTGAAGGCCGCGGAGTCATGGTTCTTGACGATGAAGATCGCGAGAACGAAGGTGACATGATATTCCCAGCCGAGACCATGACCGTTGAGCAAATGGCTCTGACCATTCGCCACGGTAGCGGTATTGTATGCCTGTGCCTGACAGAAGATCGCCGTAAACAACTTGATTTGCCAATGATGGTTGAGAACAACACCAGTGCTTATGGCACCGGGTTTACTGTCACTATCGAAGCCGCAAGCGGCGTAACCACTGGCGTCTCTGCCGCAGACCGTATCACCACTGTGCGTGCTGCAATTGCGGATGGCGCAAAACCAAGCGACCTGAACCGCCCGGGCCATGTATTCCCGCTGCGTGCTCAACCGGGTGGTGTGCTTACCCGTGGTGGCCACACTGAAGCCACTATCGATTTGGTTTCACTGGCGGGCTTCAAACCTGCGGGTGTTTTGTGTGAACTGACCAATGATGACGGCACAATGGCGCGCGCGCCGGAGTGCATCACTTTTGCTCGTGAACACAAAATGGCTGTTGTGACGATTGAAGATCTGGTCGAGTATCGCCAGACTCACGAACGCAAAGCCAGCTAAGATGCTAAAAGCCCGGTTTTACACCGGGCTTCTTTTTTATCCTATCCCATTGGTTTGCAGTAACGTCAGACTAAATCCCATCACCGCCATTCCGCAAAGTACGCCATAACTCGGGTTGTTATGAGGATCAATTTCTTTAGCGAGCGGCATCAGTTCATCGACAGATAGCGCCACCATAATCCCCGCGACCGCTGCCATAATCGCAGCCATCACCACCGGTGAAACCATGGTACCGAGAATCAACCATGCCAACACACCACCGAGAATCTCTGCGAGTCCCGAAATCCCTGCCCAGAATATCGCTTTGCGTTTTGAACCTGTTGCCGCATAAACCGGTCCTGCAACCGCTAAACCTTCCGGAATGTTGTGCAGTGCGACGGCGAGGGCAATACCCATACCCAATTCCAGATTACTGCTGGCAGTGACGTAGGTTGCGACCCCTTCCGGGAAGTTATGCAGACTAATGCCTAGAGTCAGCAGTAACGCGGTGCGGCGTAAATTACGTGGCTTCGGTTTACTGTCCATCAAATCTTGTGGATGGGCATGGGGCAGGGCGCGGTCGAGAGCGAAATAGCCCAATAAGCCCAACATAAACATACCGTATCCTAATACTGGCGACATTCCTTCGGTATGAAGTGCAGCGGGCAGCATCTCCATTAATGAGATAAGCAGCATAATTCCTGCTGCAAAACCGAGAGAAAATGCCAGCACACGGTTTGATGGCTTCTGGCCGATAACGCCAAGAAAAGCACCAATAAAAGTGGCTCCCCCTGCTAACAGGGTCAGAATCAAGGGTACTGACATTCATTGCTCCTTTTGATAATGATTCTCATTTATATTAATGGGCGACGTGATAAAAATCGAGAGCCAGATGAGTAGCTTTACACATCGCTTACATTCAAATTTCCTGAAGATCTTCATCATGCTTATCTGAGTTCTTCATGCTGCAAAAACGCGTACTGTGGTGTACATAAAATGAATATCCCGATAAAGGACACCACCATGACAACTCAACGAATGCCGGCGCTGTTCCTCGGACACGGTAGCCCAATGAACGTGCTGGAAGATAATCAATATACCCAAGCCTGGCGCGATTTGGGAGAGACCTTACCGCGGCCAAAAGCCATTGTGGTGGTATCTGCGCACTGGTTCACTAAAGGCACGGGCGTTACCGCGATGGAGACCCCAAAAACTATCCATGACTTTGGTGGTTTCCCGCAGGCACTTTACGATACCCATTACCCGGCACCGGGTTCGCCTGAACTCGCTCAGCAATTGGTTGACCTCCTGGCACCTGTTCCGGTAATGCAAGATAAAGAAGCCTGGGGATTTGACCACGGCTCCTGGGGCGTGTTGATCAAGATGTACCCGCACGCCGATATCCCAATGGTGCAGCTCAGTATCGACAGCACCAAACCGGCAGCCTGGCACTTTGAAATTGGGCGCAAGCTTGCTGCACTGCGCGACCAGGGCATCATGCTGATTGCCAGTGGCAACGTGGTTCACAACCTGCGCACTGCGCGCTGGCACGGTGAGAACACACCATACCCATGGGCTGAGTCGTTTAATCAATATGTTAAAGACAATCTCACCTGGCTTGGACCGGTGGCTGAGCACCCGTTGGTGAATTATTTACAACACGAAGGTGGATCGTTATCAAACCCTTCGCCGGATCACTATCTGCCGTTGCTGTATGTTCTGGGTGCGTGGGATGGTAAAGAACCGATAACGTTACCGGTAGATGGAATCGAAATGGGGTCGCTGAGTATGCTTTCAGTGCAGATTGGTTAGTTTATATTGCTCCTTCTCCCCCAGGAGAAGGAGCAATAATTACTCGACAAACACATGTGGGTAGAAGCGCGAGAGATCCTGGGTGATTAATTCACGATCTTCACGAATACCAATACCTGCAGGTTGGTCGTTGATAAGCCAGCTTCCGATCAGCACGTAGCTGTCACCAAATTTTGGCAGCTGATAAAACTGCTGGACGATCATGCCTTCTTCGCCGTAAGGCCCATCGACACGGGCAATTTCCTGGCCGTTTTCGATGATCTTCACGTTCGCCCCTTCGCGGGAGAAGATTGGCTTCACCACATACTTATCCATCTGCGGGTAGTTATCTTCGGCGAAATAAGCAGGCAGCAAGTTTGGATGATCCGGGAACATTTCCCAGAGCATTGGCAGCAAAGCTTTGTTGGATATGATGCTTTTCCATGCCGGTTCCAGCCAGCGTACGCCAGCATCTTCGAGCTTGGTGGAGAACATCTCACGCAGCATAAATTCCCACGGATACAGTTTGAACAGGTTGCTAATCACCTGATCCTGCAGATCGGTAAACTGGCCTTTCTCACCCAGACCGATCTCTTCCATGTAGACAAACTCACTGGCCACTTCAGCTTCAGCGGCACAATCCTGCAGGTACTGAACCGTACCGCGATCTTCAACCGTGTCCTGACAGCACGCGAAATGAACCAGGTTGAAACCGTGTTGCTGCTTCAGCTCGGCAAAACGTTCGATGATCTTCTCTTGCAGGCTGTTGAACTGATCGCTTTCTGCTGGCAGATTCCCCGCCTGGATCTGATCTTCGAGCCAAATCCACTGGAAGAACGCGGCTTCATATAGAGAGGTTGGCGTATCGGCATTGTTTTCCAGCAACTTAGGTTCGCCCACTCCATCCCACGCAATATCCAGGCGTGAGTAAAGCGACGGTTGCTGAGTACGCCATGACTGACGCACAAATTCCCAGGTGTGCTTCGGAATGCGGAACTTAGCTAACAGCTCATCGCTGCTCACCACTTTCTCGACCACCTTAAGGCACATCTGATGCAATTCTGCGGTCACTTCTTCCAGGCGTTCAACCTGCGGTAGCGTTAGTTTGTAATAAGCATCTTCACACCAGTACGGCTCGCCATACATGGTGTGAAAATTGAAACCGTATTCTGTGGCTTTCTCGCGCCAGTCCGGGCGCTCTGTAATCGCAATTCTTTCCATAATTTCTTAGCCACCCATGGAGCGAGAAGAACCTGTTGCGCTGCTGCTGCGCTGCATCGTCGATTGCTTAGCCACGGAATCACCGAAACCACCACGAGTCACCGTGCTGGTGGTTGCAGGTTTAGGTGCCATCGCGGTTTTAGGAACGGTTGTCGTGCGGCCAGGAGTGGCTGCGCCGTAGCTCTTACCGCTGGCATCAGCATATTTACCGTATGCAGGGCTTGCTGGATTTTTTGAGGTAAACAGAGGTTGCTGCGCAAAGCCTGCACCGCCGCCCATCAATCGACCCATCATGTAACCGGCCATCAATGGCATCCAGAAGCTGCCGCTTTGCTGAGGTTGTGCCTGAGCTTGCTCACCCGCCATGTTGGCTTGAGCAGGAGCTTGCTGACATTGGCCTTCACCAAACTCAGCGATACATTCTTCACGTGATGCATATTTAGGTGCAGTACGTTCTGCTTCTTTCAGCGCGTTGTTGAAAGAAGTCGTACATTCGGCACTTTTGCCAGGGTTGGCTTGAGTACAGTCATCCGCGTTTTGATACATGGAAACTGTTTCGTCATTTTGTTCGCAGCCGGCAAGCATAAACACAGCGGTAACTGCCAATGCGACTGGCGTCAAATGGCGAGCGTTCCAGCTTTTGCGGAACGATGCGTGATTTATGATTTTTGTCCGTTTCATTGTTCTGTCCTGAGCCCAAAGGAATGAAGCTAATATTGTGCTTAGAATAGGGGATGAATGGTTGAAATTAAAGCGATGAGGGCGGTTTGGAGGGGGATCTTTACTTTGCCTTACGTTCACATGTGTAAGTTGTGACGGGGGCATGTTGTCATGCCCCCGAATACTATGATCAGTTAGCGAATGGGTTAGCTGATTTGTTGCTTGTTGCGGAAGCTGGAACCGCTTTAGCAGGGGTTGCAGTTTGGGTTGTTGCTTCGGTATCCGCGGTATAACCATCAGCGCGAGCATTCTGGTCAGGCGTTTCAGGCGCGACGCTTTCTGCGGTTGTTGGCACTGGTTTACCCAGCGTGCCGTTCAACGCAACGAGGTCCTGTTCGTTAAGCGTACCCAACGCAGCTTTAATGTTAAGCTGGTTGATCAGGTAGTTATAACGAGCGCTGGAAAGCTGTTGTTTCGCGTTGTACAGCGTAGTGGTCGCATCCAACACATCAACGATGGTACGCGTACCCACGGAATAACCTGCTTCCGATGCATCTAAAGAACTTTGAGCAGAAACAACCGCTTGTTTGTATGCGTTGATCGTACTGATCGATGCATTCACGTTGTTAAACGAAGAACGAACCGTTTGCACCACGCTACGGTGCGCGCTTTCCAGTTGCTCACTTGCGCCAACAAAGTTGTATTGCGCTTGTTTCACTTGAGAAGTCACAGAACCGCCGCTATACAGTGGCAACGAGAAATTCAGGCCGATTTTGTTCTGGCCCATATCGCTGTCATCGTACTGTTGGCTATTGGTTTTGGAACCGCTGTAGGCGGTATTAGAAACACCTGTTGAAGCGGTTAAACCGACAGTTGGCATGTGGCCAGTTTCGGCGTAACGAATTTGCTCGCGGGCTAAGTCTTGAGACAGACGCGCTTGCAGCAAGGCCAGGTTACGTTTTTCCGCTTCTTTCAGCAGATTATTCACGCCATCAGGCTTGTTGGTTTTGAAGCCATCAACATTCAGCGATGCCAGAGACGGATAGTAGTTACCGGTGACCTGGCGCAGCGTTTCTACTGAGTTATCCAGATTGTTGCGTGCAGTCACTTCGTCCGCTAATACGCTGTCGTATTGAGCACGGGCGTTCTGTACGTCGGTAATCGCAACCAGGCCCACGTTAAAGCGCTGGGTGGTTTGGTCTAACTGGCGATAAATAGCCTGTTTCTGTGCTTCGGTGAAGGACAGTGCATCAATGGCACTCAGCACATTAAAATAGGCTGTTGCAGTATTCAGAATCAGTGTTTGTTGGTCGGTCTGATAAGTGACATCTTGAATACCGGCCGATTTTTCTTGCAGGGTCAAAGCACGCCATTTCGACATGTCAAAAATGGTTTGCGTCAATTGCAAAGAACCACTGGCTTCCCTGGAGTCGACGCCATTCGCATCACTAAAACCATTGGTATATTCATAATCAGCACCAAGACCGAGCTGTGGCAGTAACGGGCTGCGTGCTTCGTTAATTTTTTCGAATGCGGCATCACGGTCAGCAGCGGATTTGCGCAAGTCCGGGTTGCTTAAACGTGCCTGCTGATAAACCTGCATCAGGTTTTCTGCCTGGCTCATGGCACTGAAACCCGTTAGGCTCAGACCGATAAGAATTGGGAGCAGTTTCTTCATTTGCATTCCTTGTTGTGAAGCAGAAATTATTTGTTAGCGCTGACAAGAGCCGGAAATGATCGCCGATTTTAGCAGAGTCTGCCAGCAGGGGCGCTTGGCGTAATGTGCCATTGACCCTTAATTTTCATCAATCTATCACATAGGAAATGAAACGGCAGTCAAACTGGCTTGAAATTACCCATTTCATAACCATTAAAATCAGGAAGTCATCATGACTAAGCAAAACGAACAACTCGTCACATTAGCCAAAAACGATGTTGAAATTATTGCACGGGAAACACTTTATAGCGGTTTTTTTTCACTGGATCTTTATCGGTTCCGCCATCGCTTGTTTAATGGCGAAATGAGTGGTGAAGTTTGCCGTGAAATTTTAGAACGCGGTCACGCTGCAGTACTGCTACCCTATGACCCTGTGCGAGACGAAGTTGTCTTGATAGAACAGATTCGAATCGCCGCGTATGACACCAGCGACAGCCCATGGTTGCTCGAACTGGTCGCGGGGATGATTGAAGAAGGTGAAAGCGTCGAGGATGTTGCTCGCCGTGAAGCGGTTGAAGAAGCCGGAGTGATTGTCGGTCGCACCAAACCGGTCATCAACTACCTGGCAAGCCCGGGCGGAACCAGCGAGCGTTTATCAATCCTTGTTGGGGAAGTCGACGCCACCACTGCGAAGGGCATACATGGTCTGGCAGATGAAAACGAAGACATTCGTGTTCATGTCGTGAGCCGGGAACAGGCTTATCAGTTAGTAGAAGAAGGGAAAATCGACAACGCAGCTTCAGTCATCGCACTGCTTTGGCTGCAATTGCATCACGAGAAATTAAGAGAAGAGTGGAATCGATAACCATGAAGCGCTATACACCTGACTTCCCTGAAATGATGCGCCTGTGCGAAACCAATTTCGCACAACTCAGACGCCTGCTTCCTCGTAATGACGAAGTGGGTGAAAAAGTCACTTATCAGGTCAGTAGCGCTCAATATCGACTCTCAATCCTTGAGTCGACACGTTACACGACACTTGTACAAATCGAACAAACCCTCCCGGCTGTAAGCTACTGGAGCCTACCATCGATGTCGGTCAGGCTTTATCATGACGCCATGGTCGCGGAAGTGTGTTCAAGTCAGCAGATATTTCGTTTCAAAGCACGGTATGATTATCCTAATAAAAAGTTGCATCAACGCGACGAAAAGCATCAAATTAATCAGTTTCTAGCCGATTGGCTGCGTTATTGTTTGGCGCATGGAGCGATGGCGGTTCCGGTTTGTTAGTGAGGGTGAAACCTAAGGACACCATTTGGAAAGCCTGTTAAATCTTCCTGTGGCCGGTGGGGGCCAGATCAGGATTTTGCAAATTACAGATACCCACCTGTTCTCTGGAAAGAACGAAACGCTGCTGGGTATCAATACCTGGATGAGCTATCAGGCTGTCATTGATGCCATCCTTGCTGAGCAGCGTGAGTACGATCTTATCGTGGCAACTGGGGATCTTGCCCAGGATCACAGTGCGCAGGCTTACCAACATTTTGTTGAGGGCATTGCGGAGATTCCTGCGCCCTGCGTTTGGCTGCCAGGCAATCACGATTTCCAACCCGCGATGTTTAGCTCGCTGCTCGAAGCGGGAATTTCCCCGGCCAAACAAGTTTTCCTCGGAGACAGCTGGCAAATATTACTGCTCGACAGCCAGGTCTTTGGCGTCCCCCATGGTGAATTGAGCGACTACCAGCTCGACTGGCTGGAGCGTAAGCTTGCCGGTGCGCCTGAGCGTCATACGCTCTTGCTGCTGCATCATCATCCTGTTCCCGCTGGTTGTAGCTGGCTGGATCAACATAGCCTGCGCAATGCCGCGGAGCTGGATAACGTTCTGCAAAAATTCCCGAAAGTGAAAACACTGGTGTGCGGTCATATTCACCAGGAATTAGATCTGGACTGGAACGGCAGACGAATGCTGGCCACGCCGTCTACTTGCGTGCAATTTAAGCCGCATTGCTCCAACTTCACTCTCGACACCATTGAACCAGGCTGGCGTTGGCTGGAACTCCATCCGAATGGCGAAGTCACCACTGAGGTTTGCCGCCTGAAAGGTGCGGTATTCAACCCAGATACCGCTTCAGAAGGGTATTGATGTCAACGCTACTTTACTTACACGGTTTCAATAGTTCGCCGCGTTCAGCTAAGGCGACAAGCTTTCAGACATGGCTTGCGCAGCATCATCCGCACATTACGATGATTATCCCGCAACTCCCGCCGTATCCTGCCGATGCAGCAGAGCTGCTGGAATCGCTGGTACTTAAGCATGGCGGTGAACCGTTGGGCATTGTCGGCTCCTCTTTAGGGGGCTATTACGCCACCTGGTTGTCCCAATGCTTTACGCTACCGGCGGTGGTTGTAAACCCGGCGGTACGGCCTTTTGAATTGCTCGTCGATTATCTTGGCACGAACGAGAACCCCTACACCGGGCAGCAATATGTGCTAGAGTCACGCCATATTTACGATCTTAAAGTCATGCAAGTTGACCCGTTAGAATCGCCAGATCTCATCTGGTTGCTACAACAAACGGGTGACGAAGTGCTTGATTACCGCCAGGCCGTGGCGTACTACACTCCCTGCCGTCAGACGGTAGAGTCCGGTGGCAATCACGCCTTTGTAGGCTTCGAAGATTATTTCACACAGATCGTCGACTTCCTTGGCCTGCATTAAGGCCTGATGTCGAATCCCTGTTTCGCAATCTGAACGAATAAACCATGACGCAATCCAGTTATAACGCCGATGCCATTGAGGTACTCACCGGGCTTGAGCCTGTTCGCCGCCGTCCCGGGATGTACACCGACACCACCCGTCCAAACCATTTGGGCCAGGAAGTCATTGATAACAGCGTGGATGAAGCGCTGGCAGGCCATGCGAAGCGTGTTGATGTTATTCTCCATGCCGATCAGTCATTAGAAGTTATTGATGACGGGCGCGGCATGCCGGTTGATATCCATCCGGAAGAGGGCGTTCCGGCTGTAGAGCTGATTCTTTGTCGTCTGCACGCAGGCGGTAAATTCTCCAACAAAAACTACCAGTTCTCTGGTGGTTTGCACGGCGTGGGCATTTCGGTCGTCAACGCCTTGTCAAAACGTGTCGAAGTAACGGTTCGCCGTGACGCACAGGTTTACAGCATCGCGTTTGAAAACGGCGATAAAGTCCAGGAACTGGCGGTCATCGGGACCTGCGGCAAGCGTAACACCGGCACCAGCGTTCACTTCTGGCCTGATGCTTCCTTCTTCGACAGCCCACGTTTCTCCGTTTCTCGTTTAAGCCATTTGCTCAAAGCCAAAGCGGTTTTGTGCCCTGGTGTTGAAATCACTTTTACAGACAAAGTGAACAATACCGAGCAACGCTGGTGTTATCAGGATGGCCTGAAAGATTATTTAAGCGAAGCGGTAAACGGCCTGCCAACGCTCCCTGACTCGCCATTTGTCGGAAACTATGCGGGCGATGTTGAGCAAGTTGACTGGGCGCTGTTATGGCTGCCAGAAGGCGGCGAGCTGCTGACAGAAAGCTACGTTAACCTGATCCCAACCATGCAGGGCGGGACTCATGTCAACGGTCTGCGTCAAGGGTTGCTTGATGCTATGCGTGAGTTTTGCGAGTACCGCAACATTCTACCGCGCGGCGTGAAGCTCTCTGCGGAAGATATCTGGGAACGTTGCGCCTATGTGCTGTCGGTGAAAATGCAGGATCCGCAGTTTGCCGGGCAAACGAAAGAACGCCTGTCATCACGTCAGTGCGCCGCTTTTGTTTCCGGCGTTGTTAAAGATGCCTTCAGCCTGTGGCTGAACCAGAATATTCAAATTGCGGAACAACTCGCAGAGCTGGCGATTTCCAGCGCTCAACGTCGTATGCGCGCGGCCAAAAAAGTAGTGCGTAAAAAGCTGACCAGCGGCCCGGCATTACCTGGGAAACTGGCAGACTGCTCCGCACAAGATTTGAGTCGTACTGAACTGTTCCTCGTCGAAGGGGATTCCGCAGGCGGTTCGGC
Source organism: Buttiauxella sp. (assembly GCF_049686335.1). Lineage (NCBI taxonomy): Bacteria > Pseudomonadati > Pseudomonadota > Gammaproteobacteria > Enterobacterales > Enterobacteriaceae > Buttiauxella > Buttiauxella sp. The sequence goes on along the minus strand of NZ_JBAVHX010000033.1, from coordinate 201,162 downwards.
TAAGCAGGCGCGTGACCGCGAATATCAGGCGATCATGCCGCTCAAAGGTAAGATCCTCAATACCTGGGAAGTCTCCTCCGATGAAGTGCTCGCTTCGCAAGAAGTGCACGATATTTCGGTAGCGATCGGTATCGATCCGGACAGCGAGGATCTGAGCCAGTTGCGCTACGGGAAAGTCTGTATCCTTGCGGATGCGGACTCCGATGGTCTGCACATCGCCACGTTGTTGTGTGCCTTGTTCGTGCGCCATTTCCGTTCGCTGGTTCGCGGGGGGCACGTTTACGTTGCGATGCCACCGTTGTACCGAATCGATCTGGGCAAAGAAGTTTACTATGCGCTGGATGAAGAAGAGAAAGCGGGTGTGCTTGAGCAACTGAAACGCAAGAAAGGGAAACCGAACGTACAGCGCTTTAAAGGGCTGGGCGAAATGAACCCACTGCAATTACGTGAAACCACGCTCGATCCCAACACCCGCCGCCTGGTGCAGCTCACCATTGACGATGAAGATAACGACAAAACCATGGCAATTATGGATATGTTGCTGGCGAAGAAACGTTCTGAAGATCGTCGCAATTGGCTGCAAGATAAAGGCGACATGGCGGATATTGAAGTTTAATTAGTGTCCCCAGATAAATGTGATCAACGGCTGCATTGCGTTGATCACATCTTCCAGTTTTGATCCCCGTACTGCCTCGCGTTTTGACTCCCTTCACATTTTTCCTGTTTATCACTTGAAATAGTAATACTCCATCCGCTACTCTTTTTTGGAGTTAAACTTCATCATGGTTTGCAAGGCGGAGCAAAATGTCACTATTAGCCAGGTTAGAACAAAGTGTGCGTGAATGCGGTGGGCTTATCGTCTCTTGCCAGCCGGTTCCTGGAAGCCCAATGGACAAGCCTGAAATTGTGGCTGCCATGGCTCAGGCTGCGGTTTCTGCAGGCGCGGTGGCCATCCGCATTGAAGGGACAGAAAACCTGAATGCGGTGCGACCGCTTATTTCGGTACCCATTATCGGTATCATCAAACGTGACCTCGAAGACTCTCCGGTGCGCATCACGCCGTTTTTGCATGATGTCGATGCGCTGGCAAAATCCGGGGCTGACATCATTGCTTTTGATGCCACTTTCCGTCCGCGTCCGGTTGCCATTGATGAACTGATTGCACGCATTCACCATCACGGTTTACTGGCTATGGCCGACAGTTCCACAGTGGAAGAAGGTCTTAACAGCCATCACAAAGGCGTCGAAATTATTGGCACAACGTTGTCCGGATACACCACTGAGGTGACGCCCGACACGCCGGATCTGATGATGGTGTCTGAGTTAAGCGGGGCTGGTTGCCGCGTTATTGCCGAAGGGCGCTACAACTCCCCAGAACTCGCCGCACAAGCCATGGAACACGGCGCATGGGCGGTCACCGTCGGTTCGGCTATCACGCGAATTGAGCATATTTGCCAGTGGTTTAGCCATGCCGTTAAGCGCTAAGCCGGAGAAACTAATGAACACATTAGCCATTGATATCGGCGGCACCAAACTGGCCGCAGCGCTTATCAACGCTGAGCATCAAATATTTCAACGCACCGAAGTTTCCACTCCTGCAGATGCCGCACCGCTTGCCCTTGAACATGCCTTATCCCAGTTGTTAGAAGCATATCAGGGTCAAGCGCAACGGGTGGCGATTGCCTCGACAGGCATTATTGATAACGGGATTTTGACCGCGCTGAACCCCGATAACCTCGGCGGGCTGAACCGTTTTCCGTTGCAGGCGACCGTTGAAAAGCTCACGGGGCTGCCGTGCATTGTGCTCAACGACGCGCAAGCCGCCGCGTGGGCAGAGTATTGCCATTTGTCCGCTCAGTTTAAGCATCTCACCTTTATTACGGTTTCCACCGGAGTCGGTGGCGGGATTGTCGTAGATGGCGAGTTGTTAAGTGGCCCTTTGGCGGGGCATATCGGTCATACACTTGCCGATCCGCAGGGACCTGCGTGCGGTTGCGGACGTGTGGGTTGTGTGGAGGCTATCGCCTCAGGGCGAGCCATTGCAACCGCCGCCAGCCATGAGCTCGAGGGGAAAAATGCCCGTGAAATTTTTGCCCACGCTCAAGCAGGTCATCCGCAGGCTCAGCAGTTAGTGGCGCGTTCAGCGCAGGCGATTTGCCAGCTTATCGCTAATCTCAAAGCTTTGCTGGATACCGATTGTGTAGTGTTAGGCGGCAGTGTCGGGCTGGCTCAGGGCTATCGCCAACAGGTTGAGCAGCAGCTCGCCCGATTACCTGCTGCTTTCCAGGTGCCCATTTATGCGGCGCATTATCAGCATGATGCCGGGTTAATGGGCGCGGCACTGTGGTCTGAAAATCAGTCAGCCTGAATCTTGAAAACTCGTGAATAAAAGGTGGCACCATGATTTTAGGAAGAATTTCAGAACTCACTCCCCAGACCGCTATTGCCCCTCAGCTACTGGCTATTATCAAGCAGGCGCTGGCGCTTCATCCTGAAACATTAGCTGCCGGGCGGCATGAGATAGACGGTGATGTCATCTTTATGAATGTTATGACCTTTGAGACCGCAGAACCGCAAAGTAAGCGCTATGAGCAGCACCGGGAATATCTGGATATTCAACTGTTACTCAGTGGTCAGGAACGCATTGATTTTGGCCCAAAAGGTGCCGCCATCGAACCGGATACTTATCATGAAGATGATGATTATTTGCTGTGCGATACCGTAACGCCTTGCCAGACACTGCATATGCTTCCCGGGATGTTTGCGATATTTCTTCCCGGCGAGCCGCACAAACCGGGCTGTATTAGCGACTCTTCCCAGACCATCAGTAAGGTGGTGATAAAAGTGCATTACCGCAGTCTGTAAACGTTCTTTCGACGTCATAATAATAAATGAGCACTTCTTTGACGACGCGAGGCTGGCATACCCCCTATGCTGGTTTCGCGCTTTTTTTCACGCCGCAGACTTGTTACGCTCTCAACCATTCACTTTTGCAGGCTAATCGCTAAGCATTCAAAGCAGGAAATTTATGGAGCCTCAAGCCCTACGCCTTAAACCCGGCAAAATCCTTGATACGCTGGGTGCCATGCAAAATAGTCTGACGCGCGTTTCTCAGCGTATCGCGCAGGTTATTTTGACCTCGCCACAGCAGGTGACTCAGTTGTCTATTGCCGAATTGTCACGCGAAACGCAGGCAGGCGAAGCGACCGTGATTCGTTTCTGCCGCACGCTTGGCTATAAGGGTTTCCAGGACTTTAAGATGGATTTAGCCATTGAGCTCGCGACGGCGGAAGTCGATAACAGCAGCCCGTTGTTAGATGGGGAAATTAGCGAGTCAGATGATGCGCACACCATCGGTTTGAAGCTGCAAAGCACCATTAATAACGTGCTATCCGAAACCCTCAACTTACTTGATATGAACCAGGTGACTGAGGTGGTTAAGGCGTTGCGTGCCAGCAACTCGGTGTATATTTTTGGCGTGGGCTCTTCCGGGATCACGGCAGAAGATATGCAGCACAAGCTGATGCGCATTGGATTACGAGTCGACGCGGTGACCAATAATCACTTTATGTACATGCAGGCCACGTTATTAAAAGCCGGTGATGTCGCCATTGCTATCAGCCATACCGGGACCTCCTCAGAAACGGTCCATGCGCTTGAGCTTGCTAAACAGGCGGGCGCAACCACGGTGGCATTGACCCATAATCTGGGTTCCCCACTGTGTGAAGTGGCTGATTACAGTCTGATCAACGGTAACCGTCAGGGCATGCTACAAGGGGATTCGATCGGCACTAAAACCGCACAGCTTTTCGTGCTTGATCTGCTCTACACCTTGCTGGTCCAAACCGCACCAGAGCAGGCTCGCGAAAGCAAACTGCGCACCATGGATGCGCTCAATACCGCAAAATGAGTGATTGGGTTTCGGCGGGTCACGGTCACCCGCCATTTAGCGTATTGCTCAGAACTTAATTTTTAAACCGACAATCCCGCCGTAATTTATACTGTCACCTTCAAACGACTTCTCAACGCTCAGTGAACCCGCGATCGAAACTGATTTATTGATCTGATGATCAACACCCGCATTGAGTTGCCCCCATGTTCCGGCGCTGTTGGTGACGAACGGAATGTCCCCTTGCTGAGAAGAAAATGAGGTTTTTGTCTCACCTCTGAACTCATGCAAGATCCCCGGGCGTAACCAGGCGGTGGTTCTGGTGCGATCCTCTTTCACTTTATGTTCGTCATCATGATGCCAGGTCTGATGGAAACGCAGGCTGAGGCGGCCAGTCAGGGAATCGGTGTTGCTGAATTTAATCGTAGAGGCCTGGTCATGGGTGTTATCCAGTTTTACTGTTGAGTAGATCAACTGCGCCTGAGGTTCAATAAAGCGCTGAACGTCAGTATCCGGCTGCCATGGATAACCCGCCTCCAGCGAAGCGCTTAAACCGTAACCTTTGGTTTTCATTGGGCTAAGATCGGTTGGCCTGGATTCGACATACAATCGGTTGTACTGAGCGACGGCATCCAGATAACTCCCTTCGGGTGTGAAGTGCGTCCAGTAACCGCCTAATCCCCATGATTTCAGCGTATTGCGACCGGCATATTCGCTGTCGGTATGCGTGACTTTACTGTTGATTTTGCCGATGTTGCCTAGTACCCCAGCAAAATCAGAACTCCCGTCGTTTTTGCTTTCACGATATAAATCAATGCCTAACTGGATGGCGTTAAGTGTAAAGCGCGATTGAGGCCCATCGAAATCAGATTTCCCATTTTTAAATATCAACCGTCCCCAGCTCATATGTGGCGATTCCGTTGCCGCTGTGATTTTTTCCACACTCGCAAACTGTTCCCCGGTGCGTTCATGCAGGCTATCGACCAGCATCCGGCTATACAGCAAAGCCAACTGCGGGATGTCCTGATAAAGCGATGTTTCTGCCCGATAATCGGGTACCGCTACAGGCGGTTGAGGAATCGACGGGACGCTGGCGCCATTTTCAGGTGTTTCATCCGGTGTTTCAGGCACTGTTGCACCCGGCATTTCAGGCGGTGTGATATCGGGTGTTTCCCCCGGTGTTGGCGCCGGTGGGGCGGGTGGAAGAGGTGGCTCAGGTTGTTCAATTTCGCGTGGCACATCTGAATGGGAACGCAGATACCAGGCTTCCTGGTTGTTGCCATCTACGCTTGAGCGGTACAGCGAGTATTCATAGGGCCCAGCTTTAACCTTGTTCAGCAGACTAAAGGCTTCTATCGCCGTTGTCGCACCGCTAATGGCATCCACCACTTTGATGCCATTGCCATGAGTGAGTGCGCCACTGCCGTCGGTGTTGGTGATTTTCAGGTTAGTGGAGCCATCCGCATGGCCACCATCGACAACCAATTGATCTGATGGCGAATTATCGCTATGCAAATGGGTGTTTAACGCAATCGTCCCGTTGTCGCCGTGATAGTTATTCACCGTCAACGTCTTGTACTGGTTACTGTCTGGTGTGCTGAAGTTGATCAGGCTTTGATTATTCGTCAACTGACTGAGCACCGAATTTCCGGTCAAAAACCACAACGTGGTGTTGTTTAATGCGACGTCAGAATAAGCATTTGCTTCGGTGAGTGCTGCACCGGTGAGCAGGCTGCCGGATGCGCTGATGTGGGCATTGCCTGGCAACATCGCACTATTTCTCACCTGCAACCACTGGCTATCGCTACTGACCCGGGTGTTTTGCAATGTAATATCAGCGTGGCCGGTTGTTTCAATGCCATGGCCACGTTCGCTTGCCAGCAGGCTGTTATTGATTGCGGCTAACCCCGGATTGGCAGAGGTACCCTGAGCCCCCAGTGCCGCTGCATTTTCGCCATGGGTTGTGACTGAAATATTATCCCCTCGAACATGCCCGCCATTGCTGGCGAATATGCCTGCGGCACGAACGCCGTCGGTTTGAATCACGGTATTTTTAGCCTGAAGTTCAGCTCCCGCTTCCGCCCAGATCCCACGCGAGTTATCGCCATGCGTATTTAACGAGACATTATCCAGCGCCATTTCAGCAGTTTCGGCTTTGTATTTCCTGCCGACAAAAGCACCCGCCGCGTTATCTCCCAGCGTTTCGATGGTGACATTACTTGCGCTCAGGCTAACGTTTCCCGGTTTCGCCGCACCAATCCCCGCGTACAAACCGATGGAGTTATCGCCCTCAGTTTTGACCGTCGTATTCTTCAGAACGATATTCCCGCCATCATCAGCCGTTGCGCCGTAGGCCTGAGTGCCTTTTGTCAGCAGCGTAGTGCCATCCACCGTCAGGAAAGAACCCGCGTTGCGCGAAGCCACCGCGTGCGGGAACGTGAGATTTGACGACACCGGAGAGCCGTTGCCGGTCGTTGTCACGCTCCCTCCCGTCACCTTCACCACTGCACCTGCATCCGCGACAATTCCCATCGCATTGTCATTGCCTGAAGTATTGATATGAGTGTCGGTTATGGACGCGGTGCTATTGGCGACACCAATTCCGCTGCCGTAATTGCCGGAGGTGGAGATTCTTGAGGTATTGACCTCAAGCTGGCTGCCGTTGAGGGCGCTAATACCGCTACTCGGGTTTTGCGTGGTGATGACTTCACTGTCGGTTAAAATCAGCGATGAGCCTGCCCCTTGCAGCATGATCCCATGTGACCACGGCCCATTCACGTTAGGTCCCGCAGTGGTCGTCATTTTGCTGCTACTTATCCTGGCGCTCGCACCATCAACAATATTTACGGCTGAACTGCGTGCGCCGCGTGTTTCTATCGTTGTGCCACTGACCTGCGCATCAGAGCCGGCCCCCTCGACTGATATGCCGTGGCTTTGCATCCCGGAAGTCGTCATTTGAGAATTAATGACAGAAACAGATGCGCCAGAGATTGCCCGCGCGGCAGACGATGAGTGCAGCGCATTTCCCTGGCCACTGACGGTCAGCGTGCTGTTTGTCAAAGCAATGCTGCTGTTTTCCCCTTCAGCACGACTCCCACCCTGATTGGTACCAGAGACGTTAACCGTAAGCCCTGAGCCGGTGATTGCTGCGCCAGACAGAGCATGGAGTGCAGCGGTTGTAGTGGTACTTGTGGCCGCCCCGGAACTGTCTATGGTGCTATCGCGTAGAATAATCCCCGCCTTGTTTTCGGCTCGGGCCACACTGGCACTGGCGGCCGTGGTGGTGAGTTGTAGATCTTTGCCACTAATGGATGTCGCACCATCACTGGCCAGTAATACATGACTTAAACTCAGGGACATTTCGTTGTCCAGCGGCGCCGCTACCGAGACTGCAGCACCCGAAGTATTGATTGCCGCGCCATCATGCAGCGTGACTGTCGCGCCATTTCTCGCCCAGATGCCAGTTGCACCTTTACCTGTGGTTTGAATCGAACCGCCGCCGATGTCGCCTTGAGTTGTGTCCCCATCCAGCAGTACGCCATGTCCGTAAACTCCGGCAGTCTCAATGGCGGTTTCTATGAGAGCAATCTGGCCGCCATCTTGTGCTTTTACCGCGTAGGCGGAAGCACCGAGCGTGGTAATTTTGGAGTTCTTAGCGTTTAGTTCACTATCTTTGCCGCTGACATAAACCCCGTGACTGCCTCCTGTTGTGGTGTTTCTGGCACCATTGGTCAGGATTTCACTGGCACTGGACAGCGTGGCCTTGCCACCTTGTGTCACAGCGATACCCACCGACCCCCATGAGGAGGTTTGTACTTTGGAGTTATCCAGCGAGGCCTGTGAATCCGCACCTGTTACCACAATGCCACGGTTATTATTACCTTTTGCCCCACCGCCTACGGTGACCGTCGAGTCTTTAAGGCTTAATTGCCCTGCCGATTCCACCAGGGCTGCGGTCATATCACTGGCGATGATGGTTGCCCCGGCAGCTGTTTTGGGGTCGAGCGTCACCTCGGTTTCCAATAAACCGACGCTGCTTGCAGAAAAAACATATATGCCAATCTGATCTTTGGCATTCGCAGCCGACAACGCGTTGTTTTTAATCGTTCCTCGGGCCAGTGAAATAGGTCCGCCGTCACCAATTTTGATGCCTGCCGTATTGGCAACGTTCATTTTTATCGTTTCATCATTATATAAACCCCGGGTGCAAATTCCGGCGTTACCAATGGTATTGACCAGTCTTTCTGCGCTGGCGTCCACACAACCAAAACTTAATACGCCAACGATTAATCCAGCAGAGGAATTAAGGGCGATTCTGTGGTGCTTGCGAGGAATATGAGTGGGTGATAGCTTTATTATTTTCATGCGAATGCCTTAGTGATATTCTGGCCAGGTTATGCCGAATAGCGCTGAGGGAATACAATCATTCTTCACGATGAATTCGGCAATAATTTATTGCATGACAGTTATGGAGTCTTTATTGAAGGTAATATCGAACATGGAAATAGCTAATATATAACTGCCTTGTGTGCTGGCATTATACGGCCAGGGGGGAGGGAGGGTATTACTCAGGCTTAATTGCGGATTTAGTTTTATAGTTGTGCGGTGGTGTAATTTATAAAGAGTATGATTTTCAACAGCTAACCGTCTTGTAGCATCTCAAGAAATTGCATAAAACTGGCTTTCTTCTCTTGCTCTTTGCGATAAACAACATAGGCGTTAATTTGTTGTATTGGGAATGAAGGCGTTACTTGACGTAATTTGAAAATATCATGATAGCGGGTAAAAGCCTCCTGCGTAATGAAACCAAAACAATCCGTTTCTGACAATATAGTGAGTAGCGTCATTATCGAATTGGTTTCAAAGGCGATATGTGCATTTTTTAATAATGCTATTAACGATTGTTTGCGCTGAAGAATGATATCATCTCCCGTGAGATGGCTGACTATATCCATATTTTTTAGCTCGTCTGCACTAATCGACGATTTTTTAAAAGGATTATCCTCGCGGCATACCATCACAGGGGTTATTTCACGAAATAATACGCAGCTTAATGTAGTGCTGGTAACGGGTACTGCCGAGAAAACTATATCGGCTTTACGTAAATTAAGTAAATCCACTGCATCGGGTATGCCGAGGATTGTTTCGATATACTTTATTTTATAATTTAAGTTTCCCTCTTTTATTTTAATGAGTGTGGATGATAAGTCATGCACGGCAACTGAAAAAGGGGAGTAGATAACCAGCGTTTCTCGTTTGTTGGTTTTCTTACTTCTGCCAATGGAATCGCTCATTATTTCTAATGATTGCTTTAGCTGAGTATAAAGGTCGTCGGAAAATACCGTTGGGGTGATGGTATTTCCATGGCGAATAAATAAAGGGTCTTCAAAATGAAGTCGTAATTTACGCAGGGAATGACTAATGGAGGGGGGAGTGACTTCAAGAATTTCAGAGACTTCGGTAATGCTTCGTGTTGAGTAAATCAAACAGAAAGTGGTTAACAGATTAAGGTTGAAACTGGCAAGTTTTAGAACCTTATCGGAAACCGTATTCGTTTTCATCTTTTTCCCCCGCGACAAATTATCAGTAAAGGGTAGTTTAGCAGCGTTTAAACCAGATGAATTTTAGCCATAAAAAAGGGAGCCAGACTAAACAAGGCTCCCGGTATTTTTCAGTTAACGGATTATTTAATCGCGTCTTCCAGAATATGGATATGAACATCCAGCACATCGTCTTTTACCGCGGCACTGTGATCTTGCATATGCTGGGTTTGCAGATGCGCTTCGAGATGCGCAACGCTTTCCCATTTTTCCAGCATAAACACGGAATCCGGCGCTGTAGTCTGGAACGCGACTTGTGCGTTATGGTCGACCAATGGTACGTAACCGAAGCAACCTTCTTCTTCCAGCACGGTAGGAATAATTTTTGCGAAGGCATCTAAAACCGCCTGGCGGTGATGGGCGCCTGGACGGGTACGAATTTCAGCTATCACTGTTAGCATGACTTACTCCTGTAATAAGTTTACTTAACAGTTAAGCAAAAATTTGCCCGAGATGCTCGCGGTATTCTGCGATAAAGCGCGGAACATCAGGTACTTTCATGACATCGTTAGCGATAAATGTCGGCAGACCTTCCATTCCCAGGAACTGATTCGCTTTGTGGAATGGCAGATAAACGCCATCAACACCCACGCCATGGAAGAACTGTTCTTTGTCTTCAAAGGCTTGCAGCGGGGCGTTCCAGGTCAGAGAGAGCATATAGGTTTTGCCCTGAATCAGACCGCCGGAACCATACTTTTTCTCAGCGTCAGAACGGGTACGGCCATCGCTGGCATACAACGAACCATGGCCTTCAGTGAACACATCATCGATGTATTTTTTCATTGTCCACGGCGCACCCATCCACCAACCCGGCATCTGGTAAATCACGGTATCGGCCCACAGGTACTTTTCGACTTCTTCTTTTACGTCGTAGTCGCTGTCGGTGCGAGTGACCAAAACATCATGCCCGAGGTCGCGCAAAAAGCTTTCCGCGACGTCGGTCAGGGTGTCATTGAGTTGGCCGTTAGAGTGGGCGAATTTTTTCGCGCCATTGATAATCAGAATATTGCTCATCGTGAGTTCTCGAATAATTGCGTTTGAGGCGCAGTTTAATGTGAAATCTGTCACGATTAAATGCTCCTGACGGCAAAGACTTTTGCTTTAAACGCAACAATCAGAGAGTGAACCGGTTTTTACCAACGGATCCTGACCTGGAAACCACCCTTGTCGCTATTCAAAAATAGCGCCTGCATTGCGTGTAAAGCAGCAATGCGCCGCACAATGGACAACCCCAGTCCGCTGCCGGTTTTTTCCTGTCCTGGCGGGCGGAAGAATCGCTCGCCCAGCGAGGTTAAAAACTCCGGGCTGACGCCTGGTCCATTGTCGGTAATGGTTATTTCGCGACTTTGCAAAACCACGTTTACCACGCTGCCACGCGGGCTATAACGTACGGCGTTATCCAGCACGTTTCTCACCATCAAACTAAGTAACAGCGGTTGCCCCTGGCGTTTGACGCTTGCGTCCTGGATATCCAGGCGGATATCGATACCTTCGCGTACCGCCTGGTGCCACGCGTCCATTACGGCATTTTGTAGCAATGACTGAAGTTCGACTTCCTGCACGTCGTCCAGACCGGCTAACGAATCAAGGCGGGATAATGTCAGTAACTGATCGACCAGACGTGTGGCGCGCTCAATTCCCTCACTGAGATTATTCAGGGCATGATCGCGAACTGGCTCGTCGTTTTGTGCAAGTTGTGCGACTTCAGCCTGCACTTTTAATGCCGCAAGCGGGCTGCGTAGTTCGTGTGCCGCATCGGAGGTAAAGCGTCGCTCACGCTGCATTAATTCCCCGGTGCGGGAAAATAGCTGATTAAGCGCAATCACCAGCGGGCGCACTTCTTGTGGCAACGATTGACTCGGGATTTCGCTGTCATCGTCAGCTTTGCGGGTGCGTAACTGATTCGCCAGTTTGTGAAGTGGGGCGAGGGCGCGACTCACCAGCCATACCAGAAGAAGTAAAATCAGCGGGAGTGCGATAAGCCAGGGCGTGAGCTGTGAGAATACAATATCCAGCGCCAGATCTTCGCGGTATTCCCATTCCTGGCCCACCACAATACGGTGTTTTCCGTCAGGCGTGGTGACCCACACCATGCGCCATTTATCGTCGTCACCCGCCAGTTTACCGTCGACAAAACCGTCGCGTTGGTAGCGATAATTGAGGTTACGTCCATTGTCGCCATCATTGAGTAACAGCCTTCCATCAGCGGTGTAAATGGCGAAGGCCAGCGTATCGTCGTCCTGTTTGCCGCGATGATGAGAAATCATGCTTTTGGTGCGCGGGAGCTGTGTTTCACCCTGCACATTATCAAGGTTTAACGCACTGAGACGTTTGGCAAACAGTACCTGCTGGGTATCAAACAGTTTGTTAAGCGTTTTACTGGTCTGGTGCCAGGCGGCGATGCTCGCACCTGCCCACGCGAGTAGCGTCAGCAAAATATATCCGGCGATTAATCTGGCGCGTAAACTTTGAGTCAGCGTTTTGATCATTCTTCGCCCAACGTATAACCAATGCCGTGCACGGTGCGGATAAACCCGCTGCCGAGTTTGCGGCGTAAATGGTGGATATGCACTTCCAGTGCATTTCGGGAAACCTCGTTCTCCCAGTTATAAAGTTTTTCTTCGATTAGCGTGCGCGGTAATACACGCCCGGCGTTACGCATAAATAACTCCAGCAAGGCAAATTCTTTGGGCTTTAATTGCAAGGCCTCACCTTCGCGAGTGACGGTTAATTTAATCGGATCCAGTTCCACACCCGCATGATTAAGTGTCGATTGAACTTGCCCATGATTACGGCGAATTAAAACCTGAAGCCGGGTGGCAACTTCTATTAACGCAAAGGGTTTACACAAGTAATCATCGGCACCGAGTTGCAACCCCTCGACACGTTGTTCTAATGCGTCACGCGCGGTTAAAATTAGCACTGGTTCGCTGCGGCCGTTACGACGCCAGGTTTTTAGGATATCCAGGCCATCAATTCCCGGTAGACTTAAATCGAGAATAACCGCGTCGTAGGGAGCGAGCGCCAGCGCCGCCTGGCCCTGCAGGCCATCGGTAAACCAGTCGACGGTAAAGCCCATTTTCGTTAGCCCGGCATTGAGTCCATCACCAATGAGCTTATCGTCTTCTATAAGTAAGATGCGCATGGTTGTTCCTTGTTAACCATTTTCCGCCAGTAAATAACGTATGACCGGGCGTTGTACAGTGGAAAAGCGTGATGACGGAAACTGGGCAACAGTTTAGAAAAAAATGCGTAATTGCCGTGAAGAATTAAGATCCCGTTAAGATCTACAGCGTTAAATAGGCTCTAAGAAATCATTCATATAGGGAAAATAAACAATGAAAAAAATAGCCGCTATTTTGACTATTCTCGCAATCACCGCTGCACCTGCCATTGCGGCACAACAAGGTGGATTCGCGGATCCAAACGCTCAAGCGACCCAAACCACCACTCAGAACCAGACGGCGGGTGGTTTTGTTGGCCCAAGTGGCAGCAACACTACCGCAGCCCAGGCGAAATCATTGTCTGATGATACGTGGGTTACGATGCGCGGTAAGATTGAATCACGCATTGGCGGTGATCATTACATTTTCCGCGATACATCCGGCACCATTAACGTGGATATCGACAACAAACGCTGGAATGGCCAGACCATCACCCCGCAGGATACGGTTGAAATTCAAGGGGAAGTGGACAAGGACTGGAACTCTGTTGAGATCGACGTAAAACAAATTACTAAAGTTAAATAATTTCCCCCAATGAGCCGCATTTCGCGGCTCATTTCATATCACCCCACTTCACTCAAAGATACTCACTCAACTGTGACTACGACTGCCAGATAGGGTACTATCGGCACCAATTACGCCGTTTATACCCGTCATATTTCAAGCTGCATGTGCATTGGCTGCACTCACTCACCCCAGTCACTTACTCAAGTAAGCTCCTGAGGATCCCTGAGTTTGCCGCCTGCCTGCATCTCGAATTATTTAAGGTATGTGGCCACACTCGGCTCGTCAGTTTGAGGATGAATAATTAATGAGTGATTTAACTCATGATGGTGCAGAACGCCTTGCGCTGCACGAATTCACGGAAAATGCGTATCTCAACTATTCCATGTACGTCATTATGGACCGCGCCCTGCCTTTCATTGGTGATGGGTTAAAGCCGGTACAGCGTCGTATCGTCTATGCGATGTCAGAGTTGGGATTAAGCGCCAGCGCTAAATTCAAAAAATCAGCCCGTACCGTCGGTGACGTTCTGGGTAAATACCATCCGCACGGCGACAGTGCCTGTTATGAAGCGATGGTATTGATGGCGCAGCCGTTCTCTTATCGCTATCCGTTAGTTGACGGGCAGGGGAACTGGGGTGCGCCGGATGATCCGAAATCCTTCGCCGCGATGCGTTATACCGAATCGCGTCTGTCAAAATATGCAGAAGTCTTGCTGGGTGAGTTAGGGCAGGGGACGGTCGATTACGTGCCGAACTTTGACGGCACCATGCAGGAGCCGAAAATGTTGCCTGCGCGTCTGCCGAATATCCTGCTCAACGGTACCACCGGCATCGCGGTCGGGATGGCAACAGACATTCCTCCGCATAACTTGCGTGAAGTGGCGAAAGCCGCCATCACCCTGATTGATCAGCCAAAAACCACGCTCGATGAGCTGCTGGATATTGTGCAGGGGCCGGATTACCCAACAGAAGCTGAAATTATTACTCCACGTAATGAGATCCGTAAAATCTACCAGAATGGCCGTGGCTCTGTGCGCATGCGTGCTGTATGGAAAAAAGAAGATGGCGATGTGGTTATTACAGCGTTGCCTCATCAGGTTTCTGGTGCTCGTGTACTTGAGCAAATCGCCAGCCAAATGCGCGCTAAAAAGCTGCCAATGGTTGAAGACTTGCGCGATGAGTCGAACCACGAAAACCCGACGCGTCTGGTGATTGTTCCCCGTTCCAACCGTATCGACGTCGAGCAGGTGATGAACCACCTGTTTGCCACCACCGATCTTGAGAAAAGCTATCGCATCAACCTCAATATGATTGGTCTGGATAACCGTCCGTCGGTGAAAAACCTGCTGGAAATCCTGACTGAATGGCTGGTATATCGCCGTGAAACAGTGCGCCGTCGCCTGAGCTATCGTCTGGAGAAAGTGCTCAAACGCCTGCATATCCTTGAAGGTTTGCTGGTGGCGTTCCTCAACATTGACGAAGTGATTCATATCATTCGTACCGAGGATGAGCCGAAGCCGGTATTAATGTCGCGCTTCGAGTTAAGCGAAACGCAGGCTGAATCTATCCTCGAGCTGAAATTGCGCCATTTGGCAAAACTCGAAGAGATGAAGATTCGCGGCGAACAGAGCGAACTGGAAAAAGAACGTGACCAGTTGCAGGGCATTCTGGCGTCTGAACGCAAAATGAATACCTTGCTTAAGAAAGAATTGCAGGCTGATTCAGATGCTTATGGCGACGATCGCCGTTCACCATTGCGTGAGCGTGGCGAAGCGAAAGCCATGAGCGAACATGATATGACCCCGTCTGAACCGGTCACCATTGTGCTTTCACAAATGGGCTGGGTGCGTAGCGCCAAAGGCCATGATATTGACGCGCAAGGGCTTAACTACAAAGCGGGCGATAGCTTCCTGGGCTCCGCCAAAGGTAAGAGTAACCAGCCGGTGGCGTTTATCGACTCCACCGGGCGCAGCTATGCGCTGGACCCAATTACGTTGCCATCGGCACGTGGGCAGGGCGAGCCGCTGACCGGCAAACTCACGCCGCCACCGGGTGCCGTTGTCGAGCATGTGTTAATGGCGCCAGAAGACCAAAAATTGCTGATGGCTTCTGATGCAGGTTATGGTTTCGTTTGTACCTTCAATGACTTAATTGCGCGTAACCGTGCGGGTAAAACGCTGATTACATTGCCGGAAAACGCGAAAGTGATGCCGCCGATGGAAATCTCAAGCGCAGATGATGTGCTGCTGGCGATTACCGCCGCCGGGCGTATGTTGATGTTCCCGGTCGCTGATTTACCGCAACTGTCCAAAGGGAAAGGGAATAAAATTATCTCGATTCCTGCTGCGGAAGCGGCAAAAGGCGAAGACAAACTGGCGCATTTGTTTGTCCTGCCGCCACAAAGCACCGTTACGCTGCATGTGGGTAAACGCAAAATTAAACTTCGCCCGGAAGAGCTGCAGAAAATCACTGGTGAGCGCGGTCGTCGCGGTACGCTGATGCGAGGCTTACAACGCATCGACCGCGTAGAAGTGGATTCCCCGCTGCGTGCCAGTGCGGGTGACAGCGAAGAGTAATCGAATGCTGGCGGGTGCAAGACCGCCAGCTCGATATGTTTGATGCTAAACCAGGTCATATATCCGAACTACTTTGGGGCTCAGGTGGGTTGACTGCCGCTCCAGATATTTAGGGTATACTTGTCAGCGGTTTTGGCTTTTGAGGTTGTTATGCTATCCATAGTACGTTTTATAATCGTTATAATTTATTGCCTGCTGGTGTGCATTTTTGGCTGCATTTATTGCTTGTTCAGCCCACGTAACCCGCGCCATGTTGCTACGTTTGGTCATCTCTTTGGGCGTCTTGCGCCAGTTTTTGGTTTGAAGGTTGAAACTCGTTTACCCGCGGGTGCCGAAAATCATCCAACGGCGATTTATATCTGTAACCACCAGAATAACTTCGACATGGTGACTGCGGCGAATATTGTCCAGCCGCCAACGGTGACCGTCGGGAAAAGAAGCCTGCTGTGGATCCCGTTCTTTGGCCAAATTTACTGGCTGACCGGGAATATGCTTATCGACCGTGATAATCGCGCTAAAGCGCTGAGCACCATTTCCCAGGTGGTGGCGCAGATTCAGAAACGTAAAATTTCGGTCTGGATGTTCCCGGAAGGCACGCGTAGTCGTGGTCGTGGCCTGCTGCCATTCAAAACCGGCGCATTCCATGCTGCAATTGCTGCGGGCGTGCCAATTATTCCGGTGTGTGTTTCCAATACCAGTAATAAAATTAAGTTAAATCGTTTGAACAACGGTTTGGTGATTGTGGAAATGCTGGATCCAATTGATATCAGTGGTTATGGCAAAGATCAGGCACGTAAACTCGCTACTCACTGCCGCGATATCATGCGAGAAAAAATCGCCGAATTAGATAAAGAAGTCGCGGAGCGTGAAGCTTCCGGCCGAATTGAAAACAATCAGGCGAATTAATCGCTTTTTAATTTGGCGGTATACCCAAAATAATTCGAGTTGTGGGTAGGCGGCAAGGGAGCTTATTCCCAGGAGCTTACTTTAGTAAGTGACTGGGGTAAGTGAATGCAGCCAACACCCCCACAACTTGAAGTATGACGGGTATTTGTACCGCCCTACGATAGTCAGTTTCACATGGAGTAATTATGTCACTCAGTCGGCGTCAGTTTATACAGGCATCAGGAGTCGCACTTTGTGCAGGCTCGGTGCCACTGAGGGCAAATGCGGCAGGAATGCAGCAACCTTTACCCGTTCCTCCTTTATTGGAATCTCGCCGTGGTCAGCCTTTATTCCTGACGTTACAACGGGCGCACTGGTCATTTACTGGCGGCGCTAAGGCACCGGTTTGGGGTTTGAATGGGCGTTATCTGGGGCCGACTATCCGCGTCTGGAGCGGCGATGATGTGAAGATGATTTACAGCAATCGTCTGCAAGAAAACATCGCCATGACGATTGCCGGTTTGCAGGTGCCAGGCCCGTTAATGGGGGGTGCGGCGCGCATGATGTCTCCGAATGTCGACTGGGCTCCCGTTTTGCCAATTCGCCAACAGGCCGCGACGCTTTGGTATCACGCTAATACGCCAAACCGTACCGCGAAACAGGTCTACAACGGCCTGGCTGGCATGTGGCTTATCGAAGACGAAGTCAGCAAATCGTTACCGATCCCCAACCACTATGGTGTCGATGACTTCCCGGTCATCATTCAGGATAAACGCCTCGATAACTTCGGTGCGCCTGAATATGAAGAACCCGGTAACGGCGGCTTTGTCGGCGATACCTTGTTGGTGAATGGTGTGCAAGGGCCGTATGTCGAGGTTTCTCGCGGTTGGGTGCGTTTGCGTTTGCTTAACGCTTCTAACTCGCGCCGCTATTTGCTGCAAATGAGCGATGGCCGTGCGATGCACGTGATTTCAAGCGACCAGGGTTTTCTCCCGGCACCTGTTTCTGTGAAGCAGCTGTCACTGGCGCCGGGTGAGCGTCGCGAGATCCTGATTGATATGACTGACGGCAAAGAAGTGTCGATAACCTGCGGTGAAGCCGCCGGTATCATGGACCGCATTCGTGGCTTCTTTGAACCTTCGAGCATACTTATCTCAACACTGGTGCTTACGCTGCGTGCCACCGGCCTGCTGCCGTTGGTGACAGATACTCTGCCAATGCGCTTGCTACCGGAAGAGATTATCAATGGCAATCCGTCGCGCAGCCGCGACATAGCTCTGGGCGATGACCCGGGTATTAACGGCCAGCTTTGGGATATGAAGCGTATTGATATTCAGACTCAGCAAGGTACCTGGGAGCGCTGGACGGTGCGTGCCGATGTGCCGCAATCTTTCCATATCGAAGGTGTGAGTTTCCTGATTAAAAACGTCAATGGCGCGGCACCGTTTGGTGAAGACCGTGGCTGGAAAGATACGGTCTGGGTTGATGGGCAAGTCGAGCTACTCGTCTACTTTGGTCAACCTTCCTGGGAACATTTCCCGTTCCTCTATTCCAGTCAGACGCTTGAAATGGCGGACCGTGGTTCTATTGGACAACTGTTAGTACAGCCTGCGCCGTAAACCACCCTCACCCTAACCCTCTCCCTGAGGGAGAGGGAATAATCGGCGTTCCCCGTCTCCCTGAGGGAGAGGGAATAATCGGTGTTCCCCGTCTCCCTGAGGGAGAGGGAATAATCGGTGTTCCCCGTCTCCCTGAGGGAGAGGCAATAATCGGTGTTCCCCGTCTCCCTGAGGGAGAGGCAATAATCGGTGTACCCCTTCTCCCTGAGGGAGAGGGAATAATCGGTGTTCCCCGTCTCCCTGAGGGAGAGGGAATAATCGGTGTTCCCCGTCTCCCTGAGGGAGAAGGAATAATCGGTGTACCCCGTCTCCCTGAGGGAGAGGGAATAATCGGCGTTCCCCGTCTCCTTGAAGGAGAGGGAATAATCGGCGTTCCCCCTCTCCCTCAGGGAGAGGGCCGGGGTGAGGGCCTTGAATTTTAACATAGCAATAACACTTCATTTTTGACCCCATACCAGCGTATAATCGCCGGCTTTGGTTATTTTTAAATCATTTTTTATTCATTTTTCGGAAGCATTATGAGCTCTATAAGCTTGATCCAGCCCGATCGCGAACTCTTTTCGTGGCCACAATACTGGGCAGCCTGTTTTGGCCCGGCACCGTTTTTACCCATGTCACGTAAGGAAATGGACGAGTTAGGCTGGGACAGCTGTGACATCATTCTGGTTACCGGAGATGCCTACGTTGACCATCCAAGTTTTGGTATGGCGATTTGTGGCCGTATGTTGGAAGCTCAAGGCTTCCGCGTGGGGATAATCGCCCAGCCAGACTGGAACAGCAAAGATGACTTCATGCGCCTGGGTAAACCGAACCTGTTCTTCGGTGTGACTGCGGGCAACATGGATTCCATGATCAACCGTTATACCGCGGACCGTAAACTGCGTCATGACGATGCGTACACGCCTGATAACGTCGCGGGTAAACGCCCGGATCGTGCCTCGCTTGCCTATACCCAACGCTGTAAAGAAGCCTGGCGTGATGTGCCGGTTATCATCGGCGGGATTGAAGCGAGCCTGCGTCGTACTGCGCACTACGATTACTGGTCTGATACCGTTCGTCGCTCCATTCTGGTGGATTCCAAAGCCGACATGCTGATTTTCGGCAACGGTGAACGTCCGCTGGTGGAAGTGGCTCATCGCCTGGCAATGGGCGAGAAAATCGACGAAATTAGCGATGTGCGTAACACCGCGATGATGCGTAAAGAAGCGATGCCAGGTTGGTCTGGTGTGGATTCTACGCGTCTGGATATGCCTGGCCGTATCGATCCGATCCCCCATCCATATGGTGAAGATTTGCCATGTGCAGAAACCGGTAAACCAGAAAAGCCAATCAACGAAGCGCAAGCAATCGTTGTGAAACCTGCGCCAATGAAGCCGTGGGAAAAAACCTATGTGTTGCTGCCGTCGTATGAAAAAGTAAAAAACGACAAAGTTCTCTACGCGCACGCATCACGTATTCTGCACCACGAAACCAATCCAGGTTGTGCTCGTGCATTAATGCAAAAACACGGCGATCGTTATATCTGGATCAACCCGCCAGCGATCCCGCTTTCCACCGAAGAGATGGATAGCGTGTTTGCTCTGCCTTATAAGCGCGTTCCGCATCCTGCCTATGGCAAGGCGCGTATTCCTGCTTATGAGATGATCCGCTTCTCGGTGAATATCATGCGTGGCTGCTTTGGTGGCTGTTCATTCTGTTCTATTACCGAACACGAAGGGCGCATTATTCAGAGCCGTTCAGAAGACTCGATCATCAACGAAATTGAAGCGATGCGCGACACCGTTCCAGGCTTTACCGGCGTGGTTTCGGATCTGGGTGGCCCAACCGCCAACATGTATATGCTGCGCTGCAAATCGCCGCGTGCAGAACAAACCTGTCGCCGCCTGTCTTGCGTTTATCCGGACATTTGCCCGCACATGGATACCAACCATGAGCCGACGATCAACTTGTATCGTCGCGCCCGTGAGATTAAAGGTGTGAAGAAGATCCTTATTGCATCCGGTGTTCGTTACGACATCGCAGTAGAAGATCCTCGTTATATCAAAGAGCTGGCGACCCACCACGTGGGTGGTTATCTGAAGATTGCCCCTGAGCAT
Source organism: Buttiauxella sp. (assembly GCF_049686335.1). Taxonomy (NCBI): domain Bacteria; kingdom Pseudomonadati; phylum Pseudomonadota; class Gammaproteobacteria; order Enterobacterales; family Enterobacteriaceae; genus Buttiauxella; species Buttiauxella sp. The sequence continues at coordinate 180,767 of NZ_JBAVHX010000033.1, read as the reverse complement.
ACCGAAGAAGGGCCGCTTTCTAAGATGATGAAGCCGGGGATGGGCAGCTATCAGCGCTTCAAAGAGCTGTTTGATACCTACTCTAAACAGGCTGGCAAAGAGCAGTACCTGATTCCTTATTTTATCTCCGCGCACCCAGGTACGCGTGACGAAGACATGGTGAATCTGGCACTTTGGCTGAAGAAAAACCGCTTCCGTTTGGATCAGGTGCAGAACTTCTACCCATCGCCGCTCGCGAACTCCACCACCATGTATTACACCGGTAAAAACCCGCTCGGTAAGATTAGCTATAAGAGTGAAGATGTGGTGGTGCCGAAAGGTGATCGCCAGCGTCGTCTGCACAAAGCGCTGCTGCGTTACCACGATCCGGCTAACTGGCCGATGATTCGTGAAGCGCTGGAAGAGATGGGTAAAAAGCACCTGATTGGTGGCCGTCGTGAATGTCTGGTGCCTTCGCCAACGCTTGAAGAGATGCGCGAAGCGCGTCGCTATAACCGTGGCGCTCGCCCTGCATTGACGAAACACACGCCAATGACGCATCAGCGTCGTGCTCCTGCTGCCGGTGCGAAACCAACAGCGGGCGCTAAACCTGCTGTCGGTGCTAAGCCTGGCGTCGGGACAAAACCTGCGGCTAAAACTGCGTCGAAACCTGCAAACAGGAAGCGTCCGGCTTAGTTCTTGCCCTCACCCTAACCCTCTCCCACAGGAGAGGGGATGGTTCTGTTTCCCCTTATCCAACAGGTGAGGGTTGTTCTGTTTCCACTTCTCCCACAGGTGAGGGGTTTTCAGTTTCCCCCTCTCCCTCAGGGAGAGGGCCGGGGTGAGGGTTGTTCCAAATCTTAACTCCCAAATACATCCGGGTCTGGTCCCAGACGCTTATTGCTATCCAGCTTTGCAATCTCGCTTAATTCGTCTTTATCAAGACGGAAATCAAACACGTCAAAGTTCTCAGCAATACGCGATGGTGTCACCGATTTCGGAATCACCACCAGGCCGCTATCCAGATGCCAGCGGATCACAATTTGTGCCGGCGTTTTGCCGTACTTGTCAGCCAGATCGCGGATAATTTTCTTGTCGAACACACCTTCACCGCCCTGAGCCAACGGGCTCCACGACTCGGTCTGGATCTTGTGTGTGGCATTCCAGGAATGTAGCTGGCGCTGTTGTAGCAGCGGATGGAGTTCTATCTGATTGATAACTGGTGAGATACCTGTTTCATCAATCAAACGCTGAAGATGGTTGAGCTGGAAATTACAGACGCCGATACTTTTGACCAGACCCTGTTTTTGTAGCTCGATGATCCCTTTCCAGGCTTCAACATAATGATCTTTGCTCGGCACAGGCCAGTGCATCAGATAGAGATCGACGTAATCGAGTTGGAGCTTTTCGAGGCTCTCTTCCAGTGCCTGACGTGGACGTTGCTGATCGTCGTTCCACAGTTTGGTGGTGATAAACAGTTCTTCGCGAGGGATACCCGCATTTTTTAGCGCACTGCCTACGCCGTCTTCATTTTTATACGCGGCGGCGGTATCAATGGATCGATAGCCGACTTCCAGCGCTTTATCGATTGCAATCTGAACCTGATCGTTGCTGGCTTGCCAGACACCGAGGCCCAATTGCGGCATCACATTCCCATCCTGGAGCTTGATTACAGTTGGAGTAGCCATGTATTCCTCCTTAATGATTAAACCCGCATATTTCAAGTTGCAGGGGCGTTGGCTTGCCTGCAACTTGAATAATTTAGGGTTTAAGTCTGGACCAAATACTCAAAAACGAGAACCAAATGACTAAATTACTTAGCGTGCAGCTTCGTAAATACGACGGCTGACATCCAAAGTAATGTCTTTGTGTTCACCTAATTGGGTCATACCTTTCTCTTCGAGTTTCACCAGTAATGCCGGGATAGAACTGCCATCCAGACCATAGGCGGACAGGCGAGTTGGCGCGCCCATTTGCTCGAAGAAATTACGCGTTGCAGCGATGGCAGCATCGATACGTTCTTCTTCGCCACCGGTGGTGATGTTCCACACACGCTCCGCGTATTGCAGCAGTTTGCCGCGTTTCTCGTTACGTTTTTCGTTCAGCAAAGAAGGCAGAACCACCGCCAGAGTTTGGGCGTGATCCAGACCGTGCATGGCGGTCAGTTCATGGCCCAGCATGTGCGTTGCCCAGTCTTGCGGTACGCCAGCACCAATCAGGCCGTTTAACGCCATGGTTGCTGCCCACATTACGTTGGCACGGACGTCATAGTTTTCTGGCTCTTTCAGCGCAATCGGGCCGTCTTCAACCAGCGTTAACAGAATGCCTTCGGCAAAACGGTCCTGAACTTTGGCGTTCACCGGATAAGTCAGGTACTGCTCAACGGTATGGACAAACGCATCCACCACACCGTTTGCCACCTGACGTGGTGGCAGGGTGTAGGTGTAAACCGGGTCAAGAACAGCAAACACCGGCTGAACGTGCTCAGACATAAACGCTTGTTTGTCGCCGGTTGAGCGGCGAGAAACCACAGCACCTTTGTTGGATTCAGAACCGGTTGCTGGCAGAGTCAGAACCGAGCCCATTGGAATGGCGCTTTTCACGTCGTTACCGTGAGTTAACAGGATATTCCATGGGTCGATATCTGCTGGGTAGTTGGCTGCTGCCGCGATGAACTTAGTCCCATCCAGCACGGAACCGCCACCTACGGCTAACAGGAAGGTGACTTTCTGCTGGCGAACCACTTCAACCGCTTTCATCAGCGTTTCGTAAGTTGGGTTCGGTTCGATACCGCTAAACTCCAGAACATCCAGCCCTTCAAGTGCGGAATAGACCTGGTCCAGCACGCCGTTTTTCTTCACGCTGCCGCCGCCGTAAGTGATCAGGACGCGAGCATCGGCTGGGATTTGAGCACGCAGGTCGGAGATGGCACCTTTACCAAACAGGATGCGAGTCGGGGTATGTAGGTTAAAGTTGTTCATTATGAGGTTCCCGTATGGATTGGTTGAAGATAAAGCTTATCGAATTTGATGGTAGCCATTGTCGGCTTCAGGTCGCTATCTCTCAATGCTTATTCCTGCCTTTATCTTGCCTATTCCTCCAGAGCGCTGGAGAAATGAAACGATTAGTTGCACACTGACATCGTCAGAAAAGCCATGCGGAGTGTGGGAAAATGAAGCGTAAAGCGATTTGTCAGCAGTTAACCAATAAGATTAATTATCTGATACAAAAAGAAAATAATGGGCTTGGCTCACTACCGAACGTCAGTTTGCTGTATGGCACGAAACCCTATGCACGTACGCCGGTGATGTATGAGCCGGGGATCATTATTCTCTTTTCCGGCCATAAAACGGGTTATCTGAACGATCGCGTGTTTCGCTACGATGCCAACGAATATCTGCTGCTGACGGTACCGCTTCCGTTTGAATGTGAAACCTTCGCCACCCCGGAAGTGCCGCTGGCCGGGCTGCGCATTAACATCGATATTTCGCAGCTTCAGGACTTGCTGATGGATATCGGTGAAGATGATTTATCGCACCCGCAAACCTGCTCAACCGGGATTAACTCCGCTGAACTCTCCGAAGAGATTCTCTGCGCTGCCGAGCGTTTACTGGACGTGCTGGAGAACCCGCTCGACGCCCGTATTCTGGGTAAACAAATTATCCGCGAAATCCTGTATCACATTCTGGTGGGCTCGTGCGGTGCCGCGCTGTTAGCGCTGGTCAGCCGGCAGACACATTTCAGCCTGATAAGCCGCGTGCTGAGGCGTATCGAAACCCAGTACACAGAAAATCTCTCAGTCGACCAACTCGCCGCAGAAGCGAACATGAGTGTCTCGGCGTTTCACCATAACTTTAAGTCGGTGACCAGCACCTCGCCGCTGCAATATCTGAAGAGCTACCGTTTGCACAAAGCGCGTATGTTGATTTTGCACGATGGCATCAAAGCCAGTACCGCGGCGATTCGTGTGGGATATGAAAGTGCATCGCAGTTTAGCCGTGAGTTTAAGCGCTACTTTGGCGTCACTCCGGGTGAAGATGCCGCGCGGATGCGGGTGATTTAACAAGAAGAGAACAGAGACAGCAGGGCGGACAATTTGATGTTATCCACCCTGCAAATATTTATGCGGGATTAAACTTCTTACGGATGACGACAAACAGCGTTCCGATTAAGCCTGCCACCAGAAGCACCATCGGCAGCACCATCAGGCAAGTCATGACCTGATCTTCGTGGCGTTTCACAAATGGGATCATGCTCAAGGCATAGCCCAGGCTGCTCACACTCCCGACCCACAACAGCCCGCTTAACCAGTTGAATACCTGGAAACGACGATTGCTGAGGCCTGAAATCCCCGCCATGGTTGGCAACAGCGTGCGGACAAACGCTAAAAAACGCCCAGCCAGCAGCGCGAATAACCCGTGTCGATCAAACATCACCGTTGCGCGCTGGTGATATTGCGGCGGCAGTTGCTTTAGCCAGCCTTTAACCGTTTTGGTATTACCGAGCCAGCGCCCCTGGGCGTAGCTCAACCAGCAGCCGAGACTCGCCGCCGCGGTGAGAATAAGTAGCGTTGGGACAAAACCCATGACCCCTTTCGCGATGAGCGCTCCTGCGAGTAATAGCAGACTGTCGCCAGGCAAAAACGAGGCGGGCAGTAATCCATTTTCGAGAAACAGCGTCGCAAACATGACGCAATAAACCACTCCAACAACATGAGGGTCCGCGAGTGCAGCAAAGTCATGTTGCCAAAGCGCCTGAACGATATTATGTATAACAGCCATGGCAAATCCTGTGGAACCGCTTTATTGGGCGCGTCTGAATCTATAGTAGTTAGATTAGGTACACCTTAAAATTTTCGGCGTACCTTTTTTGAGAACATAGTGTTTTGAGAACATAGTGTAACGCTAAATGGCCTGCGACACCTTGATCATAGGCTCAACAAATCATCATCAATTTAGAAAAACTGTCCTCTCAGGCATCCACATCTGGAAAATTCAGGCAATACGCTGGAAACCTGCATCGAGATCAGCAATCAAATCGTCAACATTCTCCAGGCCAATATGCACACGAACTAACGTACCGGAGAAGTCGATGCCCCCTGCAGGGCGAATCTCTGCCAGTTCTTCCGGCTGGTTGGCCAGAATCAATGACTCAAAACCACCCCACGAATAGGCCATACTAAAATAACGGAAATGGTCCAGGTAATGCTGATATTCATCATGACTTAAGCGCTTTTTAAGCACGAATGAGAACAAGCCGCTGCTACCTGTAAAGTCTCGTTTCCAAAACTCGTGGCCTTTACTGCCAGGTAACGCAGGGTGATTAACGCGTTCAACCTGCGGGTGTTGCGCCAGCCATTCGGCAACTTTCAGACTGCTTTCATGATGTTGACGCAGGCGCACACCTAAAGTGCGTAAACCCCGGCTGGTCATATAGGCGGTATCCGCATCCAGCATCTGCCCCATCAGATAAGAGTTCTCACGCAGTTGATCCCAGCAACGGGCGTTAGACACCGCCGTCCCGACCATCGCATCCGAATGTCCAATCAGGTATTTGGTGCCCGCCTGAATCGAAATATCAATGCCGAAATCGAGCGCTTTAAATAAAATACCCGCCGCCCAGGTGTTGTCGATCATGATGATGGCATCGGGGGCTACGCTGCGTACTGCCTGAACAATTGCTGGAACGTCATGTACTTCCATTGTGATGGAGCCAGGCGATTCCAGAAATACAACTTTAGTATTGGGTTGCACCAGTTCAGCAATACCTGCGCCAATCATCGGGTCAAACCACGTGGTGGTGACGCCGAGTTTGGCGAGGATTTTGGTACAGAAATCCTGGCTCGGTTCATAGGCGGTGCCGGTCATCAGCACATTATCGCCATGCTCAACGAATGCCAGAATCGCATTGGCAACGGCTGCAGCGCCACAAGGATAAAGCGCGCAACCCGCACCGCCTTCCAGTTCGCACATCGCTTCTTGTAACGAGAAATGGGTGAGGGTGCCACGGCGACCATAAAACAGCTCGCCTTGCGCGCGGTTTGCTGTGGCTTGCTTTTTGGCTTCGACCGATTCAAAAACCAATGATGACGCGCGTTGAATGACGCTGTTAACCGAACCCTGGGTGAATTTCTTATCGCGCCCGGCATTAACCAGCGCCGTTTCAATGTGCTTTTTACTCATCTTCACTTTACCCCGTTTACCCATCTGGATGTCCAAATCTAACTTATCATGCTTTTGCTGCGTAAGCGCAAGGAATCCATGGACAATTTCAGGCACTCTTTAAATACTAATGAGAACTACTATCAATTCGATGTCGTTTTGATATTATTGCGCACAGTTTGAGTAATATTTCGTGGTGGAGAGTAAGAGTGACGAATAATTTGATGCAGACAGACCTCTCTGTCTGGGGCATGTATCAGCATGCTGACATCGTGGTAAAGATTGTGATGATCGGCCTGATTCTGGCCTCTGTCGTCACCTGGGCAATCTTCTTTAGCAAAAGTGTTGAGCTGACCTCGCAAAAGCGCCGTCTGAAGCGTGAGCAGCAACAACTGGCTAATGCCCGCTCTCTGGATGAAGCCAGCGAAATGGCTGACGCTTTTGATTCGAAAAGCCTGAGCACGATGCTTATCAATGAAGCGCAAAATGAGCTTGAGCTTTCCACTGGCAGTGAAGATAACGAAGGCATTAAAGAGCGTACCGGTTTCCGCCTTGAGCGTCGCGTTGCGGCGGCAGGTCGTCACATGGGACGCGGTAATGGCTTCCTTGCGACCATCGGTGCGATTTCACCCTTTGTCGGTCTGTTTGGTACCGTCTGGGGCATCATGAACAGCTTTATTGGTATTGCGCAGTCGCAAACCACTAACCTTGCCGTTGTGGCACCGGGTATCGCAGAAGCATTGCTGGCAACGGCTATCGGCCTGGTTGCAGCAATCCCAGCGGTTGTTATCTATAACGTGTTTGCCCGTGTGATTGGCGGTTATAAAGCCTCTTTAGGTGATGTCGCCGCTCAGGTTCTGCTGTTGCAAAGCCGTGACCTGGATTTGGCTGCAAGCTCTCAGTCTCGCCCGGTACGTACAGCTCAGAAACTGCGTGTAGGTTGATCCCATGGCAATGAGTTTTAACGAAAACCACGACGATAACGGCGAAATGCATGAAATCAACGTGACACCGTTTATCGATGTCATGTTGGTGTTGCTGATTATCTTCATGGTAGCAGCGCCGCTTGCGACGGTTGATGTGAAGGTTAACCTTCCAGCGTCCTCAAGCCAGCCGCAGCCGCGCCCTGAAAAACCGGTCTATCTCTCCGTCAAAGCGGACAAAACCATGTTTATTGGCAATGACGAAGTGACCAAAGAGAGCATGATCAATGCTCTGATGGCTGCCACGGAAGGTAAGAAAGACACCACGATTTTCTTCCGCGCAGACAAATCGGTTGATTACGAAACGATGATGAATGTGATGGATACGCTGCATCAGGCAGGATATTTGAAGATTGGCCTGGTGGGGCAAGAAGTTACGAAACCCCAGTAAACGTGAGTTTCCCCATCTAAAAGAGCATCAACATTTTGAGCGGTCTGCTGGTTAAACAGCAGGCCGCTTTTTCATACCTATAGCCGCTCCGTCAGCGTAGTGGCACAGCAGGCATTGCCGGGAGACATAGTCATGAAAGCCGAACGCCATCAGGAACTGGTTCAACTTGTCGAACAGTACAATAACCTGACGACACAGCAACTGGCGCAATTGTTAGATGTGAGCCAGGAAACGGTGCGGCGCGACCTGCGCGTGCTGCAAAAGCAGGGGAAAGTTGTTCGTCAGCATGGGCGGGCAAAGCGTATTAATCGCGGAGCCGATGAAAGCAGCGACCCGTTTACGGCGCGTCTGAAAAGCCATCTCAACAGTAAAGCGGATATCGCCCACCGAGCGCTTGCCTGGATTGTGCCGGGAATGGTAGTGGCGCTGGATGCCAGCTCAACCTGCTGGTATCTGGCGCGCTTGCTGCCGGATATTCCACTCACCGTTTTTACCAACAGTGAACGTATCTGCCATGAGCTTGGGAAGCGTGAACAGATCCAGCTCATCAGTACCGGTGGCGTACTCCAACGCAAAGATGCCTGCTATATCAAAGCCCCGCTCGCAGCACACCTTAAGTCTCTGGAGATCGATCTGTTTGTGTTTTCCTGCGAAGGGGTCGACAGCAACGGCACGTTATGGGACACGCGCAGCTGGAATGCTGAATATAAAACCCTGCTGCTTAAGCGTTCAGCTCAGTCGATATTGCTGATCGACAAGAGCAAGTTTGATCGTGTGAGCGATGTACGGATCGGTGAGCGGGTTGATATCACTGAAATTATTACGGAAGGCGAGGCGACTTCACTCGCTACAGGTAAAGTTTAACGCCTTATAAATAAGGCGTTTTGTAGTTGTCTTCCAGCAGAGCACGAGTCCGCGACAGCGATTGTGCTTCCTCATCTCTGAGTTGTTGATAAACCGCCTCAAGCCGGGCGAGGATTGCATTTTTCATCCGTGGCTGGTGGGCGAGAATTTCACTGAGCACGGACCCATAAATTTCTTCTTTCACGCGATAAGGATGCATTTGATGGCGGTTGTGCCACTTTTGCTCAACAAGTGCTGAAGTAATATTGATATTTCCTTCCGTAAACCGGGCGATATTTTCATTTTTTATCAGCACCAGCGCGGCGATATTATCACGCAATAAAGTGTTCTCGGGCGTCGTATCGTTTGTTGAAACGGTATCCTGCACAATGGGTAATTGTATATCTGACATTGAGATTACTCGTCGAAGGAATAAAATATCGGCCAGCCTTTTTCCTGGGTTAACTGATTTACCCAGATTTGCGGCGCATGTTGACTTATCTGCAATTTTTTATCTTCTATTAGCATTTGCAAATCGGCCGAACTGATTTTTTCTTGTTCTATAAGTTCATTTAACACCGTCACCATGGCTTCAATTTTCACCGCGCAAAATAAACGCTCTTTTAAATGGCGATCGTTTTCTTCAAGCAGTGTATTTTTTGCCTGCCCGGCGTAATGATTGACGCTGAGAATTGTTTTCTCTAAATCTAAAAGATTATCCCGAGGATTTACGGTTAGGGCGCTATCTTCTGCTGATGGAGTAATTTCAACCTGCAATGCAGGAAGCATGACTGGCACCAGGTTGTTGGGCAGCATTTGAGATGTCCTTTAAAATCAACGGAATGAAGTTCATAGAAACCACGTGTGGCGTTGACATTAGTTTGCCTCAAAATTACTATAAAAAAAACAGGAGCCCTCATGCAAAGCGTCTTTTATTCAATTGTATTAATACTGTTGTTGCTGTGCGGCGTATTGGTGCTAATGCGTGAAAAATCCCATGCCAGAGTCAATCCAATCCCTCAAGCTTCCCCTAAATTAAATTTCTCTGACACCGATGAACGAGAAGATTACTTTGCAAAGTTAATTTCGAAAATAACGCCTGACTATTATTGGCGAGTCAGTCATGAATATGTGGATTTTGCCTACGCCACGATAAAGCAGATGAGAGTCGAAGAGTTGAGTGTGAACCGTGAACTGTTTAATGCCCAGCGGCGATGCAGTGACTTAAATTCAGCCATTTATCGCTATTACGATAACCTGCGCAAACGCTGTGCAGAAGGTGAAAAAGTCCCGTTTGCCGATATTGAAGTACTCAATCTTCGCCAGTGTTTCGATGAGTTCAGCCAGCATGCCTATCCCGAGTTGGTGGCTTTGGTGTGGCCGCATTACCAGCGTCCAGAGGTCGATCTCGCCAACGTTTAAGCACCCCTCACTTTCAGCTTGAATTCCTATCAGGCTGTTTTTTCAAGTTTAATAGCCAGTGTCTATTAATGGACTAAATTATGAGTGGCTAAATTTCACTCACTGGTTATTATTTGCTCACCCAAAAGGAGTTGTTCGTCACGTTGCCATTAATCAGGTAATAGTCTGTTTGCCTTATTTTGAAAGATATTATTTATGCCTCGTTTTAAAAATCTCGTAGCCCTGATATTTGTTGTTGCACCTTTAATGTTTAGTGCCAATTCCTTTGCTTTTAATATGCCAAAGGAATTTGCATCAATAGGAACAAAATCTGTTTCTCATAAAAATAGTTTTTTTGAAAAAGAAAATTATACAAAACAAATTAATGGTAGCGATGACGGTAATATTCGCTCGGCCATACTGTCGCAATATTCCAACTGGAAAGGAACGCGTTATCACCTTGGTGGCACGACGCACAAAGGAGTGGATTGCTCAGCGTTGATGCAGCATATCTTCAGTGAATCGTTTGGCAAGTCACTACCAAGAACGACCACACAGCAAATCCAAAATGGTGAGCAGGTCAGCAAAGAAACGCTTAAACCCGGCGATTTAGTCTTTTTTAAAACTTCACCAGGCATGCGCCACGTGGGGGTTTATGTTGGTGATAATAAGTTTATTCATGCTTCCAGCAGCGAGGGTGTCACGATGTCATCGCTCGCCAATCATTATTGGGTTGATCATTACGAAACGGCACGCCGTCTGAATGTGATGAGTTAAACAACAATTATTAGCTGATATTTAACGCTAATCTTTTGCCACCTCTTCGCCGCTTTTGCCTTTTACCCAGGCAATGCGGCGGCGGAGCATTTTTTTCACCGCCCGCCCTGTGGTGTTTAACCAACCGGTTGGGCGCGGATCTGCAAGCATGCTCAAAGCGCGGGCATAATCCAGCACCAGCCCCGGCGTCCACGCCATGGTTTCGGCACGTTTGCGCAGTTGCAACGCAACCCACAGCTCGGGTGTCGACATCAATTTACCCATCGCCACCCAGAATCCACGCTTTTGCCACAACCTGCCGACCGACCCCTCAAGTGCCGCTTCTAATGCGCGCGCAACACTACTCGAACAGTTTCTGTAGGTCAGGTTGTAGGAATCATTCTGCCGATAGGTTTGCCAAAATTCTTTAAGCCGCGCTTCGCTGTAATTACGGATGCGTACTTTTCTTGTGGATGGGCACCACTTTGCGGACTCGGTCGCATAATCTGGCTGGAAAACTCCCGGTACATTGTTTTCCGGTGTGGCTCGTAACAGACGAGCAAACTCATCCGGTGACTGATCAATCAGTTCTGCAGGATAGAGGCTTATGTAAACGCCGCCTGGGGATTCAAGTGCCGCATGGCCCGTTGAGATAACGCCATTGCGATCGACAGCGGCGATATAACGGCTAATGACTGGGCGGGGTATGGTCTCGCCGGGTGCTGAGCCAACGGGCGTCCAGACATGCACAGTCAGTGCTTTTTCGTCGTCGTCCGGTGGGCCGTCCCACTCAACGATGTCTGGGGGAAGATGATCGGCTTCTTCCATAAACACCGAGCCTTTAAGTCCCGGATTTTCTGCGGCATTTTTAACACGATTGGCGAGTATAAACAGGTTCCAGCCCGCAAACGCTAAACCTAAACCGAGGCAATAAGGTACCGTCCCGACGTAGTTCGTCGGCCAGGGCTGGAAGAAAAATATCGCCAGCAAAATTTCGGCAATCCCTCCCCATAATGCGGGTCGCCATCGGCGATAACGCACCACCACCGCTGAAGCGATTTGCAAAGCGCCATCGAATAAAAACAACAAGCCAAAGATCATCGCCAGCACGAAGTTACCATCATGCTGACCGGCTAAAATCAGCAATGCTGCAACGGTAAATACGCCACCTTTTACGTAGCGCAATATGCGCTGCCCGCCCATGCCGCTATGAGCAACCATCAGGGTTGCGCCGCCTTCGAGCAATAATAAACAGGCAAAAGGTTCGATAGGGAAGAACAGCGAGCCATCCAAAGCATCAATAAAGATAACCACGCCAGCAATGAGTGTCATCCAGCCGAAACGACGCAGCCCGCGCCAGTGAGAACGCAGAAAATCAACGCCGAGCAAGATCAGGGTAAGCCGCATCATGGAGATTTTTCCGTTAATCATTCCCCCCAATATATAGTCCACCTGGTGCAAGTCCGATATCACCATCAATGACAAAAATTATCAGGTAGCGTAATAATTCGTGATTCATATTTTTATGATTAACTGAAAAAGATGAATGATTAAATTAGTTACCACGCTCACGATTTTATCCAAAACTGAGCGTTTGAAATGGATAATGCCAGTTCCATTGCTAGTATCGTTTTGCGAGTCTTTCATCCGTAAGAGGATACAATGAAAAATAAAAATGGCCTTGTAGTGAGTTGCTTTCTGACAGGAGTGGCTGCGTTATGGAGTGCGCAAGGGACGGCAGCGGAACAAAACAAGGAAGTAAAAATCATTCGTGATGAATATGGCGTTCCCCATATTTATGCCAACGACACCCGAAATCTGTTTTATGGCTATGGCTACGTCGTGGCGCAGGACAGACTTTTTCAAATGGAAATGGCACGCCGCAGCACGCAGGGAATCGTCGCAGAAGTGCTGGGCCAAAAGTATCTCGAGTTTGATAAAGACATCCGGCTTAACTATTGGCCTGCCAGTATTCAGGCCCAGATTGATGCATTACCCGCCGAAGAAAAAGCGATCCTTCAGGGCTATGCCGATGGCATGAACGCCTGGATCGATAAGATTAATGCCGATCCCGGCAAACTACTGCCAAAAGAGTTTTCTACGCTCGGCTTTAAACCGCAGCACTGGCAGCCTTTTGATGTGGCGATGATCTTCGTTGGCACGATGGCGAACCGTTTCTCTGACAGCACCAGTGAAATTGATAACCTTGCGCTCTATAACGCGCTGAAAGATAAATATGGTGAAAAGCAAGGCATGGGGGTTTTCAACCAAATCAAATGGTTAGTTAACCCTTCAGCCGCAACCACCATCGAACCTGCCGAACATCGCTATCCGTATCAGCTCACAAATCAGGCCACGCAGCTTGCCTACAATTTACCGCGCTACGACCAGACTCCACCGATGCTTGAAAGGCTGGCAAAAGGCAATGATGGTGCTTTGCTGGCGCTGAGCCATGAGCAAAATAAACAGGTTATCGAAGATCAGTTTGAACGTAGTGGCGCGAATGGCCTCGCGGGCTTTCCTACCACCAGTAATATGTGGGTCATCGGCAAGGCAAAAGCGGCGGATGCAAAGGCCATTATGGTTAATGGGCCGCAGTTTGGCTGGTACGCACCGGCATATACTTATGGAATTGGCCTGCACGGCGCAGGCTACGATGTGGTGGGCAACACGCCATTTGCCTATCCGGGCCTGGTGTTTGGCCATAACGGAACCCTCTCCTGGGGAGCGACCGCAGGCTTTGGCGATGATGTCGATATCTTCGCCGAGAAACTCGATGCCAAACGGCCTGATTATTACCAGCATCAAGGGCAGTGGGTGAAAATGCTCAGCCGCAGCGAAATCATTAATGTGAAGGATGGCGCACCGGTTTCTTTCACTATCTACCGAACGGTTCACGGCAACGTTATCAAAAACGATCCGCAAACCTCCACGGCGTATGCAAAATCCCGCGCCTGGGAAGGCAAAGAAGTCGCTTCATTGCTGGCCTGGACGCATCAGATGCAGGCCAAAACCTGGTCGCAGTGGACGAATCAAGCGGCAAAGCAGGCGCTAACCATCAACTGGTATTATGCTGATAAACAAGGAAATATCGGTTATGTACATACAGGTGCGTATCCGCAGCGTAAACCTGGTCACGATCCTCGCCTGCCGGTTCCCGGAACGGGTGAATGGGACTGGGATGGCATCCTGCCATTCGCCAGCAATCCGCAAATCTACAATCCGAAATCGGGCTACATCGCTAACTGGAACAATGCGCCAGAAGAGGGTTATCCGGCATCGGATCTTTTTGCTTTCTTGTGGGGAGGGGCGGATCGAGTTGATGAGATCAAAAAGCTTATCGATGAACAGCCGAAACTCACTCACGAGCAGGCATGGGGCATTATTGCGAAGACCAGTCGGCAGGATCTGAATCTACGTTTATTCCTGCCATCCATAAAGCATGCGGTTCAGGAATTGCCAGCCAACGATCCGCGCCGCCAGCTTGCCGACATGCTTGCGAGCTGGAATGGTAATAATCAAATGAATACGGATGACAAAACCTGGCAGCATCCAGGCTCGGCGATCTTAAACGCCTGGCTGACCAGCATGCTAAAACAAACGGTTGTCACTGCGGTTCCCGCGCCGTTTAACAAATGGTACAGCGCCAGCGGTTATGAAACGACGCAGGATGGCCCAACGGGTTCTATGAATATCAGCGTGGGTGCCAAAATTCTCTACGAAGCATTACAAGGTACGCGTTCGCCCGTTCCGCAGGCGGTCGATATCTTTGGTGGAAAGTCGCAGGATGAGGTTGTCAGAAACGCTCTGCAAGAAGCCTGGCAACAACTTTCACAACGCTATGGCACCCAACCGGCAAGCTGGAAGACGCCTGCGATGCCGCTGACCTTCAGAGCGAATAACTTCTTTGGTGTTCCCCAGGCAAACGCCGATGAAGCGGTGCACCAGGCGGAGTATCAAAACCGTGGCACAGAAAACGACATGATTGTGTTTGGCGCGCAGGGTGAGGAAGTGCAGGCGTGGGATGTGGTTGCACCCGGGCAAAGTGGGTTTGTCGCACCTGACGGTACACCTGCGAAGCACTATCGCGACCAGCTTGAGATGTATAAAACCTTTGGCCGAAAACCGCTGTGGCTCACCCCTGACGAGGTCAGTGCACATAAAGAAAGTGAAGAGGTTATTCAGGTTGAGTAGCAGGGGGTAATCGATTAAAAGCATGCACCCGTCTGTTAGACGGGTGTTTTGTTAGCTTAAACAACGGCTATTTCTTCTTTGTTGCGCCTCATCACACCTTCAACTCCTCCGCCAGCTGTCTGGTCTATACCACATTGAATCTGCGTGAATGAAAGTTGAGGATTTTCAGTATTACCTTAAGGCAGCACCATCATTAATCAACCAGACTTATCCTTTACCTTAATAAGGATGTCTTGTTATGCGCCATTTTTTTATGTCGATTTTCTCAAGCCCGGAGTCGTTGCTACAGGTCATCAGTCATCAGGAAATTATCGAAGCCCTGGAGGATGGTGACCGGATTATTATTGACCAGGACGGTTACGCCTCGGTTAACTTTAAAAGCAAAGAGGTACGACAAGACTTCCTGCGTCATGTTAACGCTCTGAAGAGGGCGTAACATGGGAACGGCAATATTCATGGTGCTAATGGTTTGCGGTTACTGGTACACCAGTCGCGACCTGTCTACACGCTTTAAAATCAAGCGCTCCTTCGGCTGGGATGTCTATTTTCTTGTCGCGCTGTATGGCTGTATTTTCGTCCTGCAAGGCGTGCTCGCAACTGCTCTGATCTGGTTGCTGTTGCTCGGCTTGTCAGTCGGCGTTAATACTTTCCACCTTGCACCTCAGCACTATGCCAACTGGCAAATTGAGTTTATGAACTGGAGCTTTCTCGGCATTCAGGCTCCGGTCGTTATTATGCTGGCATTTGCCATATTATTTTGTCTCTATCGTTCTAACTGGGCTGGCAGCGCCAGACTGGATGGTGACGGCAGGAAAAAGCTGTATAAACGCCTGGCGCAATCGAGCGGTATCGAACAACTCCTGTATCAGTGTATGGAAGAGGGTGAGCTGGCGCTGGTGACGCTTAAGTCGAGGCGGATTTATGTAGGGATGATACATACGGCGACTCTGGAGTATGAAAAGACGGCAAATATCGTGCTGATCCCGATGCTGAGCGGCTATCGTGATGGTGAGAAAATGAATTTATGTATCGAGCATAATTACAGTAAGTGGTATGCAGAACATGACATTACTCTTGATTCAGAGCCCAGGAGTGCAATGGAATTCAGAAGGGTGATTATACTGGGTCAAATTGAGAGTCTTTCCCTGTTTGATCCCGCCAGTGCCAGCGCGCTGGCAATGGAGCAGCATCCTGAGAAAATAGACTGAGCCAGTTTCCAGGCCAGGATACAAACCCTTTCTCGACATTAATGTTGTGGTTAGTGGAGGGGAAAATGGGGTCTGTGCAGATTTTACAGGGATGGCGGCCACAGGGCCGCCCGATATTATTTTTTAGCTGATTTGGCTTTTCCGGATTTCTTCTGCGCTGCTGGTTCAATTTCAACCGGAGGTACCTTGCCAAGGTCAGTCCCGGTGACTGGATTTACCCCAGGGTCAGAGGCCGTACGGTTTGCCAGTTTTTCCAGATTCGCTTTCTGAGTTGCGGATAACGTGACACTAGCCGTCCCATCTCCACCATCAACAGCCGGTTCAGGCTGTGCCACATAGGTGAAGTTCTCGTCTGAATTCCAGCTGCCGCGGACATCGTTTCCTTCGGACATGTTGTAATAAACCGTCGCGTATTTCTCCACTGGAGGGAGTTTACCTGGCGGGAAATTGTTGCTGATAGCGTACAGCGCTTTTTCAAAAGACATCTGATGCGCCACTTCGCGAGTCATCAGAAAACCGAGTGCATCTTTCACGCCCACATCATCCGTGACATTAATCAGGCGTTCATAGAGGATCTTTGCCCGAGCCTCAGCAGCGATATTGGATCGCAAATCAGCTGTCACCTCGCCAATGGTATCGACATAGGCCGCTGTCCACGGCACGCCTGCGGAATTCGTTAGCGCAGGGCCGCCGCCATACAGAAGCGACGTCAGGTGGCTGTCATTACCGTTGCCAGTGATATTGCGGTATAACTCACCTTCTTTTTCCGCGCCTTCTGCAAGGTCACCTTTAGCGCCTTTATTAAGCATGCCAACCAGAGAACCAATAATCTCAAGGTGACTCAGCTCTTCTGTGGCGATATCCATCAGCAGATCTTTACGTCCCGGATCCTCATCACCCAGTCCCTGAGTAAAATACCTGCACGCAGCTGCAAGTTCCCCCTGGGGGCCGCCGAACTGTTCAAGAAGAAGATTAGCGAGGCCCGGATTAGGACCCGCAACACGAACGGTATACTGCAGTTGTTTTACATGTCTGAACATAGCTCACTCCGATTAAGGAAAAGGTAACAGGTGCCAGCTCTGTGGCCGGTCACGCGTCATTTTTTGTCGGCTTCACTGGCGTGAATAATTTCCTTATCTGCGCAGTCAATATCAGACAGGTCATGAATAAATAAATTTTCAAATGGACTGTTCTTTATCTCTGGCAGGTTTCCCTATAGCCAATGAAAAATGCGATGCATCTTGCCTGTGCGGTGTTTAAGCCTGGCACAACTTTGCTGATGGTGAATTCGCTAAAGTCTGTTAGCGTCCGTCCAGCAAATTTTTGCTTCGAGTGTTTAAATATTGATGCGATTGTAAATCATTGAAATTGATGAAAATAAAAAGAAAGAGGAAAAAGTGTGAAACTGTTTTAAAAGCAAAATAGAATAGTCTTAAAGTGTCACTAAGCCGCTTTATGGCAATTCAGTGGAAATGATATTGTGAAAATTAACACTCGCGTTGCCATATTATTGAGGTCAGAAAAGAGTCACGAAAATTATTTAATGGCACGGTGATGAGAGTTTTGATTGGATCCTGAGTCTGTGTCAGACCAGCTATTATCTTGCTGGTCTATGGTTTAAATTTTTCTTTCTGGTTTAATCACTCAAAATGCATATAAAAGAGGGTGGTGGGAGTTCACTCCCTGAGAAAAATGATTAAAATTAAAGATCATCCGGGGTGGTGCGTAGCAAGCTTTCCAGAACATTCCTAAAAATGTCTTTCTGCACATCACACTTTTCTGTTTCCAGAAGTTCAATGAGTTTAATTATAATGTCTTTATTGGTCACTAAGGCTTTGGATGACATGAGTTGCTGAGTAATGGTTCTCAAGGCCATATGTTCATTTTCATACGGAAGAGGTGTTTCTGACTGAGGAAGAGCGGGCTTAAAATCTGTATGGGGTAATATCATTCATTTCTCTAAAATAGTGTTGCAGGAATAAATATCTGCATTGTTTTGATGCAGCCATTTCAAGGTAGTTTAAAAACAAGTAATTTACAAGTTGTTAACTTTTTATTTTCTCAAGCGGGCTTTTCTTACCCGACAATTTTCATTTAGCATTATGACGATAAATCATGCTGATAGATTAATTAGCGTAATGTATTTCTAATGTTACTTTTCGACATGTTTGTTCATTTTTTATCTGTTTAATCATTTATTCTTGCCGGGATTGTCAGCAAGGATTTTTTTATTTATCGCTGTTGTACAATTTGCATTATCGCAACTACATTTATTGCTCATTTAACAAAAGAGAGTTGATGTTCCAGATGGCCGATATGATGCATGATCAGGTGGTTCACTGTATTCCAGAGCAGTTTCTGGCTAATTCAGCGCTGCTTATTTCTGTTAAACAGGAATTGTTGATCAAAAACCAGGTGGTAACCCGTGACAGTCTTAAAATGGCACTTGTTAATAAAATGAAGCGTGAGCCTAATGCTATTCTTGCTGATCTATACAAGCAGATAATTGGTTATTACAGCTAAAAAATTACTTTAACTAATTCTGCCGGATAGCGTAAATATTATTTTATAATGCTACCACCCTTGCCGCGTTAAATTTTCACGTAGGGTGGTCAACTGGTTAATTCTGGGTCGTGATGGAAGATTGAGTAACCCTGTTCACGCCAGTATTCCAACTGTTCTTTCTGACGAGCGGTAATGAGTTTTCCGGCCCATACAAATATATGGTGACCTGGGAAGAATTCGGGGCGCGGTAATTCAACGGGTTCTGCCAGAATATCTATATGCCAGCCCTGAGTGGACAGGCGCCATGCTTCAAGCCACAAACGAGTCCGGTCGGGATCATCCCAACTTATCAGCAGGGCAGGTTTTCCCTTCCGTTTACGGGATAAAATGAGCTGGTTTGCAACATATTCAATCAGTGCACCATCGAGCAGACCACAAATATTGCGCACCGTATTTTGTTCGAACCCAAGCCGTTGACGAACGGGAATGTAGACGTGATCAATCAGAGTCGCAGCATCAAATTGCTGACTATATTCCACAATTTTGCAACGTAGAGCATCCGGGCGCACACACCTTAAAATACTGATCAACTCTTCCTGTTGTGTTACCCAACCTTTATCTAAAGCCCCCTGGTTTGTATCAAGAATCGCCTTTACCTTACTTACCGATATCCCTGACTTTATCCAGCGTTGAATTTCTTCAATACGCTGAATATCTGCTTCATCAAACTGGCGGTGCCCGCCTTCACTGCGCAGGGGTTTGAGCAATCCATATCTGCGTTGCCAGGCGCGCAAAGTCACTGGGTTAATTCCGCACTTGTCTGCCACATCACCGATACTGTAAGAAGCCATAAGTCCCCCTTAAAGGTATGCCATCCTTGTTTAAAACTTCCAAAAACATTGTACAACTTAGTCGAGACTGTACAACATTAATTTAATCTTATTCCTATATGTATACAAACTCAGATGATATGCGAGAAGGCAGAACATCGGGCGTTTAGTGCATTGCCAGCACCGCTTACTCATAAAAATTTCTCATACTTTCAACATTATAGGATTTTTCTGAGTTTCCAGTAACCAGAAAAATTGCTCCGCTATGACCAGTACCAGGCTACTGAAAACAAGTACTGTGAATACAATAGCGGCAGGAGGTTGTTAAGTTCAGAACGTAATGGTGTACAGTTTTTAAAAATTCACAATCAACGTAACTAATTGATATTAAATCGCATTACCTTTATGCGATATTAATTTTTAAAAAATTGTACAACTTTGCCTGTACAAAACGAGCATGTGCATTTAACTTTAACCAAAACTTAACTACTGGCAGTAAAAGAGAAGCTTATATGCAACAGGGCGCTTACAATCCTTCCATCAATGCATCCGTGGCAGATTTTATGTCT
Source organism: Buttiauxella sp. (assembly GCF_049686335.1). Classification (NCBI taxonomy): domain Bacteria; kingdom Pseudomonadati; phylum Pseudomonadota; class Gammaproteobacteria; order Enterobacterales; family Enterobacteriaceae; genus Buttiauxella; species Buttiauxella sp. The sequence goes on along the minus strand of NZ_JBAVHX010000033.1, from coordinate 160,947 downwards.
GCCGTGAATGAGCCATCCGAGCAGGCGGTGATGGGTAAAGTGGTCAGGGATCTACTTAATGATGGGCAGCGTTTGAGCCGGAGAACACTGTGCACCAGGCTGTTAAGCCAGCTAGAGCGGGCTTCTTGCAAAAAAGAACAAGCCATTTATCAGACTCTGGTTGGATATCTTTTTGTTCGGTAATGCATTAATAACGAGTCCTGTACTAAATGATGAGTTCTGAATTTTTTGCATTGTCAGAGATGAAGGGAAATAGATTGTAGCATGATGCGAAAACTGTAATCTTCGCAGTAACACTCTGTGGAAAAATCCATATCTGATGATAAGTTAGATGCGTGTCTTAATATAAAAACCTGAATAACAGGTGCCAGTTGGCACAGCATTTTGATGATAAACAAAATTTTAATTTCAACCGGAGTCCATTATGATTCAGACATTATCAGATAATTTACATCATCTGCCTTCAGGGACTCGGGATATAGTCAAAGCGATTGAGGCTGGTTTATTAGCTCAGCATGGTTACATTGCTGAACAGGATGTGGTGTTTGAATTACTTTCCTGGATGGAAAAAAATGAACACAGCATCCTTCGTGAAATATATGCTCAGGCGCTAGAGTACGTGATCAGCAAGGATTATGTTCCTTCACAGCAGGACATTGCGGCTCACACAGAATATAACCACAGCGTCGTCCAAAATATTATCGTCCAGGAATAATCTATATTTAAGGCTTCATGCAGCAATTTCTCGATTCATGTCTAAAATTAAAGTGTATCACCCATCACCATTCATACCGCTACGGCGGTAATAAGGAGTCACTTCATGAACGAAGATCGTATCAGTGGAAACTGGAAACAATTTAAGGGAAAAGTGAAAGAGAAGTGGGGGCAGTTGACCGACGATGATCTGGATGTGGTTGAGGGCAAGCGTGAACAACTGGCTGGCCGTATTCAGGAGCGCTATGGTTATAATAAAGACCAGGCCGAGAAAGAGCTTAAAACCTGGGAAGATGATAATCGCTATAAGTGGTAATCTTCTCTACGGCAGCCTGAACAGGCTGCCGTAAGCAATACCTGTTAACGCCTTTATTTTTCAAATCTGAATTAATTCTGCACTAATCCGTAAACCGACTATTCTCTGCAGCAAACTTATTTTATCTGAATGACCATAAAGCCTCGGTATGCTTTAACGTTGCTCATTAAATTAACACCAGCATTATTTGGTGCGATATATATTAGCGTGTGGAATAACAAACGGGTAGTTTGTCGTTCAGAGGCAATGTCACTCCAGGCGAAAGGGCTGCTTGTTGATTAACTATCCGTTCCGGCAAGCTCTCCTAGCCAGGCAATAAGCTGACTACTTCCAGGTTGGCTCAGGGTTCGTTGAGGCCATGCGAGAAAATAGGGCTTACTGAGCGGAAGACTGAGCTCATCCACGATGACAAGCGTGCCTGATGCGAGTTCATTGGCAATCAAATTCCGCTGGCCAAGTATCACCCCCGCGCCTGCAACAGCTGCATCCAGTGCCAGTGAAGTGAGATTAAAGATAAAGGAGGGTTGCGGTTCCGGTTCTTCCATCTCTTTAGCATGAAACCAGTCACGCCAGTTGGGTAGAAAACGCCCCTCATTCCCCCAGTCGAGATGAATCAGTGGCGCTTCGCTTAACAGCTCCCGCCCCTGATAACGCGCAATCAGTTTCGGGCTGGCTACAGGTAGCACCTCGTCGTGAAATAAAAACTTCTTTTCCAGTTGGGCGTAGCGTTCTTCACCAAAACAGATGACAAAATCGGCATGCATGGTGTTGAAATCTACCTGCGCATGGGTGCCGTGTAACGCCAGGTCAACATCCGGGGTGCGGGCACGCCAGTTATGTAGCTCAGGCAGTAGCCATTTGGTTGCCAGTGAAGGCAACGTGTAGAGCGTTAATCGTGGGGCTGCAGCGGCATAGCGAAGGTTTTGCTGACCCAGAAGCAAAATATCAAAGGCTTCAGTGACATAGCGTAGATATTCTTTGCCTGTTTCGGTCAGCATCACGCCGTTGGGGGTGCGGACAAAAAGAGCGCTGCCTAGTTGTTCCTCCAACTGACGAATTTGTTGGCTAACCGCGGCAGGGGTGAGGGCCAACTGAGCTGCCGCTTTTGCAAGGCTTCCCAATTCAGCCGCCGCTTTGAACGAGTTGATCAGGCTGATTTTGGGTAATCGCAGCTGGGGTGCAGGCATTAATATTTCCTTTTCAAGGTATTAAGTATTTATCGTTATCTACTCAGCGCGCAGGGGATTACAGTGAAATCACACCTGCTAACGATGAGAATTGCACATATGCCTGAATCCATTATTAGTCTCGATGCGCACCCGATTAATGATATCGCCTGGCGCCGTTCTTGCCGGGAGCAGTTGAACGCCAATGGTGTGCTGGTACTACGCCGGTTTTTGCAACCCGCAGCCCTGAATGCCATTATCGGTGAGGCCGAAAAACAGTGCCATCAGGCTTATCACACTTCCAGCAACCATAATGCCTACCTGATGAAAACCGACCCGGAATTCAGTGCTGAACATCCTCGCAACCGCGACATCGTCAGCACCAAGGGTTGTATTACCGATGATTTGATTGCCAGAGATTCGCCTTTGCGCGCGCTCTACAATAATGATCATTTTCAGTCGTTTCTCTGCGATGTATTGGGCGAAACGGCTCTCTATCCCTACGCTGATCCCCTCTCATCCATCAATATTCACTACGCACCGCACGGTAAGGAATTGGGCTGGCACTTTGATAACTCATCTTTCGCCATCACCTTGTTGTTACAAAAACCACTGGCGGGCGGAGTTTTTCAATATGTGAAGGATTTGCGTGATGCAGATGCCGGAGAGATGAATTACGACGGCGTGGGGGAAGTACTTGATGAGCGTCGTGCGGTGGATCAACTGGCGATGGATCCTGGCGATCTGGTGCTATTCCGCGGCCGTAATTCGCTACATCGCGTCACACCCACCGAAGGTGAGGTGACGCGAATGTTGGTGGTTCTGGCTTACAACACTAAACCAGGCATCGCACTGTCAGAAAATGCACGCATGACCTTCTATGGCCGCCTTTAATCGTCCGACCCGTTAAGTAACGCACGCCACCCACGCGCAAAGAATTGCTGAGTACGGAATGCCACCAGAGCCCGCCAGTCCTCATCGGCGGGCCAGAAGGCTTCGACTAAATCACGCTTGATTTCCTGGCCCTCGACATTGGCAGGATCGCCGGTGAGATGTAACCAGTGATCCTCACGTAAACGTCGATGCATCTCTTCTGCGGGATAGGTTCCACATTCCACTACCAGCGGCAGAATATGGGTGTCACGCAGCGCATTGAGCAGAAACTGAGACAAATAACCCGTTGCTGATGCCGCTATGCCAGTAGCGCTGTCGCGGCCTGCAGCGGTAAACACCAGCGTGAGTGCTTCCCCATAGATCCTCTTGCCCCACGCGTGGGCGGGATACTGTTGCTCGGCAACAGAAAGCAGCATCGGATGGCCCCAGGCTCCGGCACCGGTATGCAGATCAAAGCTGATAATGGTTCGAGCTATGCTGAGATGGCGTTCAATGATGGTTTGCATGGTTTTATAGGACCAGCCTGGTTGGCTGCCACCATAAAATAAACCCGTCGGATTTTGATATTGTCCAGCTTCGACTACCCGCTTCAGCGCGGGCCACCCTTCGGTGGACAACGCTGATATCAGTTGCTTATCGGACTGCGCCCGCTCACCGGAGTAGATATTGTGCCAGCGCAGATAATCGGGATTGCTGGGGAAGGGTTGCGAAAAATCGATGAAGTTACGGTTGAGATCGATATTATCTTCATTCACGCGTCGCAGGTGGGCTGCTCCCCAGGGATTAAGCAAATGAATCATCACCAGCGCGGTATCCGCAGGCAACTGTTCTTTTTCAAATCCCGCCAACCAGGCAATCTGACTTTCGGAACCGTAATAACCTTCCACCCCATGCGTACCTGAAATCACAAGCATCAAACGTGAGGCCGTCTCACTGCCAAAAAGTGCAACATCGGTAAAAAGTGATTCACCCTTTTGGCCACTAAGTGGATGCGGATACGAATGAAGCGTCCCGCCTTTGGTCTGCGCCATGGAAATAAAACGTGATCGCTGCGTGGTATAATCCGGTAATGGAATATTCGCTGACATCATGATTTATTTCCTTATGGATAAACCGAGTAATTAAAATATTTTTTCGCCAGACGATCATAAGTACCATTCTTATGCATCTCTGCCAGTGCCTGGTTAATTAATTGCAAGTTCTGGTTATCGTCTTTTCGTAATGCAATACCGGTGCCTTCACCAAATACTTTATTGTCGACAATAATGGCTTTTACCGCAAAATTCTTGCCTTGTTGCTGGTTAAGAAAGCCCTGCTCGGCGGAGACAATATTGGTCAGGCTGCCATCAAGGCGCCCGGAAACCAGATCAGGATAAATCTCCATCTGATTGGCGTAGGAGATGATATTGACGCCTTCCGATGCCCATTTGTCTTTGGCATAGGTTTCATGAATAGTGCCCTGTGCTACGCCAATGTTTTTGCCCCGTAGTGAAGCCATATCTTTGCTCAGTGTGCTGCTGTTCAGTGCGACCAGCGCATTCGGAGTGTTATACAGCATGTCACTAAATGCGACCTGTTCACGGCGCTTATCAGTCATTGCCATGGCTGAAAGAATCGCATCAAACTTCCTCGCATTCAGCGCAGGAATGGTTGCATCAAATCCAATTTCTACCCATTGGCAAGTCACTTTCGCCTGTGCGCAGATTGCATTGCCTAAATCAATATCAAACCCCTGAAGTGAGCCGTCAGTGGCTTTCGATTCAAACGGCGCAAACGTTGGGTCGACACCCAGACGTAAGATTTGCTGGGCGTAAACAGTATGACTTAATCCTGAAAATGCGAGTATCAGTGAGGCGAGAATATGTTTTTTCATTTTTATCTCCGAGGGGAGGTGCGCAGGTGAAATTATTATTCACACATAAATTAATTAACATGACGTTACTGTTTCCGCCAGTAAATATCTTACTTGATCCCTATTTTTTTCTTATAATTTCGGATGTGACACTGACGTAAGTAAAACTATCTACAGCATTAAATATTATTTAATACCGTGAATGGGAATGAATGTGGTTTATTTATATTAAATATTAAGCAGGTAATATATTGATTAAATTAACAGTTAAATACCCACGGGATAAATATGGAATATGCCGGTTTATCGATAGTGCTTAATGACCAGGGATGCGACGAATAATCGAACGAAGTTCGATGGAGAGTCCAAACTCCAGAAAGCAAAAAACCCGCCATAGGCGTAACGCCGTTAGTTTAAGAACGAGATTTCCGGGGCGACCACCGGGTTTGGCGTCCCTCCGGGAACCAAATCCCGGCATTTCCCCTAATTCATTGGCTTAAGTGAACGGCGTTAGCCATAGGCGGGTTCTTCTAAATGTGGTGCCCGGACTCGGACAAAAACGTCGGGAACGTTTTTGAATAGCATTTATGCTAGCCCCGAAGGGGTGAGTCGCAGGGATGCGACGAATAATCGAACGTAGTTCGATGAAGAGTCCAAACCCCAGAAAGCAAAAAACCCGCCATAGGCGGGTTCTTCTAAATGTGGTGCCCGGACTCGGAATCGAACCAAGGACACGGGGATTTTCAATCCCCTGCTCTACCGACTGAGCTATCCGGGCAACGGGGCGCATTAAACCGTAAAGGCCGTTTGGCGTCAACGCTTTTGTATTAATATGCCGTGCGTTTGCACGAATAGTGTGCTCCAGGTAGCAGCGTCGCCTTGAACAGCGGTGCAGAAGGTGCCATGATTGCGCGAAATTTCACATATCTGCAACGGGGCGCTTATTGATGTATATAGTCAATGATTACCAGCATCTCTCTATGGCGCTCTGCTGTATCCCGAAGACCCTTGCTCACCATGCGGTGAGGGCAACGCACGCTCACTGCAGGACAACAGTAAAATCAGGTGATGCCTGGTTTTACTGATGTCTGGCGGTCGGAGTGGGTATTATCCATCAGACCATCAAGACACATTCGCCGGGGAATGCTCCCTTTGCCGTGCCACAAGGCACTCACTCATCCTTGACCTCTGGGATTTGTGCATATGAAATCTTTGAAAATTGCCGCCAGCCACGATGTGGTTGCCTCACTTGAAACACATCGTGAAGTGGTTGCGCTTGATAGCACGGACTTTACCGATATCGCCGCCGTCGTCCTTTCTGTGGCGGATAGCCGCAGCGGTATTCTGGCATTACTGAAACGCACCGGCTTTTCGATTCCTGTTTTTTTAGCGGCTGATAGCGGTTCTAGCGTGCAAGAAGGCATCACAGGGCTGATAACCGGTACTGCGCAGGATTATCTGGAGCTGGAAACGGCAGCCGCTGGTTATGAAGATGCTCTGCTACCGCCGTTTTTCGATACGCTGACCAAATATGTGGCGATGGAAAACAGCACCTTTGCCTGTCCTGGTCACCAACACGGTGAGTTTTTCAAAAAGCACCCTGCGGGGCGCCAGTTCTATGATTTCTTCGGCGAGAATTTGTTTCGCGCGGATATGTGCAATGCCGACGTTAAACTCGGTGATTTGCTGATCCACGAAGGCTCTGCCAAACATGCGCAGAAGTTTGCTGCCAAAGTGTTTAACGCTGATAAAACCTATTTCGTGTTAAACGGCACCTCGGCTGCGAATAAAGTCGTCACCAATGCGTTGCTGACCCGGGGCGACCTGGTACTTTTCGACCGTAACAATCATAAATCCAACCATCACGGCGCGTTGATTCAGGCTGGGGCAACACCGGTTTATCTCGAGACGGCTCGCAATCCGTTTGGTTTTATTGGCGGTATTGATGCGCACTGTTTTGATGAAAAGTACCTGCGGGAATTGATCGCTGAAGTGGCTCCTGAACGTGCGCAAGAGAAACGCCCGTTTCGCCTCGCGGTTATCCAGCTTGGTACCTACGACGGCACAATTTATAACGCCCGTCAGGTGGTGGATAACATCGGCCATCTTTGCGATTACATCCTGTTTGATTCCGCATGGGTCGGTTACGAACAATTTATCCCGATGATGGCTGACTGTTCGCCACTGCTGCTGGATCTTAACGAGAACGATCCGGGTATTTTTGTCACTCAGTCGGTGCATAAACAGCAGGCCGGTTTCTCACAGACTTCCCAGATCCATAAAAAAGATAACCATCTGCGTGGGCAAGCGCGTTTTTGCCCGCATAAGCGACTGAATAATGCGTTTATGCTGCATGCCTCTACCAGCCCGTTTTATCCGCTTTTTGCCGCCCTTGATGTGAATGCGAAAATTCATGAAGGGGAGAGTGGCCGCCGTTTGTGGGCAGAATGTGTGGTGCAGGGGATCGAAGCGCGCAAAGCGATCATTAATAGCTGCACGATGATCAAACCGTTTATCCCACCCGTGGTTGCGGGTAAACCGTGGCAGGATCATCCAACGGATCTTATCGCACAGGAACGCCGTTTCTTCAGCTTTGAACCCGGTGAGAAGTGGCACGGCTTTGAAGGCTATGCGCAGGATGAGTATTTTGTCGATCCTTGCAAACTGCTGCTGACCACGCCGGGAATTGATCCGCAAACCGGGCAATACACGAAATTTGGCGTGCCTGCGGCGATCCTCGCAAACTATCTGCGCGAGAACGGTATTGTCCCTGAGAAGTCGGATCTGAATTCGATTCTGTTCTTGCTAACGCCTGCTGAAAGTAGCGGGAAAATGGCGCATCTGGTGGCGATGCTGGCGCAGTTTGAGCAGCATATTGAAGACGATACGCCATTGGCGGACGTACTCCCGACTATCTATCAGAAGTATTCACAACGCTACAAAGGCTACACGTTGCGTCAACTTTGCCAGGAGATGCACGATCTTTACGTCAGCTTTGCGGTGAAGGATCTGCAAAAAGCGATGTTCCGCAAAGCCAGCCTGCCTTCAGTCGCCATGAATCCACAGGATGCGAATAGTGAGTTTATTCGCGGTAACGTCGAACTGGTGCGTTTGAGTGCATCAGAAGGGCGTATTGCTGCCGAAGGCGCGTTGCCATATCCGCCAGGCGTGCTGTGCGTAGTGCCGGGTGAGGTGTGGGGCAGCGCTGCCCTGCGTTATTTCCTTGCACTGGAAGAAGGTGTGAACATGCTGCCGGGCTTCTCGCCGGAATTGCAGGGTGTGTATAGCGAAACGGATGCGGATGGGATTAAGCGACTGTACGGCTACATGATAAAATAACCGTCATACTTCAAGTTGCAGGTGCGTTGACTGCACCCGTGCGCCCCAGTCACATAGTTTCCTATGCTCCTGGGGACTTACGGTCTGGTCGCCTGCCTGCACCTCGAATTATTTAGGTTATTGCAACTCGTATCTTAGCAATCAGGCGACTGGCTGAACGGCCGCTGGTGTTCTGACGTGTTTATATTTGAAGAGTGCGACGAAGGCGAAGGCCAGTACCAGTGAGTAACCAGCGAAAATCAGCCATACGCTTTGCCAGTCGGTGATACCCGCCGTAGTGTAGTTCTCCACCACTTTCCCGCTGACAATCCCACCCAGGATGCAACCAAACCCGTTAGTCATCATCAGGAACATACCCTGTGCGCTGGCACGGATCTCTGGCTTCACTTCTTGTTCCACGAACACGGAACCAGAGATGTTGAAGAAGTCGAAGGCGCAACCGTAGACGATCATCGACAATACCAGCAAGATCGTGCCCATTGGTGTTGGATCGCCATAGGCAAACAAGCCGAAGCGCAACATCCAGGCGACGATACTGATAAGCATCACGTTCTTGATGCCGTAACGAATCAGGAAGAATGGAATCGTCAGGATAAATACGGTTTCAGAAATCTGCGAAATAGACATTAGCACTGACGCATGTTCGACAATAAAGCTGCTGGCGAACAGTGGATTCTGATCAAAGCTGTGGAGGAAGGTGTTACCAAACATATTGGTAATTTGCAGCTCGGCACCCAGCAACATAGAGAAGATGAAGAAAATCGCCATGCGCTTGTTTTTGAACAGTGCGAAGGCATCCAGCCCTAACATTGAGCTCCAGCTTTGGTTTTTCTGTTCGTTGGCAACCGGAATGTGTGGCAGCGTCAGGGTGAAAACCGCTAACACTAATGACAGCGTTGCACCGATATAAAGCTGCATATGGCTTAACTCAAAGCCTGAGAAGCTCACGCCCCACATGGCGAAAATGAAGCCGATGGTTCCCCAAATACGAATAGGTGGGAAGTCGCTGACGATATTCATTCCTGCGGATTGCAGGCGATAGTAAGAAATTGTATTTACCAGCCCAAGCGTTGGCATGTATGCGAGTGAGTTCAACAGGATAACAATGAACATCGCGCTCGGTGTGGTGACCTGTGCAGCAAAATACAAGGTGATGGCGCCTACCACATGACAGGCTGCGTAAATCCAGCGCGCACTAATCCATTTGTCCGCAATAATACCCAGCAGCGTGGGCATAAATACCGCAGCAATACCCAATGAACTGTATACCGCGCCAATGGACGCACCATCGAACTTGAGGGTGACGAACATGTATGAGCCGAGTGTAGTCAGCCAGCTCCCCCACAAGCAGAACTGCAGAAACGAAAGTACTTTAAGCTGCAGCTTAAGGTTCATGTAAATTTCCTCACAGGATTTTGATCATCAATGTTGCATTTCTAACATATACGTTTCGATATGTTGTAATCGTAACATTAGCAGTGCTGCGGGAGCATTTTTGGTACATTCAGCAAATAAATGAAAACATTCTCAAGTTACATTCGAGAATAGTGACCGGGGTTGCATTTTTTGCTCAAGAAAACGTGGAAAGCGCAGGGGAGTGGTATCTCCCGCCACCACAATGAGTGGCAGGAGACACAATAAACAGCGGATTAACGACGACGATAGCTCTTCTGCGCGGTGTTCACTTTGTACAGATAATGACGTGATTCCGATGAAGGGTGGCGTGTGGTCAGTGTTTGGTACACATCCCCTGGCGTCATGCTGTTAATAATGCTGTAGGCGCGGTTCTTATCGTTATTGAACACACGAAGCACACTGCCCGCACCACCGTTATACGCAGTGATCACGGCGTAGCGGCGTGAGGTTGGGTTATCAATCCCGCTCAAATAGCTGTCTTGCAAAATCGCCAGATAAGCCGTACCGGTATCGATATTGCTTTCAGGATCAAACAAGTAGCTACGACTCGGCTTGCCCCATTTGCCTTGTGATTTAAAGACATCAACCCCTGCGCTGTGCTGAACAACCTGCATCAGACCCAGTGCATCTGCGTGGCTTACCGCATACGGGTTAAAGCTCGATTCGGTCTGCATAATTGCCAGAATCAGGGATTCATCAACGCCATATTTCTTCGACGCTTTGCGCACCATGCCAAGGTATTTATGAGCACGTTTATCAAGGTGGTTTGGTACCAGATTGATAGTCACGCTATAAACAATTTTCAGCCCGGTACTGCGGCTTTTCATGCGTGTTTGTAGCAAGTAATCAGCAAATTTTGATGCCCGGCCTTCCCAGCGAATCGGCTGACCGGTGTTATCAAGAACCTGGCCATACAGGAACGGTTCTTTAGAGATAACCACATCGTTAACATCGGAATAGAGGTCGATCGAGCCCGGATCATCGCCCATCAGCAGCGTGCTGATAATCGCCTGACGCAAGTGCGCAGCAGGTTCAGTGCCGGCAATGGTTTCGATGGTAATCGTACCGTCGTCAAAGTTGATGTGGCTACGGGTCAGGTATTGGTCGGTATATTTCACGTAGTCTTTTGGACCCGCAATCAACACTTCCTTCATGCCCCAAATATTCTCGATGTTATGAGCAAATTGCCCCATCAAAATATCGAAACCATTCGTGTCCTTAACAAAAGCCTCGTTATAGGAGTCTTCTTTTTTGCTCGAACATGAGATGAGCAACGGGACAACCAGAGCTAGCGCGAGAAATTTTTTCATCGTTCCGTGTATGCGTTGTGCTTGATGTGTTGTGCATAAGGGCCGATGGCCCCTGTATTTTTATTTTTCTGGCGGCGTGTAGCCTTCGATATGGACTTCTTTGCCTTCGAACAGGAAGTTGACCATTTCAGCTTCCAGCTCTTTGCGGTGCTCTGGATTCATCATGCTCATTTTACGTTCGTTAATCAGCATGGTTTGTTTGGTCTGCCACAGAGCCCATGCTTCTTTAGAGATTTCGTTATAAATACGTTTGCCGAGTTCACCTGGATATAACTGGAAATCCTGGCCTTCTGCTTCACGTTGCAGGTAAGTACAAAAAATAGTTCTGCTCATTATTAATCCTCTTCAACGACTCGGGCGGGTTTCAGTACCACCGGATCGGCGTGTAATTGCTGTAAAAGACGCTCTACCGGGGCGGCCAGTCCTACGGACGGAGGCTGCGCTAAGTTATACCAGAGAGCGGTTCCTTCATCCATGCACCCGCTAAATGAAAGCACCGGGAGCCACATCGGAATAATATCTAAATGGAAGTGGCTGAAAGTATGACGGAATGCGGTTAATTGCGTGAGATTATCTGCTGGAATCTGGCGTTGTGCCAGCCAGTCGCGTAACTGCTGTTCTGTCTCAAACTGTGGGAAGCAGTACAAACCACCCCAAAGACCTACCGCCGGACGCTGAGAAAGCAAAATACTTTGCTGATGCTGCATCATCAGGAAATAGCCGGTGCGCTCGGGGATTGTCACCTTCGGTTTTTTTCCTGGGTAACTCGCCCAGCTATTATTGGCATAAGCGACACAAATATTATTCACCGGGCAAAGTTCGCATTTTGGCTTCGAACGCGTGCAAACCATCGCGCCCAGATCCATCATCGCCTGGTTAAACTGGCTAACACCTTTGGCTGGGGTGACTTGCTCGCTGATATCCCAAAGCTTCTTCTCAACATCTTTTTTCCCCGGCCAGCCCGACACGGCGTAACAACGTGCGAGTACACGTTTTACGTTGCCATCGAGGATCGGGAAATGTTTACCCAGTGAAAGTGAAAGAATAGCGCCAGCAGTCGAGCGCCCGACGCCGGGTAGCGCAGCCACTTCTTCATAGGTTTCCGGAAACACGCCATTGTGTTGATTCGCCACCATTTGTGCCGCTTTATGCAGATTACGGGCACGGGCGTAATAACCCAAACCGGTCCACAGATGCAGTACTTCGTCGAGCGGGGCATTGGCAAGATCGGTCACGGTTGGGAAGCGATCCATAAAGCGCTCAAAGTAAGGAATGACGGTGGTAACTTGCGTTTGTTGCAACATCACCTCAGACAGCCATACTTTATAAGGCGTTTTTTCGAGTTGCCATGGCAGGGTTTTGCGCCCGTATTTTTGATACCAGTCGAGAACCTGGTTGGCGAATTGCGGCGCTTGTATCATTGTGCCAGGTCATCCGATAAAAATATAAATTAGGGGGGCTGATTCCAGCACAGACGACTCCATACTGTAAACCGGAACTTTCTGGTGCTTGCTTCTCATCATTAACTTTGGATAATGCCCGTTTCCCGAACACTAACTCAAAGCCTGAACACCATGAAAAATGACGTCATCTCACCGGAATTTAATGAAGAAGGCCGCGCAATGCGCCGGATTCGTAGTTTTGTGCGCCGCCAGGGCCGCCTGACTAAAGGGCAGGAGCACGCACTGGAAAACTATTGGCCGGTGATGGGCGTTGAGTATCAAGACGCGCCGGTTGATTTTGCCGGGCTGTTTGGCAGCCAAGCGCCAGTGACGCTGGAAATCGGTTTCGGCATGGGGACGTCACTGGTCGCAATGGCAAAGGCTAATCCACAGCAGAACTTTTTAGGCATTGAAGTGCACTCGCCGGGCGTTGGGGCATGCCTTGCAACCGCTCATGAAGAGGGCGTTGAGAACCTGCGCGTGATGTGCCACGACGCGGTTGAAGTGCTGCAAAAAATGGTTCCTGACAATTCTTTATCTATGGTTCAGCTCTTTTTCCCTGATCCATGGCACAAAGCACGTCATAATAAGCGCCGTATCGTTCAGGTGCCGTTTGCCGAGTTGGTGAAAAGCAAACTGAAACTGGGTGGCGTGTTCCATATGGCAACCGACTGGGAACCTTATGCCGAACACATGCTCGAAGTGATGTCCTCTATCGATGGTTATCAGAACCAGTCTGAGAGTAACGACTACGTACCGCGCCCGGATTCGCGTCCGGTGACCAAATTTGAACAACGTGGCCATCGTCTTGGTCACGGCGTATGGGACTTAATGTTCGAGAGGGTAAAGTAATGGCAATTAATCGTAGCCGTCGTTTGCGTAAGAAAATGCACATCGACGAATTCCAGGAAGTGGGGTTCTCTGTTGCATGGCGTTTCCCTGAAGGCACCTCCGAAGAACAAATCGATAAAATCGTTGATGAGTTCATCGATGAAGTTATCGATAAAAATGGTCTGGCTTTTGATGGCGGCGGCCACCTTTCCTGGGAAGGCTTAATTTGCCTGCAGGAAATCGGCAAATGCACCGAAGAGCATCAGGCTCTGGTGCGCAAATGGCTAGAAGATCACAAGGCTGAAGACGTTCGCACTAGCGACCTGTTTGATGTCTGGTGGGATTGATCTTTACCCTAATCTTTCAAGCTGCATGTGCGTTGGCTTTCCTCGCTCACCCCAGTCACTTACTTAAGTAAGCTCCTGGGGATTCACTGCGTCGCCGCCTTCCTGCAACTCGAAATCTTTGGGTATAGACAGAATAAACAGGTCGGTGAAAACCGGCCTTTTTTTCAGGAGTAACTATGATTCGTAAGGCTCTAATGGGCGTTTTGCTGCTCACCGCGATGCAGGCGCAGGCCGACTATAAATGCAGCGTCACGCCTCGCGATGACGTGGTAATCAGCCCGCAATCAGTTCAGGTTGTTGGTGAGAACGGTAATCTGGTTATTGCCCCGGACGGCAGTCTGCAGTTCAACGGCAAACCCCACACATTAAACGCAACGCAGCGCCAGTTGGCGATGAATTATCAGCAAGCGTTGCGTACAGATCTCCCCTGGATTAACAACGGCGCATTGACCCGCGTTGAAAAAGGCCGTGTCGCGCTGGATAAAGTCATCGCTCAGGAAGTTGGGGAGAGCAGCAATATGCGTGGCCGCCTGACAAAACTGGATGCGCAGCTTAAAGAGCAAATGAGCCGTATTATCGAAACGCGTCAGGATGGTTTAACGTTCCACTATAAAGCGATTGATCAGGTGCGTGCCGATGGGCAACAACTGGTGAATCAAGCGATGGGTGGCATCTTGCAGGACAGCATCAATGAAATGGGTGCTAAAGCCGTTCTGAAAGGTGGCGGTAATCCGTTGCAGGGCGTGTTGGGTAGCCTCGGTGGGTTGCAGACCGCAGTGCAGAATGAGTGGAAAAATCAGGAAAAAGATTTCGAGCAGTTTGGCCGCGATGTTTGTAGCAAAGTCGTGACGCTGGAAGGGCAGCGCAAAGGGCTGGTCGAAACATTAAAATAAGGTTTTAGCCGTTGTAGGGTAGATAAGCGTAGCGTCATCCACCATTTGTCGGGTGACGCTGCGCTTACCCGACCTACAAAAAAGCTGTGTCATTAGTCTAATGGCGGGTGAAACACCCGCCATTATGATTAACGCATAAACGCGGGCTGTTTTTGCTCGTAAGCAGAAATGGAACCTTCGTGTTGCAGCGTCAGGCCGATGCTATCCAGCCCTTCTAACATGCAGTGGCGGCGGAAAGTATCGATGTTAAACGAGTAGCTTTTCTCACCCGCTTTGACCGTTTGCGCTTCCAGATCCACAACGAATGTGATCCCCGGATTTGCCGCAACCAGTTTGAACAACTCATCCACTTCTTCTTCGCTCAACGTAACCGGTAACAGCTGGTTGTTGAATGAGTTACCGTAGAAGATATCTGCAAAGCTTGGTGCGATAACCACTTTAAAACCGTAATCGGTTAACGCCCACGGTGCGTGTTCGCGTGAAGAGCCACAACCGAAGTTTTCTCGCGCCAGCAAAATCGAGGCACCTTTAAACTCCGGGAAATTCAGAACGAATTCTGGGTTTGGCTGCTGGCCTGCATCATCCAGAAAACGCCAGTCGTTAAACAGGTGCGCACCAAAACCTGTGCGAGTCACTTTCTGCAAAAATTGCTTAGGAATGATTGCGTCGGTATCAACGTTTGCGGCATCCAGCGGAACGACCAGGCCGGTATGTTGGATAAATTTCTCTGCCATGGTGTTTTCCCTTATTTCAACGTACGGATGTCAGCAAAATGACCGGATACAGCGGCTGCTGCTGCCATCGCCGGGCTCACCAGATGTGTGCGACCACCGCGGCCCTGACGGCCTTCAAAGTTACGGTTGCTGGTGGAGGCACAACGCTCACCCGGTTCCAGACGGTCGTTGTTCATCGCCAGACACATCGAGCAGCCTGGCAGGCGCCATTCAAATCCAGCTTCGATGAAAATCTTATCCAGGCCTTCAGCTTCAGCTTGAGCTTTTACCGGTCCAGAGCCTGGGACGACCAACGCTTGCACGCCTGGTGCGACTTTGCGACCCTTGGCAATCTCTGCTGCGGCACGTAAATCTTCAATGCGCGAGTTGGTGCATGAGCCGATAAATACTTTATCGATAGCCACTTCGGTCAGTGGGATCCCTGGTTTAAGGCCCATATACGCCAGTGCTTTTTCAGCGGAAGCGCGTTCAACCGGGTCGGCGAACGATTCTGGATTTGGGATATTTTCCGTAACCGAAATCACCTGGCCTGGGTTGGTGCCCCAGGTCACTTGCGGTGCGATATCAGCAGCATCCAGCGTGACAACCGTATCGAATTTTGCACCTTCATCGGTGCTGAACGTTTTCCACCAGGCGACGGCATCGTCCCAGTCTGTAGCTTTTGGTGCGTGCAAACGGCCTTTCACATAGTTGAAGGTTGTTTCGTCTGGCGCAACGATACCGGCTTTGGCACCCATTTCGATAGCCATGTTGCACAACGTCATACGTCCTTCCATCGACAGCGCCTGAATCGCGCTACCGCAGAACTCCACTACATGCCCGGTGCCGCCAGCGCTGCCGGTTTTACCGATAATTGCCAGCACGATGTCTTTGGCTGTGATGCCTGGTGCGGCGGTGCCGGTGACTTCAATCTTCATGGTTTTCGCGCGGCCCTGTTTCAGGGTTTGCGTTGCCAGAACATGCTCAACCTCAGAAGTCCCGATACCAAATGCCAGCGCGCCAAATGCGCCGTGGGTGGCGGTATGGGAGTCACCACAAACAATCGTCATACCTGGCAAAGTAATACCTTGCTCCGGACCCATCACGTGGACGATGCCCTGGAATGGATGGTTCAGGTCATACAGCTCAACGCCGAATTCTTTGCAGTTTTTCATCAATTCCTGCATTTGAATACGGGCCATCTCGCCAGAAGCATTGATGTCTTTGGTCTGCGTAGAAACGTTGTGGTCCATGGTGGCAAATGTTTTGCCTGGCTGACGCACCGGGCGCTTATGCGCACGCAAACCATCAAACGCCTGCGGAGAGGTGACTTCATGAACCAGATGACGGTCGATATACAGCAGCGGCGTTTCATCCACTGCTTCGTAGACGACATGGGCATCGTACAATTTTTGATATAACGTCTTCGCCATGATTATTTCCCCTCGGCCACGAAACGAGCAATAGTATCGCCCATTTCTTCGGTGCTGATTGCATTGCCATTGCGCGCTAAATCACCGGTACGGAAACCTTCTTCCAGCGCGATATTGATGGCGTTTTCGATGGCCTGAGCGGCCTCTTCAGCATCCAGGCTGTAGCGCAGTAACAGAGCTAAAGACAGAATCTGCGCAATTGGGTTAGCAATATTTTTACCTGCGATATCTGGCGCAGAACCGCCAGCAGGTTCGTACAGGCCAAAACCTTGTTCGTTCAGGCTGGCAGATGGCAGCATGCCCATCGAACCGGTGATCATCGCGCATTCGTCTGACAGAATGTCGCCAAACAGGTTGGAGCACAGCAGCACGTCAAACTGGGACGGATCTTTAATCAGCTGCATCGTGGCGTTATCAATGTACATATGAGACAGCTCAACGTCCGGATACTCTTTTGCGATTTCACCGACGATTTCACGCCACATCACCGAACTCTGCAGGACGTTAGCCTTATCAATCGATGTCACTTTATTACGACGTTTGCGGGCAGACTGGAAAGCAATGTGTGCGATACGTTCGATCTCGAAGCGGTAATAAACTTCAGTATCAAAAGCTTTTTCATGTGCGCCGGTGCCTTCGCGGCCTTTTGGCTGACCGAAGTAAATCCCGCCAGTCAATTCACGAACGCACAGGATGTCGAAACCGTTAGCGGCGATGTCAGCACGCAGCGGGCAAAATTCTTCCAGGCCCTGGTACAAACGTGCAGGGCGCAGGTTACTGAACAATTTAAAGTGCTTACGCAGTGGCAACAACGCACCACGTTCAGGTTGTTGAGCAGGCGGCAGGTGTTCCCATTTCGGGCCACCGACGGAACCAAACAGAATCGCATCGGCTTGTTCGCAGCCTTCAACGGTCACCGGTGGCAGCGGGTTGCCGTGACGATCAATGGCAATACCGCCAACGTCATATTGACTGGTGGTAATGCGCATATCGAAGCGCTTACGAACTGCATCCAGCACTTTCAGCGCCTGAGCCATAACTTCTGGGCCAATGCCGTCACCCGGCAATACTGCTATATGATGAGTTTTTGACATGTCACACGGTTTCCTGATTATTTTCTTTATTATGAGCTTTGCGTTGCAATTCTTTTTCGACGATGCCTGCACGCCAGATGTTATTCAGCACGTTGACCATCGCTTTTGCTGAAGATTCCACGATATCGGTCGCCAGACCTACGCCATGGAAACGGCGGCCTTTATGGGTCACAACAATATCTACCTGACCCAATGCGTCTTTACCTTGTCCTTTCGCAGACAACTGGTATTTCACCAGTTCAACATCGTAATGGGTGATGCGGTTAATCGCCTGGTAGACCGCGTCGACCGGGCCGTTACCTGTTGCCGCTTCAGACTGGGTTTCTTCGCCACATTGCAGCTGGACTGAGGCGGTAGAAATCACGCTTGAGCCAGATTGCACGTTGAAGTACTCCATGCGGAAATGTTCTGGCTCTTCTTGTTGCTTACCGATGAAGGCCAGGGCTTCCAAATCGTAGTCAAAGACCTGACCTTTTTTGTCGGCCAGTTTCAGGAAGGCGTCGTACAAAGAGTCCAGATTGTAATCGTCTTCTTTATATCCCATCTCTTCCATGCGGTGTTTCACTGCCGCGCGGCCTGAACGTGAAGTTAAGTTCAGCTGCACCTGATTCAGACCGATCGTTTCCGGGGTCATGATTTCGTAGTTTTCGCGGTTTTTCAGTACGCCATCCTGGTGAATACCGGAGGAGTGTGCGAAAGCATTGGAACCGACAATGGCTTTGTTGGCCGGAATTGGCATGTTGCACAACTGGCTGACAATTTGACTGGTACGGTAAATTTCATGGTGATTGATATTGGTATGCACGCCCAACATTTGACTGCGCACTTTAATCGCCATAATGACTTCTTCCAGCGCGGTGTTACCGGCTCGTTCGCCGATACCGTTCAGCGTACCTTCGACCTGGCGTGCACCCGCCTGGATCGCCGCGATGGAGTTACCGGTCGCCATCCCTAAATCGTCGTGGCAGTGAACAGAGATAATCGCTTTATCAATGTTTGGCACCCGGTTATACAGCGTCTGAATGATGCCACCGAATTGAACTGGGGTGGTGTAACCGACGGTATCTGGAATGTTGATAGTGGTAGCACCTGCGCCAATCGCGGCTTCAACAATGCGGCACAGGTTGTCGATTGGGGTACGGCCAGCATCTTCACAGGAGAACTCAACGTCATCGGTGTAGTTACGGGCGCGTTTTACGGAGTGGACTGCTCGAGCTAATACATCATCGAAGGTACTGCGTAATTTGGTTTCGATGTGCATGGTAGAGGTTGCCAGGAACACGTGTATACGAAACGCTTCGGCGATTTTCAATGCTTCAGCTGCAACATCAATATCTTTATCTACACAACGAGCGAGGCCACACACACGGCTATTTTTGATATTGCGGGCGATGGTTTGTACCGATTCGAAATCACCAGGAGAGGAAACCGGGAAACCCACTTCCATCACGTCAACACCCATACGTTCAAGTGCCATCGCTATTTGCAGTTTCTCTTTAACACTCAGACTTGCTTGTAATGCCTGCTCACCATCACGTAAGGTCGTATCGAAAATAATGACTTGTTGGCTCATGTTGTGGTCCTTTCTTGTCTTGGGGCCGTTGCTACGAGCAAAAAAAAACCCGCGCAGTGGCGCGGGTTTTTTTGTCTGGAGGCTTGAATCAACGCTTGTTGTCGCCCACCAGTCTACCGCGCAATGAAGTTGCGTTTAGTAGTAGACCTAGTAGGCGGACGGTGCGAATCATGTTTCAAGCTCCTGTGAATTCGTTATGCATTTATTGGTACTTGATCTGTCTTGCTGTGTCAACACTCGATTCTTTTAGTACGGGGTAATGGGGTGTAACTCTGGAATGGACAGTAGCAAATCATGCTGACAGATGCGGATTTCGTAACATATATAAAAAGTATGAAAAAGGATTTCTTACCTTCACAAGTAAAAATGAAATTATCAGAAACAGTTATAAACATGATGTTTAATACTTACGTTATTCATCATGGTTATGATTTGGGGGGATTATTGGTCATTTAGATTATTTTTAGGACTTTGGTATCTATTTTTATTAGCAGTTTTTTAGTAGAACGTTTGTTTCTGAAAAGGATATGTTATCAATGCTTAATATATTATTCATTGGACGAATCATTGTGTGTTAAGTCATTTTGTGATTTGATTAGCATGATCCAGAAATCAACTGACGAAGAAAAACCATATGAATTTAATGATTTATCAGGCTTGTCAGTCGCTAAAGTCGTGTTGGTGCATTAGAAGCCATTAGTTTATTCATTAATATCTAAACTATTTAGATGGCGTATTAATAGCATTAATCAGCATGTTCTGTTTAGCAAATGATAATAGGGGTAGCTCGCAGAGTGAATCTGCGAAAAAGGAATTGCAATCTTAGTGGAGTCTGACATGTCTGATGAATATGTAGAACAACCGGCAGTTCATGATGGATTTAAACCTCAACTGCGTTCTGTTGATTTAAATTTATTAACCGTATTTGATGCTGTAATGCAAATGCAGAATATTACACGCGCAGCGCAATCTCTGGGAATGTCTCAACCCGCAGTGAGTAATGCCGTCGCCCGACTTAAAGTGATGTTCAACGATGAGCTTTTTGTACGCTATGGGCGTGGCATCCAGCCTACTGCGCGGGCATTTCAGTTATTTGGTTCAATTCGCCAGGCATTGCAACTCGTGCAAAATGAGTTGCCTGGAGCAGGTTTCGAACCCACCAGTAGTGAAAGAATATTTAATATCTGCGTCAGTAGCCCTTTAGATAATATGCTGACCTCTGTCATTTTCAATAATATGAAACGCTTTGCGCCGGGTATTCAATTACTGTTTAAATCAGCTTTAAATAAAGATATTGAACACCAGTTGCGTTATCAGGAGACCGAGTTTGTAATTAGCTATAACGAATTCCGTCGCCCAGAGTTCACTTGTATCCCATTGTTTGAAGATGAAATGGTGCTGGTGGCCAATCAGAAACATCCACGCTTAATTAAACCGATTACCGAAGAAGATGTGTATAACGAAAAACATGCGGTGGTCTCTCTTGAGCGTTTTGCCTCATTTAGTGCTCCCTGGTATCAAACACCCGAAAAGTTAGCCTGCATCGCTTATCAGGGAATGGCATTGACCAGTGTTTTAAATGTCGTCTCGCAAACTCACCTGGTTGCTATCGCGCCACGCTGGTTAGCGGAAGAGTTTGCTGATTCACTACATTTGCAAACCTTCGAATTACCTCTCAAAAATAATACCGCGACCTGCTATTTATCATGGCATGAAGCTGCCGGCCGCGACAAAGGGCACCAGTGGATGGAAAAACTTCTGACCACGGTGTGCAGTAAATAGATTTAGGCGTTGAGACTTCATTCAGCCGGATGGTGGAAGCTATCCGGTTATTCTTCATTTGTTTAAATTTGTAGTTTTTTCCGCTGTTATTGCTTTCGCTCATTATCTCCTGCCAGACTAATAAACCCTCCAGCTAATTAGATTTAACCTGCAAATCATCCTTTCATGATATTTCCAATCATACTATTTGCTTATGCTCAGAGTTTTACTTCGTCAGATTAGGGTTTTGTAGTGTTCGTCAGGAACCGGTGTTTTGACGCGTGAAGATTGGCAATTGATTGCCTGATTTTCAACGGTTATGTTAGGCAGACTATCAAAATTAAAAAGACATATGCAGGGCGCAACAACCTGTCTCAACGACTTAGCCGAAATGGTTTCAGCGGTCGGTCAAACACGTAAGCCTGGAGGCAAACCATGGAGATGTTGTCAGGAGCCGAGATGGTCGTCCGATCGCTTATCGATCAGGGCGTTAAACATGTATTCGGTTATCCCGGAGGCGCAGTACTTGATATTTACGATGCGCTTCATACGATTGGCGGCATTGATCATGTGCTGGTGCGCCATGAACAAGCGGCAGTGCATATGGCTGATGGCCTGGCACGTGCGACGGGTGAAGTCGGTGTCGTACTGGTGACATCGGGGCCGGGGGCCACAAACGCGATAACCGGTATTGCTACGGCTTATATGGACTCCATTCCAATGGTGGTGCTGTCAGGCCAGGTCGCGACCTCCCTCATTGGTTATGATGCTTTCCAGGAATGCGACATGGTGGGGATTTCTCGCCCGGTCGTGAAGCACAGCTTTTTAGTGAAACAGGCGGAAGATATTCCTGCCGTTATCAAAAAAGCCTTCTGGCTCGCTGCAAGTGGTCGTCCAGGGCCGGTGGTGGTGGATTTGCCGAAGGACATTATGAGTCCGGCAAACAAGTTCCCGTATAGCTACCCTGAATCGGTCAGCATGCGTTCTTACAACCCGACGACTCAGGGCCACAAAGGGCAGATTAAACGCGCACTACAAACGTTGTTGGCCGCGAAAAAACCAGTCATGTACGTTGGCGGTGGTGCGATCACATCTGCCTGCCATGACGAACTACGCGTGCTGGCTGAAAAACTCAATATTCCCGTTGTCTCCTCCTTAATGGGGTTGGGGGCATTCCCGGGTACGCATCGCCAGGCATTAGGCATGCTCGGGATGCACGGAACTTACGAAGCCAACATGGTGATGCACAACTCCGACGTTATTTTCGGTGTCGGCGTGCGTTTCGATGACCGTACCACCAACAATCTGGCGAAGTACTGCCCGAATGCGACCGTGCTGCATATTGATATCGACCCGACTTCTATATCCAAAACTGTCGGTGCGGATATTCCTATAGTTGGCGATGCGCGGCAGGTGTTACAGCAGATGTTGGAATTGCTGGCGCAGGAAGATACCTCGCAATCTTGTGATGAAATTCGCGACTGGTGGCAGCAGATTGAACACTGGCGCGCGCGTCAGTGCCTCGAATTTGACAGAACTAGCGACAAAATTAAGCCTCAGGCGGTTATCGAAACCATCTATCGTCTGACAAAAGGCGAAGCTTACGTCACGTCGGATGTTGGCCAGCATCAGATGTTTGCCGCACTCTATTACACCTTTGATAAACCACGGCGATGGATTAACTCTGGTGGCCTTGGCACCATGGGCTTTGGGTTGCCGGCGGCACTGGGTGTGAAGCTAGCACTGCCGGAAGAAACCGTGGTTTGTGTCACCGGTGATGGCAGTATTCAGATGAATATCCAGGAGCTTTCCACTGCGCTGCAATATGGATTGCCGGTACTGGTATTAAACCTCAACAACCGTTACCTCGGCATGGTTAAGCAGTGGCAGGACATGATTTATTCTGGTCGTCACTCCCAGTCTTATATGGAATCTTTGCCTGACTTTGTGCGCGTCGCAGAAGCTTATGGGCACGTAGGGATCGGTATCAGCAAACCTGAAGAGCTGGAAAGCAAACTGATTGAAGCCCTGGAAGCGGTGCGCAACCAGCGTCTGGTCTTCGTTGATGTCACAGTAGATGGCACTGAGCATGTGTACCCAATGCAGATCCGTGGCGGTGGTATGGATGAGATGTGGTTAAGTAAAACGGAGAGAACCTGATTATGCGCCGGATATTATCTGTATTACTCGAAAATGAGTCCGGGGCGTTGTCCCGAGTGATAGGCTTGTTCGCTCAGCGCGGTTACAACATTGAAAGCCTGACGGTGGCTCCGACTGACGATCCTACGCTTTCACGGATGACTATCCAGACGGTAGGGGACGCGAAAGTTCTTGAGCAGATTGAGAAGCAACTGCACAAGCTGGTGGATGTCCTGCGGGTAAGCGAACTGGTGCAGGGCGCACACGTTGAGCGTGAAATCATGCTTGTGAAAGTGCAGGCCAGCGGTTACGGGCGTGAAGAAGTGAAGCGCAACGCAGAAATCTTCCGTGGGCAAATCATTGACGTCACGCCAACGCTGTACACGGTGCAGTTGGCAGGAACCAGCGATAAGCTGGACGCATTCCTGAATACCATTCGTGAAGTGGCAAAAATTGTCGAAGTGGCTCGCTCAGGCATTGTAGGCGTATCGCGCGGCGATAAAATCATGCGCTAGCATGTGGAAAGTGACTGAAAAGTAACCCGGTGAACGATGCCGGGTTTTTTTTTGCAAATTACCCATCAACTGCCAGCAAAAGCGGTTGCCCGAGTTATTATTCTGCGCTTAGATGATAAAATGAAACCATGACCAGGGTATGGTTATGGAAATCCTATATTAAGGGGCTACTGTGAAATTGGATGAAATCGCGCGCCTGGCTGGAGTTTCGCGCACCACGGCGAGCTACGTCATCAACGGTAAGGCAAAGCAGTATCGCGTCAGCGATAAGACCGTTGAGAAAGTTATGGCGGTTGTTCGCGAACATAACTACCACCCGAATGCGGTGGCCGCGGGATTACGTGCCGGGCGTACGCGTTCTATCGGATTAGTTATTCCAGACCTTGAGAACACCAGTTATACCCGTATTGCAAACTATCTGGAGCGTCAGGCTCGCCAGCGTGGCTACCAGTTGCTGATTGCCTGCTCTGAAGATCAGCCAGATAATGAAATGCGCTGCATCGAACACCTCTTGCAACGCCAGGTGGACGCCATCATTGTTTCCACCTCATTGCCGCCTGAGCATCCTTTCTACCAGCGTTGGGCGAACGACTCATTTCCGATCATTGCACTCGATCGCGCATTAGACCGTGAAAACTTCATTAGCGTCGTCGGTGCCGATCAGGAAGATGCGGAAATGCTGGCCAGCGAGCTGCGTACGTTCCCAGCTGAAACCGTACTTTATCTCGGCGCGTTGCCGGAGCTTTCCGTCAGCTACCTGCGTGAACAAGGTTTTCGCACTGCCTGGAAAGACGATCCTCGTGAAGTGCATTTCCTGTATGCCAACAGCTACGAACGCGAAGCCGCAGCGCAGTTGTTTGATAAATGGCTGGAAACCCATCCCATGCCGCAGGCTCTGTACACCACTTCATTTGCATTATTACAAGGTGTTATGGATGTAACCTTGCGACGCGAAGGGCAATTACCGACTGAGCTGGCTATTGCCACCTTCGGTGACCATGAGCTGCTCGACTTCCTGCAATGCCCGGTTTTGGCCGTTGCACAGCGCCACCGTGACGTTGCTGAACGTGTGCTGGAGTTAGTTCTTGCGAGTCTGGATGAGCCGCGTAAGCCGAAACCAGGCCTGACCCGTATTCGTCGTAATCTATACCGCCGTGGAAGTTTAAGTCGCCACTAACAAAAGATGGCAGTTCCGGCTGCCATTCTTAATTAAGAATATTCCCGTGTTATTTTTATTAGTCATTCTGGTAATTATTTTTCGCGGGTAATAGAGGAAACTTTATTTCATTAATCGATATAAGATGACCTTTAGAATTATTTTGTTACATAGCAATGTGTAAAAATGCCGGATAAATAAACAATAGCCATCTGATAAGTATCAATCTTCGCTCCAGCCCGCGCTTCGCCTGCATCTGGCGCTGTTATCCTCTCGAGAAATACCTTAAAATGCCGACCGCGTCGCAAACTGAACACTTCATATTTTACCTGTCAGGTTTTCAGTCGATTTAACGATATTTATGCTTATTGGCCATTTTTCTTTCAAATATTCATAACGTTAATTTTGCATCGTGAATGTAGCGCCTTTTCACGCCAGTCATTTATCAATCGCTTACGAGATGAAAATTATTTCCATCAGCGTTGTAGCTTGCTTGACAAGGTTTTCCTCCGCTCCGTAAACTCCTTTGGGTGGGAATTTGTGGGTGAAAGTGGTGGAAAGAGGATTTTAAGGGTGAGGCTGGCATGTTCCGTGGGGCAACATTAGTCAATCTCGACAGCAAAGGGCGGCTCGCCGTACCTACCCGTTACCGGGATGCGCTTGTCGAAACCTCTGAAGGTCAGATGGTCTGTACCATCGACATCCATCACCCATGCCTGCTGCTTTATACCCTTCCCGAGTGGGAAATTATTGAACAAAAGCTAGCTCGTCTGTCGAGCATGAACCCTGTAGAGCGTCGCGTGCAGCGACTGTTACTGGGCCATGCCAGTGAATGTCAGATGGATAGTGCCGGGCGTTTACTGTTGGCACCTGTTTTGCGCCAACACGCCGGGCTAACCAAAGAAGTGATGCTGGTTGGGCAGTTCAATAAATTTGAACTGTGGGATGAAACGACCTGGCATCAACAGGTCAAGGAAGACATCGACGCTGAGCAGGCCACGACGACTACGTTGTCGGATAGGCTGCAGGACTTGTCACTATAAATAATGATGGAAAATTTTAAACATACTTCGGTGCTGCTTGATGAGGCCGTGAATGGTCTCAACATTCGTCAGGATGGCATCTACATTGATGGCACGTTTGGTCGTGGCGGACATTCTCGATTGATTCTTTCCCAGTTGGGACCAGAAGGACGTCTGCTGGCTATCGACCGTGACCCACAAGCCATTGCTGCAGCACAAGCAATTGATGACCCGCGCTTCTCTATCATTCATGGACCTTTCTCTGAATTAGCTCAATACGCAAGCGAACGCGATTTGCTCGGCAAAATTGACGGCATTCTGCTGGACCTGGGTGTCTCTTCCCCTCAGCTTGATGATGCCGAACGTGGTTTCTCGTTTATGCGTGATGGACCACTGGATATGCGTATGGATCCGACTCGCGGCCAATCGGCTGCGGAATGGTTGCTGAGTGCAGATGAAGCGGACATTGCCTGGGTTATCAAAACCTTCGGTGAAGAGAAGTTCGGCAAACGTATCGCGCGCGCCATTATCGAACGTAATCGTGAACAGCCAATGACTCGAACTAAAGAGTTGGCAACGGTTGTGGCCGCGGCAATGCCGGTTAAAGACAAGTTTAAACACCCGGCAACCCGTACGTTCCAGGCTATTCGTATCTGGATCAACAGTGAACTGGAAGAAATTGAACAGGCGCTTAAAGGTTCAATTCCAACACTTTCACCTGGTGGCCGTCTGTCGATCATCAGTTTCCACTCTTTGGAAGACCGAATTGTTAAGCGCTTTATGCGTGAAAACACCCGTGGGCCACAGGTTCCGGCGGGGATCCCAATGACGGAAGCACAGCTGAATAAGCTCGGCGGCAGATACTTAAAATCGATTGGCAAAATGATGCCAGGCGATGAAGAAGTGGCGGAAAACCCGCGTGCACGTAGTTCAGTACTGCGCATAGCAGAAAGGACGAACGCATGATCGGCAAGGTGGCAGAAGCCCTGACTAAAGTTACTGGCCAACTGAGCAGTGGCGAGCGACATGCGCTACCAGCAGTGATTGGTGGTGACTTGTTGCGTAATGGGAAAATGCCACTGATTTTGTTTACCGCCATTATCGTTACCGCCATTTTCGTTGTCACCACCGCGCACCACACCCGTCTGCTTACCGCACAGCGCGAGCAAATGGTGGTGGAGCGTGATGCGTTAGATATCGAATGGCGTAACCTGATTCTGGAAGAAAACGCACTGGGCGATCATAGCCGGGTGGAGCGGGTCGCGACGGAAAAGCTGCAATTGCAGCATGTCGACCCATCGCAGGAAAACATCGTAGTTCAGCAATAAGGAATCGCGTGACAGATGAGAGCAGCGGCAAAAACGCTTAAACCGAAACGCCAGGAAGAACAGGCCAACTTTGTAAGTTGGCGTTTTGCGTTGCTTTGCGGTTGCATTTTGCTGGCGCTGGTTTTCCTGTTGGGGCGCGTTGCCTGGCTGCAAATCATTGCGCCGGACATGTTGGTACGTCAGGGCGATATGCGCTCCTTACGTGTTCAGGAAGTTTCGACTTCTCGCGGTATGATCAGTGACCGCGCGGGCCGTCCATTAGCAGTGAGTGTGCCGGTTAAAGCCATTTGGGCTGACCCGAAAGAGTTGCATGACGCAGGTGGCATCACGCTGGATAACCGCTGGAAAGCGCTGGCCGATGCACTGAAAATTCCTCTTGATCAGCTCGCTTCCCGAGTAAACAGTAACCCGAAAGGTCGCTTCATTTATCTTGCACGTCAGGTGAATCCAGATATTGGCGATTACATCAAAAAACTCAAACTTCCAGGTATTCATCTACGCGAAGAATCTCGCCGCTACTACCCTTCTGGCGAAGTAACCGCTCACCTCATTGGCTTCACCAACGTCGATAGCCAGGGGATTGAAGGCGTTGAAAAAAGCTTCGATAAATGGCTAACCGGTCAACCTGGCGAGCGAATCGTCCGTAAAGACCGCTTTGGTCGCGTCATTGAAGACATCTCCTCTACTGACAGCCAGGCCGCTCATAACCTGGCTTTGAGCATTGATGAACGCCTGCAAGCACTGGTTTACCGTGAGCTAAACAACGCTGTGGCTTTCAACAAAGCCGAATCGGGCAGTGCGGTACTGGTAGATGTGAACACCGGTGAAGTTCTGGCGATGGCAAACAGCCCATCCTACAACCCAAATAATCTTAGCGGCACGCCAAAAGACGTGATGCGTAACCGTACCATTACGGACGTTTTCGAGCCGGGTTCGACGGTTAAACCGATGGTGGTAATGACTGCGCTGCAACGTGGCGTGGTGCGTGAGAATACCGTCCTGAATACCGTGCCGTACCGCATCAATGGTCATGAGATCAAAGATGTGGCGCGCTACAGCGAATTGACCCTTACCGGGGTACTACAGAAGTCGAGTAACGTCGGGGTTTCCAAACTGGCGTTAGCGATGCCCTCCTCAGCGTTGGTAGATACTTACTCACGTTTTGGATTGGGAAAAGCGACCAACTTGGGGCTGGTCGGAGAACGCAGTGGCTTATATCCGCAAAAACAACGGTGGTCTGACATAGAGAGGGCCACCTTCTCTTTCGGCTACGGGCTAATGGTAACTCCGTTACAGTTAGCGCGTGTCTACGCAACGATTGGCAGCTACGGCGTGTATCGTCCGCTGTCGATTACGAAGGTTGATCCTCCGGTTCCAGGTGAGCGTATTTTCCCTGAGCCTTTGGTTCGTACCGTCGTTCATATGATGGAAAGTGTGGCATTGCCTGGTGGTGGCGGCGTGAAAGCGGCTATCAAGGGCTACCGCATCGCAATTAAAACCGGTACTGCGAAAAAAGTCGGTCCGGATGGACGTTACGTTAACAAATACATTGCTTACACCGCAGGCGTAGCACCAGCCAGTAATCCGCGATTCGCATTGGTAGTAGTAATTAACGATCCACAAGCAGGTAAGTATTACGGTGGTGCCGTCTCTGCACCTGTGTTCGGTGCCATCATGGGCGGCGTTCTACGCACCATGAATATCGAACCGGATGCTCTGGCGACAGGTGAAAAAAGTGAATTTGTAATCAATCAAAAAGAGGGATCAGGTGGCAGATCGTAATTTGCGCGACCTTCTCGCTCCGTGGGTGCCAGCATTACCTGCGAGAGCTCTGCGAGAAATGACACTCGATAGTCGCGTGGCGGCATCGGGCGACCTTTTTGTGGCTGTAGTCGGTCATCAGGCGGACGGGCGTCGATATATCCCGCAGGCAATAGCGCAAGGCGTAGCCGCTGTCGTTGCTGAAGCTGAAGGCGAAGCAACGGATGGCGAAATCCGTGAAATGCACGGTGTGCCGGTTATTTATCTGAGCCAACTGCATCAACGTCTTTCTGCTCTGGCGGGGCGTTTTTACAACGAGCCTTCGAGTGCATTACGTTTGGTGGGTGTTACCGGGACTAACGGGAAAACTACCACCGCACAACTGCTTGCCCAGTGGAGCCAGTTGTTAGGCGAAACCAGTGCTGTTATGGGTACTGTGGGTAACGGCCTGCTTGGCAATGTGAAACCCACTGAAAACACCACCGGTTCTGCCGTTGATGTACAGCAAGTGCTTGCTAACCTTGCCGATCAGGGGGCGACCTTTGCCGCTATGGAAGTATCTTCTCATGGCCTGGTCCAGCATCGTGTTTCCGCTCTGAAATTTGCTGCCAGTGTGTTCACTAACCTAAGCCGTGACCACCTCGATTACCACGGTGATATGGCAGGCTACGAAGCGGCCAAATGGCTGCTGTTCTCTGAACATGATTACGGCAATGCCATCATCAATGCTGATGATGAAGTCGGACGCAACTGGTTAACGCGTTTACCTGACGCCGTTGCCGTTACTATGGAAGACAATTTACAGCCGGGCTGTCGTGGCCGTTGGTTAAAAGCAACCGACGTGCGCTATCACGATGGCGGGGCGACCATTCGCTTCAGCTCTTCCTGGGGCGACGGAGAGATCGAAAGCCGCCTGATGGGCGCCTTCAACGTCAGCAACTTACTGTTAGCGTTGGCAACCCTGTTAGTGCTGGATTATCCCCTTCAAGAACTGCTGAAAACGGCCCCGAGCCTGCAACCGGTTTGCGGCCGTATGGAAGTTTTCAGCGCACCGGGTAAACCGACGGTGGTGGTGGATTATGCCCACACCCCGGATGCTCTGGAAAAAGCGTTACAAGCGGCTCGTTTGCATTGCAGCGGTAAGCTGTGGTGCGTATTTGGTTGCGGTGGCGATCGCGATAAAGGCAAGCGTCCGATTATGGGCGGCATTGCTGAACAGTATGCAGATATCGTGGTTGTTACCGATGACAATCCACGTACCGAAGAGCCGAATGCAATTGTGGCTGACATTCTGGTTGGCATGCTGGACGCGGGTCGCGCATATGTCGTTGCAGGCCGTGCCGAAGCGGTAACCAATGCAATAATGCAGGCGCAAGAAAATGATGTAGTTCTGCTGGCCGGTAAAGGCCACGAGGACTACCAGATTGTTGGTATACGCCGTCTGGACTACTCCGACCGTGTCACTGCCGCCCGTTTGTTGGGGGTTGTGGCATGATCCGCGTTTCATTAAGCCATCTTGCCACGGTGTTGCATGGCGAATTGTACGGGGCTGATGCCGACATCATTGATGTCACTACCGACACGCGCAAATTAACTCCTGGTTGCCTGTTTGTCGCATTAAAGGGCGAGCGCTTTGATGCGCACGACTTTGCGCAAGATGCGGTAAACGGCGGGGCAGGGGCGTTGTTGGTTTCCCGTAAGCTCGATGTTAACGTTCCACAACTTGTGGTAGCGGATACTCATCAGGCATTCGGTGAACTGGCAGCCTGGGTTCGTCAGCAGGTTCCAACGCGTATTGTTGCCCTGACCGGTTCTTCTGGCAAAACCTCTGTAAAAGAGATGACCGCCGCGATTTTGCGCGAGTGCGGTAACACGTTATACACCGCTGGAAATCTGAATAACGATATTGGCGTGCCAATGACGTTATTACGCCTGACGCCAGAATATGAGTATGCGGTCATTGAGCTGGGTGCAAACCATCAGGGTGAAATCGCCTGGACCGTCAATTTGACGCGTCCGGAGGCTGCACTGGTGAACAACCTGGCCGCCGCGCATCTTGAAGGTTTTGGTTCACTGGCAGGCGTGGCGAAAGCCAAAGGTGAGATCTTCGCCGGGCTGCCTGCAAACGGCATCGCCATTCTCAACGCCGATAATAATGACTGGCTGAACTGGCAAGAGATCATTGGTGAGCGCAAAACCTGGCGCTTCTCACCCAATGCTACCGGCAGCGATTTCACCGCGACCAACGTGCATATCACTGCACATGGCACCGAATTCACCATCAAAACGCCAGACGGCGACATTGATGTGAATTTGCCACTTCCTGGCCGCCATAACATTGCTAACGCACTGGCTGCGACATCACTTGCAATGGCGGTAGGTGCGCCACTGGAAGCGATCAAAGCAGGTCTTGCGGACTTAAAAGCTGTTCCTGGACGTTTGTTCCCGATTCAACTTTCTGAAAACCAACTTCTGCTCGACGACAGTTACAACGCCAATGTGGGGTCAATGACCGCCGCAGCACAGGTGCTGTCCGAAATGCCTGGTTTCCGTGTGATGGTTGTCGGGGATATGGCTGAACTTGGCGATGACTCTGTTGAGTGCCATCGCCAGGTAGGCGAAGCCGCGAAAGCGTCCGGCATTGATTGCGTATTGAGCGTGGGCTCACTGAGCGAAACAATCAGTCTGGCCTCTGAAGTTGGCGAACATTTTACCGATAAGCCTTCTTTAATCGCGCATTTGAAGACGTTGCTCGCCGAGCATTCGATGATGACTATTTTAGTGAAAGGTTCACGTAGTGCCGCCATGGAACAGGTAGTACGCGCATTACAGGAGAATGGAACATGTTAGTTTGGCTGGCCGAACACTTGGTCAAATATTATTCCGGCTTTAACGTCTTTTCTTATCTGACGTTTCGCGCCATCGTCAGCCTGCTGACTGCTCTGTTCATCTCGTTATGGATGGGGCCGCGTATGATTGCTCGTTTACAGCAACTCTCTTTCGGCCAGGTTGTCCGTAACGACGGTCCTGAATCCCATTTCAGTAAGCGCGGAACCCCAACGATGGGCGGGATTATGATCCTGACTTCTATCGTTATTTCTGTACTGATGTGGGCATATCCATCTAACCCTTATGTCTGGTGCGTGTTGTTCGTGCTGGTGGGCTACGGCGCGATTGGCTTTGTCGATGATTACCGCAAAGTGGTGCGTAAAGATACCAAGGGCCTAATTGCTCGCTGGAAATATTTCTGGATGTCCGTCATCGCGTTGGCTGTGGCCTTCACGATGTACAGCGCAGGGAAAGGAACGCCAGCCACTGAGCTGGTTGTGCCGTTCTTTAAAGACGTGATGCCTCAGCTTGGCCTGTTTTATGTGCTGCTGGCGTATTTCGTTATCGTCGGCACCGGTAATGCGGTCAACCTGACAGATGGCCTGGATGGCCTGGCCATTATGCCAACTGTTCTGGTAGCAGCCGGTTTTGCGCTGGTGGCCTGGGCTACCGGTAACATTAAGTTCGCTGAATACCTGCATATTCCTTATCTGCGTCACTCTGGTGAACTGGTTATCGTCTGTACGGCAATCGTCGGTGCAGGCCTTGGATTCTTGTGGTTCAACACCTATCCAGCGCAAGTATTTATGGGCGATGTGGGCTCTCTGGCTCTGGGCGGTGCGCTCGGGACTATCGCCGTATTGCTGCGTCAGGAATTCCTGTTAGTGATTATGGGCGGTGTGTTTGTTGTTGAGACACTGTCGGTCATCTTGCAGGTCGGTTCCTTCAAATTGCGCGGACAACGCATTTTCCGTATGGCCCCTATTCATCACCATTATGAATTGAAAGGTTGGCCGGAGCCGCGAGTCATTGTGCGCTTCTGGATTATTTCGCTGATGCTGGTCCTGATTGGCCTGGCTACCCTGAAGGTGCGTTAACTATGGCTGATTACCAGGGTAAAAAAGTCGTTATTATCGGATTAGGCCTCACTGGCCTTTCCTGCGTGGATTTCTTCCTTGCGCGCGGTGTAACGCCACGCGTGATGGACACCCGCATCTCACCGCCAGGCCTTGAAAAACTGCCAGAAGCGGTAGAACGACATACTGGCTCACTCAATGAAGACTGGTTGTTAGCGGCTGACTTGATTGTTGCCAGTCCTGGTATCGCTGTAGCCCATCCTGCACTCAGCCGCGCGGCTGATGCGGGTGTTGAAATCGTGGGTGATATCGAGCTGTTTTGCCGTGAAGCACAAGCGCCGATTGTGGCGATTACCGGTTCTAACGGTAAAAGCACCGTCACAACTTTAGTCGGTGAAATGGCAAAAGCGGCAGGTATAAATGTGGGCGTGGGGGGCAACATCGGCTTGCCTGCGTTGATGCTGCTTGATCCTGCTCGGGAGCTTTATGTACTTGAGTTATCCAGCTTCCAGTTAGAAACCACTTCGAGCCTGAAAGCTGCAGCGGCGACCATTCTTAACGTCACTGAAGATCATATGGATCGCTATCCGTTTGGTCTGCAGCAGTACCGTGCGGCTAAACTGCGTGTTTATGAAAACGCGGCGGTGTGTGTGGTGAACGCGGATGACGCGTTGACCATGCCAGTGCGTGGTGCAGACGATCGTTGCATCAGTTTTGGCGTAGATGTCGGTGACTATCACCTTAACCATCAGCAGGGCGATACCTGGCTGCGGGTGAAAGGCGAGAAAATCCTCAACACCAAAGAGATGAAAGTGGTGGGTCGCCATAACTACACCAACGCTCTTGCTGCGCTGGCGCTGGCTGATGCGGTGAAACTCCCGCGCTCCAGCAGCCTGAAAGCGCTGACCACCTTCACCGGTCTTGCTCACCGCTTCCAGCTGGCATGGGAACGTAACGGTGTGCGCTGGATTAACGACTCCAAAGCGACCAACGTTGGCAGTACTGAAGCTGCGTTGAATGGTTTGAAAGTCGAAGGGACTTTGCATCTGCTGCTGGGGGGGGACGGTAAATCTGCTGATTTCTCTTCACTGGCTCAATACCTGCAAGGGTCAGCGATTCGTCTTTATTGCTTTGGTCGTGATGGTACAGAACTTGCCGCGTTGCGTCCTGATGTCGCTGAACAAACTGAAACGATGGCGCAGGCGATGAAATTGGTCGCCGCGCGCGTACAACCGGGTGACATGGTTCTGTTATCGCCTGCATGCGCGAGCCTTGATCAGTTCAAAAACTTTGAACAGCGTGGCGACCAATTTACTCAACTTGCGAAGGAGCTTGGCTGATGCGCTTCTCTCTCCCTCGCCTGCGAATGCCCCGATTGCCAGGATTTGCCATCCTGAGCTGGCTGGCGTCGGCAGTTAAAGGCTGGGTGATGGGCACCAAAGAAGCTGACTCAAATAGCATCGTAATGTATGACCGCACGATGTTATGGCTGACTTTTGGTCTGGCGGCAGTCGGTTTCATTATGGTGACTTCCGCCTCCATGCCTGTAGGGCAGCGTCTGGCGAATGACCCATTCCTGTTCGCCAAGCGTGACGGTCTGTACATCATCCTGGCGTTTGTATTAGCAATGATCACACTGCGTTTGCCGATGGATTTCTGGCAGCGCCACAGTACTGCAATGCTGCTGTTATCCATTGCGATGCTATTGATTGTACTGGTTGTTGGTAGCTCGGTTAACGGCGCGTCACGTTGGATTGCATTCGGCCCACTACGTATTCAGCCTGCAGAGTTCACGAAGCTGTCGCTGTTCTGTTATCTCGCCAACTACCTGGTTCGTAAAGTGGATGAAGTGCGTAATAACCTGCGCGGCTTCCTCAAACCGATGGGCGTGATCCTGGTATTAGCGGTGCTGCTTCTGGCGCAGCCTGACTTAGGTACGGTAGTTGTGTTGTTCGTGACCACACTGGCGATGCTATTCCTGGCAGGGGCAAAACTTTGGCAGTTCCTGGCCATTATCGGTATGGGGATTTCCGCCGTCGTGCTGCTGATCCTTGCCGAACCGTATCGTATTCGCCGTGTGACCTCCTTCTGGAATCCATGGGATGACCCGTTTGGTAGCGGCTATCAGCTAACACAATCTCTGATGGCATTTGGTCGCGGCGAATTGTGGGGGCAGGGTTTAGGCAATTCGGTGCAAAAACTCGAATATTTACCGGAAGCGCATACCGACTTCATCTTCTCGATTATCGGTGAAGAGCTCGGATATATCGGTGTGGTGCTGGCATTATTGATGGTATTCTTCGTGGCTTTTCGTGCGATGTCCATTGGTAAACGCGCGTTAGAAATGGACCAGCGTTTTGCGGGCTTTTTGGGCTGCTCCATCGGGGTCTGGTTTAGTTTCCAGGCACTGGTAAACGTGGGTGCTGCTGCAGGGATGTTGCCGACCAAAGGTCTGACATTACCCCTGATCAGTTACGGTGGTTCCAGCCTGTTAATTATGTCTACAGCAATCATGATGTTGCTGCGTATTGATTATGAAACACGTCTGGCTAAAGCGCAGGCGTTTACGAAGGGTGTGCGATGAGTAATCAAACCCGGCGGTTAATGGTGATGGCAGGTGGGACGGGTGGACATGTGTTCCCAGGTCTTGCAGTTGCGCATCACTTAATGGCTCAGGGCTGGCAAGTGCGCTGGCTCGGGACCGCCGATCGTATGGAAGCAGATTTGGTTCCTAAGCATGGAATTGAGATCGACTTTATTCGTATTTCAGGTCTGCGTGGTAAGGGCCTGAAAGCAATGCTGCTGGCACCGGTGCGGATTTTCAACGCCTGGCGTCAGGCTCGGGCCATCATGAAAGCCTATCGCCCGGACGTCGTTCTGGGAATGGGTGGTTATGTTTCAGGTCCTGGCGGTCTGGCGGCGTGGTCGCTGGGTATTCCGGTCGTGTTACATGAGCAAAACGGGATCGCCGGGCTGACCAACAAATGGCTGTCAAAGATTGCCAAAAAAGTGATGCAAGCCTTCCCGGGCGCATTCCCGAATGCGGATGTAGTGGGCAACCCGGTGCGTACCGATGTCCTCGCACTGCCGCTGCCGCAAGAGCGTTTAGCGGGGCGAGTAGGCCCGGTTCGGGTTTTAGTGGTCGGTGGTTCTCAGGGCGCACGCGTACTCAACCAGACCATGCCGCAAGTCGCAGGCCGACTGGGAGATGCCTTCACAATCTGGCACCAGTCGGGCAAAGGCGGGCAGGATGTAGTTCTGCAGGCTTACGCTGACGCCGGCCAACCTCAGCATAAAGTGACTGAGTTTATTGATGATATGGCCGCTGCGTATGCATGGGCCGATGTCGTGGTATGTCGCTCAGGTGCATTAACCGTAAGCGAAATCGCGGCGGCAGGATTACCTGCGCTGTTTGTTCCCTTCCAGCATAAAGACCGTCAGCAGTACTGGAATGCACTGCCGCTGGAAAAAGCTGGAGCGGCAAAAATACTGGAGCAACCGCAGTTTACTGTGGATGCCGTTACCCAGACTCTCGCCGGGTGGGACAGAGCAACGTTACTGGCAATGGCCGAACGTGCGCGTGCTGTTTCCATTCCTGATGCCACAGAGCGGGTAGCAAAAGAAGTGAGCGCCGCAGCAATGGCGTAATCATTGTGGGTGGCCGTTTAGCCCATGAATATTTGAAGTAATGGCGTTTTACGCTGCAGGTTAGAGAATGAATACACAACAACTGGCGAAACTGCGTTCTATCGTGCCCGAGATGCGTCGCGTCCGGCACATACACTTTGTTGGCATCGGCGGCGCCGGTATGGGCGGTATTGCCGAAGTTTTAGCTAATGAAGGTTACCAAATCAGTGGGTCTGATTTGGCTCCGAACCCGGTTACTCAGCAGTTGTCGGCGCTGGGCGCCACGATTTATTTCAACCATCGCCCGGAAAACGTGCTGGATGCGAGTGTTGTCGTGGTTTCTACCGCAATCTCTATGGATAACCCGGAAATTGTTGCCGCTCATGAAGCGCGTATCCCGGTTATTCGTCGTGCTGAAATGCTTGCCGAGTTGATGCGTTTTCGTCACGGCATCGCCATTGCTGGTACGCATGGTAAAACCACCACCACAGCGATGGTTTCCAGCATTTATGCAGAAGCCGGTCTTGATCCTACTTTTGTTAACGGTGGCCTGGTCAAAGCCGCAGGAACGCATGCCCGTTTAGGCAATAGCCGTTACCTGATTGCAGAAGCGGATGAGAGTGATGCGTCATTCCTCCATCTGCAGCCAATGGTTTCCGTGGTGACAAATATCGAAGCCGATCATATGGATACCTACCAGGGCGACTTCGAGAATTTAAAGCAGACGTTTATTAACTTCCTGCACAACCTGCCGTTTTACGGCCTGGCGGTCATGTGTGTGGACGATCCAGTTATCCGTGAGCTGTTGCCGCGTGTGGGCCGTAAAATTACCACTTATGGTTTTAGCGAAGACGCTGATGTTCGCGTCGAAAATTATCATCAGAAAGGGCCGCAGGGGCATTTCACCATCGCGCGACAGGGCAAACCTGCATTGCATGTTACGTTGAATGCTCCTGGTCGCCACAATGCGTTAAACGCCGCAGCTGCGGTGTCGGTGGCGACAGAAGAAGGCATTGATGATGCTGACATCCTGCGCGCGCTGGAGAGCTTCCAGGGAACCGGGCGTCGCTTTGATTTCCTCGGTGAGTATCCGCTTGCCGAAGTAAATGGCAAAGAAGGCACCGCCATGCTGGTTGATGACTACGGTCACCACCCAACAGAAGTTGATGCCACCATTAAAGCGGCACGTGCAGGTTGGCCGGATAAAAATCTGGTTATGATTTTCCAGCCGCACCGTTTCACCCGTACTCGTGATTTGTACGACGACTTTGCTAACGTATTGTCGCAAGTTGATTCTTTGCTGATGCTGGATGTTTATTCTGCGGGCGAAGCCGCGATTCCTGGTGCTGACAGTCGTTCATTGTGTCGCACAATTCGTGGACGTGGAAAAGTCGACCCAATTCTTGTTCCTGACGCAAGCCAAATTGCGGATGTTTTAGCACCAGTTTTGACAGGAAATGATCTTATCCTGGTGCAAGGTGCGGGAAATGTAGGGAAAGTTGCCAGAAACCTGGCTGAATTCAAATTGCAGTCCCACACTAAGGAAGGAGACCAACATGGCTGATAAAATTGCTGTCCTGCTGGGCGGAACTTCCGCTGAACGTGAGGTGTCTTTGCAATCAGGTGCGGCGGTTCTTGCAGGTCTGAGAGAAGCAGGAATTGACGCGCATGAAGTCGACCCGAAAAATACGCCAGTGACTGAGCTGAAAGCCCAGGGTTTTGACAAAGTCTTTATTGCGTTACATGGTCGTGGCGGCGAAGACGGAACCCTTCAAGGGCTGCTGGATTTCC
This sequence comes from Buttiauxella sp., assembly GCF_049686335.1. Lineage (NCBI taxonomy): Bacteria > Pseudomonadati > Pseudomonadota > Gammaproteobacteria > Enterobacterales > Enterobacteriaceae > Buttiauxella > Buttiauxella sp. The sequence goes on along the minus strand of NZ_JBAVHX010000033.1, from coordinate 122,609 downwards.
TGAAGTTGCCTTATACCGGAAGTGGCGTGATGGCTTCCGCTATCACCATGGATAAGCTGCGTACCAAATTACTGTGGCAAGGTGCCAATTTACCGGTGGCTCCATCGGTCGCATTAACGCGCCGTGATGTAGAAGCCGGTATCAGTGCATCCACTGTAGAACGGATTGCAGGCTTGGGGATGCCAGTCATCGTTAAGCCAAGCCGAGAAGGTTCAAGCGTCGGTATGTCGAAGGTCGATAATGTTGCGGCACTGCCAGCAGCACTGGAACTGGCCTTTAAACATGACGAAGAAGTGTTGATCGAAAAATGGTTAAGCGGCCCTGAATATACGGTAGCTATCCTTGGCGAAGAAATTTTACCGTCAATTCGTATCCAACCCGCCGGAATTTTCTATGATTATGAGGCGAAGTATCTCTCTGATGAGACACAGTATTTTTGTCCAAGCGGTTTAATCGAGCAGCGCGAGCAAGAGTTGCAGGCTTTAGTGCTGCAAGCCTGGCAAGTGCTGGGTTGCAGCGGTTGGGGACGTGTAGATGTCATGTTAGATAGTGACGGGCAGTTTTACCTGTTGGAGGTGAACACCTCTCCGGGCATGACCAGCCACAGCCTGGTGCCGATGGCGGCTCGTCAGGCTGGAATGACATTCTCTCAACTGGTAGTGCGTATTCTGGAGTTGGCAGACTGATATGTCGCAAGCAGCTCTGAATACGCGTAATCGCCAGGAAGAAGAAGAAACCAGTTCTCGTCGCAGTAACGGTGGGCGACTGGCCGGGATAATTTTCCTGAGCGCAGTACTGTTTACGGTATTTATTGGCGGCTGGATTGTGGTCGGCTGGATGGAAGATGCACAGCGTCTTCCTCTGTCTAAGTTAGTGGTTACTGGTGAACGGCATTACACCCGTAACGATGATATTCGTCAGTCAATTCTGGCGCTGGGTCCGCCTGGTACATTCATGACTCAGGATGTGAATATCATTCAGCAGCAAATTGAACGTTTGCCATGGATTAAACAGGCGAGTGTGAGAAAGCAGTGGCCTGATGAATTGAAGATTCATCTGGTTGAATATGTGCCCATCGCGCGCTGGAATGATCAACATATGATTGATGCGCAAGGAAATGCGTTCAGTGTTCCAGCAGAACGCGCTGTAAAGCAGACTTTACCTATGTTATCTGGGCCGGAAGGCAGTGAAGGTGAAGTATTGCAAGGCTATCGCGCAATGGGCGATGTGCTGGCAAAGGATAAATTTACGTTGAAAGAAGCGGCAATGACCGCTCGTCGTTCCTGGCAATTGACGTTGAATAATGGCATTAAGCTTAATTTGGGCCGGGGCGATACGATGAAACGCTTGAGTCGCTTTGTAGAACTTTACCCTGTTCTGCAGCAGCAAGAGCAAGCCGACAATAAAAGGATTAGCTATGTCGATTTGCGTTATGACTCGGGCGCGGCAGTGGGTTGGCAACCTGCTCCCGTAGAAGAACCTAATCCTAATCAGCAACAGAATCAGGCACAGGCAGAATAACAATGATCAAGGCGACGGACAGAAAACTGGTAGTAGGACTGGAGATCGGTACCGCAAAGGTTGCCGCTTTAGTAGGGGAAGTTCTGCCTGACGGTATGGTCAATATTATTGGCGTGGGCAGTTGCCCATCGCGTGGTATGGACAAAGGTGGCGTAAACGATCTCGAGTCAGTCGTGAAATGCGTTCAGCGCGCGATTGACCAGGCCGAGTTAATGGCTGATTGCCAAATTTCTTCGGTCTACCTTGCGCTGTCAGGTAAGCACATTAGCTGTCAAAACGAGATTGGCATGGTGCCAATTTCTGAAGAAGAAGTGACGCAGGAAGACGTTGAAAACGTCGTTCACACCGCGAAGTCGGTGCGCGTACGTGACGAACATCGTGTTTTGCACGTTATCCCGCAAGAATATGCAATTGACTACCAGGAAGGCATCAAAAATCCTGTAGGTTTATCGGGTGTGCGCATGCAGGCTAAGGTGCACTTGATTACCTGCCATAACGATATGGCGAAAAACATCGTTAAAGCCGTTGAACGCTGTGGCCTTAAAGTTGACCAACTTATCTTTGCAGGACTTGCGGCAAGCTACGCAGTGTTGACTGAAGATGAACGTGAGTTAGGGGTCTGCGTTGTCGATGTCGGTGGTGGTACTATGGATATCGCGGTCTACACTGGCGGCGCATTGCGCCACACCAAAGTTATCCCTTATGCAGGGAACGTGGTGACCAGCGACATCGCTTATGCCTTCGGGACACCGCCGAGTGACGCTGAAGCTATTAAAGTGCGCCATGGCTGCGCACTGGGTTCGATTGTAGGTAAAGACGAAAACGTTGAAGTGCCAAGTGTCGGTGGACGTCCACCACGTAGCCTGCAACGTCAGACGCTCGCTGAAGTTATCGAGCCTCGATATACCGAACTGTTGAATCTGGTTAACGAAGAGATATTGCAATTACAAGAGCAACTTCGCCAGCAAGGTGTAAAGCACCACCTGGCGGCGGGGATTGTACTAACGGGTGGCGCGGCGCAAATTGAAGGGCTGGCAGCCTGTGCGCAACGTGTATTCCATACACAAGTTCGTATCGGACAACCGTTAAATATTACTGGCCTGACTGATTATGCTCAGGAGTCTTATTACTCCACAGCAGTCGGCTTGCTGCACTACGGGAAAGAAACACATCTCAGTGGTGAAGCAGAAGTGGAAAAAAGGACCTCTGTCGGCTCATGGATTAAGCGAATCAACAGCTGGCTGAGAAAAGAGTTTTAAATTTTATAAGAGACCAGACAAAATTAGCGGTCTCAGGCGACAGGCACAAAACGGAGAGAAACTATGTTTGAACCTATGGAACTGACCAACGACGCGGTGATTAAAGTCATCGGCGTCGGTGGTGGCGGCGGCAATGCCGTTGAACACATGGTGCGTGAACGCATCGAAGGTGTTGAATTCTTTGCAGTGAATACTGACGCTCAAGCGTTACGTAAAACTGCGGTAGGCCAGACTATTCAGATTGGTAATGGTATTACCAAAGGTCTGGGTGCCGGTGCTAACCCTGAAGTGGGCCGTACTGCTGCGGAAGAAGACCGTGATGCATTACGTGCTGCACTGGAAGGCGCAGACATGGTATTTATCGCCGCAGGTATGGGTGGCGGTACAGGTACAGGTGCAGCACCTGTAGTAGCAGAAGTCGCTAAAGATTTGGGTATCCTGACTGTCGCTGTTGTGACTAAGCCTTTCAACTTCGAAGGCAAGAAGCGCATGGCATTCGCGGAGCAGGGGATTGCCGAACTGTCTAAGCATGTTGACTCATTGATCACCATCCCAAATGACAAACTGCTGAAAGTTCTGGGCCGAGGTATTTCTTTGCTTGACGCTTTTGGCGCAGCAAACGACGTATTGAAAGGCGCAGTGCAGGGTATCGCTGAACTGATTACCCGCCCGGGTCTGATGAACGTCGACTTTGCTGACGTTCGCACCGTAATGTCCGAAATGGGTTATGCCATGATGGGTTCTGGAGTGGCAAGTGGCGAAGACCGTGCAGAAGAAGCAGCAGAAATGGCGATTTCCAGCCCGCTGTTGGAAGACATCGATCTGTCTGGCGCGCGCGGCGTGCTGGTCAACATCACCGCTGGCTTTGATCTGCGTCTGGATGAGTTTGAAACTGTGGGTAACACCATCCGTGCATTCGCATCTGATAACGCCACTGTCGTTATCGGTACATCTCTGGATCCAGAGATGAACGACGAACTGCGTGTGACCGTTGTTGCAACCGGTATTGGTATGGACAAACGTCCAGAAATCACCCTGGTGACCAACAAGCAAACTCAGCAGCCAGTAATGGATCGCTACCAACAGCACGGAATGGCTCCGCTTCAACAAGAGCAAAAGCCAGTCGCTAAAGTAGTGAATGACAATACGCCACAAACAACGAAAGAGCCTGATTATCTGGATATTCCAGCCTTCTTGCGCAAGCAAGCTGACTAAGAATAAACCGGAAGTTGGGGATCTCCGCTCTTTGTGCTAAACTGGTCCACCGATTGTGATATACACTTCGGTTGGATAGGTAATTTGGCGAGATTATACGATGATCAAACAAAGGACACTTAAACGTATCGTTCAGGCGACTGGCGTCGGTTTACATACCGGCAAGAAAGTCACACTGACGTTGCGCCCTGCGCCGGCAAATACCGGGGTCATCTATCGTCGCACCGACTTGAATCCTCCGGTAGATTTTCCGGCAGATGCCAAATCTGTGCGTGATACCATGCTCTGTACTTGCCTGGTGAACGAGCACGATGTGCGGATTTCTACCGTTGAGCATTTAAACGCCGCCCTTGCGGGATTAGGTATTGATAACATTATTGTTGAAGTCAATGCCCCAGAAATCCCAATCATGGACGGTAGTGCAGCGCCGTTCGTCTACCTGCTGCTTGACGCCGGGATTGACGAATTAAACTGTGCGAAGAAATTTGTTCGCGTTAAAGAAACAGTTCGCGTCGAAGATGGCGATAAATGGGCTGAATTCAAGCCGTACAATGGTTTCTCGTTGGACTTCACCATCGACTTTAACCATCCGGCGATTGATGCAAGTACCCAACGCTACAGCATGAACTTCTCTGCAGACGCCTTTATGCGCCAGATTAGTCGTGCTCGTACCTTCGGTTTTATGCGTGATATCGAATATCTGCAGTCCCGTGGTTTGTGCCTGGGCGGTAGCTTCGATTGTGCCATCGTTGTTGACGATTATCGCGTACTGAACGAAGACGGCCTGCGTTTTGAAGATGAATTCGTTCGTCACAAAATGCTCGACGCGATTGGTGACTTGTTCATGTGCGGCCACAACATTATTGGCGCGTTTACCGCCTATAAGTCAGGTCATGCGCTGAATAACAAATTGCTTCAAGCGGTTCTGGCGAAGCAAGAAGCCTGGGAATGGGCAACCTTCCAGGACGATGCCGAACTTCCGTTAGCGTTCAAAGCACCGAAAATGGTTCTGGCATAACACCAGAATTATTTATTGCGACTGGTTTCATTGGTACTCTCTCCGGCCAATGATGCCAGTCGTTCTATTGCTGCCTTTAATTTCTCCGGACTACGTTCAGCCACCATCCGTAATGCTTGAGCACTTTGCTGGCTCAACTCTCTATTGACCCCTTCAGTTTTGCCCTTCACTGCTTGATTGCTGTTTTCTTGTACTGATTCTTGCCCAATTGCGGCCAGTGATGGATTAATCCTGATGTCGATTGATGTCAATGATGGTAATATTTGTGCACGTAATGCACTCAGTAGCGTGGCTTGTTCATAGCGTAAACGCATCAGCCAGCTAGCATTTGCAGTTTCAAGTACGAGTATGCCTTGTCGGAAATTAGCTACCCGGCACCAGGGATGCAGTTGAGCGGGTAATATCCCTCTTACCGCCCTGTTGAGCTTAAGTAGCGCAGTTGCGCGTTGCTGCACGTTTTGCAACACGCTTTCGGCACCAGCATCATCGAACAAATGATCTAAAGATTGTGGGCGACTATCACGCATACATAATGCTCCGGCGGATAAAGTGATTGGTATTCTAAATCGTTGGCGACAGTTTGGCAGACGTTATTTCTGGCCGCATCTCCTGTTGGGGATGGTCGCGGCGAGTTTTGGCATGCCTGCGCTCAGCCAAAATACCGAGCCTACAGCACCTGCGGAAACATCGACCAGCAGTCATGACTACCTGAATAAGGTCAGCTTCAATAGTCTGGCATTATTGCAGGAAAGTACCCGGCGGCCATCATTTAGTGTCGATTACTGGCATCAACATGCCATTCGCACAGTTATTCGCCACCTTTCCTTCGCTATGGCACCCCAAACGCTGCCAGTAGCTGAAGAAAGCTTGCCGCTTCAGGCACACAAACTCGCTTTACTGGATACGCTCACTGCGCTTCTTACCCAGGAAAGCAAACCCCCTGTTATTGTGCGCCATATTGCACTTTGGCAATCCCCATCGGTTGAGACTTTTAGTCCTGCCATCTGGATTAGCCAGGTTCACGGTATCCGCGCCGGTCCGCAGCGCCTCAGCTAAAACCATTCCTTTTAATTATAACGCTATTTTTAGCTCTGCCCTGAAGGCAGGCGTTTGAGAATTTATTATGCTTATCAAATTATTAACTAAAGTTTTCGGTAGCCGTAACGACCGCACTCTGCGTCGTATGCGTAAAGTTGTAACGCTTATCAACAGTATGGAACCGGAAATCGAAAAGCTTTCCGATGACGAATTAAAGGCAAAAACCAATGAGTTTCGTGCTCGCCTTGAAAAAGGTGAAGTGCTTGAAAATCTGATCCCTGAAGCATTCGCCGTTGTCCGTGAAGCGAGTAAGCGTGTGTTCGGTATGCGTCACTTCGATGTGCAACTGCTGGGCGGCATGGTGCTTAACGATCGCTGTATCGCAGAGATGCGTACGGGTGAAGGTAAAACACTGACCGCGACTCTGCCTGCTTACCTGAATGCCCTGAGTGGCCGTGGTGTTCACGTTGTTACCGTGAACGACTATCTGGCCCAGCGTGATGCTGAAAACAACCGTCCGCTGTTCGAATATCTGGGATTGAGCGTAGGTATCAACCTGCCAAACATGCCAGCTCCGGCTAAGCGTGAAGCTTATGCGGCTGACATTACTTACGGTACTAACAACGAATACGGTTTTGACTACCTGCGTGACAACATGGCCTTCAGCCCTGAAGAACGTGTCCAGCGTAAACTGCACTACGCATTGGTGGATGAGGTTGACTCAATTCTTATCGATGAAGCGCGTACGCCGCTAATCATCTCCGGCCCTGCTGAAGATAGTTCCGAGATGTACAGAAAAGTAAACAAAATCATCCCGAGCCTGATCCGTCAGGAAAAAGAAGATTCTGATACTTTCCAGGGCGAAGGCCACTTCTCCGTGGACGAAAAATCTCGTCAGGTAAACATTACCGAACGCGGTCTGGTACTGGTTGAAGAACTGCTGGTACGTGAAGGCATCATGGAGGAAGGCGAGTCACTTTACTCCCCAACCAATATCATGCTGATGCACCACGTGACTGCTGCATTGCGCGCACATGTGCTGTTCACCCGTGACGTTGACTACATCGTAAAAGATGGCGAAGTCATCATCGTTGATGAACATACCGGTCGTACCATGCAAGGTCGTCGCTGGTCTGATGGCCTGCACCAGGCTGTCGAAGCTAAAGAAGGCGTCGACATTCAGAACGAAAACCAAACGCTGGCATCTATCACCTTCCAGAACTACTTCCGCCTGTATGAAAAACTGGCTGGTATGACGGGTACTGCAGATACTGAAGCGTTTGAGTTCAGCTCAATTTACAAACTCGATACCATCGTTGTGCCAACTAACCGCCCAATGATCCGTAAAGACATGCCTGACCTGGTCTACATGACAGAAGCAGACAAGATTGCGGCAATTATCGAAGATATTAAAGAACGTACAACCAACGGTCAGCCTGTATTGGTCGGTACTATCTCTATCGAAAAATCCGAAGTGGTCTCGGAAGAGTTGACCAAAGCGGGTATCAAGCACAACGTTCTGAACGCCAAGTTCCACGCTAATGAGGCAGGGATTGTTGCCCAGGCGGGTTATCCTGCTGCCGTGACCATCGCAACGAACATGGCGGGTCGTGGTACGGATATCGTGTTGGGTGGTAGCTGGCAGGCAGAAGTTGCTGAGCTGGAAAATCCAACTCCAGAACAGATCGCGCAGATTAAAGCAGAGTGGCAGGTTCGCCATGACGCGGTTCTGGCATCCGGTGGTTTGCATATCATCGGTACTGAGCGTCACGAATCTCGCCGTATCGATAATCAGTTGCGCGGCCGCTCGGGTCGTCAGGGTGATGCCGGTTCATCTCGTTTCTATCTGTCTATGGAAGATTCCCTGATGCGTATTTTCGCATCGGATCGTGTTTCAGGCATGATGCGTAAACTGGGTATGAAGCCTGGTGAAGCGATTGAACACCCATGGGTAACCAAAGCGATTGCTAACGCACAACGTAAAGTTGAAAGCCGCAACTTTGATATCCGTAAACAGCTTCTTGAATATGATGATGTGGCGAACGACCAACGTCGTGCGATCTACAGCCAGCGTAACGAATTGCTCGATGTGAGCGACGTTAGCGAAACCATCAACAGCATTCGTGAAGATGTCTTCAAAGTGACCATAGACACGCACATTCCACCACAATCGCTGGAAGAAATGTGGGATGTTGAAGGGCTGGAAGAACGTCTGAAAAACGATTTCGACCTCGAACTGCCAATCAAAGAGTGGCTGGATAAAGAGCCCGAACTGCACGAAGAGACATTGCGCGAGCGTATTTTGCAAAACGCCGTAGAAGTGTATAAGCGTAAAGAAGAAGTGGTTGGCATTGAAATGATGCGTCATTTCGAAAAAGGGGTGATGCTGCAAACTCTGGATTCATTGTGGAAAGAGCACCTGGCGGCAATGGACTACTTGCGTCAGGGCATCCACCTGCGCGGCTACGCGCAAAAAGATCCTAAGCAAGAATACAAACGTGAATCTTTTGCCATGTTTGCTTCAATGCTCGAAGCGCTGAAATATGAAGTCATCAGCACGTTGAGCAAAGTTCAGGTTCGTATGCCTGAAGAAGTTGAAGCGATGGAACAGCAACGTCGTGAAGAAGCAGAGCGTCTGGCACAGATGCAACAGCTGAGCCACCAGGATGACGACACGCTTGCTGCAGAAGCACTGGCAGAAGAAACGGGTGAGCGCAAAGTGGGTCGTAACGATCCTTGCCCATGCGGTTCTGGTAAGAAATTCAAACAGTGTCACGGCCGTTTAAGCTAAGAACTTAATTGTCGACGAAGGCGCAGCTTGCTGCGCCTTTTTTCTATGGAGCACCTGCACAAAAATGAAACAACTAGAAATTGCCGTCGGGATCATTCGCAACGCCGAACGGAAGATTTTTATCACCCAACGAGCCGCTGATGCTCACATGGCAAATAAGCTGGAGTTCCCCGGCGGGAAAATCGAAGCCGGTGAAACGCCAGAGCAAGCCTTAGTTCGTGAACTACAGGAAGAGACAGGGATTACTGCTACCCAGTTTGAGTTGTTTGATAAGCTGTCTTACGAGTTCCCGGACAGGTTTATTACTTTGTGGTTCTTCATGGTGGAAAGCTGGGAAGGGGAACCGTGGGGTAAAGAAGGGCAACCGGGCCAATGGGTTGCACAAAATTCGCTGGTGGCGGCAGATTTCCCACCAGCAAATGAACCGGTTATCAGCAAATTGCTGCAGGGCTAACGCAGGTCTTCTTCACTCCAGTCATCACTCTCTGACAAATCGCCGCTGCTTGGAATACGTTTTTCCTCGGCGGCCCATTCACCTAGATCAATGAGCTGGCAGCGTTTGCTGCAAAACGGGCGATACGGACTGGTTTCATTCCAGATAACGACTTTGCCGCAACCCGGGCAGTTTACTTTTGTAGGTTCAGACATATTCGCTCCTTAACAGCATGCCAGTTCGAAATCGAGACGCTCAGGGATAATTCCATTCTCGCTATCAAGCGGTAAGAAACGGATCGCAAAACGGCTTTTATGACCAGACACCTGTGGGTAAAGCTGCGATGAGAGAGAAAGCTGTAAACGCAGCAAATCAGCATCGTCACCGTTGTCCTGATAAAAACCGTTAAGGCTGGTCTGCTTACGGAAGGGGGCAGAATTACGGATGATTTCCAGTAATAGATCCAGAGCCTGCTTTAACGGCTGCAAAGTCGCAAGCCAGGTATTAATTTGTGTATTGCGCTGCTCTTGTGGCGAATAAAGCCAGATATGCAATGTTGGTAAATCAAAACTACAGCAACCGCCTGGAATACTCAGACGCTGACGCACAAGAGCAATCAGACGGTCTTCACGTAAAGACTGTCCGAGGCGAGGAGCTGCCATTAACACACTGCCGCGTTCTTTGAGTTGGCTACGCAGCGAATCGATAAGCTGCATATCTACACCCGGAACTTCAGACCAGTTCAGTAATTTACGCTGCTGGCGCTCCAGCTCTTTGAGGATATCTGTGCGAATTTCGCCTCGCTCAAAGACGTCTAGCAGGTCACCGACATTACGGAAAAAATGAAGGGCTTTAGACGTCTCATCTACCGGTAATGAACTCTCGAGTTGTTGGATTAAAAACTCGATACGCAACCAGGTACGCATTTTTTCATTTAGTGGGTGCTCAAAAAGAATCTGGGTGCTCATTATTAATTTTCCTGCTGTGCGGCCTGTGCCGCCAGTTCCAGATACTGGCGGTGCAGACGGTCAACATGTGCGGCCACCTGTTCGGCAGCACCATCATTATTAATTACATCATCGGCAGCGCTCAAGCGTGCCTCGCGTGTTGCCTGTGCAGCAAGGATTTGTTGCACATGTTCGCAACTGACTTTATCGCGCGCAATAGTACGTGCGATTTGCACCTCTGGCGAGACATCAACAACCAGTACGCGATCGGCCATTTGTTGAAGGTTATTCTCAATTAACAATGGAACAACCCACAAAACGTAGGGAGAAACGGCTTGATTGATTTCAGTTCGGGTTCGCTGGTGGATAAGTGGATGTAGCAGCGCATTGAGCCACTGTTTTTCCTCAGGAGAGGAGAAGATCTTTTCGCGAAGAACACGGCGGTTAAGAGAGCCATCCTGAAGAAGAATTTCGTTACCAAAATGGTCAGAAATAATTGTAAGAGCAGATTGCCCTGGCTCAACAACCTGACGAGCAATCACGTCAGCATCTACAACGGTAATACCTAATCGGGAAAAGTTATCGGCGACAGTACTTTTACCACTGCCAATCCCACCCGTTAATGCCACCGTATAAACCATAAAAACCAGACCCTAAATCTACGTTTTATCAAGGATATAAAAAGTTAATTTGTACCTGCTGTGTTTCAGGGAAGCGCGGAGGCATTGGAAAAAATGAACCTCGCATAACGATTTCCTGTTTCTCAGGTAAATTTTAACGATTGTAGCGCAAAAAAGACTGTTTTCGCAGTCTTGCGGCGGCATTAATAGTGCGTATGATAACGTCACTGGAATTGGTGTCTAAATCACCAATTGCGTTCACGCGTCCTTCGCCATTCGACCCAGGAATCTGCAACATGCGTATTGAAGAAGATTTGAAGTTAGGTTTTAAAGACGTTCTTATTCGCCCAAAACGTTCCACTCTTAAAAGCCGCTCTGATGTAGAGCTTGAGCGCCAATTCACTTTCAAACACTCCGGTATGTCATGGTCAGGTGTTCCGATCATTGCAGCTAATATGGACACCGTTGGTACATTCGGTATGGCCCAGGCGTTAGCTTCGTTTGATATCCTTACCGCAGTCCATAAACACTACTCTGTTGAGCAGTGGGGCGACTTCGTTAAGTCTGTTTCAGACGATATCCTGAAGTTCATTATGGTCTCAACTGGTACTTCAGACGCTGACTTCCAGAAAACAAAGCAAATTCTTGCTCAGAATCCTGCTCTGAAATTTATCTGCATCGATGTGGCTAACGGCTACTCCGAACATTTCACTCAGTTCGTGTCTAAAGCACGTGAAGCATGGCCTGATAAAGTGATCTGCGCAGGTAACGTTGTGACTGGCGAAATGTGCGAAGAATTGATCCTTTCAGGTGCTGATATTGTTAAAGTCGGCATCGGCCCAGGCTCCGTATGTACGACTCGCGTGAAAACTGGTGTGGGTTACCCGCAACTGTCTGCTGTGATTGAATGTGCTGATGCAGCTCATGGCCTTGGCGGCCAGATTGTTAGCGACGGCGGCTGTACTGTCCCGGGTGATGTTGCTAAAGCATTCGGTGGTGGCGCTGATTTCGTGATGCTCGGTGGTATGCTGGCTGGCCACGAAGAAAGCGGCGGTACCGTTGTTGAAGAGAATGGCGAGAAATTCATGCTGTTCTACGGCATGAGCTCTGAGTCTGCGATGACTCGCCACGTTGGTGGTGTTGCACAGTACCGCGCAGCGGAAGGCAAAACAGTGAAATTGCCATTACGTGGCCCGGTAGAAAACACGGCCCGTGATATTCTGGGCGGCTTGCGTTCTGCTTGTACCTACGTTGGTGCTTCTCGCCTGAAAGAGTTGACCAAGCGCACCACGTTTATTCGTGTTGCCGAGCAGGAAAACCGCGTTTTCAATAGCCTCTAAGCTATAGATGCCAACGGCGCGGCATTCGCTGCGCCTCATCCCGCACTCATTGCATCGCCTAACTGAAAAATGGGCAGATACATCGCAATCACCAGCGTCCCAATAATCCCTCCCACGACTAACATCATTATCGGTTCCAGCGCAGCGGCCAGGTTATCAGCCCGTTCCTCGGTATTGTTTTGATGCCAGCTTGCCAGTTTTTCCAGCATTAAATCTAAAGCTCCTGACTCTTCACCCACTCGTACTAACTGACAACACAACGGTGTGAATCGCTCGCTCTCAGTGAGTGCAAGCCAGAACGGGACGCCTTGAATCACTTTGGTCGTAATCTGTGAAATAACCTTCTTCCATAACAATGGCGTAAGTGTTGTTTCCACTGCAGCTAGTCCTTGCAGCAAAGGGATTCCGGCCTGTTGAGAGAGTGACAGGGTGGTGTAGATTTGGCTGAGAACTTGCCCGCGCCAGAGTGGGGCAATCAGGGGAAGACGCAGCAAGAGATTTTGCTCATACTCTTGCCAGTGAGGTTTCCGTTGCCGAAGGAAATATCCACCGACGAAGAGGATCACGGATGCCATGAGCCACACGAGACCTTGTGTTGTGACCCAACTTGAAATAGCCATGACTGCCACGGTGACCGCAGGGAGCGGAGCGTTAAAGGAGCGATAGATATTGGCAAACTCCGGGAGAACAAATCCCATCATCCCGATAGTGACAAGCAGGGCGACAACCATGATAAACAGTGGGTATCGCAAGGCTTTCATGACCTTTTTATGCAGCCGGTAGAGCTTTTCTTGTTGGTCTGCCAGCCTTTTACAGCATTCGTCTAGCTTCCCCGTTAGCTCGCCAATGTGAATCAACGCAATAAACAATGCCGGGAAAATCTTCGGCCAGTGGCTTAATGCTGCTGAAAAGGGTGTCCCGCTTGATACACGTTGTTCGATGTCTTTTAGTAATGCGCTCCATTCTTCAAAGGGATGCTGCTGCGCGATAAGTAACAGTCCATCAGACAAGGAAATCCCTGCCTGAAGCAGAGTAGCCAGCTGCCGGAATACCTGAATTTTTTGCTGAATATGCCAACAGCCACGGCGTGTTCGTGACGTTTTACGAAGCTGTAAAAGCTGAAGATTGTCACTGAAAAGTTTATCGGTGACGGATGCAATATCTTCTGCAAATAACGAGCCCTTCTGTATCTGTCCGAGTGGGTCGACCGCTTTCCAGTGCCAGAGCAATAGCTTAGCCATGAGGGACTCCGAGTACCCGATAACACTCTTCGAGCGTGGTAAGTCCTTGTTCCACCGCCAGACAGCCACTTTCGAATAGCGTCAACATGCCTTGTTGGCGTGCGAGTGCATCGATTTCATGTGCGGGCATGCCCTGGATAATTGAAGACTGAATAATCGGGTCGACAAGCAAGATTTCAAACAATGCGCTTCGCCCGTAATAACCGCCGTAGCAGCGTTCACATCCTGTGGCATGCCAGTCTGGCAAAGCTCGTTTCCAGAGAGTTGTCGGAATGGCGATGTCATCAGGGCGTTGTTGTTTGCAGTGAGGGCAGAGTTTTCGAACCAGACGCTGTGCGACCACCATGTTCAACGCAGAGGCTAACATCCAGCGTTCCACCCCCATTTGTTGCAGGCGCACGACGGTCTCGGCCGTCGAGTTGGTATGGAGTGTTGAAAGAACAAGATGCCCGGTCTGCGCAGCCTTAATGGCAATTTCCGCGGTGTCGCTATCCCGAATCTCACCCACCATTATGATATCGGGATCCTGGCGCAACAAGGCGCGTAATACGCTGTGGAAACTTAGCCCCGCTTTGCTGTTTATTTGTGTTTGATTGAGCCCGCGCATCGGAATTTCTATAGGGTCTTCGACGCTACAAAGGTTGCTGGAAATCTGGTTGAGTATTTTTAGCGCGCTATAAAGCGTGATGGTTTTACCGCTCCCGGTGGGGCCAGTCACCAGAATCATACCTTGCGGATTGGCTAAGCAACGTTGAAAGCGAGTGCAATCATCCTGTGACATGCCTAAATCCGAAAGCTCAAAAGTTTGTTCGGTCTGGCTCATTAAGCGTAAAACAACCTTTTCCCCGTGATACACCGGTAACGTCGCAATGCGAAATGAACATTTATGCTTTTCGACTTCAATCTCCATTTGCCCATCCTGAGGTAAACGACGCTCTGCAATATCCAGATTCCCCAGTACTTTTAGCCGTGCCGTTAACGGGGCGGCCAGATGTGCTGGCAGGAGAGGCTGCAGTTGCAGCACGCCGTCGACCCGAAAACGAATCTGGTAGCCTTGCTCAATCGGTTCAAAGTGAATATCTGATGCGCGCAGTTGAATCGCTTTATGTAGCGTTTCTTGAAGCAGCTGAACCACTGGCGCGATGTTTTCAGTTTGTTCATCGGTGTTTACCAACGCTCCTGAATGCCGTGCTTTCTCTAACTGTTCGGCGGGCCAGTATTCAATGTTGATCGGCTTATCGCAGATAAAGCGCAATGCTTCAAAAAACTGAGCGGATGGATTGGGTGAAATAGCAATATGGAGTGTTGGATCTTCAGAAAGTAATACCGCCTGATACTGATTACACAGAGCGAGGATCTGCCGATTTTCCATGGCTTAGTTACCCGCAGGGTTATTATCAAAACGGAAAACTTCTTCGCAGCTCTGTTTCAGCGAGCTGCCATCGGTAGTGGCACAGCTCCGGTTCCAGCCTTCCACACCTTCGGCGTCATTCCAGCGGGGGGATAACGAAACGGTGAGACCACTCAGGCTTTCTTGCCCAGTTAACGTGACAACGCCGCTTTCAACGCTCATACCGCTGACATAACGTGTCGTTTTAGGCGAGGGGATACTGTTGCTCCCGGCATTGCACTGGCTAATCCCGCCTCGTTCAATGGCACAAAGCTCAATGGCGGTGCGGTAGGGGACAAAGGTTTGTAGCATGTCGGTCAATGCCGCTTTTCGCAGGTAATTCTGATAGGCGGGAATACCGATGGCACTGAGAATCGCGATAATGCCGATAACCACCATCAGCTCAATAAGTGTAAATCCTTGTTGTCTTTTCATATGCCGCTCCTGATTGAGATAGCGGCACTTTGCGCTGTAAGAATCCCTCAGGCGAGAGCGAGTGATAGCATCAGGAAGGCGCTTTCCAGCATTTATGTGAAGTTTGCAGGAGGCAACAATGAAAATGCGAGCAGTGACGCAAGAGAAGGAAAAAGGCAGATGAGTTTTACCCCATCTGCCCGGCAGGAATTAGCGGAAGCGCATAGAGAGATCGAGTGCGCGGACATGCTTAGTCAGCGCGCCCACAGAGATAAAGTCGACACCAGTTTCGGCAAATTCACGGATGGTTTCTTTCGTCACGTTTCCGGACACTTCCAGACGCGCTTTACCATTGGTGAGAACGACAGCTTTTCGCATATCTTCAACGTTGAAATTATCGAGCATAATGATGTCAGCGCCGGCAAGCAGCGCCTGTTCCAGCTCTTCAAGTGACTCAACTTCAACTTCTACAGGCACATCAGGGTGGTACCAGAATGCTTTTTCTACCGCCTGGCGAATGGAGCCGGAGGAGATGATATGGTTTTCTTTAATCAGAAAAGCATCGGACAGGCCCAGGCGATGGTTGCTGCCGCCACCGCAAAGCACTGCGTATTTCAGGGCTGTACGCAGGCCAGGCAGGGTTTTACGTGTATCAAGCAGTTGCGTATTGGTTCCCGCCAGAAGATCCACATAAGTGCGAACTTCGCTGGCTACGCCTGACAGCGTTTGAACAAAGTTCAACGCCGTACGTTCTCCGGTAAGCAATACGCGCGAAAGCCCCGTCAGTTCGAACAAAGGCTGGTCTACCACCACGGTTTGGCCATCCTCAACATGCCAGGTGACTTTGACATCCCCACCAAGCTGAATAAACACCTCTTCGACCCAACGTTTGCCACAGAACACACCGTTTTCACGGGTGATCACTACAGCATGTGAACAATGCTCTGCATCCAGTAATTGTGCGGTGATATCGTTATTAGGGTCAATCTCGCCACCCAAGTCTTCGCGCAAAGCCTGGGAAACAGCTTGTGGAATATCAAGGTTAATACGGTCGAGAAGCTCGTCACGTCGGCGGTCTGAGTTATAACGGCGAGGCGGCATGATAAAACTCCGAAATGGCTTAGTTAATGTCGAAACATGCTACATTGATGCGACGTCAAGTACCACTCTAAGGAGACCGCGGATGCAGCTAAAAAACGGCTGGCTGGTGGGTGTAAAGCATGTTCCTTCCCCACATTTTGATTGCCGACCGGAGGAGGAGACACCTTCGCTATTGGTGGTGCATAACATCAGTTTGCCACCGGCAGAGTTTGGTGGCCCATGGATTGACGCGCTGTTTACCGGAACGCTGGATGCGAACGCCCATCCCTATTTTGCGGGAATTGCTCATTTGCGTGTTTCCGCACATTGTCTGATTCGCCGTGACGGTGAAATTGTCCAGTATGTTCCTTTCGATAAACGCGCCTGGCATGCCGGGGTTTCTTTATATGATGGGCGTGAGCGCTGCAATGATTTTTCAATTGGTATTGAGCTGGAGGGGACCGATACGCTGCCCTATACTGATGCGCAATATCAACAACTTACTGCGATTACTGACACACTGATTTATGCCTATCCGGCTATAGCTGACCATATGACGGGACACTGCGATATCGCTCCGGGACGCAAAACGGACCCAGGCCCTGTTTTTGACTGGTCGCGTTTTCGCCGCTCGGTTGAGGTAACGTCAAATAAGGAGATGAAATGACGCTGTTTACGTTGTTGCTGGTGATGATTTGGGAACGGCTGTTCAAGCTGGGCGAACACTGGCAGCTGGATCACCGCCTTGAAGTCCTCTTTCGGCGGGTAAAAAACTTTTCGCTGTTTCGCACACTTCTGATGACTGCACTGTGCATGCTGGTGGTTTTCCTCGGCATTCGTGCGTTGCAAGGTTTGTTCTTTAATGTGCCGCTGTTGGTGTTCTGGATTGCACTCGGCGTTCTGTGTATGGGGGCAGGCCAGGTGCGCTTGCATTACCACGCCTATTTAAAGGCCGCGAACCACGACGACATTCATGCTCGTGATGCCATGGCCAGTGAGCTGACGCTTATCCATGGTATTCCGCCAGATTGCGACGAACGCGAATATCTGAAAGAGCTGCAAAACGCGCTTCTGTGGATTAACTTTCGTTTTTACCTCGCACCGCTGTTTTGGTTTATCGTCGGTGGAGTTTGGGGGCCGGTGACGCTGGCAGGTTATGCTTTCCTGCGTGCCTGGCAAACCTGGCTTGCTCGCCATCATTCACCGCAACAGCGTCTACATTCGGGTATCGATGCGATTTTGCATGTGCTGGACTGGGTGCCGGTGCGTCTGGTTGGTGTGGTTTATGCGCTGGTGGGTCACGGTGAGCGCGCACTTCCTGCATGGTTTGCTTCACTGGCTGACCGTCATACTTCGCAATATCAGGTGCTGACTCAACTGGCACAGTTTTCGCTGGCTCGCGAGCCACATCTCGATAAAGTGAAAACACCGAAAGCCGCTGTGACTATGGCCAAGAAAACTTCACTGGTGATTTTGGTGGTCGTTGCGTTACTGACCATTTACGGCACGCTGGTGTAGCCTAAACCCACCAGACTATTTTATTTGCTAGTTTGACCCTGAGCTGTGCTCAAAATCCTCACGTACTACATGTACGCTCCGGTTTTTCCGCGCAGTCCGAGTCCAAACTATCTGCAACAATAGCGCCTGGTGGGAGAGGCTGTTCAGCGTAGTCAGTTTAACGGTTATCTGCAGGCGGTATGCCAAACACCGGCATACCGTTTCCGTCCCATTCGAGCATTTTCAAACGTGTATGACGATTAGGGTCATACAACGGATCGCCTTCAATTTCCGTGTAGTTCCGCGCGTGGTAGACCAACACATCTTGCCCGTCTTTCGTTTTGGTAAAACTGTTATGCCCTGGCCCAAACTGTTTGTTTGGGTAACTGGTGGTAAACATCGGTTGAGGAGACTTATGCCAGTTTGCCGCATCGGTTGGGTCTGCATTCACATCTATCCATAGCAAGCCAATACAGTAGTTTTCATCGGTCGCACTGGCCGAATAACTGACAAATAGTTTGTCGCCGTGAACCACTACCGCTGGCCCTTCATTTACCAGAAAACCCCTGCACTCCCAGTCCAGCTCAGGCTTGCTTAACAACACAGGTTTGCCTTTGATGGCCCACGGGGTTTCCAGTTCGGCAAGATAGATATTGGAGTTACCCGCAATATCGGGATCTTTCTGCGCCCACAAATACCACTGTTTACCTTGATGACTGAAAGTAGTGGCATCCAGACAGAAGCTGTCGAACTGCGTTTTCACCTGACCTTTCTCGACCCATTGTCCCGTAAGCGGGTCTGCATCGGCACACTCCAGGGCAAACATCCGGTGCTGAAACATATTGAGCTTGTCGAGCTCATGAGTGTGGGTTGCGGCAAAGTAGATGTACCATTTCCCATCAATTTGATGCAGTTCCGGTGCCCAGATAAGTTCGCTCATCGGGCCGTGGTTCGGCTTGCGCCACACCACGGTTGGCTGGGCATTTGGCAGCTCGCTGATGGTCGCCGCCCGGCGGATTTCAAGTCGGTCGTACTCAGGCACCGATGCAATAAAGTAGTACCCGTCTCCATGCCGTAAAATAAACGGGTCGGCACGCTGCTCGATAAATGGATTAGGCCATTGCTCCTGATTCATAGCGCTTTCCTTATAGTTTCGCTTCAACAGGTTTGCTGTCGTGATAATCGTTGAGTTCGCGATAGTTACGACGACGTTTTTCAAGATCAGCCTGGATGCGACGCATCGTTTCACTGTCGACCTTCAGCAGGCGGACAACACCTGCGGTAATCAGGTATCCAACGCCTGGGATGATGGTAAATAGCATCACAATACCGTTAATGGATTCTGCACTTTGCTGTTTCGCACCGGCGTCGTAGCCGTACCAGGAAAGCAGGAAACCCACCATCGCACCGGCAATTGCCAGACCCAATTTCAGGAAGAACAAGTTACCTGAGAAGCTAATCCCGGTGATGCGTTTACCGGTTTTCCACTCGCCGTAGTCATCAACGTCAGCCATCAGCGACCAGTGCAGCGGTGAAGGGATCTGGTGCAGAATGTTGAGCAGGAAATACATCACTACAATGAGCGTGGTGGCATGCGGGTCAAGGAAATAGAAGCCGCAAGAGAAAATCGCTAACACGATGTTGGTCCAGAAGAACACTTTCAGTTTGCAGATACGGTCGGTCAACACTTTAGCCAGCATACTGCCGCCCATCATGCCTACTACGCCAAGGCTAATAAACAGGGTGGCGAAGCTGGTGCTTTGGCCCATTACCCAGGTGACGTAATACATAGTGGCTGCCATGCGTATAAAACCAGGGCAAACGTTGCACAGGGTCAGCAGTAAAATCCGCACCCACTGGTCATTTTTCCACACGTCTTTCAGGTCAGATTTTAAATCGTCATTGGTTGGCACAGCTGGACGTACACGTTCTCTGACGGTCGAGAAGCAGAATAAGAACATGAACATGCCGAGCACCGCCAGAACGCCCATCGCCATCTGATAGCCTTTCGCTTTGTCACCGCCACCAAACCAGTCAACCATTGGCAGCAGAGAGAGTGAAAGGATAAGCGTCGCGATACCGACCATGACAAAGCGATATGACTGGCAAGCCACACGCTCTTTCGGATCGTTAGTGATCACGCTTCCCAGGGAGCAATAAGGAATGTTGATGGCGGTATAGGTTAAAGAGAGCAGGAAGTAGGTGACGAAGGCATAGATAACTTTGCTGCTATATGCCCAGTCTGGAGTGGTAAACATCAGGTAACTGAAGAAGGCAAACGGGGCAGCCATCCATAAAATCCATGGACGAAAACGTCCCCAACGGCTTTGGGTTCTATCGGCAATCGCACCCATAATTGGGTCAGTAATGGCATCGATGACCCTGATTGAAAGCAGCATAACCCCCACAAGTGCCGGGGCCAGGCCAAAGATATCAGTGTAAAAATAGTTAACAAACAACATAATGGCGCCAAAGATGATATTGCATCCGGCGTCGCCCATTCCATAGCCAATCTTTTCTTTAATTGATAATTTGCTGTTTTCCATTGGGAAAGCTCCTGACCAGTATATGGACAAGAGTATTGGGCTGTTTGAGATTAATTGCGTGTCTGTAATTCGTTGCAGGGATGGACAATTCTGTCGTTATGGGAAAAGTGTGAAGCAGATAACTAATTCGTTGATGGAGTTTGTAGGTCGGATGTCGCTACGCTAATCCGACCTACGCCCCGAGCCTTAATGCATTAAGCTTTAACGCTCTTCAGGTTCTTCTGTTTGATGAAGTATCCGATACCCAGAACGACCACCCACACTGGAATCAACCATACGGAGATTGCCATGCCTGGAGTCATTGCCATGATAACCAGCACCGCTGCCATGAACAGCAAGCAGATATAGTTACCCAACGGATAGAACAGGGCAGGGAAGCGAGTCTTCACGCCTTGTTGATCTTTCGCACGACGGAACTTGATGTGCGCGAGGCTAATCATCGCCCAGTTAATGACCAGTGCAGAGACGACCAGCGCCATCAGCAGGCCGAACGCTTCAGCTGGAGCCAGATAGTTAATCAATACACACAATGCAGTGAACAGCGCAGATACCAGGATGGTATTAACTGGTACGCCACGTTTATCGACTTTCTGCAGCGCTTTTGGCGCGTTGCCTTGCTGAGCCAGACCAAACAGCATGCGGCTGTTGCAGTAAACACAGCTGTTATAAACGGACAGTGCAGCGGTCAGAACCACGATGTTGAGAGCGTTGGCGACAAAGCTGTCACCCAGTTCGTGGAAGATAAGCACGAACGGGCTGGTGTCAGCGGTCACACGAGTCCATGGCATCAGAGACAGCAGAACAGCCAGTGAGCCCACATAGAAAATCAGAATACGGTAAATAACCTGGTTGGTAGCTTTAGGAATGCTGACTTGTGGATTATCCGCTTCTGCAGCAGTAATACCGACCAGCTCAAGCCCACCGAAGGAGAACATGATAATGGCCATCATCATGACTAATCCGGTAAAGCCGTGCGGCAAGAATCCGCCTTGTTCCCAAAGGTTACGAACAGTAGCTTGTGGGCCGGCATTGTCGCTAAACAGCAACCAGCCACCAAACAGAATCATGGCAACGACGGCGATGACTTTGATTATTGCGAACCAGAATTCCATTTCACCGAACACTTTTACGTTGGTCAGGTTAATGGCATTGATCACGACGAAAAACACCGCGGCAGAAGCCCAGGTTGGGATCTCGGGATACCAGAACTGGATGTATTTACCTACCGCAGTAAGCTCTGCCATCGCGACCAGGACATACAGTACCCAGTAGTTCCAGCCAGACGCAAAACCTGCAAATCCACCCCAGTATTTATAAGCAAAGTGGCTAAAAGAACCGGCTACAGGCTCTTCTACAACCATTTCACCCAACTGGCGCATGATCAGAAAGGCAATAAAACCTGCGATCGCGTAGCCAAGAATAATCCCCGGCCCGGCGGATTGGATGACAGACGCACTACCCAGAAACAGGCCTGTTCCTATTGCTCCACCCAGTGCGATGAGCTGAATATGGCGGTTTTTAAGGCCGCGTTTCAGCGTGTCGCCTTGCTGTTGACCTTCCATCGTTTAACCTCGTGTGTGGTTATTTTCAGGGCGCTAATTGCACCTCTGTAAGTTTGTAATTCCGTAATGTGTAGTGTTTATTTTACGGTTTTTAATTCCAGTATTTTGCGCATTGGACTACCGCAGCGCAAAGAATAGTGGTAAGTGCCGGCGTTTGCACCTGCTTTCTATTCTTGTCGTGACGAGTTGAATAAAAAGAAACCAGTTGTTATTCCGCCATCTCTTTCACTTCTGCTGTTATTTGTTCAGATTAAGCGCTACCTGTGAATTAATATTCATATTTTAAACTGATGAATCGCTTCAATTTGCAAGAAAAACCAATTTTTGCTGTTTCGTAAAAGTTAAAAGCGGCTTGGGTGGGTAAATATGACATTTGTGCAAAGTTACAGCTTTGAAACATCATTTCTGTAATGTTGTTAAAATGTGCCTGGTTTAATGATTTCAATCAAAACCAATATGGACAGAAGGTGAATACTTTGTTACTTTAGCGTCAAGAATGTGAAATTGGTCATACCAATTGACTCCCCCAGATAATTTGAAGTCTGAAGGGGATATATCCAAAATAATTCGAGTTGTAGGAAGGCGGCAAACGAGAGAGTCCCGGTGAGCTTACATAAGTAAGTGATTCGGGTGAACGAGCGCAGCTAACGCACCAACAACTTGAAGAATGACGGGTATAGCGCTAATGGCAGAGACAGGGAAAAAATGGCCTACAGCAAAATCCGCCAACCAAAATTATCCGATGTGATTGAGCAGCAGTTGGAGTTTCTCATCCTCGAAGGCACCTTGCGTCCCGGCGAAAAACTCCCTCCAGAGCGCGAATTGGCAAAACAGTTCGACGTTTCTCGTCCTTCACTGCGCGAGGCCATTCAGCGCCTTGAAGCGAAAGGACTCCTGCTTCGTCGTCAGGGCGGCGGTACTTTTGTCCAAAACAGTCTTTGGCAAAGTTTAAGCGACCCGCTGGTCGAACTGCTGTCTGACCATCCTGAATCCCAGTTTGATCTGCTTGAAACCCGCCACGCACTTGAAGGTATCGCTGCGTATTACGCTGCTTTGCGTGGTACGGACGAAGATCTCAAACGTATTGGCGACTGCCATTTAGCCATTCAAAAAGCGCAAGAGTCCGGCGATCTGGATGCTGAATCCGATGCGGTTATGCAGTATCAAATCGCTGTAACCGAAGCCGCTCACAACGTGGTGCTACTACACTTGTTGCGCTGTATGTCACCAATGCTCGAACAAAACGTTCGTCAGAATTTTGAATTGCTCTATGCGCGCCGTGAAATGCTGGCGCAAGTGAGCAGCCATCGCGCCAGCATTTTTGCGGCGATTATGGCTCGCCAGCCGGAGCAGGCGCGCGAAGCGTCGCACCGTCACCTGGCATTTATCGAAGAAATATTGCTGGATCGCAGCCGCGAACAGAGTCGTCGAGAACGTTCTCTGCGGCGCTTACAGCAACGTAAGGAATGAGAACCTGAAATATCTGGTTCTTTTAAGCGCCACTATTTAGAGCGCGGCAACTAAACGCAGAACCTGTCTTATTGTGTTTTTCCAAGGAAAATACAATGGGACAGGTTCCAGATAATCAACGTATTAGACACAGATAAGGAATACCACCCATGTCAGAACGTTTCCCAAATGACGTGGATCCGATCGAAACTCGCGACTGGCAACAGGCGATCGAATCGGTCATCCGTGAAGAAGGTGTTGAGCGCGCACAGTACCTGATTGATCAGTTATTGAGCGAAGCCCGTAAAGGCGGAGTAAAAGTTGCAGAAGGTTCTTCTGCCCGTCAGTACGTAAACTCCATCGCCGTTGAAGATGAACCGGAATACCCGGGGAATCTGGAGCTGGAACGCCGTATTCGTTCTGCTATCCGTTGGAATGCCATCATGACTGTCCTGCGTGCGTCTAAAAAAGACCTCGATCTGGGCGGCCATATGTCATCTTTCCAGTCTTCTGCAACCGTGTATGACGTGTGTTTCAACCACTTCTTCCGCGCACGCAATGCGAAAGATGGCGGCGATCTGGTTTACTTCCAGGGTCACATCTCCCCAGGCGTTTACGCACGTGCTTTCCTTGAAGGCCGCCTGACTGAAGAGCAGATGAACAATTTCCGTCAGGAAGTTCACGGTAATGGTCTGTCTTCTTACCCGCACCCGAAATTGATGCCTGAATTCTGGCAGTTCCCGACCGTATCTATGGGTCTGGGTCCAATCGGTGCTATCTATCAGGCTAAATTCCAGAAATACCTGGAACACCGTGGTCTGAAAGACACCTCCGCACAGCGCGTTTACGCGTTCCTGGGCGATGGTGAGATGGATGAGCCAGAATCTAAAGGTGCGATCACTATCGCAACCCGTGAAAAACTGGACAACCTGTGCTTCATCATTAACTGTAACCTCCAGCGTCTGGATGGCCCAGTAACCGGTAACGGCAAAATCATTAACGAACTGGAAGGTATCTTCGCGGGTGCTGGCTGGAACGTTATCAAAGTGATTTGGGGCTCTCGTTGGGACGAACTGCTGCGTAAAGATACCAGCGGTAAGCTGCTGCAGCTGATGGGCGAAACCGTTGACGGTGACTACCAGACCTTCAAATCCAAAAATGGCGCTTACGTACGTGAGCACTTCTTCGGTCGTTATCCAGAAACTGCTGCACTGGTTAAAGATATGTCCGACGATGAGATTTGGGCACTGAACCGTGGCGGCCACGATCCTAAGAAAATCTACGCTGCACTGCGCAATGCACAAGAAACCAAAGGCAAAGCAACTGTAATCCTGGCTCATACCGTTAAAGGTTATGGCATGGGTGAGACTGCCGAAGGTAAAAACATCGCGCACCAGGTTAAGAAAATGAACATGGACGGCGTACGTTATGTACGTGACCGTTTCAACGTTCCAGTGACCGATGCTGAAATCGAAAAACTGCCATACATCAAGTTTGAAGAAGGCAGCGAAGAGTACAAATATCTGCATGGCCAGCGTGAAAAACTGAACGGCTACCTGCCGACTCGCCTGCCAAAATTCACCGAGAAACTGGAACTGCCAACACTTGCAGACTTCAACTCGCTGTTAGAAGAGCAGAACAAAGAAATCTCCACCACTATCGCTTTCGTTCGTGCCCTGAACGTGATGCTGAAGAACCCGTCTATCAAAGACCGTCTGGTTCCAATCATTGCCGATGAAGCGCGTACTTTCGGTATGGAAGGTCTGTTCCGTCAGATCGGTATTTACAGCCCGAACGGCCAGCAGTACACCCCGCAGGACCGTGAGCAGGTTGCATACTACAAAGAAGACGAGAAAGGCCAGATCCTGCAAGAAGGTATCAACGAGCTGGGCGCAGGTTCATCCTGGCTGGCTGCTGCGACCTCTTACAGCACCAACGATCTGCCAATGATCCCGTTCTACATCTACTACTCCATGTTCGGTTTCCAACGTATTGGCGACCTGTGCTGGGCTGCGGGTGACCAACAGGCGCGTGGCTTCCTGGTCGGCGGGACTTCCGGTCGTACCACACTCAACGGTGAAGGTTTGCAGCACGAAGATGGCCACAGCCATATTCAGTCTCTGACTATCCCTAACTGTATCTCTTACGATCCAGCGTACGCTTACGAAGTTGCTGTCATCATGCATGACGGTCTGGTGCGTATGTACGGCGAAGCACAAGAGAACATTTACTACTACATCACTACGCTGAACGAAAACTACCACATGCCAGCCATGCCAGAAGGCGCGGAAGAAGGCATCCGTAAAGGTATCTACAAACTGGAAACAGTTGAAGGTACTAAAGGTAAGGTTCAGCTGATGGGCTCTGGTTCCATCCTGCGTCACGTACGTGAAGCAGCACAGATCCTGGCTAAAGACTACGGCGTTGGCTCTGATGTGTTCAGCGTGACTTCCTTCACCGAACTGGCTCGTGATGGTCAGGACTGTGAACGTTGGAACATGCTGCACCCAACTTCAGAACCACGTGTACCGTACGTTGCTCAGATTCTGAGTGATGCACCAGCTGTAGCGTCTACTGACTATATGAAACTGTTCGCTGAGCAGATCCGTAACTTCATCCCAGCAAGCGATTACCGCGTACTGGGTACTGATGGCTTCGGTCGTTCAGACAGCCGCGAAAACCTGCGTCACCACTTCGAAGTGGACGCATCTTACGTGGTTGTTGCGGCACTTGGCGAACTGGCTAAACGTGGCGAAATCGATAAGAAAGTGGTGGCTGACGCTATCACCAAATTCAACATCGATGCAGATAAAGTCAACCCGCGTCTGGCATAAGAGGTAAAGAATAAAATGGCTATCGAAATCAACGTACCGGACATTGGTGCAGACGAAGTTGAAGTCACCGAAATCATGGTGAAAGTGGGCGATAAGGTTGAAGTTGACCAGTCCATCATCTCCGTGGAAGGTGATAAGGCTTCAATGGAAGTTCCTTCACCGCAAGCAGGCGTGGTCAAAGAGATCAAAGTTGCGGTAGGTGACAAAGTTGAAACCGGCAAACTGGTTATGATTTTCGAATCCGCCGAAGGTGCAGCAGCCGCTGCACCTGCTCCGGCCGAAGAGAAGAAAGAAGCAGCGCCAGCAGCCGCTGCGGCCAAAGAAGTGAACGTGCCAGACATCGGCGGTGACGAAGTTGAAGTCACCGAGATTATGGTTAAAGTTGGCGACAAAGTTGAAGCAGAGCAGTCTCTGATCACCGTTGAAGGTGATAAAGCTTCTATGGAAGTCCCGGCGCCGTTCGCAGGCGTTGTCAAAGAAATCAAAATCAATACTGGCGACAAAGTGTCTACCGGTTCCCTGATTATGGTCTTCGAAGTAGCGGGTGCTGCACCGGCTGCGACAGAAGCCAAAGCTGAAGCCGCTCCGGCTGCAGCACCAGCGGCATCTGGCTCTAAAGAAGTGAACGTTCCGGACATCGGCGGTGACGAAGTTGAAGTGACTGAAGTGATGGTTAAAGTTGGCGATAAAGTTGCCGCTGAACAATCACTGATTACTGTAGAAGGCGACAAAGCTTCTATGGAAGTCCCAGCTCCGTTCGCGGGTGTGGTTAAAGAAATCAAAATCAATACTGGCGACAAGGTGTCTACCGGTTCTCTGATTATGGTCTTTGAAGTGGAAGGCGCTGCTCCAGCTCCTGCCGCTAAGCAAGAAGCAGCTGCTCCGGCTCCTGCGGCTCAGAAACCTGCAGCAGCGCCAGCTAAAGCAGAAGGCAAAACTGAATTCGCTGAAAACGACGCATATGTTCACGCAACCCCACTGATTCGCCGTCTGGCGCGTGAGTTCGGTGTGAACCTGGCGAAAGTGAAAGGGACTGGCCGTAAAGGTCGTATCCTGCGCGAAGACGTTCAGGCTTACGTGAAAGATGCGGTTAAACGCGCTGAAACTGCACCAGCTGCTGCTACCGGCGGCGGTCTGCCAGGCATGCTGCCATGGCCGAAAGTAGACTTCAGCAAGTTTGGTGAAATCGAAGAAGTTGAACTGGGCCGTATCCAGAAAATTTCTGGTGCTAACCTGAGCCGTAACTGGGTAATGATCCCGCACGTTACGCACTTCGACAAAACGGATATCACTGAGCTGGAAGCGTTCCGTAAACAGCAGAACGTAGAAGCTGAGAAGAAGAAACTGGGCGTTAAAATTACTCCAGTAGTCTTCATCATGAAAGCCGTTGCCGCTGCACTTGAGCAAATGCCACGCTTCAACAGCTCCCTGTCCGAAGATGGTCAGAAGCTGACGCTGAAAAAGTACATCAACATCGGTGTTGCGGTTGATACGCCAAACGGTCTGGTTGTTCCAGTCTTCAAAGACGTGAACAAGAAAGGCATCGTTGAGCTGTCTCACGAACTGATGGCTATCTCCAAGAAAGCTCGCGATGGCAAGCTGACTGCTGGCGAAATGCAGGGCGGTTGCTTTACTATCTCAAGCCTCGGTGGTATCGGGACGACTCACTTCGCGCCAATCGTTAACGCGCCAGAAGTGGCAATCCTGGGTGTCTCCAAGTCTTCTATGGAGCCGGTCTGGAATGGTAAAGAGTTCACTCCGCGTCTGATGATGCCAATGTCTCTTTCCTTCGATCACCGCGTGATTGACGGTGCTGATGGTGCGCGCTTCATCACCATCATCAACAACATGCTGGCAGACATTCGCCGTCTGGTGATGTAAGCCAAAAAGCCGGCCTTTCGGTCGGCTTTTTTTAGGTCAATCTCGTGATGCAGTTCGAGATTATCTGATGCAAAGGACAATTCGTTTGCCGTTTGTTGTTTCAAAATTGTTAACAGTTTTGTAGACTACGTGCGGATAGAACGTCCCGGTGGATGACGGGCGATAAGGCCAGGGATCACCGGATAGAAAACATAGAGGTCATGATGAGTACTGAAATCAAAACTCAGGTCGTCGTACTTGGGGCAGGCCCGGCAGGTTATTCTGCTGCATTCCGTTGCGCTGATTTAGGTCTGGAGACCGTCATTGTAGAACGTTACAGCACCCTTGGTGGTGTTTGCCTGAACGTTGGCTGTATCCCTTCTAAAGCCCTGCTGCACGTTGCTAAAGTTATCGAAGAAGCGAAAGCGTTAGCAGAGCATGGCATTGTTTTCGGTGAGCCGAAAACTGACATCGACAAGATCCGTACCTGGAAAGAAAAGGTTATCAACCAGTTGACTGGTGGCCTGTCTGGTATGGCGAAAGGTCGTAAAGTTAAAGTGGTGAATGGCCTGGGTAAATTTACCGGCACTAACACCCTGGTTGTTGAAGGTGAAAATGGTCCAACGACTATCAACTTCGATAACGCCATTATCGCGGCGGGTTCTCGTCCGATTCAGCTGCCATTCATTCCGCATGAAGATCCACGCGTATGGGATTCTACCGACGCACTGGAACTGAAATCCGTACCAAAACGCATGCTGGTTATGGGTGGCGGTATCATCGGTCTGGAAATGGGTACTGTGTACCATGCGCTGGGTTCAGAGATTGACGTGGTTGAAATGTTTGACCAGGTTATCCCGGCTGCCGACAAAGACGTGGTGAAAGTCTTCACCAAACGTATCAGCAAGCAATTCAACCTGATGCTGGAAACCAAAGTTACTGCTGTTGAAGCCAAAGAAGATGGCATCTATGTAACAATGGAAGGCAAAAAAGCCCCAGCTGAACCACAGCGTTACGATGCGGTTCTGGTTGCAATCGGTCGCGTACCTAACGGTAAGCTGCTGGATGCGGGCGCTGCTGGCGTTGAAGTTGATGACCGTGGCTTCATCCGTACCGATAAGCAAATGCGCACTAACGTGCCGAATATCTTTGCAATCGGCGACATCGTAGGCCAGCCAATGCTTGCTCACAAAGGTGTTCACGAAGGTCACGTTGCCGCTGAAGTTATCGCGGGCATGAAGCACTACTTCGACCCGAAAGTGATCCCTTCTATCGCTTATACCGAACCAGAAGTTGCATGGGTTGGTCTGACCGAGAAAGAAGCGAAAGAAAAAGGCATCAGCTACGAAACCGCCACCTTCCCGTGGGCAGCTTCTGGCCGTGCTATCGCTTCCGACTGCGCAGACGGTATGACCAAACTGATTTTCGACAAAGAAACACACCGTGTTATTGGTGGTGCGATTGTCGGTACTAACGGCGGCGAGCTGTTGGGCGAAATCGGTCTGGCTATCGAAATGGGTTGTGACGCAGAAGATATCGCGCTCACCATCCACGCGCACCCGACTCTGCATGAGTCTGTAGGTCTGGCTGCTGAGATCTTCGAAGGTAGCATCACCGACCTGCCAAACCCGAAAGCGAAGAAGAAGTAATACTCTCACTTTGCTGACTAACGCCTCTTCGGAGGCGTTTTTTTTGCCGGGTCGATTAAGCCTGATTAATCACTTGATACAGCGGGATCATCGCCGCGCCCCACGAGGCGCTTTCGGCACCCATCGGGGAGTTCACCAGCCGGACTTTTGGGCGGTCAGGATCAAGCCTCGCATCGAGTCTTTGCGTTAAAACTTCAGCCAGCCGTTCGGTAATGGCTTCCGGCATAGCTCCACCTAAAATGATTAACTGTGGGTCAATCCATTGCAGACATCCCATAATGCTCTGCTCAACTTGATCACAGCAGCGAGAAAACCAGGCTTCCAGTACGGGATGCTGCTGCGCGGTGAGTGCGGGTAGTTGTGCTTCGCTTAACCCGGCTTGTGTAAGCGTCGCGGCCAGATCTTTATAGGATGGGCGCGGTTTATCGCCTGGAAACGCCATCCCGACTTCACCCGCATTCAGAAAACCGCCGCGCAGCAATTTACCTTCGGCAATGATCCCCGCGCCGATGCCATAGCCCAAATCAATAAACGTCAAATCCTGGTAGTGGTTCCATGTTCCCGAATACAACTCGCCAATCGCCGAAGCGTTGGCGTTGTTTTCCACCCACGTTGGCCACGGTAAATTATGTTCGAATGCCTGTTGCAGGTCGACATCGCGCCAGCTTGAAAGCCAGGCCACACAGTGGCGCTTTTTACTATCAGTTTTTAGAAAACCAGGTACGGCATAACCGACGCCGAGAACGCGCGCATGTTGAAGCTGGCGTTTTTTTAACGTCTGCCCTACCAGGGTTTTGATCTGTTTTAGCGTGCTGGCAAGCGGCTGATTTTCCAGATGAGGCTCGGAAATACTAAAGAGCTTACGACCGCTGAGATCCACCAGCGTCATATGGATAAAGCCAGGGCTGAAAGCCAGCCCGACCGCGCACGCACCGCCTGGATTGAGCCGCAGGGGCAGCGATGGCTGTCCGCGTTGCCCCATATTGCGTTCGCCTTCGATAACCAGACCCGAAAATAATAGCTCCCGACATTGTTGGGTGATCGCGCCTGCGGTGAGATTTGAATAGCGCGCCAGTTCAGCACGAGTTACCGGTGCATGGCGACGAATAAGCTCCAGCAGCAAACGTTGGGTAGGACGCAGTTCCAGACGGTCAGGTTTTACATTCATAATATGGCTATCATTTTCGTTGTCAGGCCCAGCGCAGTCCAGCCTCTTCAATCAGCGCCTGCAGGTAGGGAAGATCATCATGGCTGAGCATATCGATCAGGCCTTCACGCAGCCAGCCCAGGATCTCAGGGCGACTATCATACCCGAATTTGTGCTGGTACTGCTCCAGTGGCGTCATGCCATTTTTCACTTCATGCAGGTATATGCGTACTCCCAGTCCCGCCTGTTTATAGGCGCGAAGATCGTCGACATGGGCGAATTCATATTCAAAACAGACACAACTGGCATGAGAATGTTGCACCGCCGCCAGTTGATTGTTGTAACGCTCAAGCGTCACGACCTGCAATGCCAGGTCGGGTATCTGGGTTTTAACACGGTTAATTAACACATGATTAAACCCCAGCAACTGAATATGTGACAGTGCCGCTGGCATCGATTGCAGCAAGGTGACCAGGTGTTGCACAAACTCTTCATGCCGACGACGCTGCTTCACTTCCACGATCAGACCCATCCCATTGTCTACCGCCCAACGTAAAACATCCTGCAACAAGGGGATCGGGGTGCCCGCAAATTGCGGATGGTACTTAATACCAAAATCGAACTGCCGTAGCTGCGCGAGCGTCATTTGTTCGACAAAACCTGTGCCGGTCGAAACGCGATCAATGCGGTGATCGTGTGTGACCACCAGATGATTATCTGCCGTCAGATGAATATCTAACTCGATGCAATGCGTTCCTGCCTCTTTAGCCCCGATAAACGCGGGCAGAGTGTTTTCTGGATAACGGCTGGAGTAACCGCGGTGGCTGTTTGCCAGCACGATGCCCTGTGCAGCCTGATGAAAGTTAAACGCCATATTCCGTTCCTTTTATGATGTGAACATATGGCAATTAAATTTACTCTTTAAATTTAATTATGTGAATAAAATAATTATAGCAAACGCTTATTTGCTGTATCCACATGATAAATAATAAATTTATGTATATTTATGCTTTGAATATGATTTTAAGGATCTTTGTCACATAAATTTTATATTTAGCGTGTAAATTTAATCATCAAGTTTTAACACAGGATTTGTTCACCATGTCGACGCTTTTACTGGAACAGGTTACAAAGCAATTTGGCGCGTTCTATGCCGCCCGTGAGATCTCCTTTAGCGCCGAGGAAGGTGAATTTGTCACCCTGCTTGGCCCGAGCGGCTGTGGTAAAACCACGCTACTCAAAATGATCGGCGGGTTTCATCAGCCAGACAGCGGACGCATTTTGATTAACGGGCAATCCGTTAATAATCAGCCGCCGGAAAAGCGCAACACAGCAATGTGTTTTCAGTCGTACGCGCTGTTTCCGCACCTGAATGTGGCGCATAACATCTGTTTTGGTTTGAAGCAAAAACGCTTACCTCTTGCCGAGCAGCAACTGCGGCTGGCCCAGGCGCTGAAGCAGGTTGGCTTGCAGGATCAGCGCCTGAAAATGCCGGTGCAACTTTCTGGTGGGCAGCAGCAGCGGGTGGCGCTGGCGAGAGCGATGGTTACACGTCCGGATGTGGTGTTGTTTGACGAGCCGCTATCCAATCTGGATGCGAAGCTGCGTGAAAGTGTGCGTTTTGAAATCAAAGAGTTGCAGCGGCAATATCAACTCACGTCTATTTACGTCACCCATGATCAGGCCGAAGCGCTGACCATGTCCGATAAGATTGTGGTGCTCAATGCGGGCAACGTGGAGCAAATTGGCCCGCCAGAAGAGATTTATTACCGTCCTGCTAACCGCTTCGTCGCCGATTTTATTGGTGCAGCCAATATCGATATCGCCCACATCACTCCGGCGGAACAACCGGGTTTTTATCGGGTTCGCTGCCAGTTGGGTGAGTTTTACGTGCGTTCTCCCCACCCACCGAAGGCTGAGCATTGTTATATCTGCTGGCGGCCCGAAGATGCGCAATTTGTCCCTCAGCCGCAAACCGGTAATAACCATTTCTTCCTCACGCTGCGCAAAATGGCGTTTATGGGCAACCTGACCGAAGCATGGGGCGATAACGATGACGGCAAACTGTCGGTACGTCTGCAACTGATCAAAAAACCGCAGGCAGAAAGCGGGGCGCGAGTTTGCTTCCGTTTACCCGAGGATGCGATTCACTTCCTGGAGCCGGTGGCGGAGGGGCACGATGAAATGGCGTAATGAGCTGACCGCCTGGCTGCTGATGATCAGCGGGCTGGGTACCATTGTGTTGCTGATGGGATCGACCTTTTACGTGGTGCTGGTGCAAAGTGTCGGCTATTTCAATCTGTCCGGCGACAGCCAGTTTTCACTCGAATACTGGCAAAACGTATTACAAGATCCGGTGCTGCACAGCGCCTTGTTTTATTCGGTAAAAGTTTCGGTATTGGGAGCTTTCGGTGCGGTGCTGCTCTCTTACCCGCTGGCGTTGTGGCTTCGTCAGCCGCTGGTGGCGAAAGAGGGGATCGTTGCTGTGCTGCGTGCGCCGATGTTTATTCCCGGCCTCGTGGCGGCATTTCTGTTCATCAACATCATTGCTTATCACGGCGTCATCAACGAGCTATTGCTGGCGCTGGGCGTCATCAGCCAACCGCTGCGTATGCAGAACGATGACTTTGGCTGGGGCGTTGTTATCTTACAAGTCTGGAAGAACCTGCCGTTCGCGTTGATTCTGGTTGGCGGGTCAGTTAACGCGATCCGTACCGACGTGCTCGACGCGGCGAGTAACCTGGGTGCCAGCCGCTGGCGCTGTTTTCGGGACGTTATCTTTCCCCTGACATTACCCGCTGTGCAAGTCTCTCTGATCCTTATTTTTATCGGTGCGCTGGGGGACTTTGCCTTCTTCTCCGTCGCTGGCCCGCGCAATACTTACTCGCTGGCTCGCCTGATGCAGGCCACGGCTATGGAATATGGCGAGTGGAATAACTCTGCGGTTATTGCCGTGATTATCATGCTGACGGCGGCAGTGGGTACGCTGCTTATCGCCATCCTCCTGACACCTCTCGCCACCCGCAAAGGAGAGGTCAAATGAACCGCACGGCGAATGGACGCCTGATCGTCACCATTTCAATGCTGTTCTTTATTCTGGTCAATCTGGTCTGGCTTGGACTGCCGTTTTCGATGGCTGTCTTATGGTCGCTGGTTGACCCGCAACACCCGTGGAGCTACCCGGACATATTTCCGCAAGTGTTGTCCATTAACCGCTGGTTGCTGGTGTGGCAGCAAACTTCACTGTCAGAAGCCCTCTTTAACAGCTACACCATTGCGCCCGCTGTGGCGATGCTGAGTTTATTGCTGTCGTTACCCACCGCTTATGCATTCGGGCGCATGACTTTTCGCGGGAAAGCCGTGGCTGAAATGCTCACGCTGATCCCACTGGTGATGCCTGGCATGATCATCGGGATTTTCTTCAGCGCCATGCTGATGAATCTGGATATCAGCAACCCGTTTATCAGCATCGTGTTAGGGCACACTGTGCTGACGCTGCCTTACTCGATCCGCATTATGTCCGCCGGGTTTAAAGCGGTGCCGCAGGATTTAATTGATGCCAGCCGCGATCTCGGTGCCAGCCATTGGGGAACGTTCTGCAACGCTTTTTTACCGATGCTCAAGCCCAGTTTCCTGGCTGCGTTGATTTTTTGTCTGGTGCGCAGCTTAGAAGAGTTCAGCATTTCATATGTATTGGGTGCGCCAGATTTTATTACTGTGCCGACCATTCTTTATTCCTTCCTCGGCTATTCCTTTGTGCGCCCGGATGCGGCGGTAGTCTCGATGATCCTGGTGATCCCGAACGTAGTCCTGATGGTCATTATTGAGAAGCTGTTGAAAGGAAATTATCTGTCACAGTCAACCGGCAAGGCGTGATCCTTGAATAGGGAGTCATTTACCATGAAAACAAGCACGGTTTTATTCCTCAGTGGCATGTTATTGAGCGGGGCAGCGACTGCGGCGGCCACCACGCCACTGGCTCAACAAGATTGGGATCTCGTCGTTGCACAGGCCAAAAAAGAAGGCTCGGTGACATTTAACGTCTGGTATTTGCAGCCGCAATGGCGCAGTTTCGTGGCTGATTTCGAGAAGCAGTACGGTATTAAGGTGCGTATTCCGGAAGGATCGATTGACGGCAACATGAATAAACTGCTGGCGGAAGCTCGCCGCGAAAAAGGCAAAATGGACGTGGTGGCCTTGTCGGTGGCGCAGTTACCGATCATCCGTAAAGCGAATGCCCTGGCGCAGGTAGACTGGCTGCCGGGTTACGGGGATGCGGTGCATCAGTTACAAAGCGTGAATACTGAAGGCTATGCGGTGGCCTTTTGGGGAAACCAAACCGGTATGGCTTACGATCCACAACAGATGGGCAATCAACCTTTACCGCAATCGCTCGATGATTTACAACGTTTTATTGATGAGAATCCGAAGAAGTTTGGTTACAACGATCCGAATAATGGTGGGGCAGGCGAGGCCTTTATTCAGCGCGTAGTCACCCTCTCGTCTGGCGCATTTGATGCCGATGCTACGCAAGTTGATCCCGCCATTATTAAAAACTGGAAAAAGGGTTGGGAATGGTTTGTCGGCAATAAAGAGAAAATCACCCAGACCGCATCGGGTGCCGATAGCCTGACTCGTCTGAATGACGGTGAATTATTGCTGGTACCCGCCTGGGAAGATCATCTGGCGGGCTTGCAAAAATCCGGTGCGATAACTGGCCGCCTGAAATTTTACATTCCGGCTTTTGGTATGCCGGGAGGGGGCAACATTGCGGCTATTGCCGCAAATAGCACACATCCTGCTGCGTCGGCGGTGTTCCTGAACTGGTTAACGCAAGCGGATACCCAGCGGGCGCTGAATGTGGCTTTCGGTGCGGTGCCGATGAACAAACAAGTGAAAACAGAGGTGGTGCAGCCAGATATTGCCACGCAGTTTTACGGCAAGGAATACAGCATGCAGCTCAGAAAAGAGTTTGTGCGCCAGGTTTCTATGCAATAAATCGTCCACCACGAAAATTTAATTTGCCATAATTTATGACTAAAAAAATGGCCAGAATTAAGCATTCTGGCCGTTTTGAACATTCAGGGAACTTGTTGCCAGCTTTTATCCGGATTGAATTCTTTTATTTCCTGCACTTTTTCAGGTGTCTCTTCCTCTAGATCCTTCTGATAAATCACTCCCTGGTTATCGACCATAAAGGTGGTGACGCCCGTTTCCCCATACTCTACAGGCCAGGCTATTAGCGCAAAGCCATCCGCCATTTTCCCGTCTGAAATATAGTTTTTCGCACCACCTGGTGCGTCTGCGCCTTGAGCGGTAAGAATTCGGAAGTGATAACCGTGATAACCCATACCCGGTTGCTCAGGGCTGAAGCTTGGGCCGAGCGGGCTGGGTTCTTCACCCGGTTTGAGTGGCCAGTACAAACCGTCTTTCTTGCCTTCGCTACTGACAAATTTCTGCGCGTATTGCTGATTGAGTTCGAAGTAATCTTCCTGCGCCGAGACATAGGCATCTATCGCCTGAATCGCTGAAAGCTCGTTAAGGCCAATAGTACGGGTGAGAATTTCATCCGCAGCCTTCTGCATATCGAAGTGCCAGCCCGCATCGGTTTTCACCATCGGGATAGGCAATTGCCAGTTTTCTTGGCCGACATTCAGATGCGCTGTATCTCCGCTCTGCTCAATTTTATGACTCACTTTCCAGTCACGAATAAAACGGGCGACGGCTTCAGGATCGGCTTTATCATCAGGCAAATATTGCCGCCAGTTATCACCCAGCACTTTGGTCAGTGCCGCTTCATCCTGACTAATGACGGCTTTGGCAAATGAGCTGGCTGCCAGTTCAGGTGTGGTAAACAGTTCCTGCGCCTGCACAAAGGCAGGCAGCATAAGCATGACTAGTGCACTTAACTTCATACGAATTTTCATGATGCCTCCTTTTAACGACGATTAAATTCACGACCCTGAGAGCTACGTTCTCTGCCACCACCACTACGTTGTTCGCGGTGGGCCGATGAGCGATTCAGACTTTGCTGTCCTCGCTGGTTTTGTGCCTGCCAGGAAGGGGAACGGCTGTCGTTACCACTTAACGCGGATCTTGATTGTCGTTGGGTTTGTTGCTGACGTTGCCCCACATTTGAGTTGGCTCGATTTTGTGTTTCCCGGTTCTGTGT
This sequence comes from Buttiauxella sp., assembly GCF_049686335.1. NCBI lineage: Bacteria > Pseudomonadati > Pseudomonadota > Gammaproteobacteria > Enterobacterales > Enterobacteriaceae > Buttiauxella > Buttiauxella sp. Next base: position 85,586 of record NZ_JBAVHX010000033.1, on the reverse strand, counting down.
TCTGGCTACTTCCTGTCGACGTTGCGTTTGTTGATTGGTCGAACGGTTGGCCTGAGTTCTGGCGGCGTTACGGCGAGCATCAGTGTTCGGTGTGTCGTAGCCCCGATAGTTATTGCGCTGAGCAACCTTGTTCAATTGTTGGGAAGATGCCTGACGCTGAGCATCGCGGGAGGCGCGCTGTGGTGCCGATCCCGCCTGGCGCTGCGTCTGCTGCATCTGTGTTCTGGCTGCCTGACGCTGGGCATCACGGTTGACGGTTGCGGCGTTAGGCGTTGCGCTTAGTCCACCGGCGACATTGGTACGGTTATAGCGTTCAGATACGGCATTGGACTGGTAGCCAACACCGCTCCTGTAAGCAGGATTATGCTGGAAGCGCATGTTGCTGCCTTTAGCCAGGTTTTGCCCGGAAACGCGGTTGTAACGGTCAACGTCAATATTGATGTTGTTGTCCCCATTACGGTTATATCCGCCACCACCACCATGGTGGTCGTAGTAATCGTCATCATCCCAGTCGATGCTGCCAAATAAAGCTGCCGTGGTGACGACACCCAGGCCAAATCCCAGTCCGTCGACAAAGTTGTCACCGAACTGATCTTCTGGAGGTGGCAGATAAACCGGTGGATAAGCGGTGTTCGGCCAGGTGCCGTACGCGGTGGTTGGATTGTAAGTCGGAACGTAAACGACCTGCGGATCAGTCGGCTCGATTTTTATCACCGTCGGAGCGGGTGCCGGAGCCGGAGCCGAACTGGTGCCGGAGGACTCTTTAACCGTTGTATTATTCTGGTTCACCGTAACCGGGGCGGTGGTCACCGTCTGTTGCGGAGTCGTTTTCAGAGTGCCGGTCTGCTGCGCCATTGAACGCAGTTTCTGCACGGAGTCCATGACATCTTTCGGTTGTGCGAGGAATGCATCACCCAGATTTTGCACCCACTGTGGATTTTCACCCATCAGCGCGGTTAATTGCGGGAAGGCGACCAGCGATTTTACACTCGGATCCCAGGGTTGATTTGAGACAGCCTGAACTGCGGCATCGCCTTCCAGCTTCGGATTATCATGGGACCATTGCACCGCCTGAACCACGTTCGCCGGGTAGGTCGCCGCCATCAGCACTTGCGATAAAAGCGGGTCAGGGAACAGCGCAACCGGTGCAACCCATTGATCGATTTGGGCTGTGGTAAAGGTTGGTGCATTGGTGAGTGGTGCAGGCGTCCCAGCAACAGGTGTCGCAGGAGCGGCGGGCGCTGCCGCTGGGGCTGGCGTCGCAGGTTGGGCGACCGGTTCAGGGGAAGAGGATGCCGCCTGCGTTGACTGGCTTTTCACAAATAGCATGCCAGATGCCGCTAAAATGACAGCACTCCCTACAAGGGTAAAAATATGAGGCTTGAATGGCAACTTCATTTAACTTCTCCTGGTATTCAGAAGTAGAGAGCCAGGCCGGAAGGCGGCTGTGTCTGGCGAGTATAGGGAGCTGATGGTTTAATTTTTGACTTAAACGGTGATTCTTGCCGTAAATGTTGTCCGAAACCGTGAAATATTATTTCTTGTGGCGCTGAAACATGGCTTCGGCGCGATTGATGTGCCGGGAAGCACCGCATTGATTATTGCTTAACGTAGGTCGGATAAGCCTGCGTCATCCGACACTTCCCGGTGGATGACGCAAGCTTATCCACCCTACAAAAACCTGTTTGTTCCTCTCAAAAACGCCATCCTAAAAGAACCCGCGGGTCATATCGAAAAGTAATATTTTGTCCTTAACGATTCAGCAAGTATTTAATGTTGCTTTTTTGTAAACGGATTAACACCCCCTGAAAATCCTGCTATGCTGCCCGTCGCGGAACCGGGCATTTACCCTACAAACTGCTGTCTCACAGGAGCGTGAAGAGAATAGCCGGAACCGAAATGACAATGAGAGCGAGGAGAACCGTCGTGCTAGAAGAATACCGTAAGCACGTAGCCGAACGTGCTGCAGATGGGATTGTTCCAAAACCTTTAGAAGCATCCCAAATGGCCGCACTGGTCGAGCTGCTGAAAACCCCACCAGCGGGTGAAGAAGAATTCCTTTTAGATCTTATTACCAATCGTGTTCCGCCAGGTGTTGATGAAGCCGCCTACGTTAAAGCCGGATTCCTGGCTGCTCTCACTAGAGGTGAGGCGACTTCCCCGTTAATCTCCCCCGAGAAAGCTGTAGAACTGCTTGGCACCATGCAAGGTGGCTACAACATTCATCCGCTGATTGACGCGCTGGATAGCGAAAAGCTGGCACCGATCGCCGCTAAAGCGTTGTCCCATACGCTGCTGATGTTTGATAACTTCTACGATGTAGAAGAAAAAGCAAAAGCCGGTAACACCCACGCACAACAAGTGCTGAAATCCTGGGCTGATGCCGAGTGGTTCCTGTCTCGCCCTAAACTGGCTGACAAAATCACGGTTACCGTATTTAAAGTGACCGGTGAAACTAACACCGATGACTTGTCTCCAGCGCCTGACGCCTGGTCCCGCCCGGATATCCCACTGCACGCTCTGGCGATGCTGAAAAATGCCCGCGAAGGGATTGTGCCGGATCAACCAGGTAGCGTTGGCCCGATCAAACAGATCGAAGAATTAAATAAGAAAGGTTTCCCACTGGCCTATGTAGGCGACGTGGTCGGTACCGGTTCTTCTCGTAAATCTGCGACCAACTCCGTGCTGTGGTTTATGGGCGACGACATCCCGAACGTGCCGAACAAGCGCGGCGGTGGTGTGGTGCTCGGTGGCAAAATTGCGCCAATCTTCTTTAACACCATGGAAGATGCCGGTGCGCTGCCAATCGAAGTGGACGTCAACGACCTGAACATGGGCGATGTTATCGACATCTATCCGTATAAAGGCGAAGTGCGTAACCACGAAACCAACGAAGTCATCGCGAATTTCGAACTGAAAACCGATGTGCTGCTGGACGAAGTGCGCGCTGGCGGTCGTATCCCACTGATCATCGGTCGTGGCCTGACAACCAAAGCACGCGAAGCGCTGGATCTGCCACGCAGCGAAGTGTTTGTGCAGGCGAAAGATGTTGCGGAAAGTTCTCGTGGCTACTCGCTGGCGCAGAAAATGGTTGGCCGTGCTTGTGGCGTAGAAGGCATTCGTCCGAACCAGTACTGCGAACCAAAAATGACTTCTGTCGGTTCTCAGGACACCACCGGTCCAATGACTCGTGATGAACTGAAAGACCTGGCGTGCCTGGGCTTCTCGGCTGATTTGGTGATGCAGTCCTTCTGCCACACGGCCGCTTATCCTAAGCCGGTGGATGTGAATACACACCACACGCTGCCAGACTTCATTATGAACCGTGGCGGCGTCTCGCTGCGTCCGGGCGATGGCGTTATCCACTCCTGGCTGAACCGTATGCTGCTGCCTGATACCGTCGGTACTGGCGGTGACTCCCACACCCGCTTCCCAATCGGTATCTCCTTCCCGGCGGGTTCTGGTCTGGTGGCGTTTGCTGCGGCAACCGGCGTGATGCCACTGGATATGCCTGAGTCAGTACTGGTGCGCTTTAAAGGCAAAATGCAGCCGGGGATCACCCTGCGTGATTTGGTTCATGCGATCCCACTGTATGCGATTAAACAAGGCCTGCTGACTGTTGAGAAGAAAGGTAAGAAAAACATCTTCTCGGGTCGTATCCTGGAAATCGAAGGTCTGCCTACGCTAAAAGTTGAACAAGCGTTTGAGCTAACCGATGCTTCTGCTGAGCGTTCTGCTGCTGGCTGTACCATCAAGCTTGATCGTGAACCGATCGAAGAGTACCTGAGCTCTAACATCGTGCTGCTGAAGTGGATGATCGCAGAAGGTTACGGCGATCGTCGTACGCTTGAGCGCCGTATCCAGGGCATGGAAAAATGGCTGGCGGATCCTCAGTTGATGGAAGCCGATGCTGATGCGGAATACGCAGAGATCATCGAAATCGATCTGAACGATATTAAAGAGCCTATCCTGTGCGCACCAAACGATCCGGATGACGCTCGTCTGCTGTCTGATGTTCAGGGCGAGAAAATCGACGAAGTATTTATCGGTTCTTGCATGACCAACATCGGTCACTTCCGTGCGGCAGGTAAACTGCTTGATAGCCACAAAGGCCAGCTGCCAACTCGCCTGTGGGTTGCGCCACCAACGCGTATGGATGCCGCTCAGTTGACTGAAGAAGGCTACTACAGCGTGTTTGGTAAGAGCGGTGCGCGTATTGAAATCCCTGGCTGTTCACTGTGCATGGGTAACCAGGCACGTGTGGCTGATGGCTCAACCGTGGTTTCAACCTCTACGCGTAACTTCCCGAACCGTTTAGGAACTGGGGCGAACGTGTTCCTGGCGTCAGCAGAACTCGCCGCAGTATCTTCACTGTTGGGTAAATTGCCATCGCCTGAGGAATACCAAACCTTCATGGCGCAAGTCGATAAGACTGCGGTTGATACCTACCGTTACCTGAACTTCGACAAACTTTCTCAGTACACCGAGAAAGCAGACGGAGTGATTTTCCAGACTGCTGTTTAAAAGCCACATACCCTCACTCTGTGTTCTCCCTCTCCCTGTGGGAGAGGGCTGGGGTGAGGGCACCACTCAACTCAATCTCCCCCCCTTTTTTATTTGCCGCTCTGCGTGTTACTCGCTGTTTTTCGCCGGTTTTGCTGCGATAATTACCTTATACGCTAAGGGGTACTGTATTTCCCCTGGCCGGGTAGAGGAAAACACCATGGAATATGAATTTTTGCGCGATGTCACCGGGTTGGTGAAGGTGCGTATGTCGATGGGTCACGAAGTGGTGGGTCATTGGTTTAACGAAGAAGTAAAAGATAATCTCACCCTGCTCGATGAAGTTGAAGAGGCCGCAAATTCAGTAAAAGGTAGCGAGCGCCAGTGGCAACGTATAGGACACGAATACACGTTGTGGCTTGACGGTGAAGAGGTGATTATCCGCGCCAATCAGCTGGAAATTACCGGTGATGAAATGGAAGACGGGATGAACTACTACGACGAAGAGAGTTTATCTTTCTGTGGCGTGGAAGATTTCATGCAGGTTGTCACAGCGTATCGCGAATTTGTGAATCACCGATAAAAAAAACAGGCCCTCGCGGGCCTGAAATGATAATGAGCTATTTTTTTAATACATCAACGACTCGAATGTTGTAAGTCATCGTGGCTCCCGGTGGCACTTTCGGCGGCAATCCTTTGCTGCCGTATGCAAGCTCCGCAGGGATAACGACAGTAATACTGCCATGATTACCCAGGCGCTTAATCGGACCGCTAAACACAGGCGGATACGCTTCCAGAGGTTGTGACCATTCTTTGCCCGCGGCTTCCATATCGCTGATAACCGTACCGTCGGTGAGCGTCTCTTTCATCACTACAATTACGGTATCTTTTGCATCAATGGCTCCCTGGCCTGCGTAATCAATGCGGCTGTAGACACCATCTTTGAACTCAACGCCTTTCTGTTTAGCGAAATTCTGCTGGTACAGTTTCCCTTCTTTAAGCGAGTTAGTTTCCGCTTTTGACAGGTTTTCGTACAACGCTTTAGACGCAGCGGCGAGCGAGGCATTTCGTGTGCTTTCATCAAGAGCAAGCGTGCCCTTAAACACATCATTGATACCCAGCATCACCGCATCGTGGTCGACCTTCACTCCCTGAGCTTCACGGGTCGTTATCTCCTGCAAAACGTCATTCCCAAGCGAAACGCCAATGGAATAGGCTTGTTGTTGAGGAGCAAGCTTTAAATCCACTGGGGAGGCTTTCTTAGCGGTTTCATCTTTGAATGCTGTGAAATCACTGGAGACTTTTGCAAGCTCATCTTGCTTCGCTTTTAAAGTCTGATTTGCCTGAGTGAATTGTTCCTGTAGTGCCGTAATCTGCGCTGTCAGCTTCGCTTCATTTTGCGAAGCTATTTCACCTTGTGCATTCTTATCGGCAAGCTGAGCCTGAAGTTGGTGAATGGTGGCATCTTTTTGCGTCAGCCAGATTTGTTGCCGGGTATATTTAGCATCGGGTGAACCGGTCTTATCATTTGCCGAAACCCGCTTTTGGCTTTTAGGTGCAACCTTCACCGATCCGGATGAAGGGTTATTTTGTGCCTGCTGGGCATAATTCAGAATTGCGGGAACAGAATTATCGAAATTAGCATTCGCGGTTACCGCGACTAAAGGATCTTCTTGTGCATTCACTGCATGGGTAAAACCCATCAGGCCCGTTATCGCCAGCGGATAGCATAATATTAGAGAATAACGTTTCATCGACTTGCACTCTCACCGCGCTGAACCAGACTATCCATTAATTCCTTATCAATATCGGCACACAGTTTAATACTCTTGAAGTGATACATAGAGTCAATTGCCTGACGAGTGGTGGTACCGACTTGCCCACGAACTGCGTTATATTGAGAGGCTGCGCTAACTAATGCATTAAAATCGGTATTTAATTTACGGGCGCGCGAAGGGTTTACTTTCTGCAACGAATCAAGCGCCTGGCGGCAAAAGGTAATTTGTTCTTCCTGTGTCGTCTTGACGACAGGCTCAGGTGCCGGGCTGATTTCAGTAACTGGCTGAATCGGCTGTGTAATAGGGGCGTTAGTAACTGGCTTTATTTTATGCGCAGACTGAGTACTACAGCCGCTTGACAACATGATCACAAGAGTTGCAATCACCGGATAAATTCCGTGAACTGCATTTTTAATTTTCATGGTCCCGTATATCCATCCTTTGGTTATATTTTAATGCTCATGCTGATTTCCATACCCAACACTACGCACTGGTTATTAGCTAATAAATGAATGGTTGTTATTTTTTAAAATAAATAGCCTGGCGTTGGTGTCGAATGTCTTCACCAAATTAATAGATAAAAAGCACAATAAATAATGTTGTATTTATTTCAATGGTTTCAGGTAACCATTTGTATGGACAAGAATAACTATTTTTAATTTTTACGCAATTAGCTAACGTAATTTTCGGAAATTGTTATGGTCGGAGTTAACATGTTGAGTCGTGGAATATCAGACACCAGTAGCCGCGTAAGCGCGGCTATCTGTTCAATGTTGGTAAGATGAGGAGGGTTATTTCACGTAGGCGAGCAGGCTCAATGAGTCCCGGGCAAGGGATTTGCATTTGTTCGCAGTAGGAATGGCAATACCGCTCAGATCACGATAGCTATCTTCACCGAGCGCTTTCATGTTGAAGGTGTCGTAATTACTCAAATCCCACTGGTTTTGCTGAGCAAAAAACACCAAGGCGCGACGAATTTGTCCGTTAGGCAGATTTTGGTAGCCGCAATCATTTTTCAGGAACACAAAAACCGCAGTAAGATCGGCCATATCTTCTGCTTCAGACTCGCTAAGTGCCTGACTGCTGGTAGAAAAAGCCAGCAACAATCCCAGCAATAATGCCCTAACACCCATCTTCATCACATCTACCACTTTTTATTAGATACGAAACGTTAACACAGTTAAATGAGGCTCGACGAGATATATTCGTAGCTCCATACCTTGGGTAAAACTTGACCTTCCCGTAAGGGCAGGGTTTATGCTTATTCACACGCCTGCGAAAGAAAGGAATTGAATATGCATCGCCGTGATTTTCTAAAGTATTCTGCCATCATGGGGGCGTTTAGCGCCTTGCCGCTCTGGAGTAAAGCCGCGCTGGCAGCAGACAGACCACCATTACCCATCCCCGAACTTCTTTCCCCTGATGCAAAGAATAGCATCCGTTTAGCGGTACAAGCGGGCAAAAGTACATTTAAGGGAAAATCAGCCACCACCTGGGGTTATAACGGCAATTTGCTGGGGCCAGCTTTGCAGCTAAACCAAGGAGAAGAAGTCACTGTTGAGATCAATAACACGCTCGCAGAAGAAACCACCCTTCACTGGCATGGTTTAGAAGTCCCAGGCGATGTCGACGGCGGTCCGCACGGCGTGATTGCCGCAGGTGGCAAACGCACGGTGAAATTTACGCCGCAGCAACGCGCCGCGACCTGCTGGTTTCACCCGCATCAACATGGCAAAACCGGACACCAGGTCGCGATGGGTCTGGCAGGCATGGTATTAATCGACGATAGCGAAAGCCGTGCGCTGCGCATCCCCAAACAGTGGGGCATCGATGATGTGCCGCTGATTATTCAGGACAAGCGATTTGCTGCCGATGGGCAAATTGATTATCAGTTGGATCTGATGAGTGCGGCGGTTGGCTGGTTTGGCGACACGCTGTTGTGTAACGGTGCGGTGTATCCGCAACATGCCAACCCACGCGGCTGGCTGCGTTTACGCTTGCTGAATGGCTGTAACGCTCGTTCACTCAATATCGCCGCCAGCGATAACCGCCCACTGTACGTTATTGCCAGCGATGGCGGACTGTTAGCTGAGCCGGTCAAAGTTACCGAACTCCCTATGTTGATGGGGGAGCGCTTCGAAGTGCTGGTGGATACCCGTGACGGCAAAGCGTTTGATATCGTCACGCTGCCGGTTAAACAAATGGGTATGACGGTAGCACCTTTCGACCAGCCCGTGCCGGTAGTGCGTATCCAACCGCTGATTATCGCCGCTTCTGGCGACCTGCCCGATAAACTGGTGACCGTCCCGGCGATACCGAATCATGAGGGAGTGACCGAACGCTGGTTACAACTCATGATGGATCCGATGCTGGATATGATGGGGATGCAGGCGTTGATGGAAAAATATGGCTCTCAGGCGATGGCCGGCATGAACATGTCCGGACATGGCAATATGGGCGGCATGGGGAATATGAACCACGGCAAGATGAATCATGGCGGCATGAATCACGGTAAGCAGAGCGCGGGTTACGATTTCCAAAATGCCAATAAGATTAACGGCAAAGCGTTTGATATGAACGCTCCCGCGTTTACCGTCGAGAAAGGTAAATACGAGAAATGGACCATTTCCGGTGAAGGCGACATGATGCTGCATCCTTTCCATATTCATGGAACGCAGTTCCGTATTCTCAGTGAGAATGGACAACCGGTCGCGGCGCATCGTCAGGGCTGGAAAGATACCGTACGGGTGGAAGGGGCACGCAGTGAAGTGTTAGTGCGCTTTGATCATGTTGCTTCGAAGGAGCATGCATATATGGCGCATTGCCATCTGTTGGAGCATGAGGACACCGGCATGATGCTTGGGTTTACGGTGGCGTAAAAAAGGCGGATGACGCTTACGCTTATCCGCCCTACAGAGTGTTCATCCGCTAGCTTCGTAGGTCGGATAAGCGTAGCGCCATCCGACTGTTTTTTTACTTAGCGTCCGGCAAAGCGTAAGCGACAATATAGTCGCCCATTTTCGTCCCGAACGAACCATGGCCACCCGCAGAAATGACGACGTACTGCTTGCCATTCACTTCATAGGTCATCGGCGTTGCCTGCCCACCTGCTGGCAGACGTGCTTCCCACAGTTTGTCACCGTTGCTCATGTTATATGCGCGCAGGTAGTTATCTGCGGTTGCGCCAATAAACAGCACGTTCCCTGCGGTAGAAATTGGGCCGCCCAACATTGGCATCCCCATTTTAAACGGCAGTGGAAGAGGTGAGCTATCACGCACCGTACCGATACGTTTTTTCCACACCACTTCGTTGGTTTTCAAATCAACCGCAGAGATGTAGCCCCAAGCCGGTTGCTTACACGGTAAGCCGAACGGAGAGAGGAACGGATTGAGCGTAACGCCATACGGCACGCCATACTGCGGCTGAATGCCAGATTCTGTACCGCTACCTTTCGCATCTTTCGGTGCTTCCATCGGGTTACCTGGACCGCGTGGCATCAGTTTAGAAACAAACGGCAGAGCCATTGGGTTGGCAATCGCGACCTGACGATTAGGATCAACCGAAATCCCACCCCACTCGAACATCCCCAGGTTACCCGGGAAGACCAGCGTGCCTTGCTCAGATGGCGGTGTGAAAATGCCTTCATAACGCAGGTTGTGGAAGATAATGCGGCAGACCATCTGGTCGTACAGCGTTGCACCCCACATATCTGCGCCGCTCAGATCTTTCTTCGGACGGAAGCTAAGGTCGGAGAACGGTTGGGTAGGTGTAACGTAATCGCCTTTCGCTGCACCCTGTGGAACAGGTTTTTCAGGAGCCGGAACAACCAGCTTCCCATCGCGACGATCCAGCACAAAAATGTTACCGGTTTTCGCAGGTGCATAGACAACCGGAACGGTTTGGCCGTTAACGGTAATATCCGCAAGCGTTGGCTGCGAAGGCATGTCCATATCCCACAGATCGTGGTGAACTGTTTGATAAGACCACGCCAGTTTCCCGGTCGTTGCATTAAGCGCTACGATGCTGCTGGCGAAACGTTCCTGTTCCGGTGTGCGGTTACCGCCCCAGATATCCGGCGTGGTGACACCCATCGGCAGGTAGACCAAATCAAGCTTCGCATCGTAGGCAGCTGGCGCCCAGGAGTTCGGCGAGTTAAGACTGAAATGATGCTCGTCACCTGGAATGGTATTCGGATCTTTCGCACCCGGATCGAATGCCCATAGCAGTTTGCCGCTGTTCACATCAAAACCACGGATAACACCAGACGGCTCGCGAGTAGAGAAGTTATCTGTAACCGCACCGGCAATCACAATCACTTTATCGGTGATGATTGGCGGCGACGTTGGCTCATACATGCCTGGTGTGGTGACCGGCATATTGGTTTGCAGATTCAAAATGCCTTTGTTAGCAAAGCTTTCGCACAGCTGACCGTTATCGGCATTGATTGCAAACAGACGCCCGTCATTCACCGGAAGGATAATACGACGAGGACAATCAGACACCACATCTGGCGTCGCGTTATCCGCTGTGGCTTCGTGGTAAGAGACCCCACGGCACGTCACGTGCTGGAACGAAGGATTGGTATCCAGACGCGGATCGAATTTCCACTTCTGCTTCCCGGTTGCCGCATCCAGCGCAAACAGCTGCTGGTGAGCAGTACACAGGTAAAGCGTGTCGCGGATTTTAATCGGCGTGACTTCGTTAGTGATTTCACCGGGATCGCTTGGGCGTTTCACGTCACCGGTCTGGAAGGTCCAGGCTTCTTTAAGCTCACCAACGTTTTTATCGTTGATCTGTTTTAAAGGAGAGTAGCGCTGACCTTCCTGATTGCGGCCATAGGCAGGCCAGTCTGCATCAGGAATGCTGGAGCTTGCTGTTGCTGCGACTGCATCGGTTTTCAGCGTGCCGTTGATTTCCTGCGGATCGTTAAATACCGCCCAGGCCAGTCCCACCACGGTAATCGCCAGAACTGCCCCAAGCGCGGGAGCTGCACCTGCAGAAGGTAGAATCAGATGACGATAAACAAACGGCAGCAGTAACCATACGCCGAAGAAGAAGAGTACGTCTAAACGCGGTGTTAACGCCCAGAAGTCGAAACCAACTTCCCACACGGACCATACCGCGGTGCAAAGCAGTAATGCGGCGTAGATCCACAGTGCCAGAGCTTTGCGTTGCCAAAGTAACCATGCGGTGACAAGCATCACCACCCCTGCAATTGGGTAATACCAGGAACCCCCAATTGCAACTAACCATATCCCGCCAATAAGTAAATACAGCCCCGTCAGTACGGCAAAAAGGGCTGTTAAGGTTGCGATGACTCGCGAACCTGAGTTATTTGTTTTCACAATTATCACGCTCTTAAAAGTTTGATAGCAATTCATTATAGTTATTAACAAGTGTGAGATTCATCACATAAATGGCTTTTTTTCAGATAGCGGATGCGAATGTCATTTGCTGTTATAATGCTGGCCTGAATATTTTGTATTGGTTTAAATTTAACCGATATCGAATGATTTATTTTTAAATCATATGGTTATAACTATGAAACATACTGTTGATGTGATGATCCCCGAAGCGGAGATCAAAGCCCGTATCGCTGAATTGGGTCGTGAGATCACTGAACATTATCGTGATAGCGGTAGTGATATGGTGCTGGTTGGTCTGCTGCGTGGCTCATTTATGTTCATGGCGGACTTGTGCCGTGAAGTTCAGGTGCCACACGAAGTCGATTTTATGACGGCATCGAGCTATGGCAGTGGCATGTCCACCACCCGCGATGTGAAAATCCTGAAAGATCTCGATGAAGATATTCGCGGCAAAGACGTACTGATCGTCGAAGATATTATCGACTCCGGTAATACACTGAGCAAAGTGCGCGAGATCCTGAGCCTGCGTGAGCCGAAGTCACTGGCCATTTGTACGCTGCTGGATAAACCGGAGCGTCGTGAAGTTGACGTGAACGTCGAGTGGGTGGGTTTCGCCATTCCTGACGAATTCGTAGTGGGCTATGGTATTGATTACGCACAGCGTTATCGCCATCTGCCCTACGTCGGTAAAGTGGTTCTGCTGGACGAGTAATTTGCCGGATATTCAAGCTAATCCGAGCTATGAAAAAGGGCCTTTAAGGCCCTTTTTGCTATCTGCGTTACTGTGAAGGTGTTCTATTCTTGTGGCTTCGATGGGAGTTCTGAAGGTTCGAAATCCCGCTGCGATAACGCTGTTCTAGTGATTCGCGGGTGGTGGCGGTCACTTCCAGGTCACGCAGGCGACCATCGTGAATACCATAAGCCCAACCGTGAATGGTGACTTTCTGGCCGCGTTTCCATGCTGACTGCATGATGGTGGAATGGCCGAGGTTATAAACCTGCTCCATCACATTCAGCTCGCAAAGCGTATCCAGACGCTGCTCCGGTGGGAGTTCACCCAGCAGGGAACTATGCTTGAACCAGATATCGCGGATGTGCAGCAGCCAGTTGTTGATAAGCCCTAAATCCGGGTTCTCAACCGCCGCTTGTACACCACCGCATCCGTAGTGACCGCAGATAATAATGTGTTCAACTTCAAGAACATCTACCGCGTACTGAACAACAGAAAGGCAATTTAAATCCGTATGAATTACCAGGTTTGCCACGTTACGGTGAACAAACAACTCGCCGGGTTCAAGGCCTGTCAGACGTTCAGCGGGAACGCGACTATCAGAACAGCCAATCCACAAGAAGCGAGGTTTTTGGGCTTGAGACAAACGTTCAAAGAAGCCCGGATCTTCGTCCTCCATCAGTTTTGACCAGACCTGGTTATTGCTGATGAGGGTATCAATGTCTTTCATGGAGGTTAACAACCTGTAACGGAATAAGTGCGTTGAGGTAATATAGGGGAACTGAATAAATTTTAAAACTGCTATCCCCGTCATACTTCAACTTGCAGGGGAGTTGGCTGCACCCTGATTCATTTGGGGCATAACTTTTAGTACCGGAAAAGGCAACCGTAAATAATGACAATTGCACTAGAACTGGAACAGTTAACGAAAACCTATCCCGGCGGTGTACAGGCGCTGCGCGGCATAGATCTTCGTGTTGAAGCAGGGGACTTTTACGCTCTGCTGGGGCCAAATGGCGCAGGAAAATCCACCACTATCGGCATTATCAGCTCGCTGGTAAATAAAACCTCTGGCCGGGTTCGCGTGTTTGGTTACGACCTGCAAAAAGACATTGTTAACGCCAAACGCCAGCTTGGGCTGGTGCCGCAGGAATTTAACTTTAACCCGTTTGAAACGGTGCAACAGATTGTTGTTCATCAGGCGGGCTACTACGGTGTTGAACGCAGCGAAGCCATCGCGCGTAGCGAAAAATACCTCAAACAGCTCGATTTGTGGGAAAAACGCAACGAACGTGCGCGCATGTTGTCCGGCGGCATGAAGCGCCGTTTGATGATTGCCCGCGCGTTAATGCATGAACCAAAATTGCTGATCCTTGATGAACCAACAGCGGGCGTTGATATCGAACTGCGTCGCTCGATGTGGGGTTTCCTGAAGGATTTGAACGACAAAGGCACCACCATCATTCTGACCACTCACTATCTTGAAGAAGCAGAAATGCTGTGCCGTAACATCGGCATTATTCAAAATGGCGAGCTGGTAGAAAATACGTCAATGAAATCACTGCTCTCCAAGCTTAAGTCAGAGACGTTTATCCTCGACTTAGCGCCGAAAAGTCCATTGCCACAGTTAGATGGTTATCAGTACCGTTTGGTAGATACCTCGACACTGGAAGTGGAAGTGTTGCGTGAGCAGGGAATTAATAGCGTATTCAGCCAGTTAAGCTCTCAAGGGATTCAGGTATTAAGTATGCGTAACAAAGCAAACCGTCTGGAAGAGCTGTTCGTCACGCTAGTCAACGGTCCGAAAGGAGGCCAGGCATGATGCATCTCTATTGGGTGGCGTTAAAAAGTATCTGGACCAAAGAAATCCACCGTTTTACGCGTATCTGGATACAAACCCTGGTCCCGCCGGTCATCACCATGACCTTGTATTTTATCATTTTCGGTAATTTGATCGGTTCGCAAATTGGTTCAATGCATGGTTTTACCTACATGCAATTCATCGTGCCGGGTTTGATCATGATGGCGGTGATTACCAACTCCTATGCCAACGTGGCCTCTTCATTCTTTAGCGCCAAGTTCCAGCGCAACATTGAAGAGCTGCTGGTGGCTCCAGTGCCGACGCACATTATTATTGCCGGTTATGTTGGTGGCGGTGTGGCGCGTGGCCTGTGTGTTGGGATTCTGGTGACGGCGGTATCGCTGTTCTTTGTCCCATTCCAGGTGCATTCGTGGCTGTTTGTGGCATTAACATTGCTGCTGACCGCTATCCTGTTCTCGCTGGCCGGTTTGCTGAACGCCGTGTTCGCCAAAACGTTTGATGACATCAGCCTGATCCCTACATTCGTGCTGACACCCCTGACCTATTTGGGTGGCGTGTTCTACTCATTAACGCTGCTACCTCCGTTCTGGCAGGCGTTGTCTCACCTGAACCCGGTCGTGTATATGATCAGCGGATTCCGCTACGGTTTCTTAGGCATTAATGACGTGCCGTTGCTGTTCACGATTACGGTATTGGTGGGCTTTATCGCCGCGTTCTACATTCTTTGCTGGTATCTGATCCAGCGTGGGCGTGGTTTGCGCAGTTAACCAGATTTCCCCCAACTTCTGGATTCTATTTTCAGAAGTTGGGGGATGGTCGTGTACAATAGTGCTGCAAGATAAATGTTAATTTGTTAAGAATTTTAAAATGAAGGGAATATTAGCGTATATTTCTCATTGTCCCTTGATTAAACGATAATATTTCATGCTGATAATTTGCTGAGATTAATTTTGTTATTGACGATATGCCCCGTAGCTGTTCTTTTCTCATCAATAACTCATAGTCGCGGAGATTAGCCCTGCGGGCTGTATCTAATGAGCCACATTTAAATGTTGCTATATTATTGATAACAGATTTTTTATATCCGAAGCGTAAAAGGCCGAGAATTTCTCTGGCTGTCACAACATGAAAACCGCTCTGGTAGTTCCAAAGGTTGTCAGGCGACAGCGGCGACATGAGTCGGAAATCTGCATATCGGTGTATACCGCCCATTATCCAACAGTCATTAAGCACTCCAAGCCATTTGTCCATCGCCAGGATATTGCCTTTGGCCTCTTGCTTCCAGAGATTGTCACCTTGTGCAAGATTACATTTCTGTAAAATATCTTTCCGCCATAAATCACCGGTACGACCAATTAACATGGCGCCGGAGGCTGTATTGGCTTTCATATATGCGTGCCAGCAATATTCAACAAGATCGTTAAGATTATTTTTTCTTCGTGTATGGTTGAAAAATTGGCTTGATATACTGCTATTAACTATGCCTTGTTGCCCTTCTTGTTCCCAGATAAAAGAATCATGAGTGCGGGAAAAACCTATACTTTCTAAATCTCTTCTCAGAGTTAATATATTATACACTAAATGAAATCCTGGAAATAAAATCACATCAAACATTATTAACAATGATTGGTATATTTTCATATGCGGCGAGATATTTCTTAATATGGAAAATACAATAAATACTATCTGTTATTATGTCTACTTAATAAATAATGTTCTGGAATTGAGATTGATAACAAACCTCTGTCGCAGGTCGGGTGAACGTAGCATCACCCGACACTTTCACCTGTCATTATAGATAGATAGAGTGGGGGCGCTTACGCTTATCTACGCTATAAACCCCGTTTAGCAACAGCCTGACTGAATATATTTAAGAACTGGGGTCTACAAAACGACCAGTATGCTGAAGCGTTGTCTATCAGCAACAACCGAGCAAGATTTTTTTTGCTCAGAATTGATTAGTATCACAGAGCTAATTTTTCCCTCTGGCACACTGTCGCTCCGCAAACAGGAGAACGCCATGCTAGGTTGGGTTATTGCCGGTCATGACTACTACGCTCAGGATATGCTGGATGCTATTGAGCGTCGTTTTGGGCCTCAGCCTCAATGTTGTGCTGTGAATTACTGGAAGGGGCTGAGCACCAATATGCTGAGCCGTATGATGTGTGACGCACTTTATAACTGCGATTCTGGGGACGGCGTTATTTTTCTGACGGATATAACCGGTGCTGCGCCTTATCGCACGGCGGCATTAATCAGCCACCAGCATACCCATTGTGAAGTGATCTCCGGTGTGACGCTGCCCGTGTTGTTCGCGATGCGTGCCTGTCGCAACACCTTGACCAGTGAAGAGTTCCGCGAGCGTATCGTTGAGCAGGGCGGGGACGACATCACCAGCCTTTGGCATCAACAACAAAAAAATCCTCCCTTCGTATTACTCCACCAATATTGATCTGAAAGGTTGGTATTGGGTGGGCTTTTGTTAGAATGACCGCTTCTTTTCGTCATTGAGACACTCTGTGCAATCAAATCCGTTATGCTAACTCGTCTTATCTTTGCCGCCCTGATGCTGATTTGTGGCACCAGCGCTAATGCCAGCCTGCTCAGCAGTCACCATACTCCCGCGCAATATATGCAAACCACCGAAGATGCCGATATTTGGGCGCAAGTGGGGGATAAAGTCATCTCTGTCGGTACCATTCAGGAAGGACAAATTCTGGCAGTCGTCCCGACGGCGGCCGATTATTATGAGTTCAGTTTTGGCTTCGGTACCGGCTTTATCGATAAAACACATCTGGAGCCGGTGCAGGGAAAACAGCGTGTTGAAGACCGTCTGGGGGATTTGCACAAGCCATTGAGCAACCAGAACCTCGTGACCTTCCGCGATGTTGCGGTGTACAACGCGCCAGATAATGGTAGCGCCCCGTTTGGTACGCTGGCCGATAACATACGTTATCCAATTATTGCCCGGCTAAAAGACCGGCTCAACCAGACCTGGTTTCAGATTCGAATTGGCAACCGTCTGGGGTATGTCAGTAGCCTTGATGCCCAGCAGGACGAGGGTATTCCTGTACTCACTTATCACCATATCCTGCGTGATGAAGAGAACACCCGTTTCCGTCATACCTCCACTACCACGTCTGTTGTGGCATTCGGCAACCAAATGGCGTGGTTGCGGGACCGGGGTTACACCACACTGACGATGTATCAGCTTGAAGGTTATGTGCGCAATCGCATGAACATGCCGGCGCGTGCGGTAGTGATTACGTTTGATGACGGGCTTAAGTCGGTTTATCGCTACGCTTACCCGATCCTCAAGCAGTACGGTTTCAAGGCGACGTCATTCATTATCTCGTCACGCATTAAAGCGCATCCGCAACCCTGGAACCCGAAGGGGCTACAGTTTATGAGTATTTCGGAGTTGCAGGCGAGCAAAGATGTGTTTGATATCCAGTCGCACACCCACTTCTTACATCGTGTTGATGCAAACCGTCAGCCGACACTGTTACGCCGTACTTACCGTAATATCCTGCTGGATTTTGAACACTCAAGACGGGCTCTGTCGCAGTTTAATCCGCATGTTATCTACCTTTCGTATCCGTTTGGGGGCTACAACGATAAAGCCGTACAAGCGGCTAATGACGCGGGATACCATATGGCGGTGACGACAGTACGCGGGAAAGTGAAGCCGGGAGATAACCCGTTTTTGCTGAAACGGCTTTATATATTACGTACCGACTCGTTAGAAACGATGTCGCGGCTTATTAGTAACCAGCCGCAGTCTTGAGTTTTGTAGGGTGGATAAGCGAAAGCGTCATCCACCAACTACGTCAATTTTGTCGGGTGACGCTTCGCTTACCCGACCTACAAATTCTCAGAAACGATCTGACTAGGCCACCTGAACCGGTACGGCTTTCGCCAGGCGTTTCATTTCGTTGTCGCCATCGAAATAAGCCACTTTCGGCTGCCAGCTACGCGCTTGCTCATCTGGCATCGTCACGTAAGTAGCGATAATCAGAATGTCGCCCACATCGGCACAATGTGCCGCAGCGCCGTTCACCGAAATGATTTTAGAACCGCGTTCGCCAGCGATTGCGTAAGTAGAAAAACGCTTACCGTTGGTGACGTTATAAATATCAATGGCTTCATATTCCAGAATGCCAGCCGCCTCAAGGAAGTCCTGATCGATGGCGCAGGAGCCTTCATAGTGCAAATCCGCCTGCGTCACTTTGACACGGTGAAGTTTGCCTTGCAGCATGGTGCGTATCATAGCTTAAACCTTCGTCACTATTGGGTTACAGAAATGGCAAGCGCAGCGCTTGCCACCGGAAATTAGTGGGGCAGTATTGCCCGATTTTGCCAGGCTGTCTACTGCGCGAGCTCGACCTGAATATTATCAATTAAACGCGCCTGGCCTAGCCATGCGGCCATCAACACCACTGCGCGTTTGCTCTCAACATCCAGCTCCAGCAACGTATCCGCATCGCGAATTTGCAGGTCGTCTGAACGGAAGCCTTTTTCATTGAGTTCCGTTGCCGCGATTGCCAGCAATTCTTCAGTATCGCGCTCACCGGCACGCAGTTTGTCCGCCAGAGTTTGCATCACTTGATGCAGGCCCGGTGCGATTTTGCGTTGTTCAGCAGTCAGATAGCCGTTGCGCGAACTCAGCGCCAGGCCATCTTTCGCGCGCACGGTTGGCACACCAATGATTTCGATGTCATAACCCATGTCCGCAACCATCTTGCGAATTAACGCGAGTTGTTGGAAATCTTTCTCACCGAAACAGGCGACGTCAGGCTGCACCATGTTAAACAGTTTGCTGACGATGGTGGACACGCCGCGGAAATGCCCCGGACGGCTTGCACCTTCGAGCATGGTAGAAAGCCCAGGAACGTCGACGAAGGTCTGCGAATCCAGCCCTTTCGGGAAAATGTCACCCGGCGCTGGTGCAAATACCAGGTCGACTTTGCGGCGATTGAGCTTCTCGCAATCTTCCTGCAAGGTGCGTGGGTAGCGCGTTAAGTCATCCGGGCGGTCAAACTGCATCGGATTAACAAAAATGGTGGTGACCACCACATCGGCGCTGCTTTTCGCCTCATCGACCAGCTTCATATGCCCGTCGTGCAGGTTCCCCATGGTAGGGACCACCGCAATGCGCTTGCCTTCCTGGCGCCAACGGCGGATCTGCTGACGCAGCATTGGTATCGTTTCGATAATCAACACAACCCTTCTCCTGTCAGTGGAAACTATGTTCTTCACCTGGATAGGTGCCGGACTCAACTTCGTTGATGTACTGGCGCACCGCAGCGCGCATGTCGCCGGTTCCTGTAAGGAAGTTTTTCGCAAATTTTGGAATATGGCCACCGGTGATGCCGAATGCATCATGCATCACCAAAATCTGTCCGTCAGTGACGTTGCCAGCGCCGATACCAATAACCGGGATAGTCAGCGCGTCAGTCACACGTTTTGCCAGCGCAACCGGCACGCACTCCAGTACTAACAGTTGCGCACCTGCAGCTTCGAGCGCCAGGGCATCATCAAGCAACGTTTGTGCCGCAGTTTCATCACGGCCCTGGATTTTATATCCGCCGAAGATATTCACCGATTGCGGCGTTAAACCCAAATGTCCGCATACTGGAACCGCACGCTCAGTCAGCATTTTGACGGTATCAACCAGCCAGCGACCCCCTTCAATTTTGACCATGTTCGCACCCGCGCGCATCACTTCAGCCGAGTTAGCAAAAGTTTGCTCAGGGGTGGCGTATGCCATAAACGGCAGGTCAGCCAGCAACAGGCAATGCGGCGCACCACGGCGTACCGCGCGCGTGTGGTAGACAATATCTTCTACGGTGACGGGCAGTGTGGAGTCGTGGCCTTGAACGGTCATTCCTAAGGAATCGCCAACCAGCATGACGCCAATGCCTTCCTCGGCAAACAGTTTTGCGAAGCTGAAATCATAAGCTGTGATGGTGGCAAACTTGCGTTGAGCCTGTTTCCATTGGCGCAACTGAGACATGGTGATTGGTTTCATGGCAGTCCCTGAGAATTAAGGGTGGGGAGTGAAATCTAAATACCCTTCAACGAATAAGTGGCAGGGTATAACAAATAAAACACGTCCGTGGTTACCAAAAAGTAATCCCATCCTGGGAGATATTTTCTAAAACTTTAGCGACAGGCAGGCCGCCTGGGAAGGCGCAATCAGGCGCGATTTCCAGTAATGGAACTAACATGAACGCACGGTTTTTCATATCGTAATGCGGCACGGTAAGAGTTGGCGTGGCCAGCGTCAGATTACCGAACAACATGATGTCGAGATCCAGTGTACGTGGCCCCCAGCGTTCGGCTTTGCGTACCCGTCCGTGCTCCAGCTCAATACGTTGAGTATGAGCCAGTAAGCCTTCCGGAGACAGTTCCGTTTCCAGCGCGACAGCAGCATTCAGGTAATCGGGTTGGTCTTGCGGGCCAAGTGGCGGAGTGCGATAGAAAGAGGAGATAGCAACCACCCGGCTTTGCGGGATGGTTGCAATAGCGTCCAGCGCATGAGTCACTTGCTCAAGCGGGGCGTCCTGGTTGCTGCCAAGGGCGATATACGCCAGTGTCATGCACTTCCTCCGCTACGCGGTGCACGTTTACGCGGACGACGATGACGGCGGCGTACCGCTGGTTCATCACCTAATACATCGAGCATATCTTTTTGCGCAGGGGGAGCGGCCACCTGGAATTCACCCCACCATTTGGTCAGGCGCAGTAATTCCTGGTTATTTTCCACTTCAGCACGCAAGGCCAGCAAATCATACGCCGCGCGGAATTTAGGATGCTCCATCAGCTTCCAGGCGCGTTTGCCCTGGCGGCGCGACAGACGAAGCTGCAAGCCCCAGATGTCACGAACCAGCGTAGTAATACGTTTTGGAATAGCCAGCGCACGGCAGGCTTCATCCAGCACTTCGTTCATCGCTAATGCGAAGGCGTCCATATAGGCAAGGCCGCTCTCCTGGGTCAGCTTTTGGGCCATCTCCAGTTGCGGATACCAGAAAATAGCCGAGAACAAGAAGGCCGGATTGACACGCATATCGTTATGAATGCGGTTATCGGTATTCTTCAGCACCTGAGCGATCATGCGCTCCATCGGGCTGTCACCCTGCTCGGTAAAGTAGCGGGTGATGGTCGGGAATAACGGCTGGAAGAGCTGATATTCACGCAGTAATTCATAAGTGTCGTACCCGTGACCGGCTTGCAGAAGTTTCAGCGACTCTTCAAACAAACGGGCTGGCGGGACGTCATTAATCAAGGTTGCTAAGCGCGGAATAGGTTCGCCTGTTTCCGGGCTAATCGTCATATTCAGCTTCGCGGCAAAGCGCACGGCACGCAGCATGCGAACCGGATCTTCGCGATAACGCGTTTCAGGATCGCCAATCAGACGGATGACGCCATTGCGTAAATCACGCAGGCCACCGACATAATCACGAACGGAGAAATCCGCCACGCTGTAATAAAGGCTGTTGATAGTGAAATCGCGGCGCTGAGCATCTTCTTCGATGGAACCGAAGATGTTATCGCGAAGCAGCATGCCGTTTTGACCGGTCTGCGAAGTCTGTTTATCAGACTTTTGCTCTTCGTGGTGACCACGGAAAGTCGCAACTTCGATGATTTCCGGCCCAAACATCACGTGTGCCAGGCGGAAGCGACGGCCAACCAGACGGCAGTTGCGGAACAGTTTACGCACCTGATCCGGTGTGGCGCTGGTGGTGACATCAAAGTCTTTCGGCTGTTTGCCGAGCAATAGGTCACGGACACCGCCGCCCACGAGGTAAGCCTCGTAGCCTGCTTTGTTCAGACGATAGAGCACCTTGAGGGCATTTTCACTGATATCTTTGCGGGACAGAGCGTGCTGGTCACGCGGAATTACCGTGATTTGCGGGAGATCTTCACTCTCCTCGACCACGACGTCATCGCGGTTAAGCACCTTGCGGCAAAAATTAGCGACTCGGGTAAAAATAGTACACCTCGGCAGTGTCAATCATAGGGACAAAAAAAACAGCGGCTAATCATAGCTCAGTGCGTGGCATTTGAGAATGACGTATTCACGAAGAGCCAGACACAACAGCCTGCAGCGACCAGTTTTGCACCGCCAGACTGAGTAACTCACTGAGCGACAAATCTTGCCAGCCAGCAATTTCTGGTTGGTTTAAAAAACCCATAGCTGCATGAAGAACCGGACGTGGATCGCCCTGTGGTAGGGCTGGCGCATGATTTTGCTTAGATAACTTGGCGCCATTTTCGTTGAGTACCAACGGCAAATGGACGTAATCAGGCACCGTCCAGCCAAACTGTTGATAGAGTGAAATTTGTCGAACCGTCGGCTCAATTAAATCAGCACCGCGCACAATTTCAGTCACACCCTGAAAATTATCGTCCACAACTACAGCAAGATTATAGGCAAATAACCCATCACGGCGGTGAATGATAAAATCTTCGCGAGCGAGTTTTTCATCGGCAATTAATTTTCCGTGCAGTTTATCGGCAAAACTTAATACCGGATGATGTTGCACAAACCGTAACGCGGCATTCTCTGGTCCGTGATTTAACGTGCGGCAATGGCCGTCGTAGTAACCACCGATTTGCTGAATGCGGCTGCGGGTACAGGTGCAGAAATAACTCATACCTTGCTGCTGCAAGAAGGCGAGGGCTTCACGGTAGGCTTCGTGGCGTTGGGATTGCCATAAAACGTCACCATCCCAGTGCAATCCATAATGTTCTAATTGCTGCAAGATGGTGGTAGCGGCACCAGGGATTTCTCGAGGTGGGTCGATATCTTCGATGCGAACCAACCAGCGGCCCTGCTGCGCGCGGGCTTGCAGATAACTGCCCAGTGCGGCAATCAGCGACCCAAAATGGAGTTCACCGGAAGGCGAGGGTGCAAAGCGTCCAATATAGCGAGATGTGGTCATCAGTGTTGTGAAAGGCTGGAAATGAATAAGGCGGGAGAGTCTCCCGCCTTTGAAAGTGGTGAAATTGCGGGCCGTTAGCCAGCCATTTGTTTTTCGCGAATTTCTGCCAACGTTTTACAGTCAATGCACAAATCAGCTGTCGGGCGAGCTTCGAGACGGCGGATGCCGATTTCAACGCCACAGGATTCGCAGAAACCGAAATCTTCGTCTTCTACTTTCTTGAGGGTCTTCTCGATTTTCTTGATCAGTTTACGTTCCCTGTCACGGTTACGCAGTTCGAGGCTGAATTCTTCTTCCTGGGCTGCACGGTCAACCGGGTCCGGGAAGTTTGCTGCTTCATCCTGCATATGCGTTACCGTGCGATCAACTTCATCCATAAGTTGGCTACGCCAGGCTTCAAGAATACGCTTGAAGTGCGACAGCTGGGCTTCGTTCATATATTCTTCGCCCGTTTTCTCCTGATATGGCTCCACCCCAGCGATGGCGAGGATACTCAGGGACGATGTTTTACGCTTTTGCCCTTCTTGCATGTTGTTTCTCCTTAACACGCACTATCGGTCCCCTGGTAGGGGGAAAATCAGGCCGCTATAAATAGCAGATGCTTTTCAGGATGGCAATTATATAAATTCCTCTCTTGACAAGCCTGTGAAGAAAAGCGTATTTACGCGAGCCGCCAGCACACAAAACAGACAAACATTAATACCCATCATCTTTCAAGTTACAGGTACGTTAGCTGCTATCGCTCACCCTAATCTCTTACTTGAGTAAGCTCATCGGGATTCGCTCGTTTGCTGCCTTCCTGCATCTTGAAATCTATTGGGTATATTCAGGATAAAAGAACAGGCAACGGCGAAATTAGAGTTAAGCCACTTGCTGAAAGTTCAGCTTTATAAGCAAGAAGTTCGACTCCGCACTGTTGCGCCTCAGATAACAACTGCGCATATTTTGCATCGATGTGGCGTGCCGGGGAGACCTGGGTAATTGCCGAATGCAAAACGGTAAACAGCAGCACCGCGCGTTCGCCCTGCAAAACCACATTCATTAATTCCCGCAAATGCTTCTGCCCGCGCAGGCTAACGGCATCAGGGAAATAGCCACAATCTTGTTGTGATAACGTGACTGATTTCACTTCAATATAGCAGTTAACCTTGCAATCTGCTTGCAACATAAAATCAATACGGCTGCGCTCCGCGCCGTACTTTACTTCGCTTTTAATTGTGCTGTAACCCGATAGTTCTGAAATAGTTTCAGCGCCTAAGGCTTCTTTCACGACGCTATTCGCGCGCAGGGTATTTACACAGATAAAGTCGCCATTTTGCGTCTGAGTGATTTCCCAGGTGTGGGGATATTTACGCGTCGGGTTATCTGATGTGGAATACCAGACGGTATCGCCGGGCGTAGCACAACCGGTCATTGCGCCAGTATTTGGGCAATGAAGGGTTAATTCTTCGCCGGAAAGCGTGACGACATCGGCCAAAAAGCGTTTATAACGTTTAATTAGTGTGGCCTGCTGCAACGGTGGGCTAAATTCCATTCATTCTTCCTTTACCCGTCATACTTCAAGTTGTTGATGTGTTGGCTGCTCGCTCTCACCCCAGTCACACAGTTACCTATGCTCCTGGGGATTCACACGCTTGCCGCCTGCCAACAACCCGAATTATTTAGGGTCATTTATTTAATGACCAGCGTTGTAACTCCTGGTAACGCGTTCGCCCTTGTTTGAAAACAGACTCATACAGCACAAATTCATCTACCTGATATTGCCAGCGGAAATTGGGGGATGGAATGGAGACCGCACGCGGCGTATTGCGATAAAGGGTGATGTGCGGATGAAATGGCTGTGGGCTTTGGTAACAGCCACTGCGCGCCGCCTGAGAGCGTAACATGTTTGCCAGTTGAATGAGCCCTAAAGGCGCATGGCGCGGACCAATCCACACAACACTCGAACGCAGCCATTGCCCGGCATCATCAATGGTCAGAGTAAATCCGCGCTGGCGGATGCGCCCGGCTAACTGGCAAAGTGCCTTTTGCTTTTCCGCGCTGATGTCACCCAAAAAGGCGAGCGTCAGATGCAGGTTAGCGGCGGCAATTGGCCGCCCGGTATCTTCAGGAAACTGAGTGGCGCGCCACTGGATAATCTGTTTTTGCACATCAGCAGGCAGTTCGAGGGCAAAGAACAGACGGCGAGTTTCAGCCATGGTGGTCTCTCGGTAATAGATTGCTACAATAGCGAACTTCGCATCATACCTTTTTGGAGCCGTTTGTGCCGTCATTACCGGTCGCCGCAGTGCTACCCGACATTCTTCACGCTTTGCAAAATGCACCGCAAGTTTTATTGAGCGCGCCAACGGGTGCCGGTAAATCGACCTGGCTGCCGTTGCAGATTTTGCAGCAGGCAAACTTAGATGGGCGCATTCTGCTGCTCGAACCGCGTCGCCTGGCGGCACGTAATGTTGCACAACGTCTGGCGGAATTATTGGGTGAGAAACCCGGTGAAACAGTCGGTTATCGTATGCGTGCCGAAACGTGTGTCGGGCCCAATACGCAGCTCGAAGTGGTCACTGAGGGCATTTTGACGCGCATGATCCAGAACGATCCTGAGCTTGATGGGGTGGCGCTGGTTATTCTTGATGAGTTTCATGAACGTAGCCTGCAAGCTGACCTGGCGTTAGCGTTGTTGCTCGATGTGCAGCAGGGATTACGCGATGACCTCAAACTTTTGATCATGTCGGCAACCCTTGATAACCCGCGTCTGCAACAGTGTTTACCTGATGCCCCGGTCATTATCTCTGAAGGGCGGGCATTCCCTGTTGAGCGCCGTTACAGTCCGCTTTCCACTCATCAGCGTTTTGATGAAGCGGTGGCCATTGTGGTGGCGAATTTGCTGTGCGAAGAGTCGGGCTCGCTGTTGCTGTTTTTACCGGGCGTTGCTGAAATCCAGCGTGTTCAACAACAGTTACAAGAGCGCGTCGCAAGCGACGTGCAGCTTTGCCCGTTATACGGTGCGTTGCCGTTAAACGAACAGCGCAAAGCGATTTTGCCTGCAGCAAATGGCATGCGCAAAGTCGTGCTGGCGACCAACATTGCTGAAACCAGTCTCACCATCGAAGGCATCCGCCTGGTGGTGGACACCGCGCTTGAACGCGTGGCGCGTTTTGATGTGCGTAGCGGATTAACGCGGCTTATCACGCAGCGTATAAGCCAGGCGTCGATGGTTCAACGTGCCGGACGAGCAGGGCGACTGGAAGCGGGTATTTGCCTGCACTTAACCAGCGCTGAGCAAGCCGAGCGTGCGGCGACCCAAAGTGAGCCCGAAATACTGCAAAGCGATCTTTCCGGCCTGATGCTCGATTTGCTGCAATGGGGTTGTCAGGATCCGCATCAGCTCACGTGGCTTGATTCTCCTCCCGCCGCCAACCTTAGCGCCGCACAGGCATTATTACGCCAGCTCAATGCACTCGACGCGCAAAACCGGCTCACGCCGGTCGGCCAGAAGATGGCAAATTTGGGCAACGAACCTCGCCTTGCCGCGGTGTTGGTCAATGCAAAAACCGCTGATGAACAAGTCACTGCCGCACGCCTGGTCGCGATCCTTGAAGAGCCGCCCCGTGGTCATGACAGTGATTTGCGAAACGCATTGAGCCGGCGGCAGGAAAACTGGCAGCAGCGCAGTTCACAGCTGTTGAAGCGGCTGAATAATCGTGGTGGTGCCGCCGATTTATCTCTTGTCGCCCCGTTACTGGCTCAAGCTTTCCCCGATCGTATCGCACGGCGTCGCGGCCAGGAAGGTCGCTATCAATTAGCTAACGGCATGGGGGCGATGCTTAATCAGGACGATCCGTTAACGCGTTATGAATGGCTGTTAGCACCTTTACTACTGCAGGGGAGCAATACGCCAGACGCGCGGATCTTGCAGGCCATTCCTCTTGAGATCGATACGTTAACCGCGCAATGCCCATCGTTATTAACCCAAAGTGATTCCATTGAGTGGGATGAAACTCAGGGCACCTTGAAAGCTTTTCGTCGCACGCAGATTGGCAAACTGGTGGTGAAAGTCCAGCCGCTGGCGAAACCGTCTGAAGAAGAATTGCATCAAGCCATGCTCAACGGCATTCGCGAAAAGGGTCTGGCTGTTCTTAACTGGTCATCCCATGCGCAACAGTTTCGTTTGCGCCTGGCTTGTGCAGCAAAATGGTTGCCGGAACTTGCGTGGCCGGATGTTTCGGATGATGCTTTGCTACGAAATTTAGACAGCTGGTTATTACCTGAACTGCATGGTGTACACTCGCTTCGCGCGCTTAAAAACATCGATGTCACACGCGCGTTACACAATCTACTCGACTGGAACGCACGCGTTCGTCTGGATAGTGCGCTGCCAACTCATTACACTGTGCCGACAGGAAGCCAGATAGCAATTCGCTATGATGATGAAAATCCGCCAGTTCTTGCTGTTCGTATGCAAGAAATGTTTGGTGAAGCGCGAACCCCAGTGATCGCCGAAGGCCGTGTGCCACTGGTTCTGGAACTGCTCTCCCCGGCACAACGCCCCTTACAGATAACGCGTGATTTAACCGCGTTCTGGAAGGGTGCCTATCGGGAAGTGCAAAAAGAGATGAAAGGACGTTATCCAAAACACGTCTGGCCGGATTCGCCAGCAGACGCGCTGCCCACGCGGCGTACTAAAAAGTACCAATGACTTTGAGAGATTTCCTCTTCCGACTTATGCGGAAGACAGGAGAATCAGGCCTTGCGCCTTTTTTTGGTGGAGAAAGCAATGGCGGGGAATGACCGCGAACCGATTGGACGTAAAGGTAAACCTTCACGTCCTGTAAAAGAGAAAGTAAGCCGCCGTCGTGTCCGTGAAGAGGAATACGACGCGGATTACGACGATGATTATGACGACGAGGAACCGATGCCGCCACGTAAAGGAAAAGGTAGCGGTAATGGCCGTCCGCCACGTAAGAAGCACCGCTGGTTGTGGTTCTTACTAAAACTGTTTGTTGTCTTTGTCGTGCTGTTCGTGATTTACGGCGTCTATCTTGATCAGAAGATCCGCGCCCGTATCGATGGCAAAGTCTGGCAACTCCCGGCAGCCGTTTATGGCCGCATGGTGAACCTTGAACCAGACATGCCGTACAGCAAAAAAGAGATGATCAACCTGCTGGAAGCCACTCAGTACCGTCAGGTGACGAAGATGACTCGTCCTGGTGAGTTTACCGTGCAAGGCAACAGCATTGAGATGATCCGTCGTCCGTTTGATTTCCCTGATAGTAAAGAAGGGCAGATCCGCGCACGTCTGATTTTTGATGGTGACCATCTGGAATCGATCCAGAACATGGACAGCAACCGTAGTTTCGGTTTCTTCCGTCTGGATCCGCGTTTGATCACCATGTTGTCTTCTCCGAACGGTGAGCAGCGTCTGTTTGTGCCACGCACCGGTTTCCCGGATTTGCTGGTTGATACGCTGATTGCCACAGAAGACCGCCATTTCTATGAACATGATGGGATCAGTTTCTACTCCATCGGTCGTGCAATGCTGGCGAACTTCACCGCCGGTCGCACCGTGCAGGGCGCAAGTACACTGACCCAACAGTTAGTGAAAAACCTGTTCCTGTCGAGCGAACGTTCTTACTGGCGTAAAGCCAACGAAGCGTACATGGCGCTGATCATGGACGCGCGCTACGGCAAAGATCGCATCCTCGAGTTGTATCTGAACGAGGTGTACCTCGGGCAGAGTGGGGATAACGAAATTCGCGGTTTCCCGCTGGCGAGCCTGTACTACTTTGGTCGTCCGGTTGAAGAGTTAAGCCTTGATCAGCAAGCGTTGCTGGTGGGCATGGTGAAAGGTGCGTCGATTTACAACCCGTGGCGTAATCCGAAACTGGCTCTGGAGCGTCGTAACCTTGTGCTGCGTCTGTTGCAAGAGCAGAAGGTGATCGACCAGGAACTTTACGACATGCTGAGCGCCCGTCCACTGGGTGTGCAACCGCGTGGCGGCGTTATTTCACCGCAGCCTGCATTTATGCAAATGGTGCGTAACGAGCTTCAGACCAAGCTTGGCGATAAAGTTAAAGACTTGTCTGGCGTGAAGATCTTCACCACTTTTGACTCCGTTTCTCAGGATGCGGCAGAAAAAGCGGTAAGCGAAGGCGTACCGGTTCTACGCGCCTCGCGTAAGTTGAAAGATCTTGAAGCGGCGATGGTGATTGTTGACCGTTCAACCGGTGAAGTTCGTGCCATGGTTGGCGGCGCTGAAACCCAGTACGCTGGCTTTAACCGCGCGATGCAGGCACGCCGTTCTATCGGTTCTCTGGCAAAACCGGCAACCTATCTGACGGCGTTAAGCCAGCCTGATGCTTATCGTTTGAATACGTGGATTGCCGATGCGCCAATTGCTCTGAAGCAGCCGAATGGCCAGGTCTGGTCACCGCAAAACGATGATCGTCGCTATAGCGGGCAGGTAATGTTGGTCGATGCACTGGCACGTTCAATGAACGTTCCAACGGTTAACCTTGGCATGGCGCTTGGCTTACCAGCCGTGACCGATACCTGGATTAAACTCGGTGTGCCGAAAGACCAGTTGCATCCGGTTCCGGCCATGTTGCTGGGCGCACTAAACCTGACGCCAATTGAAGTGGCTCAGGCATTCCAGACCATTGCCAGCGGCGGTAACCGCGCAACGCTTTCAGCCTTGCGTTCGGTGATTGCTGAAGATGGCACCGTGCTGTATCAAAGCTTCCCGCAGGCGGAACAGGCTGTTCCTCCACAGGCGGCTTACATGACGCTGTACACCATGCAGCAGGTTATGGCTCGCGGTACCGGGCGGGCGTTGGGTGGCAAATATCCGAACCTGCATCTGGCAGGGAAAACGGGTACCACCAACGATAACGTGGATACCTGGTTTGCCGGTATCGATGGCAAAGAAGTTGCCATTACCTGGGTAGGGCGTGACAACAACCAGCCGACCAAACTGTACGGTGCGAGCGGGGCGATGTCGCTCTACCAACGTTATCTGTCTAACCAGACTCCGATTCCACTGGTGCTCAATCCTCCGGAAGATATCGTAGATATGGGTGTGGATAGCGCGGGTTACTTCCAGTGCGGTGGTGGCGGGGATCGTGTCCTTCCAGTATGGACGACGAATCCGGATGGATTGTGCCAGCAAAGCCAGCAGGCTGAGCAGAACAATAATCCGTTTAGCCAGTCGCAGCAGCAGCCTCAACAGCAGCCGCAACAGCAACAACAACCACAGCAACAACAGCCGCAGCAGCAAGAATCGAGCGATGGTGTTGCCGGTTGGATTAAGGACATGTTCGGCAGTAAGTAAGTTTACGCCCTCACCCTAACCCTCTCCCCCTGGAGAGGGAACTCTCTTTTCTGCCTCTCCAGTGTAAGACGTGACTTTCTTTTCTACCTCTCCAGCGGAAGAAGTGACTTTCTTTTCCTCCCTCTCCCTCAGGGAGAGGGCCGGGGTGAGGGGTGTTTGATGACTGTTTTCCCCCTTCACCGATAATCCCTGCAATCACTCTGGTTAATTATTATTCCCTCGCACTTAGAAGGGGTGTGATCCGCTTGCTATGCGCTTTCCGTTTCGTCTATTATTCTGCGGGCATAATAATAATTCTCGTTTTCGTTATCATTCGTCACTTCATCAGAGATAATACAATGGCGCGTTTAAGAACTGGAAAACCAGTCAATACCTCTATCCGCAAGCTCGCTTTTTTTGTTGCTGCCGCCGTAAGCGGTGTCAGCGCGCCGGGCTTTGCAGCAGATAGCACAGCAACCAAAGAAGACACCATCACCGTTTCTGCTGGTGTAGCTGACGAAAGCGCGTGGGGCCCGTCTCCAACGATTGCAGCAAAACGCACGGCAACCGCGACCAAAACCGACACGCCAATTGAAAAGACACCACAGTCTATTTCTATTGTGACGCGTGAAGAGATGGATACTCACCAGCCAGCTTCCGTTAAAGAAGCGCTGGGCTATACGCCGGGTATTACCGTTTCAACACGTGGCGCATCTGACACCTACGACGCGGTGAAAATCCGTGGTTTTGGTTCAGTTAACCAGAACAATTATTTAGATGGTCTGAAGCTTCAGGGCGACTTCTACAACGAAGTGATCATCGACCCGTATATGCTTGAGCGCGTGGAATTAATGCGTGGCCCAACTTCCGTACTGTACGGAAAAAGCAGCCCAGGCGGCATCATTACTATGGTGAGCAAGCGCCCAACGACTGAACCGCTGAAAGAAGTGCAGTTCAAAATGGGTACCGACAACCTGTTCCAGACAGGCTTTGATTTCAGTGATTCACTGGATGATGCAGGTGTTTATTCTTATCGCCTGACGGGTGTGGCTCGTTCTAACGACGACCAGCAGCAGTTCTCCAAGCAGAAACGTTATGCGATTGCGCCGTCGTTCTCCTGGCGTCCTGACGATAAAACCAATTTCACTTTCTTAGCTAACCTGCAAGACACCCCAGAAACGGGTTATTACGGTTGGCTGCCGAAAGAGGGTACCGTTGAGCCGTTACCAGATGGTTCTCACTTACCGACTGATTTCAACGAAGGTGTACCAAATAACACCTACTCGCTGTCTCATAAAATGGTTGGTTACAGCTTCGACCACGAGTTCAACGACACTTTCACCGTGCGTCAGAACCTGCGTTATGTTGACTCTAAAACCAATCAGAAAAGCGTTTACGGCACAGGCGTAGATTCAACCGGCCATATGCTGACTCGCGGTACCGTTGTTGATAACGAAAAACTGCACAACTTTGCTGTTGATACCCAGTTGCAAAGCAAATTCGCAACAGGCGATCTTGAACATACCCTGCTGACGGGTGTGGACTTCCAGCAAATGCGTAACGATGTGAACGCGACCTTTGGCAGCGCTCCTCCACTGGATTTGTATAACCCAGTGTATGAAAACTACGACTTTGGCGATGCGGATCCGTATCAGCAAAACAAACAGAAACAGACCGGTATCTACATTCAGGATCAAGCTGAGTGGAACAAGTTTGTTCTGACGGTCGGTGGTCGTTACGACTGGCTGAAACAGTCTACTCTGGCGTACCAGGCGAATAACTTCACCGAGCGTGATGACAGCGAATTCACCGGTCGTGCAGGTCTGAACTACCTCTTCGATAACGGTGTCTCGCCATACATCAGCTACAGTGAATCCTTCGAGCCAAACTCGGGTGCAGATTTCTACGGCAACACCTTCAAACCTTCGAAAGGTCGTCAGTACGAAGCGGGCGTGAAGTATGTGCCGAAAGATATGGCTGTCGTGATTACCGGTGCGGTTTATCAGCTGACCAAGTCTGATAACCTGATGTCCGATCCTGACACTTCACACGGCTTCTCTTCAGTTCAGGGCGGCGAAATCCGTTCTCGTGGTGTTGAGCTTGAAGCGAAAGCGGCGGTTAATGCCAACATTAACGTGACGGCTTCCTACACCTACACCGATGCGGAATACACCACCGACACCAATTACAAAGGCAATACGCCTGAGCAGGTGCCAGAGCATATGGCTTCATTGTGGGGTGATTACACCTTCAATGAAGGTGCTCTTACTGGTCTGACTCTCGGTACCGGTGGTCGCTTGATTGGTTCCAGCTACGGTGACCCAGCGAACAGCTTCAAAGTGGGCAGTGCTGCGGTACTGGATGCAGTGGTTAAATATGACCTCGGCCGCTTTGGTATGAATGGTTCGAGCGTCGCGGTTAACGTGAACAACCTGCTTGATCGTGAATATGTTGCCAGCTGCTTCGCCACTTACGGCTGCTTCTGGGGCGCTGAGCGTCAGGTTGTTGCGACTGCAACATTCCGCTTCTAAGTGTATTCGGGCACGGTTCGCCGTGCCCTTCAACAAAGTTGGCTACCATGCAGGACAAACACCTTCATCCCGATACCACGTTTAGCCTCACTGACGTTTCCTTCCGCGTACCCGGCCGCACGCTTCTCCACCCCTTATCGATTACCTTTCCCGTGGGAAAAGTCACCGGTCTGATTGGGCATAATGGTTCGGGCAAATCGACATTGCTGAAAATGCTTGGCCGTCATCAGAAGTCCTCTGAAGGGGATATTCATCTCAATGATCAACCTCTTGATAGCTGGAGTAGCAAGGAATTTGCGCGCAAAGTCGCGTATTTACCTCAGCAACTTCCGGCCGCCGAAGGGATGACGGTGCGTGAACTGGTGGCGATTGGTCGATATCCGTGGCATGGCGCACTCGGTCGTTTTGGTGTGGCAGACAGAGAATTGGTTGAAGAGGCGATTACGCTGGTTGGGCTGAAGCCTTTTGCGCATCGTCTGGTGGATAGTCTTTCTGGTGGTGAACGTCAACGTGCGTGGATTGCTATGCTGGTGGCACAAGATAGCCGCTGCCTGCTGCTTGATGAGCCGACATCGGCGCTGGATATTGCCCATCAGGTTGATGTGCTGGCGCTTATCCATCGTCTTAGCCAGCAACGCGGTCTGACCGTCATTGCTGTCCTGCATGATATCAATATGGCGGCTCGCTATTGCGATAACCTGGTCGCTTTGCGCGGTGGTGAAATGATTGCTCAGGGTAGCCCGGCTGACCTGATGCAAAGCGCAACGCTTGAACAGATTTATGGCATTCCCATGGGCATCCTGCCACATCCTGCGGGTGCTGCCCCGGTAAGCTTTGTTTACTGATGAGTGAACTGATTAATCCTTTGTTGAGTCGTCGTCAGCTGCTCACCGCACTTGCGCTCTCACCGCTTTTGCTCAACATGGGCAATGCACAGGCTGCAACCGTTGATCCTCATCGCATTGTGGCGCTGGAATGGTTGCCCGTCGAACTGATGCTGGCGCTGGGCATCAAGCCTTATGCGATGGCCGATATCAAGAATTATCAAGCCTGGGTCGGCGAGCCAAAATTGCCGGATGGCATTATTGAAGTTGGCTTGCGCACCGAACCAAATCTCGAACTTCTTACCCAGCTAAAACCGTCTCTGATCCTCTATTCCGCAGGCTACGGCCCGCAGCCTGAAAAACTTGAGCGTATCGCGCCGGGTGTGGGATTTAGTTTCAACGATGGTTCCGGGAAACCGTTAACAGTCGCCCGCCAGTCGCTGACCGAACTGGGTGAAAAACTCGGTATGCAGCAAGCGGCAAGCGAGCACTTGCGCAAGTTCGACCAATTTATCGAACAGATGAAACCCCGCTTCGCCGCGCGTGGCGATAAGCCCGTATTACTGATGACGCTATTAGATTCGCGCCACGCACTGGTCATTGGGAAAAGCAGTCTCTTCCAACAGGTGATGGATTTGTTAGGTGTGAAAAATGCCTGGTCTGGTGAAACTAACTTCTGGGGAAGCGCGGTCGTCGGCCTCGAGCGTTTGGCCGAGGTCAAAGACGCCGACGTCATCTGCCTTGATCACAATAACGACGCTGAAATGGCGCGAGTGATGGCAACGCCTTTATGGAATGCGATGCCGTTTGTTCGCCAGAATCGTTTCCAGCGAGTACCTCCGGTATGGCTTTATGGCGCCACGCTTTCCGCCATGAACTTCACCACCATGCTGGCTAAAGCCATAGGGAGCAACGCGTGAAACATCGGTATGCAGTGTTTCCGGCGTTGCTTTTATCGCTGCTGTTTATTGTTGCCTGTGGGCTGACGCTGCATAACCTGAAGGCACAACTGCCTTCCACGCAGTGGAGTGTGGCTTTATGGCAACCCAATATTGATGACATCAATCAGATGTTGTTCCACTACAGCTTACTTCCACGTCTGGCTATCTCGTTACTGGTTGGCGCCGGACTGGGGCTGGTGGGGGTACTCTTCCAGCAAGTGCTGCGTAACCCGCTTGCCGAACCGACCACATTGGGCGTGGCGAGTGGCGCACAGTTAGGTGTCACTGTTGCCACGTTGTGGGCGCTGCCGGGTGGGTTTGAGACCCAACAATTCGCGGCATTAGTGGGTGCGGGTGTTGTCGGCCTCCTGGTGTTTGGTGTCGCCTGGGGTAAACGTTTATCGCCTGTCACGCTGATCCTCGCAGGTCTGGTACTGAGCCTGTATTGCGGCGCGGTAAACCAGTTACTGGCGATTTTCCATCACGACCAGTTACAGAACATGTTCCTGTGGAGCACCGGCTCGCTGAATCAGCAGGACTGGGACATCGTCAACGGTTTGTGGCCGCGCCTCGTGGGCGGTTTATTGTTAACGCTACTGTTATTACGCCCACTGACGCTGATGGGGCTCGATGACGGTGTCGCCCGTAATCTGGGCCTCGCACTGTCGATGGTTCGCCTCGCGACACTGGTGCTGGCGATTTCCATCAGTGCGTTACTGGTTAACGCCGTGGGAATTATCGGTTTTATCGGCCTGTTTGCACCGCTGCTGGCGAAAATGCTCGGGGCGCGACGCTTGATTGCGCGCCTGCTGTTAGCGCCGCTCATCGGTGCGTTGATTTTATGGCTGTCAGATCAGTCCGTTATCTGGCTCACCAGCGTGTGGCGTGAGATTTCGACCGGTACGGTGACGGCTCTGATTGGTGCACCACTGCTGCTTTGGTTGTTGCCGCGCTTGCGTACCGTTGGTTCGCCTGCGATGAACCAGGGCGATAACGTTCCGACAGAACGTCAACATCTCGGCTGGTGGGCATTAATTGGTGGCGGCGTACTGGCACTGGTTATTGTCACCGCATTGACGTTAGGACGTGATGCGCACGGCTGGAACTGGGTGAGTGGGTCGTTGTTACACGATCTGTTGCAGTGGCGCTGGCCGCGCGTTCTGGCAGCCCTCACGGCGGGCATGATGTTGGCCGTCGCCGGGAGCGTGATTCAGCGTTTAACAGGTAACGCGATGGCAAGCCCGGAAGTGTTAGGTATCAGCTCTGGTGCTGCATTCGGTGTAGTCGTGATGCTGTTTATTGTGCCGGGTAATGCCTTCGGCTGGTTGCTGCCGGCGGGCAGTCTGGGTGCCGCCGTGACGTTGTTGGTCATCATGGTGACAGCCAGCCGTGGTGGTTTTTCTCCGCAGCGCATGTTGCTCGCCGGGATGGCGCTCAGTACCGCATTTACCATGTTGCTGATGCTGTTGATGGCGAGCGGTGACCCGCGTATGGCGGGGATCCTCACCTGGATTTCCGGTTCAACCTATAACGTCACCGGTGAACAGTCGGTCAAAACGCTTATCCTGATGGTGATTCTGTTTGCTCTGACGCCGCTGTGCCGCCGTTGGTTGATGATTCTTCCTTTGGGCGGCGCAACTGCACGGGCAATTGGTATGGCGTTGACGCCATCGCGCTTTGCATTGCTTTTACTGGCTGCAACGCTAACGGCTGCGGCAACCATGACCGTTGGACCGCTAAGTTTTGTTGGCTTAATGGCACCACACATTGCGCGGATGCTCGGATTTAGACGGGCAATGCCACAGTTGATTATATCAGCGTTGCTGGGTGGGATGTTGATGGTGGCGGCAGACTGGTGCGGCAGAATGATCCTCTTCCCGGATCAGGTTCCGGCCGGGCTGTTGGCGACGTTTATCGGTGCGCCGTATTTTGTTTATTTGCTGCGTAAGCAGACTCGCTGATTGCGTTGGATGACGCTTCGCTTATCCACCCTACAAATGCTCCGTAGGGCGGATAAGCGAAGCGTCATCCGCCAATACTGCCTGTGATTAAAGCTTCGCGAACACCCGACGCGCAGCGTCAATCGTCTTCTGAATATCTTCTTTCGAATGCGCCACTGACATAAAGCCTGCTTCAAATGCAGACGGTGCCAGGTAAACGCCTTCTTCCAGCATTAAGTGGAAGAACTTCTTAAAGCGTTCAACGTCGCATGCCATCACATCCTGGTAGCTCGTTACCGACTCTGCATCAGTGAAGAACAAACCGAACATCCCGCCGACATTATTGACCACCAGAGGAATATTCTCGGCTTTAGCGGCGTTCAACAGGCCTTCGGCCAGCATTTCCGTAAGCTCCGTCAACGTCTGGTGAACACCCGGTTGCGCGACTTCAGTCAGGCAAGCGTAACCAGCGGCCATCGCAATGGGGTTACCGGAAAGCGTACCTGCCTGATAAACCGGCCCGGTTGGTGCCAGCGCGTCCATGATTTCACGACGACCGCCGAATGCGCCGACTGGCATACCGCCACCAATAATCTTGCCCAGACAGGTCAAGTCAGGCTCAACACCGTAGTAAGACTGCGCGCCCGCCAGTGCGACACGGAAACCGGTCATGACTTCGTCGATAATTAACAGTGCGCCAAACTCGTCACACAGTGCGCGCAGGCCAGGCAGGAAATCATCATTCGGAGGAATGCAGTTCATGTTGCCCGCAACAGGCTCAACAATGATGCAGGCGACTTCTTGCGGATATTGCTCGAACGCTTCGCGCACTGAGGCAAGATCGTTAAAGGTGCAGGTGAGGGTATGTTTGGCGAAATCCGCCGGAACGCCCGGTGAATTTGGCTGGCCGAGTGTCAGCGCGCCCGAACCGGCTTTCACCAGCAGGCAGTCGGCGTGGCCGTGGTAGCAGCCTTCGAATTTGATGATTTTATCGCGGCCCGTGAAGCCACGTGCCAGACGAATGGCGCTCATGGTGGCTTCCGTACCGGAGTTCACCATGCGAACCATATCCATAGTTGGAACCAGTTCAGTGACCAGCTCCGCCATTTTCACTTCCATCTCGGTAGGCGCGCCAAAACTCAGGCCGCGTTCAACCGCTTCAATCACGGCATTACGAATTGCCGGATGGTTATGGCCGAGAACCATTGGCCCCCATGAACCGACATAATCGATATAGGCTTTGCCGTCAGCGTCATACAGGTAAGCCCCGTCAGCACGTTCGATAAACAGCGGCACACCGCCGACGCCGGTAAAAGCACGAACTGGCGAGTTCACCCCACCTGGGATGACTTTACGGGCGGCAGCGTACAGGTTTTCAGACTTACTCATGGAGCGGCTCCTGGATTCGTGGAAATAATTTACCCGTTATACTTCAAGTTGCAGGTGCGTTGGCTGCATTCACTTACCCGAATCACTTACTTGAATAAGCTCATCGTGATTCGCTCAATAGCCGCCTTCCTGCAGCTCGAATTATTTAGGGTATATTCTAAAGGTATTCGTCGGTGTTATGAAACTATTGCCCAAACGCATCCAGGGAGTAGAATGCCCCTTCGATTTGTATTACCAATAAATGATTAGCCAAATGAATCACTCCCACCCCTCTTTTGAAGCACAGCAGGTTGTGCGCTTACGTAGGGGCGACATGGTGCGTCGCCTTATTAGACAGGATAAAACTCCAGTCGCAATTCTCTTTATGGCCGCGATAGTAGGGACGTTAGCCGGTTTGATGGGTGTCGCCTTTGAGAAGTCGGTGACCTGGATGCAGCAAAATCGCCTGGCGATGCTGGCTCATGTGGCTGATTACAGTCTCATCGTCTGGCCGCTCGCATTCATCAGCTCAATGCTTTTGGCGATGGTCGGATACTATCTGGTGCGTCGTTTTGCGCCGGAAGCGGGTGGTTCTGGTATCCCTGAAATTGAAGGTGCGCTCGAGGAATTACGCCCGGTGCGCTGGTGGCGCGTCATCCCGGTTAAGTTTATCGGAGGCATGGGAACGCTGGGAGCGGGAATGGTGCTCGGACGTGAAGGCCCGACAGTGCAAATGGGTGGCAATATCGGGCGCATGGTGCTGGATATTTTCCGTCTGCGCGGTGCCGAAGCCCGCCATTCGCTGTTAGCTACCGGTGCCGCTGCTGGCTTATCCGCTGCGTTTAACGCGCCGTTGGCGGGGATCCTGTTCATCATTGAAGAGATGCGCCCGCAGTTTCGCTATAACCTGATTTCGATTAAAGCCGTGTTTATCGGCGTGATTATGTCGAGTGTGGTTTTCCGTATTTTTAACGGTGAAAACGCGGTGATTGAAGTCGGGAAGCTCTCCAATGCGCCGGTTAATACGCTGTGGTTGTATCTGGTTCTTGGCATGGTCTTTGGCATCGTCGGGGTGTTCTTCAACGCGATGGTGTTCCGCACCCAGGATATGTTCCAGCGCTGGCACGGTGGCAATCTCAAAAAATGGGTGATCATCGGCGGCTTGTTGGGTGGCATTTGTGGCGTGTTAGGGCTTATCCAACCCGCTGCGGCCGGAGGGGGTTTTAACCTGATTCCAATCGCGGCAGCCGGAAACTATACCTTAGGTATGCTGCTGTTCATCTTTATTGCACGTGTGATTACCACGCTGTTGTGTTTTGCGTCTGGCGCACCAGGCGGGATTTTTGCGCCAATGTTGGCTTTGGGCACCTTGCTTGGGACGGCATTTGGCGTGGCGAGTACCGCTTTGTTCCCTGTCTATCACCTTGATGTTGGGACATTTGCGATTGCCGGAATGGGCGCGTTGTTTGCCGCATCGGTGCGTGCACCATTAACCGGAATTGTGCTTGTTCTGGAAATGACTGACAATTATCAGCTCATTCTGCCAATGATTATTACCTGCCTTGGCGCGACACTATTGGCACAATTCCTTGGCGGGAAGCCGCTATACTCCTCGATTCTTGAGCGCACGCTGGCAAAACAAGAAGCCGAACAGCGGGCGAAAGAGCAGCAAACCCCTGCCGGGGAGAATACTTGAACGATTTACTCGGGTATTAGATAATGACCCCAAATATCGGGTTATCCCCGTCATACTTGAAGCTGTCTCTGCGTTGGCTACAGGAGTTCACCCCAGTCACTTACTTGAGTAAGCTCCCGGGGATTACACTCCCTTGCCGCCTTGATACATCTCCAATTATTTAGGGTATGTACTTCACCTGATTTCTTATTTCGTTGGGAGCAAATGATGAGTGATGACGTAGCAGTGCTGCCGTTGCAGTTTACCGAAGCAGCAGCCAATAAAGTAAAAACCCTGATCGCGGATGAAGAGAACCCGAATCTGAAACTGCGCGTTTACATCACCGGTGGTGGTTGCAGCGGCTTCCAGTATGGTTTTACCTTTGACGATCAGATTAACGACGGCGATATGACTATCGAGAAGCAAGGTGTTGCGCTGGTTGTTGACCCGATGAGCCTGCAATATCTGGTCGGTGGCGCAGTGGATTACACCGAAGGTCTGGAAGGTTCCCGTTTCGTGGTGACTAACCCGAACGCGAAGAGCACCTGCGGGTGTGGTTCTTCTTTCAGCGTTTAAACCTTCATACTTCAAGCTGCTGGTGCGTTGACTGCACCCGTTCTCGAATTATTCAGATTCTTGTAGGTCGGATAAGCGAAGCGCCATCCACCCTACAACTAGAATTGTTTTGGGTTGATGTGGCCGAGCGTGATTAAACGATTTGTAGGTCGGATAAGCGAAGCGTCATCCGACAAAATAAAAAAAGCCGTGTTTGTTAACATGGCTTTTTTATTTCTTATTGTCTGTCATCCAGTGCAAACGTTGGCAGCTTGAGGTGCCAGCGAATCGCCGCCAGGCGAATCACCAGGGTCACGACCATCCCAATCATACTGGCCTGCTCTAACGGTACGTGGAAGGTATAATACGCGGTGGCGTGTACGATGCCTCCCGCGATACAGGCCGTGGCGTAGATCTCGGTACGCAAGATCATCGGGATTTCACGCGCTAACACATCGCGAATAATCCCGCCGCCAACGCCGGTCAGCACGCCCATGCAGATGGCAATCAGCGGACTGGTACCTGCCAAAAATGCTTTGTTAACCCCAATCCCGACGAACACCGCAAGACCGACGGCATCCAGCACCGGCAAAATCCATTTTGGCAGGCGACGCGGCTGGCGAATAAGCAGGATCGTCAGCATACAAGTGACCATCGCAACCACTAAGTCAGTGGGATCTTTAACCCAAAATACCGGGCCGTTATCCAGCGCCATATCACGGATGGTTCCCCCGCCGACGGCAGTCACCACGCCCAGCACCAGCACGCCGAACGGGTCCATACGAAGTTTTCCTGCCAGCAGTACGCCGGAGATGGCAAAGACGGCTGTGCCAATGATGTCCAGCCAATAGACGAGCATGTGCGTGTTATCCTCATAAAAAGGTTATTTTTCTGCCAGCTCCTTACAGAGCTGTTTTGCGGCGAGGATAATACGTGGGCTCGAGCGACTAAACCAGTCATCATTCACTGCAATAACCGGGATTTTTAACTGGGTATTCCAAAATTGTTCAACCGGAGGGATTTGGGTCTCATCGCCGGTAATAATAATAGCCTGGGGACGTCGGCTGATCACTTGTTCACGGCTCACTTGCGGCCAGGGAACGCGACTATCAGCAAAGATGTTTTGCCCGCCACACACTTCCAGAATTTCGTTTTGAATCGAACCTTTCCCGGAAGTAAACAGCGGCTGCTGGCCGAACTGGAGAAACACTTTTTTCTTCGGTTGCCGGGCGTAGTGGGCTTTCAAATCGGCAAATTCTTTTGCGAGTTGATCGGCGGCGTTTTGCGCAGTTTGCGGAGTAGGGCTGTATTGGCTCAGTTGACGCAGAGCGGCAACAACACCTTCGACAGTCGTCGGGTCAAGCCAAATGACTTTAATCCCCAGCGCCTGCATCTGATTGACTTGCCGTTCTGCATTACCGCCACGCCATGCCAGCACTACATCGGGTTTTAGTGCCACGATGCGCTCGAGGTTCATCCCTTGCCAGTTTGAGACTTGCTCAAGCTTTTTGGCGGCCTCCGGATAATTTGACCAGGCGCTAACCGCCACTGGGGTAATCCCCGCAGCGAATGCCAGTTCAGTATTACTTGGCGACAATGAGATAACCCGCGGCGCTGCAATCAGCAACGCCGGGAGACAACATAGCAGCGCGACCAGCCCGCGCCAGAG
Organism: Buttiauxella sp.; assembly: GCF_049686335.1. Taxonomy (NCBI): domain Bacteria; kingdom Pseudomonadati; phylum Pseudomonadota; class Gammaproteobacteria; order Enterobacterales; family Enterobacteriaceae; genus Buttiauxella; species Buttiauxella sp. The sequence continues at coordinate 43,629 of NZ_JBAVHX010000033.1, read as the reverse complement.
GTTGTTATTACGCACGAGCCAGTTTCTGCACCAGGTTTTCAACCATCAGCGTGGACTGCTTCGCCGCTACAGCAAGGAACTCGTCAAAGCTCAGATGAGACTGTTGATCGGCAACGTCAGAGATGGCGCGAACCACGACAAACGGCGTACCAAAGTTGTGGCAAACATGCGCAACAGCGGTGGCTTCCATTTCAACCGCAACAGCCTGTGGGAAATTGTGGCGGATTTTGGCCAGGGCTACAGAACCGTTAATAAAGGCATCGCCACTGACAACCAGGCCGCGTACTGCGTTCAGGTTCAGCTCGGTAATGCACTCTTCAGCGGCTGCAATCAGTTTGGCGTCGGCAGCGAAACCCGCCGGGCAACCTGGCAGTTGACCATATTCGTAACCAAAAGCGGTCACGTCTGCATCGTGGTAACGCACTTCATCAGAAACCACGATATCGCCCACTTTAAGCGTTGGGGCAAGGCCGCCCGCAGAACCGGTGTTAATGACGACATCCGGTTTGCAATGCTCAAGTAGAAGCGTGGCACCCATTGCAGCAGCAACTTTACCGATGCCTGATTTCAACAATGCCACTTCAACGCCATCCAGCGTACCGGTGTAAATTTCACACCCTGCCAGCGTCAGAGTTTGACGGTTTTCAATTTTGTCACGCAGCAGCGTAACTTCTTCTTCCATTGCACCAATAATGCCTGCTTTCATAGTGATACTCGCTAAAGTGTTAAATCAGTTGCATAGTTTAACATGCTGGCTCATGTATGTTGGTAAAGAGAATAGGGCGAAGGAGAGGGAATGAGTGAGATAGATTTCCGCAAGAAAATAAACTGGCACCGCCGTTTTCGCTCGCCTGAAGGTCCGAAAAACGAGCATGAGATCCTGCGTATTTTTGAAAGCGATCGTGGCAGGATCGTTAATTCTCCCGCCATTCGCCGTTTGCAGCAGAAAACCCAGGTCTTCCCGCTTGAGCGTAATGCTTCGGTGCGCACACGCTTAACGCATTCGATGGAAGTTCAGCAAGTCGGGCGCTATATCGCCAAAGAGGTGTTGAGTCGTCTGAAAGAGCAGCAAGACCTTGAACGCTATGGACTGGACGAACTGACTGGACCGTTTGAAAGTATCGTGGAAATGGCGTGCCTGATGCATGACATCGGCAATCCGCCATTTGGTCATTTTGGTGAGTCGGCAATAAATGACTGGTTCCGGCAGCGCTTGTTTCCTGGTGATGCAGGAAGCCAACCCCGGAGCGACGATCGTTGCCGGGTCGCAACATTACGTTTGCGCGATGGCGAAGATCAGTTGAATGGTTTGCGCCGTAAAGTCCGCCAGGATCTTTGCCAGTTTGAGGGCAACGCCCAGGGCATTCGCCTGGTGCACAGCCTGTTACGCATGAATCTGACCTGGGCGCAGGTTGGCTGCATTCTCAAATATACCCGTCCCGCCTGGTTTGTCGGGGAACCGCCTAAAAGCCATGCTTACTTGATGAAGAAGCCGGGTTTTTATCTTTCCGAAGAGTCGTACATTGCGCGTTTGCGTGCGGAACTTGAACTGGGTGAGTACAGCCGGTTCCCGCTAACGTGGATTATGGAAGCGGCTGACGATATCTCCTATTGCGTGGCCGACCTTGAAGATGCCGTCGAGAAGCGCATTTTTAGTGTCGAGCAGCTTTATCAGCACTTATGTGACGCCTGGGGCGAGCACCGCAAGGGTGATCTCTTCGAGCGAGTGGTGAATGAAGCCTGGGAGAAATCCCGTTCGAATCAAATGCGACGCAGCACCGAAGATCAGTTCTTTATGTACCTGCGCGTCAACACGCTAAACCAGCTGGTGCCTTACGCCGCACAACGTTTTATCGATAATCTGGATGAAATCTTTAGCGGGGAGTTTAACCACGCGCTGCTTGAAGATGACAGCCCATTTGCGCGACTGCTGGAGCTATATAAGCACGTCGCATTTAAACATGTATTCAGCCATCCGGAGGTTGAGCAGCTAGAGTTACAAGGTTATCGCGTGATAAGCGGCTTACTTGAAATTTACAGTCCCTTACTCAATATATCGATTGAAGATTTTGCTGAACTGGTTGAAAAAGAAAGTTTACGCCGTCTGCCGATTGAGACTCGGTTGTTTCACAAATTATCGACAAAACATAGGCTTGCGTACATTGAGGCAGTCAGTGATTTAACGCCGTCTGCCAGCGATTATCCGGTATGGGAATATTACTACCGCTGTCGTCTGATTCAGGATTATATCAGTGGAATGACGGACTTATTCGCCTGGGACGAGTATCGCCGCCTGATGGCTGTGGAATGATCGAAGACGATGAGTTTTGTAAAGACGGTCAATAAACTTTTACGTTTTCCAGTGACTTATCGGAGGAACTTAGCGCTTCATTTGTCACTCTATACTGGCCTACACAGCAATTTTGCGTGACTTATTAACTTTTGGATTGAATCGATGAAAAAAACAACTTTAGCAATGAGCGCGCTGGCTCTGAGTTTGGGCCTGGCGCTGAGCCCTGTATCGGCAATTGCAGCCGAAACCGCATCTTCCGCCACTGCGGCGCAGCCGCTTCCAAGCCTTGCGCCAATGTTGGAAAAAGTGATGCCATCCGTCGTGAGCATCAATGTCGAAGGCAGCACCACCGTCAACACGCCGCGTATGGGACGTAACTTCCAGCAGTTCTTTGGTGATAACTCACCATTCTGCCAGGAAGGTTCTCCGTTCCAGAGCTCCCCATTCTGCCAGGGCGGCGCGCCTGACGATGGCTCCCAGGGCGGTGGACAACAACAGAAATTCGCAGCTCTTGGTTCTGGCGTCATTATTGATGCAGCAAAAGGCTATGTTGTCACCAACAACCACGTGGTTGATAACGCGACAAAAATCCAGGTCTCGCTGAGCGATGGCCGTAAGTTTGAAGCAAAAGTCGTGGGTAAAGATCCACGTTCTGATATTGCGCTGCTGCAGTTGCAGGATCCGAAAAACCTGACCGCTATTAAGATGGCTGACTCCGATGCACTGCGTGTGGGTGATTACACCGTTGCCATCGGTAACCCATATGGTCTGGGTGAAACCGTGACGTCCGGTATTGTTTCTGCGTTGGGTCGTAGCGGCCTTAACATTGAAAACTATGAAAACTTTATCCAGACCGATGCGGCCATCAACCGGGGTAACTCCGGTGGTGCACTGGTTAACCTGAATGGTGAACTGATCGGGATTAATACCGCGATTCTGGCGCCGGACGGCGGCAACATTGGTATCGGCTTTGCAATCCCAAGCAATATGGTGAAAAACCTTACCGCGCAGATGGTGGAGTTCGGCCAGGTTAAGCGTGGCGAGCTGGGCATCATGGGTACCGAGCTGAACTCTGAGCTGGCGAAAGCGATGAAAGTCGATGCGCAACGTGGCGCATTCGTAAGCCAGGTGATGCCAAACTCTTCAGCGGCGAAAGCGGGTATTAAAGCCGGTGATGTAGTGGTTTCCATGAATGGTAAAGCCATTAGCAGCTTTGCGGCACTGCGTGCTGAAGTCGGTTCTATGCCGGTTGGCAGTAAACTGACGCTTGGCCTGCTGCGCGATGGCAAACCCGTTTCCGTAAACCTCGAACTGCAACAAAGCAGCCAGACTCAGGTTGACTCTGCAACCATCTTTACCGGGATTGAAGGTGCTGAAATGAGCAACCGCAGCGGTAAAGGTGAGAAGGGCGTTATCGTGAATAACGTGAAAGGGAATACGCCTGCGGCGCGAATTGGCCTGAAAAAAGGTGACATCATCATCGGTGTGAACCAGCAGCCGGTTAATAACATCGCTGAACTGCGAAAAATTCTCGATACTAAACCATCAGTCATGGCACTGAACATTCAGCGCGGTGATAGCACCATCTACCTGCTGATGCAGTAATCGTCATTGAGTCACACTTAAAACTATCAGGGCCGCGCTATGCGGCCCTTTTTTGTGAGCTTTTACACAACTCCATATTCTTCATTCGTGCTTTGTGCATTTGCACAATGCCGAGGCCATTCATCTGGCCTATGCTAGTCCATTAGCACGATTCAGGAGGAAGCATGGCTGGCTGGCATCTTGATACCAAAATGGCGCACGACATTGTGGCGCGTACCATGACCATCATTGATACCAATATCAACGTGATGGATGCGCGTGGGCGGATTATTGGTAGCGGCGATAAAGAACGTATTGGTGAATTGCACGAAGGTGCGCTGCTTGTGCTTTCTCAGGGACGTGTGGTTGATATTGATGACGCCGTGGCCCGGCATCTGCATGGCGTGCGTCAGGGTATCAATCTGCCATTGCGTATCGACGGCGAAATCGTTGGCGTGATTGGTTTAACGGGCGAGCCGGGGTCGCTTCGCAAGTACGGTGAGCTGGTGTGTATGACCGCCGAGATGATGCTTGAGCAATCTCGTTTGATGCACCTGTTGGCGCAGGACAGCCGCTTACGCGAAGAGCTGGTGATGAATTTAATCCAGGCCGAAGAACATACGCCCGCGCTGAGTGAATGGGCGCAGCGTCTGGGAATCGATCTGAATCAGCCTCGTGTGGTCGCAGTCGTAGAAGTCGATAGCGGCCAGCTGGGTGTCGACAGCGCGATGGAAGAGTTGCAACAGTTGCAAACCGCGCTCACCACACCTGAGCGCAATAACCTGATTGCGATAGTGTCGTTAACCGAAATGGTGGTGCTGAAGCCGGCGCTCAATCAGTTTGGCCGTTGGGATGCAGAAGATCACCGTAAACGCGTGGAACAGCTGATTAGCCGCATGAAAGAAAACGGCCAGTTGCGTTTTCGCGTGGCGTTAGGCAATTATTTTACCGGTCCTGGCAGCATCGCACGTTCGTATCGAACCGCTCGCACCACCATGATGGTCGGTAAGCAGCGTATGCCGGAAAATCGTGCCTATTTTTATCAGGATTTAATGCTACCGGTGCTGTTGGACAGTTTGCGCGGCGGCTGGCAGGCGAACGAACTGGCACGTCCGTTGGCGCGTCTGAAATCCATGGATAACAACGGGCTATTACGCCGTACCTTAAGTGCATGGTTCCGTCATAACGTGCAGCCACTGGCGACCTCAAAAGCGTTGTTTATTCATCGCAATACGCTGGAATACCGGCTGAACCGAATCTCGGAATTAACAGGTTTAGATTTGGGGAATTTTGACGACCGACTGCTGCTTTACGTAGCGTTGCAGTTGGACGAGCAGAGATAAAAAACGGTGGATGACGTTGCGCCATCCACCCGTTATAAACGCAGGACTTTATTTACCGCGGGTTAGCTTATCCAGATCGGATTCGATTTCACTGATCTTATGAGCAACCACAGACTCCAGATGGCGAAGATCGTCGAGAATTTTGCGTTTCAGATCGACTTCTGTGCGATCGCGTTGGCAAAGTTGATCTAACTCATCAATCACATAACGCAGATTCGGGCTGATTTCCTGCACTTCTTTGTAGCCCTGGCCCACGCCATCGGCAACGACAGTTTTACGCTGGCGTGGGTATTTAAATTTCACGCTTTTAGCAAAAAACTCGCCTTTATCCTTCTGGAAATAGATTTTCAGGATATCGTTGTTGGCTTCCTGCCGGAGGCTATAACGATCGATTTCATCAGGATTGGTAATACCCAGACTTTTCAAGTTATCGTACATAGTGTTACCTTTTGCGATATCATTAACCTATAGATAATCAACGGAAAATTCCCTTTCCGCCAGTCCCTGATGCTAAAAAGGCGGGTTACCCCGCCTTTTACACATTTATATTTAGTCGATGGTGCGAAGCAGTTCGTTGATGCCCACTTTACCGCGGGTTTTGGCGTCTACTTTTTTCACGATAACGGCACAGTACAGGCTGTATTTACCATCTTTGGATGGCAGGTTACCGGAAACCACAACGGAGCCGGCAGGTACGCGGCCGTAATGCACTTCACCGGTTTCACGGTCATAAATACGCGTGCTTTGACCGATGTAAACGCCCATAGAAATGACAGAACCTTCTTCAACGATAACGCCTTCCACAACTTCTGAACGCGCGCCGATAAAGCAGTTATCTTCGATGATGGTTGGGTTAGCCTGCAGCGGCTCCAGAACACCACCGATGCCTACGCCGCCGGACAGGTGAACGTTTTTACCAATCTGCGCGCATGAACCCACGGTCGCCCAGGTATCAACCATTGAACCTTCATCAACGTATGCGCCGATGTTGACGTAAGAAGGCATCAGCACAGTGTTACGAGCGATGTATGCACCCTGGCGTACTGCTGCTGGTGGCACAACGCGGAAGCCTTCTTTCTGGAAACGCGCTTCGTCGTAGTTAGCGAATTTCATCGGTACTTTGTCGAAGTAACGGCTTTCAGCGCCATCAATAACCTGGTTGTCATTGATACGGAATGAGAGCAAAACCGCTTTCTTCAGCCACTGGTGAGTCACCCACTGGCCATCAATTTTTTCGGCAACGCGCAGCGCACCGCTGTCGAGCAGGGAGATGACCTGGTTTACCGCTTCACGAGTGACGGTATCAGCATTTGCCGGAGTGATTTCGGCGCGGCGTTCGAAAGCGGTTTCAATTACGTTTTGTAGCTGCTGCATTAAAAGTTTCCTGATTATGACATCACCCAAAAGCTGAAGCGTTGTTGGCTGCAACAGAATGGGTGAAGGGTAAAAAATTAAAAAGACTGTTATTTATCGTTTGGATTAAGGGCTGCTGTCAACCGTTGCTGTACTTCCTGTTGCAACTCATCATTAAGAGCACGCCGGTCTGCAGTCGCGATTATAAATAAATCTTCTACTCGCTCACCAATGGTGGTGATTCTTGCACCATAAAGTGAGATCCCGAGGTCGGCAAACACTTCCCCCACTCGCGCCAACAAACCCGGCTGATCTAAAGCAATCAGCTCCAGGAAGGTGCGCCTGTCGGTATGTGTCGGCAGGAAATTCACCTCGGTATCAACAGTAAAGTGGCGCAGTTTTGCGGACTGGCGACGTGGTTGAGGCGGCTGCCAGCTGGCTTGCGTAATCGCCTGTTCAAGACCGTGGCAAATCAGCTCATGCCTGTCGGCGGAAAGTGGACTGCCGTCTGGCTCAAGCACAATAAAGGTGTCCATTGCCATTCCGTCGCGCGTGGTAAAGATTTGCGCGTCGTGCACGCTGAGATTACGCCGGTCCAGTTCGGCACACACCGCCGCAAACAGGTGAGGGCGGTCAGGGCTCCAGATGAAAATCTCTGTGCCGCCGCGTGTAGCCTGCGGGCTGAGCAAAATCATCGGCTTGCTGAGGTCGTGTCTCAGCAAATGGCGGGCATGCCAGGCAATTTGATTTGGCGTATGGCGGACGAAATAGTTTGCCCGGCAACGACGCCAGATATTTTGCAGCGCTTCTTCGTTGATGTTATCCATGCGCAGCAACGCCAGCGCCTGCAACTGATGATGGCGCACACGCTCACGCATATCCGGGCTGTTTTGCATCCCGCGGCGCAGTTGTTTTTCGGTCGCGAAGTACAGCTCACGCAATAAGCTCTGTTTCCAGCTATTCCACAAGGTTTCGTTCGTCGCGCAGATATCAGCAACGGTCAGGCAAACCAGATAGCGCAGACGGTTTTCAGTCTGCACTTCTTCAGCAAATTGCTTAATCACTTCCGGATCCTGAATATCGCGGCGTTGTGCCGTGACGGACATCAGCAGATGCTGGCGTACAAGCCACGCGACCAGCTGTGTTTCACGCGAATTCAGCCCATGTAGCTCGGCAAACTTTACAATGTCTTGCGCCCCGAGTACCGAGTGATCGCCACCACGGCCTTTGGCGATGTCGTGGAACAGAGCGGCAATCAGAATAAGTTCCGGGTGCGCCAGTCGTGGCCACAAATCCACACATAATGGATGTTTCGGACGAGTCTCTTCTTTAGAGAAACTTTCCAGTTTTTGCAGCACACGGATGGTGTGTTCATCAACGGTATACGCGTGGAACAGGTCAAACTGCATCTGGCCGACGATATGCGACCACTGTGGCATATACGCCCACAACACGCTGTGGCGGTGCATTGGCAGCAAAGCGCGGCTGACGGCACCAGGATGGCGCAGGATAACGAGGAACAGTTCACGCGCTTCTGGAATATAGCAAAGCGGCTGCTTGAGATGGCGACGCGCATGGCGCAGATGGCGCAGGGTGGTGGAATAAATGCCGGTAATATCGCGGTTACGCACCATCAAGTAAAACATGCGCAGAATCGCCTGCGGCTCGCGGATAAACAGCGTTTCATCGCGCAGATCTATAAGTGAACCACGTAGCTGGAAGTCATCGTCCAGAGGGCGTGGCTTTTCGCTGGCATCCAGTGCCAGAATCGCCTCATCAAAAAGTTGCAGTAGCATCTGATTAAGTTCGCCGACACGCCGCGTCACGCGATAGAAATCTTTCATCATGTTCTCGACCGGCTGATTCCCTTCACCGCTGTAATTCAGGCGTTGGGCGACGCTTAGCTGTCGGTCGAACAACAATCGGTTGTCGTAACGATTCACTTCCAGGTGCAGGGCAAAACGGATGCGCCACAGTAAATACTGGCATTCATCGAGTTCATTTCGTTCTGCTTCGGTTAAAAAGCCAAAACCGACCATTTCGCTTAATGACGTTGCGCCAAAGTGGCGACGGGCAACCCATTGCAGGGTATGGATGTCGCGCAAACCACCAGGGCTACTTTTGATATCCGGTTCGAGGTTATAACTGGTACCGTGATAACGTTGATGACGTTCATTTTGCTCATCAATTTTGGCGGCAAAGAACTTCGACGAAGGCCAGAAACCATCGCTAAAAATGTGTTTGTGAAGTTCGAGGAAGAGGGCGACATCGCCAATCAACAAACGTGATTCAATCAGGTTGGTGGCGACGGTTAAATCCGACAATCCTTCGAGTAAACACTCTTCCAGGGTACGCACGCTGTGGCCGACTTCCAGCTTCACATCCCACAGTAGCGTCAGCAGCTCGCCGATTTTTTGGGCTTGTGCTTCAGTCAGACGTTTACGACTGAGGATCAGCAAATCAATGTCGGAAAGCGGATGCAATTCCCCGCGGCCATAACCCCCGACCGCAACCAGGGCGGTTTCAGTGACATCGCCAAAGCCGTATTTCAGCCACAATCGTTGTAGCAGCTGGTCGATAAACTCGGTGCGCGCGTCCATCAACTTTTCGGCAGAAACTCCGTCGTCGAAAGCGTGCCCCAGCCATTGCTGGAACAGGTCGATACGGGCTTTTATCTGGCTACAAATCAGCTCTGAATCTGGCCAGTTGACGGGGTATTCAGGTTGCCCGGAAATCTCAGGAAGCACTGTGGTCGCGTACTGCTCGGGTAAACTCTGGGTCATGTCGCCATCCATAAAAAAAGCCGGCATAGGCCGGCTTCGATTGCTGACTTTCGTCAGGCGAATTACTCGTTATGCGAAATCACACTTGGGATGGTGTCATCTTTACGCAAAGTGAGAATTTCACAGCCGTTATCTGTCACCACAATAGTATGCTCGTATTGTGCAGACAAGCTGCGATCTTTGGTTTTCACCGTCCAACCGTCTTTCATGGTGCGAATGCGGTAATCACCTGAGTTGACCATGGGTTCGATGGTGAAAGTCATGCCCGGTTGCAGAACCACGCCGCCGTCATCTGCGTCATAATGCAGCACTTGTGGTTCTTCGTGGAAAACGCGGCCAATACCGTGTCCGCAGTACTCACGCACCACAGAAAAACCTTCCGCTTCAACGAACTTCTGAATGGCAGCACCCAGGGTACGCAGACGAATGCCTGGTTTTACCATACGCAGTGACAAATACAGGCTTTCTTGAGTCACACGGCACAGACGCTCACCCAAGATTGTTGGTTTGCCAACAATAAACATTTTTGAGGTGTCGCCGTGGTATTCGTCTTTAATGACGGTTACGTCGATGTTGACGATATCACCGTCTTTCAAAATCTTACTGTCATCAGGGATGCCGTGGCAGACCACTTCATTGATGGAGATGCACACGGATTTTGGGAAACCGTGGTAGCCCAGGCACGCTGAAATAGCTTGTTGATTGTTAACGATGTAATCGTTGCAAATACGATCCAACTCGCCAGTGCTGACGCCAGGTTGTACGTGGGGTTCAATCATTTCCAGCACTTCAGCGGCAAGTCTGCCCGCGACGCGCATTTTTGCAATTTCTTCAGGGGTTTTAATTGAGATAGCCATTCATTCGATCCGCAGGTGTCGTCAATATCGACAATAATTGAGCAAGTGTACGTCAATGTTATCAGGGCGTGCGATCGGTGCCAAATCGAGAATCATTGCGCACGCTTTATGCGAACAACTATTGGTGTCCGGGTCTGTTTTATGGTATAAAGCGCGCCGGACTTGTATTCCGATTTTTCGGATACAGCCAACACTCTCACTTTGTGTAAATAACACACACGTATCGACACATATTCCGGGGTGCCCTTTGGGGTCGGTAATATGGGATACGTGGAGGCTTAACCCCAATTTACTTTATAGAGGTTTTAAACATGGCAACTGTTTCCATGCGCGACATGCTCAAGGCTGGTGTTCACTTCGGTCACCAAACCCGTTACTGGAACCCGAAAATGAAGCCTTTCATCTTCGGCGCTCGTAACAAAGTTCACATCATCAACCTTGAAAAAACTGTACCTATGTTCAACGAAGCTTTGGCTGAACTGAGCAAGATCTCTTCTCGTAAAGGTAAAATCCTTTTCGTTGGTACTAAGCGCGCAGCAAGCGAACCAGTAAAAGACGCTGCTCTGAGCTGCGATCAGTTCTTCGTGAACCATCGCTGGTTGGGCGGCATGCTGACTAACTGGAAAACTGTTCGTCAGTCCATCAAACGTCTGAAAGATCTGGAAATCCAGTCCCAAGACGGTACCTTCGACAAGCTGACCAAAAAAGAAGCACTGATGCGTACCCGTGAGCTGGAGAAGTTAGAAAACAGCCTGGGCGGTATCAAAGATATGGGCGGTCTGCCGGATGCTCTGTTTGTAATCGACGCTGATCACGAACACATTGCAATCAAAGAAGCGAACAACCTGGGTATCCCAGTATTCTCTATCGTTGATACTAACTCTGATCCAGATGGCGTTGATTTCGTTATCCCTGGTAACGACGATGCAATCCGTGCTGTAACCCTGTACCTGGGTGCTGTAGCTGCTACCGTACGTGAAGGCCGTTCTCAGGATCTGGCTTCTCAGGCAGAAGAAAGCTTCGTAGAAGCTGAATAATAAGGTTCGCTCTTATTTGAGCTCTTATTAACCAAGTATACCCTTTAGATTTCGAGTTGCAGCCAGGCGGCAAGCTCAAGAATCCCCAGGAGCTTACTTAGGTAAGTGACTGGGTGAGTGAGCACAGCCAACGCCCCTGTGGCTTGAAAGATAACGGGTATATTGAATAGTTTGGTTAGGGGGCCTGCACAGGCCCCCTTTTTATTTTGAGCCAGGGTTCGTCTGTTCCGTGGACCAGGGCTTATCTCTCTCTACGAGATAACCGAGGATTTTAGAATGGCTGATATTACTGCTGCTCTGGTAAAAGAACTGCGTGAGCGTACTGGCGCAGGCATGATGGATTGCAAAAAAGCACTGACTGAAGCTAATGGCGACATCGAGCTGGCAATCGAAAACATGCGTAAATCTGGTGCGATCAAAGCAGCTAAGAAAGCAGGCAACGTAGCTGCTGACGGCGTGATCAAAACTAAGATTGCTGATGGCTATGCTGTGATTCTGGAAGTTAACTGCCAGACTGACTTCGTTGCTAAAGATGGTGGTTTCCAGGCATTTGCTGACAAAGTGCTGGAAGCTGCTGCTGCAGGCAAAGTGACTGACATCGAAGTACTGAAAGCACAGTTCGAAGAAGAGCGTGTTGCACTGGTTGCTAAAATCGGTGAGAACATCAACATTCGTCGTGTTGCTATTCTGGAAGGCGATGTTCTGGGTAGCTACCTGCACGGTGCTCGCATCGGTGTTGTTGTTGCTGCGAAAGGCGCTGACGAAGAACTTGTTAAGCAAATCGCTATGCACGTTGCTGCAAGCAAGCCAGAATTCGTTAAGCCAGAAGACGTGTCTGCTGAAGTTGTTGAGAAAGAGTACCAGGTTCAGCTGGACATCGCTATGCAGTCTGGTAAGCCGAAAGAAATCGCAGAGAAAATGGTTGAAGGCCGCATGAAGAAATTCACCGGTGAAGTTTCTCTGACTGGCCAGCCTTTCGTAATCGACCCAAGCAAAACTGTTGCTCAGCTGCTGAAAGAGCACAATGCTGACGTGACTGGCTTCATCCGCTTTGAAGTGGGCGAAGGCATCCAGAAAGTTGAGACTGACTTCGCAGCAGAAGTTGCTGCAATGTCCAAGCAGTCTTAATTTTTAAAGGAGCCGCCAATTGGCGGCTCCCTTATATCTGGCTTTAAAAATCAGTCTGCTCTGATACAGATCTTGCTGATATGCGACACTATGTCGCCTGAATTAACCATCCCCATTCGTTGACTGTTCCCAGGAAAGAATCATGGCTACCAATGCAAAACCTGTCTACAAACGCATTCTGCTCAAGCTAAGCGGCGAAGCTCTGCAAGGTACCGAAGGCTTCGGTATTGATGCAAGCATCCTTGATCGTATGGCTCAGGAAATTAAAGAGCTGGTTGAATTGGGCATTCAGGTCGGGGTGGTGATTGGTGGTGGCAACTTATTCCGCGGTGCAGGCCTTGCGAAAGCAGGTATGAACCGTGTTGTGGGCGACCACATGGGCATGCTGGCTACCGTCATGAACGGCCTGGCAATGCGTGATGCTCTCCATCGCGCCTATGTGAACGCTCGCCTGATGTCCGCTATTCCATTGAATGGCGTGTGCGATAACTACAGCTGGGCCGAAGCTATCAGCCTGCTGCGAAATAACCGCGTAGTTATCCTGGCTGCCGGTACCGGTAATCCATTCTTTACCACCGATTCTGCAGCTTGCCTGCGTGGTATCGAAATCGAAGCCGATGTCGTATTAAAAGCGACTAAAGTTGATGGTGTGTTTACTGCCGATCCGGTGAAAGATCCAACTGCAACGCTTTATGAGCAACTGACCTACACCGAAGTGCTGGATAAAGAGCTGAAAGTGATGGATCTGGCAGCATTTACCCTGGCTCGCGACCACAAATTACCAATTCGTGTGTTCAACATGAACAAGCCTGGTGCATTGCGTCGTGTTGTTATGGGTGAAAAAGAAGGCACATTAATCACTGATTAATTTCAGTCGATGCTTAATCAGGGTAATATTCAGTTTCAAATACTCTGAACAGTTTGAGTAACAGGCAACCCGAACGGGCGCCATGAATAAACAGGGCTATACTTAGCTCGCAGCGTCTGCATCGCGGCGTGAAGTGTGGTCTGCCCTAAACCAGTTTTCAAGGATTCGTAACGTGATTAGCGATATCAGAAAAGATGCCGAAGTGCGTATGGAAAAATGCGTCGAAGCATTCAAAAATCAAATCGGTAAAATCCGTACTGGCCGTGCTTCTCCAGCTCTGCTGGATGGGATCGTTGTCGAGTACTACGGTACGCCAACTCCACTTCGCCAGCTGGCAAGCGTAACGGTTGAAGATTCACGTACTCTGAAAATCAACGTGTTTGACCGTTCTTTAGGTCCAGCAGTTGAGAAAGCCATTATGGCTTCTGACCTCGGTCTGAACCCAAGCTCAGCAGGTAGCGATATTCGTGTACCACTTCCAGCACTGACTGAAGAACGTCGTAAAGACCTGATCAAAGTTGTTCGTGGTGAAGCTGAAGGCGCACGCGTTGCAGTACGTAACGTTCGCCGTGACGCTAACGACAAAGTCAAAAATTTGCTGAAAGATAAAGAAATCAGCGAAGATGACGATCGTCGTTCCCAGGATGACGTTCAGAAAATGACTGACGCTGCTATCAAGAAAGTCGATGCCGCTCTGGCTGAGAAAGAAACTGAATTGATGCAGTTCTAATCCGTTAATATGACGGATCAAACGCCGTACGCAGGCTGTGGCTAACGTCGCAGTTAATGTTTACGGCGTTTTGTTTTTATACCCGCCAGGCTACGGCAAACTTTTTGTCTGATTATTAATACTCAAATTCCAGAGCGTCTCATGAAGCAATTGACCATTCTTGGCTCTACCGGATCTATCGGTACCAGTACCCTTAGCGTTGTTCGTCATAATCCTGAGCACTTTTCCATCACGGCATTGGTTGCTGGGAAAAATGTCGCGCGAATGGCTGAGCAATGTCTGGAGTTCCAGCCACGATGGGCCGTGATGGATGATGAGAAGTCTGCCGGTGAGTTACGACGTCTCCTCAAAGAGCAGGGGAGTCGCACCGAAGTCCTGGCAGGCCAGCAAGCGGCTTGCGAAATGGCTGCGCTGGATGAAGTTGATCAGGTTATGGCCGCCATTGTTGGGGCTGCAGGGCTGTTGCCGACGCTGGCAGCCATTGCTGCGGGTAAGCAGGTTCTGCTGGCCAATAAAGAGTCGTTAGTTACTTGCGGGCGTCTGTTTATGGACGCGGTGCAGCTTAGTAAAGCTCAGCTGTTGCCAATCGACAGTGAACATAACGCAATTTTTCAGAGTTTACCGGAACCAATCCAACAGAACCTCGGGTACGCTGAACTTGAGAGCAATGGTGTTTCATCCATTATTCTTACTGGGTCAGGTGGCCCTTTTCGTGAGACTGCATTAGGTGACCTGGCTGCGATGACGCCAGATCAGGCCTGTAGCCATCCGAACTGGTCGATGGGACGTAAAATATCTGTCGATTCAGCCACTATGATGAATAAAGGTCTCGAATATATTGAAGCTCGCTGGCTATTCAATGCTTCAGCTAAGCAAATGGAAGTCCTGATACATCCGCAGTCGGTTATCCATTCGATGGTTCGCTATCGCGATGGCAGCGTGCTGGCACAGTTAGGCGCACCAGATATGCGCACGCCAATCGCACACGCAATGGCGTTTCCGGAGCGTGTAGCATCAGGTGTTGAGCCGCTCGATTTTTGTAAAATTGGCACTTTCACGTTTATGGAACCAGACTATGACCGCTATCCTTGTCTGAAATTAGCAATGGATGCATTTGAGCAGGGGCAGGCCGCAACGACGGTGCTGAATGCGGCAAATGAGGTGGTTGTTGAAGCCTTCTTACGCGAACAACTGCGATTCACAGAGATTGCTTCCCTGAATCGAGCAGTATTGGAAAGTGTTGATTTAACAGAACCGAAGAGCGTTGAGGATGTGATTGCCGTGGATGCAAAAGCGCGTGATGTTGCCCGAAATCTGGTGACACGAATCGCGTCCCGATGATTATTTATTCAGCCGATGTACCTCCATTTGTTAGCTCTGTGCTTCAGTGATATAGTCTGCGCCATCTTTTGGTCGAGAATTTCTGACTGAATGATAGGTAAGCCGTGTTATAGCACGGCTTTTTTATGTAAAAGCTGAAATCATTCTGAGTACCGCTTAGTCCTTATCTGGGAATAATTACGTCTTATGTTGTCTGCAAACCAACAATTAAGCGAATCACAATCTGACCATGGCGCTCGTCATGTTGCCATCATTATGGACGGCAATGGACGTTGGGCTAAACGACAGGGGAAGATGAGGATTTCTGGCCATAAAGCGGGTGCGAAATCTGTACGCCGGGCTGTGAGTTTTGCAGCGAATAACGGTATTGATGCGCTTACACTTTATGCCTTCAGTAGTGAAAACTGGAATCGCCCGGCTCAAGAAGTCAGCGCGTTGATGGAATTATTTGTGTGGGCTTTAGACAGTGAAGTCAAAAGTTTACATCGTCACAATGTCCGTCTACGAATTATTGGCGATACCAGTCGATTCAATGCTCGCCTGCAAGAACGTATTAACAAAGCCGAAGCTCTAACTAGTACCAATACCGGTTTGACTCTCAACATCGCCGCGAATTATGGTGGACGTTGGGATATTATTCAGGGAGTGCGGCATCTTGCCGAACAGGTACAGGAAGGCTTATTGCGTCCAGACCAGATTGATGAAGAGATGCTGAGTCAGCAGATCTGCATGAATGAACTGGCTCCCGTAGATTTAGTAATTAGGACAGGGGGAGAGCATCGTATCAGTAACTTTCTGATTTGGCAGATTGCCTATGCAGAACTTTATTTCACAGATGTTCTTTGGCCTGATTTCGATGAACAAGACTTTGAAGGTGCACTACATGCTTTTGCAAATCGAGAGCGTCGTTTTGGCGGCACGGCACCTGGTGGTGAGTAAGCCTGTTGGGGGTCACCTTTGCTGAAGTATCGTCTGCTTTCTGCGTTTATTTTAATCCCGGTGGTTATAGCCGCGTTATTCTGGCTCCCACCCGTAGGATTTGCTATTACCACCCTGGTCGTCTGTATGCTGGCCGCCTGGGAATGGGGACAATTAGCAGGCTTTAAATCACGTTCACAACGTGTATGGCTTGCTGTGCTGTGCGGTCTGTTATTGGCGCTGATGCTGTTTGCATTGCCTGAATACCAGCGGACGGTGCATATACCGTTAATTGAGGCGTCACTCTGGGCATCGCTCGCCTGGTGGTTTGCTGCACTGCTGCTGGTGTTGTTCTATCCAGGCTCTGCATCAATTTGGCGTAATTCAAAAATACTACGTCTGGTCTTTGGCGTACTGACGATCGTGCCATTTTTCTGGGGCATGATTGTACTGCGTAACTGGCATTACGATATCAACCACTACACCGGCTCTATCTGGCTGCTGTATGTGATGGTTCTCGTCTGGGGGGCGGATTCAGGCGCATATATGTTTGGCAAAATGTTTGGCAAGCATAAGTTGGCTCCGAAAGTCTCTCCGGGCAAAACATGGCAGGGCTTCTTTGGTGGCTTGTTCACTTCTGCGATTATCTCCTTGCTGTTTGGCATGTGGGCGAATCTTGATGTGGCACCGGTTATCCTGTTGACCTGTTCGGTGGTCGCTGCACTGGCTTCTGTGCTGGGCGATTTAACCGAAAGCATGTTTAAGCGTGAAGCAGGGATTAAAGATAGCGGTCACTTGATCCCCGGTCATGGTGGTATCCTTGACCGCATAGATAGCCTCACAGCAGCAGTACCGGTATTTGCCTGTCTGTTATTGCTGGTATTCAGGACGATTTAACGGAAGGTTATATGCTGAGCTTACTCTGGAATTTGGCTGCATTTATCGTTGCACTGGGTGTGTTAATTACCGTGCATGAGTTCGGCCATTTTTGGGTTGCTCGCCGCTGTGGCGTCAAAGTCGAACGCTTTTCCATTGGATTTGGTAAAGCGCTCTGGCGACGTTCCGACCGCCACGGCACCGAATTTGTCATTGCCCTGATTCCTCTGGGCGGTTACGTCAAAATGCTGGATGAGCGTGTTGAGTCGGTTACTCCGGAACTGCGCCATCTGGCTTTTAACAACAAAACCGTTTCCCAACGAGCCGCAATTATTGCGGCCGGTCCGATTGCTAACTTTATCTTCGCTGTGTTTGCCTACTGGCTGGTATTTATTATCGGTGTCCCTGGTGTCCGTCCGGTTGTTGGTGAAGTAACACCCAATTCGATAGCGGCAGAAGCACAAATTGCACCAGGCATGGAACTTAAAGCGATAGACGGTATCGAAACGCCTGATTGGGAATCAGTTCAACTTGAGCTGATGGGCAAAATTGGCGATGACAGCGCGAAGGTGACATTGGCTCCGCTGGGGTCAAATCTCCGTACTGATAAAACTCTGAATTTACGCAACTGGCAGTTTGAACCAGAAAAGCAGGATCCGATTACGTCGTTGGGCATCGGGCCTCGCCGTGCGCAAATTGAAACGGTACTACAGGAAGTGCAGCCAAATTCCGCAGCGAACAAAGCGGGTTTGCAAGCTGGTGACAGGATCGTTAAAGTCAACGGTGCGGCACTCACTCAGTGGACAGAATTTGTTAGTCAGGTGCGTGACAATCCAGGTCACCCACTGGAGCTAGAAATAGAAAGACAAGGGGCGCTCTTGTCTTTAACGCTGATACCGGATACAAAACCGGGTAAAGCAAAAGCTGAAGGGTTTGCGGGTGTGGTACCAAAGGTTATCCCGCTACCGGATGAGTATAAAACAGTACGCCAGTATGGGCCGTTTGCGGCTGTTGCAGAAGCCACGGATAAAACCTGGCAACTGATGAAGCTTACGGTCAACATGCTGGGGAAATTAATAACCGGTGACATCAAGCTGAATAACCTCAGTGGGCCAATCTCCATAGCTCAAGGGGCAGGTATGTCAGCGGAATCTGGGTTGATTTACTATCTGATGTTCCTGGCGCTGATTAGCGTCAATCTGGGGATTATCAACCTGTTTCCGTTACCCGTCCTGGACGGGGGGCATTTGCTCTTTTTGGCGATTGAAAAGCTGAAGGGTGGGCCGGTTTCCGAGCGAGTTCAAGACTTTAGTTACCGCATTGGCTCTATATTGCTGGTGCTGTTGATGGGGCTTGCACTTTTCAATGATTTCTCTCGGTTTTAGAGAGAATTAGGTTAGGAAGAACGCATAACAACGATGGCGATGAAAAAGTTGCTCATAGCGTCGCTGCTGTTTAGCAGCGCCACCGTATACGGTGCAGACGGGTTCGTGGTGAAGGATATTCATTTCGAAGGCCTGCAGCGAGTCGCCGTCGGTGCGGCCCTCCTCAGCATGCCGGTTCGCGTAGGCGACACCGTCTCTGACGAGGATATCAGTAATACTATCCGTTCACTTTTTGCTACCGGGAACTTCGAAGATGTCCGGGTACTGCGTGACGGTGAAACGCTGGTTGTTCAGGTGAAAGAACGCCCGACAATCGCAAGTATTACATTCTCTGGTAACAAGTCCGTGAAGGACGACATGCTGAAACAGAACCTCGAGGCTTCTAGCGTGCGTGTCGGCGAATCACTGGACAGAACGACTCTGGCCGATATCGAAAAAGGGCTGGAAGATTTCTACTACAGCGTTGGTAAGTACAGTGCCAGCGTTAAAGCCGTTGTTACGCCATTGCCGCGTAACCGTGTTGACCTGAAACTGGTATTCCAGGAAGGCGTTTCGGCCAAAATTCAGCAAATCAACATCGTAGGCAACCACGCGTTTACCACTGACGAACTGATTTCGCACTTCCAGTTGCGTGATGAAGTGCCGTGGTGGAACGTAGTGGGAGATCGTAAATATCAGAAGCAGAAGCTTGCCGGTGACCTCGAAACATTGCGCAGCTACTACCTGGATCGTGGTTATGCACGCTTTAACATCGATTCCACACAGGTTAGTCTGACGCCTGATAAGAAAAGCATTTACGTTACCATCAACGTGACCGAAGGCGATCAGTACAAGATTGCTGGCGTGACGGTAAACGGTAATCTGGCGGGGCACTCAGCGGAAATTGAAACGCTGACTAAACTCAAGCCGGGCGAGCTTTATAACGGCACTAAAGTGACCAAAATGGAAGACGACATCAAGAAATTGTTGGGTCGTTATGGTTACGCCTATCCGCGTGTACAAACGCAGCCTGAAATCAATGATGCAGATAAGACCGTTAAACTGCATGTGAACGTTGATTCCGGTAACCGTTACTACGTACGTAAAATTCGTTTTGAAGGTAACGACACCAGTAAAGATTCTGTATTGCGTCGCGAAATGCGCCAAATGGAAGGAACCTGGCTGGGTAGTGACCTGGTCGACTCAGGCAAAGATCGTCTGAATCGTCTTGGTTACTTCGAAACCGTTGATGTTGACACGCAGCGTGTACCAGGTAGTCCTGACCAGGTTGACGTGGTGTACAAAGTTAAAGAACGTAACACCGGTAGCTTCAACTTCGGTATTGGTTACGGTACTGAAAGTGGTATTAGCTTCCAGGTCGGTGTCCAGCAGGATAACTGGCTAGGAACGGGTTACTCTGTCGGTATCAACGGTACGAAAAACGATTATCAGACCTATGCTGAATTGTCGTTAACCGACCCGTACTTTACAGTTGATGGTGTGAGCCTCGGTGGTCGTGTCTTCTATAACGACTTTAAAGCCGATGACGCGGACCTGTCTGACTACACAAACAAAAGTTACGGTGTAGACGGAACGCTCGGCTTCCCGGTTAATGAAAATAACACATTGCGTTTGGGTATGGGTTACGTGCATAACGACCTGTCCAACATGCAGCCGCAGGTTGCGATGTGGCGTTACCTGGATTCAGTCGGTCAGAAAGCAGCAACGACATCTGATGATAACGGCTTTGCAGCCGATGACTTCACGCTGAACTATGGCTGGACATATAACAAACTTGACCGTGGTTACTTCCCAACTGAAGGCTCGCGTGTGAACCTGAACGGTAAAGTTACCGTGCCAGGCTCAGATAACGAGTTCTACAAAGTAACCCTGGATACGGCGAGCTACTTCCCAATTGATGAAGACCATACCTGGGTTATGTTAGGTCGTACTCGTCTGGGCTACGGTGATGGCTTGGGCGGCAAAGAAATGCCGTTCTATGAAAACTTCTATGCCGGTGGTTCTAGTACAGTCCGTGGCTTCCAGTCCAATAACATTGGTCCGAAAGCGGTCTATATTGGTGGCCCTGGAAATGATAATTGTGACCAGGCTAATGGGTATTGTTCATCCGACGATGCAGTCGGTGGTAACGCGATGGCAGTGGCAAGTTTAGAACTGATCACGCCCACACCATTCCTGAGCGAGAAGTACGCTAACTCAGTTCGTACCTCTCTGTTCATGGATATGGGTACAGTTTGGGATACAAACTGGCAAAATACTCCAGATATGCAAGCTGCCGGGGTTCCTGATTACAGTGATCCTAGCAACATTCGTATGTCAGCAGGTATTGCATTGCAGTGGATGTCACCGTTAGGACCGTTGGTCTTCTCTTATGCCCAACCGTTCAAGAAATATGAAGGTGACAAAGCGGAACAGTTCCAGTTTAACATTGGTAAAACCTGGTAATTGTTTTGCGCAAAGGAATGCGGATAAGCAGTGTCGCGTTGATGCCAGTTCGCTACATGCAGAGCTGGCACGCGCAAAAAGAGTGTCTCAGGACACATACGGGATGGTAAGGAGTTAATTGTGAAAAAGTGGTTATTTGCCGCAGGTCTTGGCATCGCTATGGCTGCATCAGCCAGTGTTCAGGCAGCAGACAGCATTGCTGTAGTTAACATGGGTAATCTGTTCCAACAGACTGCACAAAGCACCGGTGTGTCCAAAACTTTGGAAAACGAGTTTAAAGGCCGCGCGAGCGAATTGCAGAACATGGAAAGCGATCTGCAATCCAAAATGCAAAAGCTGCAACGTGATGGTTCTACCATGAAAGCTGCTGACCGTAGCAAAATGGAAAAAGACCTGATGGCTCAGCGCCAACAGTTCCAGACCAAAGCTCAGGCTTTTGAACAAGACCGTAACCGTCGTTCTAACGAAGAACGTGGCAAACTGGTTACTCGTATCCAGAGCGCAGTGAAGAAAGTTGCTGACGACAAAGGTTACGATGTCGTGCTGGATACTAACACCGTTGCTTATGCAGGCAGCAGTGTAAAAGATATCACTGCAGATGTTCTGAAACAGGTTAAATAAGTAATGTCTTCAATTCGACTGGCTGATTTAGCCCAGCAGTTGGATGCAGAATTGCACGGTGATGGCGAACTCGTCATCACCGGCGTTGCATCTATGCAAACGGCCCAGGCTGGCCAAATTACGTTCATGGTTAACCCACGTTATCGTGAGCAATTGGCTGTTTGCCAGGCTTCCGCCGTCGTTATGACTGAAGCCGATCTTCCTTTCGCACATAGCGCAGCGCTGGTAGTGAAGAACCCCTACCTGACTTATGCTCGCATGGCGCAAATTCTTGATTCAACGCCGCAACCTGCTCAAAACATCGCACCAAGCGCGGTGGTTGATGCAACGGCGACGTTGGGTAATAACGTTGCTATTGGCGCTAATGCCGTTATCGAATCTGGCGTAGTGCTGGGCGATAACGTCGTGATAGGCGCAGGCTGCTTCGTCGGTAAAAACACCCAGCTTGGTGCTGGCACTCGCCTGTGGGCGAATGTGTCGATTTACCACGAAATCCAGATTGGTGAACAGTGCCTGGTTCAGTCCGGCACAGTCATTGGATCTGATGGTTTTGGCTATGCTAACGATCGTGGAAACTGGGTGAAGATCCCTCAGCTTGGCCGGGTGATCATTGGCGATCGCGTTGAAATTGGTGCATGTACAACAATTGACCGTGGTGCACTGGACGACACGATTATTGGCAATGGTGTTATCATTGATAATCAATGCCAGATTGCACATAACGTTGTGATTGGCGACAATACTGCAGTTGCTGGCGGTGTGATCATGGCAGGTAGCCTGAAAATTGGCCGTTACTGCATGATTGGCGGTGCCAGTGTTATCAATGGTCATATGGAAATCTGCGATAAAGTCACCGTGACTGGTATGGGCATGGTTATGCGCCCTATCACAGAACCAGGGGTTTATTCCTCGGGTATTCCATTACAGCCGAACAAAGTGTGGCGTAAAACAGCCGCGTTGGTGATGAATATCGACGAGATCAGCAAGCGCTTGAAATCCGTTGAGAAAAAAATCAATCAACAAGACTAAAAGTCACCCGCCCAAGACGCGTTAGTGCTTACTGATTTGCGGCCTGCTAGCTATCCTTAGATAGTCGCAGGCCGTGTTATTATTGTCATTTGGTACATTTAGACAGGAAGAGTATCTTGACTACCGACACTCATACTCTGCACATCGAAGAGATTTTAGAACTTCTGCCGCACCGTTACCCGTTCTTGCTGGTAGACCGCGTGCTGGATTTTGAAGAAGGACGTTTTTTACGTGCAGTAAAAAATGTCTCAGTAAACGAGCCGTTTTTCCAGGGCCACTTCCCTGGTAAACCGATTTTCCCAGGTGTTTTGATTCTTGAAGCGATGGCGCAAGCCACCGGAATTCTTGCGTTTAAAAGCGTAGGCAAACTGGAACCTGGTGAGCTTTATTACTTTGCTGGTATCGATGAAGCACGCTTCAAGCGCCCAGTTGTGCCGGGTGACCAGATGGTCATGGAAGTGACTTTCGAGAAAACCCGCCGTGGTCTGACGCGCTTCAAAGGCGTGGCTACTGTTGACGGTAAAATTGTCTGCGAAGCAACTATGATGTGTGCCCGCAGCCGGGAGAGTTAATACGTGATTGATAAATCCGCCTTTATTCATCCATCATCCATTGTGGAAGACGGTGCCATCATTGGTGCTAACGTCCATATTGGTCCGTTTTGTATTGTGGGTCCGCATGTTGAGATCGGTGAAGGTACCGTTCTGAAGTCTCATGTTGTGGTAAATGGTCATACGACTATTGGCCGCGATAACGAGATTTATCAGTTCGCCTCCATTGGTGAAGTTAACCAGGATCTAAAATATGCTGGTGAGCCGACTCGTGTGGAAATTGGTGATCGCAACCGCATTCGCGAAAGCGTCACTATCCATCGTGGAACAGAACAGGGCGGTGGCTTGACGAAGGTGGGCAGTGATAACTTACTGATGATTAACGCCCACGTGGCGCATGATTGCACGGTTGGTAATCGCTGTATCCTCGCCAATAACGCAACACTCGCTGGCCACGTTTCTGTTGATGATTTCGCGATCATCGGCGGCATGACCGCAGTGCACCAGTTCTGCATTATTGGTGCGCACGTGATGGTTGGTGGCTGCTCCGGCGTAGCACAGGATGTTCCGCCGTATGTTATTGCGCAGGGCAACCACGCGACGCCATTTGGCGTCAACATCGAAGGCCTCAAACGCCGTGGCTTTAGTCGAGAAGCAATCCACGCGGTTCGTAACGCGTATAAAATTCTCTACCGCAGCGGGAAAACCTTCGAAGAAGCTAAGCCTGAAATTGCTCAAATCGCTGAGCAACATCCAGAAGTGAACGCATTCGTTGAATTCTTTGCTCGTTCAACTCGTGGTCTGATTCGCTAAATGAAGCCTGGTCGTCCGCTTACGATTGCCTTGGTCGCCGGAGAAACTTCCGGCGATATTCTTGGTGCAGGTCTGATTCGTTCTCTAAAAGCTCGTATTCCTGATGCTCGCTTCGTGGGTGTCGCAGGGCCATTGATGCAGGCCGAAGGCTGTGAAGCCTGGTATGAGATGGAAGAGCTGGCAGTCATGGGCATTGTTGAAGTGCTTGGACGGCTGCGTCGCCTACTTCATATCCGTGCTGACCTGACGCGCCGCTTCACTGAATTGCAGCCAGACGTTTTTGTCGGTATTGATGCGCCGGACTTTAATATCACCCTGGAAGGCAATCTCAAAAAGCAGGGTATTCGCACCATTCATTACGTCAGCCCCTCTGTTTGGGCGTGGCGCCAAAAACGTGTTTTCAAAATCGGCAGAGCAACTGATTTAGTGCTCGCATTTCTGCCTTTCGAAAAAGCGTTTTACGATAAATTTAATGTTCCGTGCCGCTTTATCGGTCATACCATGGCTGATGCCATGCCACTTGATCCCGATAAAAATGCCGCGCGTACGACGTTAGGTATTTCCCCTGATGCGAAATGCCTGGCGTTGCTGCCCGGTAGTCGTGGCGCAGAAGTGGAAATGCTCAGTGCCGATTTCCTCAAAACCGCGCTTTTGCTACGCGGGAGTTTCCCCGATCTGGAAATTGTCGTTCCGCTGGTTAATGCCAAACGTCGAGAACAGTTTGAGCGCATCAAAGCCGAAGTGGCACCTGACCTGACTATGCACTTGCTCAATGGACAAGGGCGTGAAGCGATGGTGGCCAGCGATGCCGCGTTACTCGCATCAGGCACGGCGGCGCTCGAATGCATGCTGGCAAAATGCCCGATGGTTGTGGGTTATCGTATGAAGCCATTTACCTTCTGGCTGGCAAAGCGTCTGGTAAAAACCGATTATGTTTCACTGCCGAATTTGCTGGCTGGGCGTGAACTCGTCAAAGAATTATTGCAGGAAGAGTGTGAGCCACATGCACTTGCGCAGGTACTGGCTCCGTTGCTTGAAGACGGCGCTCAGAGCCACCAAATGCACGACACCTTCCGCGAACTGCATCAGCAGATTCGTTGTAATGCCGATGAACAGGCGGCAGATGCTGTGCTGGAGCTCGCACAATGATTGAATTTATTTATCCACATACGCATCTGGTTGCGGGTGTTGATGAAGTGGGGCGCGGCCCGCTAGTTGGCGCTGTTGTCACTGCTGCAGTGATCCTTGATCCTCTCAATCCGATTGTCGGGCTGGCGGATTCAAAAAAATTATCTGAAAAACGCCGTCTGGCTCTGTTTGACGAAATTACAGAAAAAGCGCTGGCCTGGAGTCTTGGCCGTGCTGAGCCGGAAGAGATTGATCAATTAAACATATTACATGCCACCATGTTAGCGATGCAGCGTGCTGTTGCGGGCCTTAAGATCGTGCCTGAATATGTGCTGATTGATGGCAATCGCTGTCCGGCACTGCCTATGCCTTCTCTGGCGGTCGTTAAAGGCGACAGCCGGGTTGAAGAAATTAGCGCGGCATCAATAATTGCCAAAGTGACGCGCGATCGTGAAATGACTGAGCTTGATCTCTGTTTTCCGCAATACGGTTTTGCCCAGCACAAGGGCTACCCTACCGCTTTTCATCTGGAAAAGTTGGCAGAGCATGGTGCGACTGAACATCATCGTCGTAGTTTTGCTCCGGTCAAACGCGCTCTCGGACTGGCGTCCTGATTTGCGGACGTACGTTACACATCTAAACGGAATGAGAAATGGCTGAACCACGTTTCGTACACCTTCGGGTGCACAGCGACTACTCCATGGTTGATGGCCTGGCAAAAACCGCTCCGCTGGTGAAGAAAGCCGCAGCGATGGGGATGCCAGCAATCGCAATCACCGATTTTACGAACCTTTGCGGGTTGGTGAAATTCTATGGTGCTGCCCATGGCGTTGGGCTCAAGCCGATCATCGGGGCTGATTTTAACGTTGCCAATGAATTGCTGGGTGATGAACTCAGCCACTTAACCGTTCTGGCTATGAGTAATGTCGGTTACCAGAACCTTACGCTACTGATTTCTAAAGCCTACCAGCGTGGTTATGGTGCAGCTGGCCCGATTGTTGACCGAACCTGGCTTGCGGAACTCAACGAAGGGTTGATCCTGCTCTCGGGCGGGCGCATGGGGGATATTGGCAAAAACTTGTTGCGTGGGAATACGGCACAGCTTGATCAATGCCTGGAATTCTACCAGCAGTATTTTGCCGATCGCTTCTATCTGGAACTGATTCGTACCGGTCGTCCCGACGAAGAGAGCTATTTGCACGCCGCTGTAGCCCTTGCGGATGAGCGCGGTTTGCCGGTCGTGGCGACCAACGATGTCAGGTTTATTGAAACCACAGACTTTGACGCCCACGAAATCCGCGTTGCGATTCACGATGGCTTTACGCTTGATGATCCGAAACGCCCACGCAACTACTCTTCGCAGCAATATTTGCGCACTGAAGATGAGATGTGCGAGCTGTTTTCCGATATTCCTGAAGCGCTGGAAAACAGTGTAGAAATCGCCAAGCGTTGTAATGTCACGGTACGTCTCGGCGAGTATTTCCTGCCCCAATTCCCAACCGGTGAAATGTCGACGGAAGATTTCCTGGTCATGAAATCCAGGGAAGGGCTGGAAGATCGCCTTGAGTTCTTATTCAAAGATCCTGAAGAGCGTGCAGCAAAAAGAGCGCCATATGACGAACGTCTGGAAATCGAACTTAAAGTTATCAACCAGATGGGATTCCCTGGCTACTTCCTGATCGTTATGGAATTTATCCAGTGGTCCAAAGATAACGGTGTGCCGGTAGGGCCAGGCCGTGGTTCTGGTGCGGGCTCACTAGTTGCTTACGCGCTGAAAATCACCGACCTCGATCCTCTGGAGTTCGATCTGCTGTTCGAACGCTTTCTTAACCCGGAACGTGTTTCGATGCCTGACTTCGACATCGACTTCTGTATGGAAAAACGCGATCGGGTAATCGATCACGTGGCAGAAATGTACGGGCGCGAAGCGGTTTCACAGATCATTACTTTCGGTACGATGGCAGCCAAAGCGGTTATCCGCGATGTGGGTCGTGTACTGGGACATCCTTACGGTTTCGTCGATCGTATTTCCAAGCTCATCCCACCAGATCCGGGGATGACACTTGCAAAAGCCTTCGAGGCTGAGCCGCAGCTTCCTGAAATCTACGAGGCTGACGAAGAAGTTAAAGCGCTGATCGACATGGCGCGTAAACTTGAAGGCGTGACACGTAACGCCGGTAAACACGCCGGTGGTGTAGTTATCGCACCGACCAAAATTACCGATTTTGCCCCACTGTATTGCGACGATCAGGGGCAAAACCCGGTCACCCAGTTTGATAAAAACGACGTGGAATATGCAGGCCTGGTGAAGTTTGACTTCCTCGGTCTACGTACGCTGACCATCATCGACTGGGCGTTGAAGATGATCAATCCACGCCGGGCGAAGCAGGGCTTAGAGCCGATAGATATCGCCGCTATCCCGCTCGAGGACAAGAAAAGCTTCGACATGCTGCAGCGTTCGGAAACCACAGCGGTGTTCCAGCTTGAATCCCGTGGCATGAAAGATCTGATTAAGCGTCTGCAGCCGGACTGCTTCGAAGATATGATCGCACTAGTGGCACTTTTCCGTCCCGGCCCGCTGCAATCAGGCATGGTAGATAACTTTATTGACCGTAAGCACGGGCGTGAGGCTATCTCTTATCCTGATATTCAATGGCAACATGAAAGCCTTAAACCTGTGCTGGAGCCGACCTACGGCATCATCCTGTACCAGGAACAGGTTATGCAGATTGCGCAGGTGCTGGCGGGTTACTCGCTGGGTGGCGCGGATATGTTGCGTCGTGCGATGGGTAAAAAGAACCCCGTCGAAATGGCGAAGCAACGTGGCGGTTTTGAAGATGGTGCGAAGTCGCGTGGCGTTGATGGCGAGCTGGCCATTAAAATCTTTGACCTGGTAGAGAAATTTGCCGGTTATGGATTTAACAAATCTCACTCCGCAGCTTACGCGCTGGTTTCATATCAGACGCTGTGGTTAAAAGCGCACTACCCGGCAGAATTTATGGCCGCAGTGATGACTGCGGATATGGATAACACCGAAAAAATTGTTGGCCTGGTAGATGAATGCTTGCGCATGGGCCTGAAAATACTACCACCGGATATTAACTCCGGTCTGTACCATTTCCACGTTAATGACGACGGTGAAATTGTATATGGTATTGGCGCGATTAAAGGCGTCGGCGAAGGCCCGATTGAAGCGATAATTGAGGCGCGAAACGAAGGCGGTTACTTCCGCGAATTATTCGACCTCTGTGCTCGTGCGGACGTTAAAAAACTCAATAAACGGATCCTTGAAAAATTAGTTATGTCCGGGGCGTTTGACCGCCTTGGGCCGCACCGGGCAGCCCTTATGAATGCGCTGCCCGATGCGCTGAAAGCTGCGGATCAGCACGCGAAAGCCGAAGCTATCGGTCAGGTGGATATGTTCGGTGTGCTGGCTGATGAGCCGGAACAGGTTGAACAATCCTACGCCAGCGTGATTCCGTGGCCTGAGCAAGTGGTACTGGACGGTGAACGTGAAACGTTGGGCTTGTATCTTACCGGCCACCCGATTACCCAGTATCTGAAAGAAATTGAGCGCTATGTCGGTGGCATGCGCCTGAAAGAGATGCACCCGACAGAACGTGGTAAAATGACCACGGCTGCGGGTCTGGTGATTGCTTCGCGGGTGATGGTTACCAAGCGCGGCAATCGCATTGGCATCTGTACTCTGGACGACCGCTCTGGTCGCCTGGAAGTGATGTTATTCACAGATGCGTTAGAAAAGTACCAGCATCTGCTGGAAAAAGACCGTATCCTGATCGTCAGCGGACAGGTCAGCTTTGATGACTTCAGCGGGGGACTTAAAATGACCGCTCGCGAAGTTATGGACATTGACGAGGCCCGCGAAAAGTATGCGCGTGGGCTTGCTATCTCGCTGACGGACAGGCAAATTGATGACCAGCTTTTGAACCGTCTCCGTCAGTCTCTGGAACCCCATCGTTCGGGGACCATTCCAGTACATCTCTACTATCAGAGAGCGGATGCACGAGCGCGTTTGCGTTTTGGCGCAGCATGGCGTGTATCCCCAAGCGATCGTTTGCTCAATGAGCTTCGCACGCTGATAGGCCCGGAGCAGGTGGAACTGGAGTTTGACTAATACAGGAATATTATGAGTCTGAATTTCCTCGATTTTGAACAGCCGATTGCAGAGCTGGAAGCGAAAATTGATTCCCTGACTGCAGTTAGCCGTCAGGACGAAAAGTTAGATATTAATCTCGACGAAGAAGTGCAGCGTCTGCGTGAAAAAAGCGTAGAACTCACACGTAAAATCTTCGCCGATTTAGGAGCATGGCAGATTGCTCAACTGGCGCGTCATCCGCAGCGCCCGTATACGCTTGATTATCTGCGTCTTGCTTTTGATGAATTTGATGAGCTGGCGGGTGACCGTGCGTATGCTGACGATAAAGCTATCGTTGGCGGGATTGCGCGTTTAGAGGGTCGTCCGGTGATGGTTATTGGCCATCAGAAAGGCCGTGAAACCAAAGAGAAGATTCGCCGTAACTTCGGTATGCCAGCACCAGAAGGCTATCGTAAAGCACTGCGTTTGATGGAAATGGCTGAGCGTTTCAAGATGCCAATCATTACCTTCATCGACACCCCAGGTGCATACCCTGGTGTAGGTGCGGAAGAACGTGGTCAATCAGAAGCTATCGCTCGTAATCTGCGCGAAATGTCTGGTCTGAAAGTGCCGGTCATCTGTACCGTCATTGGTGAAGGTGGTTCTGGTGGTGCGTTGGCGATTGGTGTGGGCGATAAAGTGAATATGCTGCAGTACAGCACCTATTCCGTTATCTCTCCGGAAGGCTGTGCTTCGATTCTGTGGAAAAGTGCTGACAAAGCACCTATTGCTGCAGAAGCGATGGGCATCATTGCTCCACGCCTGAAAGAGCTGAAGCTTATCGATTCTGTCATCCCTGAACCTCTGGGCGGCGCACACCGTAATGTGGAAGCGATGGCTGCTTCTCTGAAAGCGCAACTGCTGGCTGATCTGGCTGATTTGGACGTGCTGAATACCGAAGAGCTGCTGGCTCGTCGTTATCATCGACTGATGAGCTACGGCTACGCGTGATAGCGTAATCATGTGAAGAAGAAGGTCAGAAGCGATTCTGGCCTTTTTTATTGCCTGCGAATCACCCTGAATCGTGCACTTTAAGAAGCTTTACACCTCTGCACTTGTCCTCAATGCAATTTCAATAAACTATGCTTACCTGATGTATTTTTGCCAGGAGGTGAGTGTTGAATATTATTGCAATCATGGGGGCGCACGGCGTTTACTACAAAGACGAGCCCATCAAAGAGCTGCATCAAGCACTGGAAATACAAGGTTTCCGGCTGATATACCCCACCAACAGCACCGACTTAGTGAAACTCATCGAACATAATCCACGTATTTGTGGCGTCATTTTTGACTGGGACGAATACAGCATGGATTTATGCAGTGAGATTAATGCGCTGAATGAATACTTGCCGCTGTATGCGTTTATCAATACGCACTCTTCACTGGATGTCAGCGTCAACGAAATGCGTATGGCGCTGTGGTTTTTCGAATATGCACTTAGTGCCGCCGACGATATCGCCCTACGCATCCGTCAGTACACCAATGAATATCTGGATAACATCACGCCACCGTTGACCAAAGCGTTATTCAACTACGTTAACGAAGGGAAATATACCTTCTGCACGCCGGGCCACATGGCGGGTACGGCTTATCAGAAAAGCCCGGTAGGTTGCCTGTTTTACGATTTTTTTGGGGCGAACACGCTTAAGGCGGATGTTTCTATTTCAGTGACTGAACTAGGATCGTTACTCGATC
This sequence comes from Buttiauxella sp., assembly GCF_049686335.1. NCBI lineage: Bacteria > Pseudomonadati > Pseudomonadota > Gammaproteobacteria > Enterobacterales > Enterobacteriaceae > Buttiauxella > Buttiauxella sp. The sequence goes on along the minus strand of NZ_JBAVHX010000033.1, from coordinate 12,695 downwards.
ACACCGGACCGCATCTGGAGGCAGAGGAGTACATCGCCCGTACTTTTGGCGCAGAACAAAGTTACATGGTGACCAACGGCACGTCGACGTCGAATAAAATTGTCGGCATGTACGCCGCCCCTTCTGGTAGCACGGTTCTTATTGACCGTAACTGCCATAAATCTTTGACTCATCTGTTAATGATGACCGACCTGGTGCCCATCTGGTTAAAGCCGACACGCAATGCCCTGGGCATTTTAGGTGGCATCCCGAAGCGGGAATTTATGCGTGAGAGCATCGAAGAAAAAGTCGCTGCTACCGAAAATGCCCAGTGGCCAGTGCATGCGGTTATCACCAACTCAACATACGACGGTTTGCTCTACAACACCGAGTTCATAAAGCAGACGCTGGATGTCCCTTCCATTCACTTCGACTCCGCCTGGGTGCCGTATACCAACTTCCATCCTATTTATCAGGGGAAGAGCGGTATGAGTGGCGATCGTGTGCCGGGGAAAGTGATCTACGAAACGCAGTCGACGCATAAATTGCTGGCAGCGTTGTCGCAAGCCTCCCTTATTCATATCAAAGGGGATTACGACGAAGAGACTTTTAATGAATCCTACATGATGCATACCACTACTTCACCTAGTTACCCGCTGGTGGCATCAATTGAAACCGCGGCGGCGATGTTGCGGGGCAATCCGGGCAAGCGGTTGATCAACCGTTCGGTCGAACGTGCACTCCATTTTCGTCGAGAGGTTCAACGCCTGCGTGAAGAATGTGAGGATTGGTTTTTTGATATCTGGCAGCCGGAACATATCGATGAAGCGGCTTGCTGGCCAATTTCACCAGGTGAAGAGGGCTGGCACGGTTTTAAAGATGCCGATGCCGACCACATGTACCTCGACCCGATTAAAGTCACGATTCTGACGCCGGGAATGGATGAATTGGGTTCGATGGCAGAGGAGGGGATCCCCGCTGCATTGGTGGCGAAGTTCCTCGATGAACGTGGCGTGGTTGTCGAAAAGACCGGGCCGTATAACCTACTGTTCCTGTTCAGTATTGGTATCGATAAAACCAAAGCATTAAGCTTGCTGCGCGGTTTGACAGAGTTTAAGCGCTCTTACGATCTCAATTTGCGTGTGAAAAACATGCTGCCAGACTTGTATGCAGAAGACCCTGATTTCTATCGCAACATGCGTATTCAGGATTTGGCCCAAGGGATCCATAAACTGATTAAACAGCATAATCTTTCGGACCTGATGCTACGGGCTTTTGATGTATTACCTGAGGTGAAAATGACGCCGCATAAGGCTTATCAGCAGCAGGTTAAAGGCAACGTTGAGACGGTGGAAATTGAGCAGCTGTTAAATCGCGTTTCCGCCAACATGATTCTGCCTTATCCGCCGGGTGTGCCAGTGGTGATGCCGGGAGAGATGATCACCCAGGAAAGCCGCGCAGTGCTCGATTTCTTATTGATGCTATGTTCGGTCGGAGAGCATTATCCAGGGTTCGAAACGGATATCCATGGGGCGAAACTGGGTGACGATGGCATCTATCGCGTACGAGTCCTAAAATCGGTTTAGTGTATTGATTTACCGGGGCATGATGGTTACCGTGCGGAAAAGACAAAGGAGCATTTATGCTGGGTTTAAAGCAAGTTCACCACATCGCTATCATTGCCTCGGACTATCCAATTAGTAAGCATTTTTACTGCGATATTCTGGGCTTCACGCTGCAAGCGGAAGCCTATCGCGAGGAGCGGGACTCCTGGAAAGGTGATTTAGCGCTGAATGGGCAATATGTCATTGAGCTGTTCTCATTTCCTTTCCCGCCTGCGCGGCCAAGCCGCCCGGAAGCCTGTGGGCTGCGCCATCTGGCATTTAGTGTGGATGATATCGACAGCGCCATTACTCATCTTGAGAAACATGGCGTGAAATGTGAACCGGTGCGTATCGATCCTTTCACGGATAAACGTTTTACTTTCTTTAGTGACCCGGATGGTCTGCCTCTGGAACTGTATCAGCAGTAACTCAACCGACAGTAACGCTTGCCTGATATGTCGTAGCCCAGTAACGTGCTGGGCAAATCCTTATTTAAACTACTGACTATGTCTCTTCGTCCTCTAATCACATTACTGCAGCCGCACCAACAATTGCTGGTGGCGTTTAGTGGCGGGCTTGACTCCACGGTTTTGCTGCATCAGTTGGTCACCTTGCGTGACACCGAAGCTTCAGATTTCAAAATTCGCGCAATGCATATTCATCATGGCTTAAGCCCTTTTGCCGATGAGTGGGCGGAGCATTGCCGGAAAGTCTGCGCGCAATGGAACGTATCATTTGAAGTAATGCGAGTGCAGCTTGTTGACGACGGACTGGGAATTGAAGCTCACGCCCGAGCCGCACGTTATCAGGCACTGGCGGATGCATTGCGACCTGAAGAGGTGTTGCTTACTGCACAGCATCTTGATGACCAGTGCGAAACCTTTTTGCTGGCCTTAAAGCGTGGGAGCGGCCCGGCGGGATTAGCCGCAATGCCTGAGCGACTGCCTTTTGGCGAGACTGAATTAATCCGTCCATTGCTTGGGCAAACGCGTAAACAGCTGGAAGCATGGGCGGTTGAACATCAGTTAACGTGGATAGAAGACGAAAGTAATCAGGACGATAGCTATGACCGTAATTTCCTGCGGCTGCGGGTGCTGCCTGAAATTCAACAGCGCTGGCCCCATTTCCCGCAAAGCGTTGCTCGTAGCTCTGAGCTGTGTGGCGAACAAGAGCAGCTTCTGGATGAATTGCTGGCTGAACAACTGGATAAACTCATTCAGTCTGACGGCTCGTTATTAATAGCGCCTATGCAGCCGCTGAGCGATATACGCCGTGCCGCGCTGCTACGCCGGTGGTTTGCCCGACAGAAGGCGGTGATGCCCTCCAGAGCCGCACTCGTGCGCGTCTGGGGTGAAGTGGCTACCAGTCGTGAGGATGCCAATCCGCGTCTGAAGTTTGGCAACTATGAAGTGCGCCGTTTTCAGGGGGCATTGTATTGGCTGCCAGTAAGCAACGGCCTGGGTGATAAAGCAATTTGCTGGGCCGCACCATTCGAACCTTTGACCCTGCCGGATGGTTTGGGAACCCTTCAGCGTGTGGCAACGGGCCAGCAAGTCCGCGCCCCTCTGGATAACGAACCGGTGACGGTGCGTTTTAAAGCATCAGGGCTGTTCCACATTGTTGGGCGTGAACGTGGGCGAAGTCTGAAAAAAATTTGGCAAGAGTTGGGGATACCGCCCTGGCTACGAGAAAGAACTCCGCTGTTATTTTACGGCGAACAATTGATAGCCGCGCTGGGTGTGTTTGTGACTCATGATGGAAAAGCGACGGAACAATCATGCTGGTGTGTCGACTGGCAAAAGGGAAAAAAACAATGAAGAGAATGATTATTTTGGCGGGTGTGCTGTTGTGTGCCCAACCGGTACTGGCAAAAGGTGATGCCGCAGCGGGTGAGCAGAAAGCAATGATGTGCGTGGCGTGCCATGGTGCGACAGGGAAGGTCTCAGTCCCTATGTACCCTAATCTTGCCGGGCAAAATCAGGCGTATCTTGAGCATTCCCTGCAAGCGTATAAAAAAGGCGAGCGCAGCGGCGGACAAGCCGAGGTGATGAAAGCTTACGTGAGTGGTTTGTCAGATGAAGATATTAGCAATCTGGCGGCTTACTACGCTTCAATGAAACCGTAGTAAAAAAAACGGGCAGCCTCAGGCTGCCCGCGCATGCGGATACTTTGCGTATCAGGACTCGCTAACTACGACAGTCCCAATTTCAGGATGGCTGAAACTGGTTATTTTATCGAGGCGAACTTCGCGAGTGGCACCGGCATCATCGACAATCAAATATTCGATGTTCTTACGAGATACCAGGTCACTGGCTTTCGCCTTGAAAACTTCTCCGCTCTTTAACTCCAGCGTCAATAATAAGTGATGCTGGCAGGCGAGCTCGAGATTGTCATAATCATCACAATTGATGGGTTGATAGGCATCATTCATTGACATAATCGCTCACCAGTAAGTTCGCGGCAGCATACGCCGCCTGTTCCCTAATAGATTCTGGTTGTGCTTCGTTTGAAGCCACTTCGTTCAGCACCTTCAAGACGCAACCCAGTGCATCCGGAATGTAACCCAAATCTCCGCTGGCTATTTCCGCATAGCGCTTTCGTACTAATTCACAATACTTTTCCACACGCCCTCCTTTCAGAGTCCCGACCTCAGACTTAATCGTGGAATGCAAGTTAAGCCTACGAAGATAACCTCTGTTTAGCAAGGTGACTATACCACAGTGATGAAACCGATATCAGCAGCGTAACTCTCTACATCAGTGAATACATAACAGCGTTTTAGCGAGGTTTTCGTTACAATGACTGCCTAATTAGTGTGGAGAAGTGTGATGGCGTTAAAAGCGACAATCTATAAAGCGATGGTGAATGTTGCCGATCTCGATCGAAATCAGTTCCTGGATAGCAACCTGACGCTTGCGCGCCATCCCTCGGAAACTCAAGAACGCATGATGTTGCGTTTGCTGGCGTGGATTAAATATGCCAACGAGCGTCTGCAATTTACGCGTGGTTTAAGTGCGGAAGACGAGCCGGAAATCTGGCAGCGCAACGATCATATGGGTATCGATCTGTGGATTGAACTTGGCCTGCCTGAAGAAAAACGCCTGAAAAAAGCATGCAGCCAGTCTGCCGAAGTGGCTTTGTTTACTTATAACAGTCGTGCAGCTGAAATCTGGTGGCAGCAGCATCAAAACAAACTTAAGCAATATCCGAACCTGTCTATCTGGTATCTGGATGATGAGCAGTTGGCGAAGTTATGTGAGTTCGGCACTCGCTCAATGAACCTCCAGGCCACCATCCAGGATGGCGCGATCTGGCTGTCTGATGCTGAGAATAATCTCGAAATTCACTTCACGGCCTGGCAGCGTCATTGATGATTGAAGTCTCCCGGACGGTAGCAATACCGGACAATGAAGTCACAATCACGGCTATTCGCGCACAAGGCGCGGGTGGCCAACATGTGAATAAAACCTCAACAGCTATTCATTTGCGTTTTGACATTCGTGCCTCCAGCCTGCCAGAGTACTATAAAGAACGCTTGTTAGCGGCTAGCCATCACCTGATTACACCGGATGGTGTAGTAGTGATAAAGGCGCAGGAATATCGTAGTCAGGAGATGAATCGTGAAGCGGCGGTGGCGAGGCTCATTTCATTGATTCAGGAATTAACCGTTGAGCAGAAAAACCGTCGGGCGACTCGGCCAACGCGCGCCTCAAAAGAGCGCCGTCTGGCATCGAAATCACAAAAATCTACGACCAAGTCGCTACGAGGTAAAGTCCGTCGTCCTGAATGACGAACGGCAAAGAAATTGACCAGCAGAAGGAAGAGATGGTGAAAAAGATTCTATTATCAGCTGTTGCCGCGTGCAGTTTGTTCGCACTTTTTGGCTGTAATAACCGGGCCGATGTTCACACATTGCAATCGCCGCAAGTTGCCCAACTGCAACCCATGGAACAAAGCTATCGTGGCGTTATACCGTGCGCAGATTGTTCCGGAATTGAAACCTCGCTGTTTTTGGAAAAAGATGGCACCTGGGTGATGAACCAACGTTATCAGGGCGCGAAAGAGCCGGCAGTTTTTGCGTCTTATGGTCGCTGGGCTCGTACGGCGGATAAGTTAGTTTTAACTGAGTCAGACGGCGAAAAGCTCTATTTCCACCCGAAAGGTAGTAACCTGGAAATGTTGGACCGGACAGGTAATCCCATAGAGTCACAGTTCAATTACACTCTGCAGCCGATCAAAGAAGCGTTACCTGCGACGCCAATGACCATGAAAGGCATGTACAAATACATGGCTGATGCGGCGATTTTCCAGGATTGCGCGACAGGGAAAACCTTTGCCGTTGCCAGCAATGCAGAACTTGAGCGTGGATATGCGGCAGCGCGAGGCGAAGATTTCCAGCCCGTACTGCTGGTGGTTGAAGCTCACTTTGCCTTGCAGGCCTCTCCCGATAGCGGAGAGTTGAGAAAAACAGTGGTTGCAGACCGGGCCGCTAAGTTCGAGCCGAAGAAAACATGCTACGACTAATCAAATGAATAAAAAAAGCCCCGCTGAGAAATTAGCGGGGCTTTTTACTGAACACAATTGTTGTTAGCGTTTAATCTGCGCCAGCAGGAAATCAATGATTTCGCTGGTTTTAATCATCTGCTTCTCGCCTTCACGACGGTTCTTGTATTCGACTTCTTCGCTATCAAGGTTACGATCGCCGATAACGACAGTGTGTGGAATACCAATCAGTTCCATATCAGCAAACATCACGCCTGGACGCTCTTTGCGGTCATCCATCAGTACGTCAATGCCTTTGGCACGCAGCGTTGAGTACAACTCTTCAGCCAGTTCTTTCACGCGGAAAGATTTATGCATGTTCATTGGGAGAATAGCTACCTGGAACGGTGCAATCGCATCTGGCCACAGAATGCCGCGGTCGTCATAGTTCTGTTCGATAGCTGCTGCTACCACGCGAGTCACACCGATACCGTAGCAACCCATAGTCAGAGTCTGATTACGGCCATCTTCACCCTGAACAGAGGCTTTCATGGCTTCAGAGTATTTAGTGCCGAGCTGGAAGATATGACCCACTTCGATGCCGCGTTTAATCAGCAAAGTGCCTTTGCCATCTGGGCTTGGATCGCCTTCAACGACGTTACGAATATCGGCAACTTCTGGCAGCGCAACATCACGTTCCCAGTTAATTCCCACGAAGTGTTTACCATCGATATTGGCACCGGCTGCGAAATCGCTCATCGCTGCAACAGTACGATCAATCACCACAGGGATAGGTAAGTTAATTGGGCCAAGTGAACCTGGACCTGCTTTAGCTACTGCACGAATTTCTTCTTCAGTAGCAAAAGTCAGTGGGCTGGCAACTTGCGGCAGTTTTTCTGCTTTAACTTCATTTAGCTCGTGATCGCCACGAACCAGCAGAGCGACCAGTGGATAAGCGCTACCTTCGGTCGCTTTAACCATCAGTGTCTTAACGGTTTTCTCAACTGGCAGGTTGAACTGCTCAACCAGCTCAGCGATGGTTTTTGCATTCGGCGTATCTATCTGCGTCATTTCAACAGTCGGTGCTGCACGACCACCTGCTGGAGCAACGGCTTCAGCAAATTCGATGTTAGCGGCGTAATCAGATTCGGTTGAGAAGATGACATCATCTTCGCCGCTTTGCGCCAGCACCTGGAATTCATGAGATGCGCTGCCGCCGATGGAGCCGGTATCAGCTTCTACTGCACGGAAATCGAGGCCCATACGGCTGAAGATATTGCTGTAGGCCTGATACATCGCATCGTAAGTTTCCTGCAAGGATTCCTGAGAAGAATGGAAAGAGTAAGCATCTTTCATCAGGAATTCACGGGAACGCATCACGCCGAAACGTGGGCGCACTTCGTCACGGAACTTAGTCTGGATCTGGAAAAAGTTCAGTGGTAGTTGTTTGTAAGAGCTCAGCTCGTTACGAATCAGGTCAGTGATCACTTCTTCATGAGTTGGACCCAATACAAATGGGCGATCGCCGCGATCAACAAAACGCAGTAACTCAGGGCCGTACTGTTCCCAACGGCCACTTTCTTGCCATAAGTCAGCAGGCTGAACCACAGGCATACACACCTCGATAGCACCGGCGTTATTCATCTCTTCACGCACGATGTTTTCGACTTTTTTCAGAACACGCAAACCAGTCGGCAACCAGATATATAAACCGGAAGCGAGTTTGCGGATCATCCCGGCACGCAGCATCAGTTGATGACTGATGACTTCGGCGTCGGCTGGGGTCTCCTTTAATGTGGAGAGCAGATATTGGCTAGTACGCATGTTGTTACGGTTCCATTTGAACGGCAGATAACTGGCTACCTAAGTAGCCTGATGCAAAATAAGTGTTTTAGTTTACCAGTGTGGCAGGGATGTCAAAAGAGAAGGGTGATAAATTAACGAGCTTCGAGAGCAAACACTTCTGAACCCTGTTCGGTTACACGCCAGCGAACGTTAAAATCCAACAATAAAACAGCATAGGTTTTACCAACATCCTCACTTTTACGATACGCAGGACGCGGGTCCTGAGCCAGTACTTGACTGATAAAACGTTCAATGTGGGGATAGCGTTTATCAAGCTGCAAAAGTTGTTGCTGAATTTCATCAGTAAAGTACACGGGCATATCGGCGGCGGGGGCGCTTTGCGCATAACCCGCACGAGCCTGGGGTACGGCTTCGGCAAACGGCAGGTAGGGTTTGATATCTACGATGGGTGTACCGTCGACCAAATCCAGGCTGCCAAGCTGCAAAATGACCTGATCTTTTTGGCAGCGAATACCTTTCAGCTCCACCAACGACATACCGATGGGATTCGGTCGGAAGGTCGAACGTGTCGCGAAAACCCCCATCCGCGCATTACCACCCAGACGAGGCGGACGTACTGTGGGCCGCCAGCCGCCTTCCATCGTCTGATGGAAAACAAATAGCAGCCATAAATGACTAAAACCTTCGAGACCACGAACCGCATCGGCCACGTTATACGGCGGCAGAAAATGCAACTCGCCACCGCCATCAGCCACTAAACCTGGTTGGCGGGGAACGGCAAACTTCTCTTTATAAGGGGAGTGAATTACGCCGATTTGCTCGAAACTAAACGCTGTCATTTTGCAGAAACATTCAATGCCGAACCGACACAAACGGCCTGACGGTAGCAACCTGGTGTGCCGCTGGTAACATCACAGCTATGCAATAACACCGCGTTGGCTTTCATTTTTGACGCGTTAACTTGCAGGCGTTTACGGGCCGTTGGGATATTAGGTGGAGAATCCTGATTGCTCACCTGGCACGATTCACCGCTGACTTCACCGAGATCGCGGAAAGGTTTACCCACTAACTCTTCCGCATTGGTATAAATTTTTACTGGGGCAGGGCGCACCGCTTTTGGTTTAGCAGGCTCCTGTTTCGGTGGTGTTGCGGTGCTTTGGATGGGCTCAACAGGGGATCTGCTTAGCATCGTACAGCCGCTCAGCATGACTGCTAATAAACAGATCGGTAAAGCACGCATAATTTTTCCTCAATGAATGATCAAACGCGATTATTGAATCAAGCTATTGCACAAATAACAAGACGGGCATTCGCCCGTCTTAGATTATTTACGCAAAAATAAAAGAATGGAGAGTTACCAGCCTTTTACTGCGCCACCGTTGAAGACTTTGTTTGCTGCTTCGTAAACTTCGTCAGACTGGTATGCCTGAACGAATTTTTTCACGTTTTCTGCGTCTTTGTTATCTTCGCGAGAAACGATCAGATTCACGTAAGGGGAGTCTTTATCTTCAACGAAGATACCGTCTTTCGCAGGAGTCAGGCCAATCTGGCTTGCGTAGGTGGTGTTAATAATCGCCAGAGCAATCTGAGCATCGTCCAGGGAACGTGGCAACTGTGGTGCTTCCAGTTCAACCAGTTTCAGATTTTTAGGGTTCTCAGTCACATCCAGAACGGTTGGCAGCAGACCAACGCCATCTTTCAGTTTGATCAGACCTTGTTTTTGCAGCAACAGCAGTGAACGGCCAAGGTTAGTTGGGTCGTTTGGCAGAGCGATCTGCGCGCCAGCTTGCAGTTCATCCACAGATTTGATTTTTTTGGAGTAACCCGCAATTGGGTAAACGAAAGTATTGCCTACACCAACCAGTTTGTAGCCACGGTCTTTGATCTGCTGGTCCAGGTATGGTTTATGCTGGAAGGCGTTAGCATCGATGTCGCCTTTGCTTAGCGCTTCGTTAGGCAGAACGTAATCGTTAAAGGTCACCAGCTCAACATCCAGGCCGTATTTCTCTTTAGCAACTTTCTGCGCAACTTCAGCAACCTGCTGCTCAGCACCAACAATGACGCCAACTTTAATATGGTTTGGATCTTTCTCGTCCTGGCCACAACCCACGAGTGCCAGAGAACCAATCAGAGCACCAACTGCCGCAAAGGTTTTAAATTTAAAAGACATATCCCTTCCTTACTATGTGTAAAAAACGATGTTGTGTTGAACGTATTATTTGTGAGTCACTGCCCGGACGATACGATCGCCAGAGAATTGAATTAAATACACTAATACTACCAATAACACTAATACCGTATTCATCACGGTAGCGTTATATCCGATATAACCATACTGATAGCCAATCTGGCCTAAGCCGCCAGCACCAACAGCACCACCCATCGCGGAATAACCGACGAGTGTAATCAGCGTAATCGTGGCAGCATTCACCAGACCTGGTAGTGCTTCTGGCAGCAGAACTTTGCGGATGATTTGCATTGGAGTCGCGCCCATTGCGCGTGATGCTTCAATCAGACCTGATGGAATTTCCAGCAGAGCATTTTCCACCATACGTGCGATAAACGGTGCGGCACCCACGGTTAAAGGAACGATTGCCGCTTGCAAACCAATTGACGTACCGACAATCGCGCGCGTAAATGGAATCATCCACACCAGTAATATAATGAATGGAATTGAGCGGAAGATATTCACTAATGCTGACAGGCTATTATAAAGCTTACCGTTCGCGCTGATTTGCCCCGGACGCGTAATATAAAGGAGAACGCCAACAGGCAAGCCGAGAACGAAGCCAAAGAAGCCTGACACAAAAGTCATCGCCAGCGTTTCATACACTCCTTTAAGGAGTAACCACATCATTGGCTCAGACATAACCCAGCACCTCTACTTTTACATGTTGCTGCTGCAGGTAAGCGATAGCAGCGTCCATATCCTGATGTTCTCCATGCAGTTCGCACAGCATGATCCCGAATTTAACTCCACCGGCGTAATCCATCTGTGCACTGATAATATTGCTATTCACGTTAAAACGGCGGGCGGTTTCGGAAAGTAACGGCGCATCAACCGATTGGCCGGTAAATTCCAGACGCAGCAACGGAACAGTTTCCCCGCTTTTCTGCGTGCTTAAGCGTTGAGCGTAGTCTTCGGGAATATCCAGATGCAAAGTAGATTGAATAAACTGCTGTGCAAGTGGCGTCTTAGGATGGGAGAACACTTCGCTTACGGTATCTTGTTCTATTAATACACCATCGCTGATGACCGCAACGCAGTCACAGATGCGCTTAACGACATCCATTTCATGGGTAATTAATAGAATAGTCAGACCCAGGCGACGGTTAATATCTTTCAACAGTTCCAGAATGGAACGGGTTGTTGCCGGATCAAGGGCGCTGGTGGCCTCATCGCACAACAAAACCTTAGGATTGCTTGCCAGCGCACGAGCAATCGCAACGCGCTGCTTTTGCCCGCCGGAAAGGTTGGCTGGGTAAGCATCGTGTTTTTCGCTCAGCCCGACCAAATCGAGTAATTCGGAAACGCGGCGCTTAATTTCTTCCCGTGGTGTGTTGTCCAGTTCTAACGGTAATGCGACGTTGCCAAAAACGGTACGGGAAGATAGCAGGTTAAAGTGCTGGAAAATCATGCCAATCTGACGGCGTGCCTTAGTCAGCTGACCTTCAGATAATGTCGTCAATTCCTGGCTATCGACCAGAACCGAGCCTTGTGTTGGGCGCTCAAGCAGGTTCACGCAGCGGATCAGCGTGCTTTTCCCTGCACCTGAAGCGCCAATCACGCCATAAATTTGCCCGGCAGGTACGTGCAAGCTAACGTCATTCAACGCCTGTATGCTGCGGTTACCTTGCTGGAACACTTTGGTGATATTTGAAAGTTTAATCATTAGGTTATTTATTATCGTATGAGTGTAAGCCGTGGCATATTCTGCTGCCGATAACGGGCGATGACCGTCATCGATATGGATGTTAAGGCATCCAGACGTCTAAATCAATCGACGAATGATTGTCTGTTCTCGCCCAAATAGTAATTCATGCGATACTACACCAAATCCCCAGTATCAGGAGTTTCCAAGTGGCACAGTCTGTTCCCGCTATTTTTCTCGATCGTGATGGCACCATTAATGTTGATCATGGTTATGTTCATGAAGTTGACCAGTTCGAGTTCATTGAAGGTGTGATTGACGCAATGCGTGAGTTAAAAGCAATGGGCTATGCGTTAGTTCTCGTCACCAACCAATCAGGTATCGCCCGCGGCATGTTTACTGAAGCTGATTTTGAAAATCTGACTGAGTGGATGGACTGGTCTTTAGCTGACCGTGGTGTTGACCTTGATGGTATCTATTATTGCCCACATCACCCCGAAGCAATAGTAGAAGAGTTTCGTCAAACCTGTGATTGCCGCAAACCACAACCGGGTATGTTGCTCTCGGCTCAAGAGTTTCTTCATATAGATATGGCTTCTTCTTATATGGTTGGCGACAAATTAGAAGACATGCAGGCGGCGAGAGCGGCACAAGTAGGGACAAAAGTACTGGTACGTAGCGGTAAACCTGTCACTGAACAAAGCGAAGCGGCGGCAGATTTTGTCATTACTAGCCTCGCAGAACTGCCAAAAGCGATAAAAGCGCGTCAAAAATAGACGTAATGTTCAAAAAGTGAGCGCTTGGTCATTATTTTGAAATTAGGGGTTGTCAGCTCCCAGAAAATCCCTATACTGCGCCTCCACTGACACGGCACAACGGCTTACAAACCGGCCCGTCAGTCAGACGAAAAGCGAAAATAAACGCTTGACTCTGAAAGAGGAAAGCGTAATAT
>NZ_JBAVHX010000032.1:0-60196 GCF_049686335.1 Buttiauxella sp. | reverse complement strand
GACGGCAACGCTCATATACTTAAACCTCGTGCGCCCGGTTGGGCCTGGGGAATGGTATATATGACTAAAAAAGGACTTCAACAGTCAACTAACCAATTCAGGAGTGAATGGCAGGATCTCCCCGATCAGGTCCCCGAAGTGAAAGACTACAAGGGCTGGGATCATATGAGTTGTGATATGGACGCAGGAAAATAAAACCCTGATCAGGGAGGTAATAAATAATGAAAGAATATAAATGCTGGCATTGTTTGTAACAGGTCAGCAACTTTGTACCTCCCGATCGGCCAGCCTTCACTGGCCTATCCCCATCAACCCCTACCTTTCCCCAGACTAAACCGTGAATATATTTCCTGAGCATTTATCTGATAAGTTTGCTGTTTGGATTTTTTGACCCCATCCTCAAGATCTTTCGCTTTGGTTGTGTTGGCAGTAGCGGCGGGAATCGCTGTTTCGATGCTCGTTGGTGAAAACATTTCCCAATTACCCGTTTTCACATCAATAACGGCATAGCGCGTTACGTAGCGCAGCGAGCTTATTAGAATGTTTTTACCTGGTGGTTGGTAATCCTGCCAGACAACAGAGTTAGCTTGTTTATCAAATATCCCCATCTGTAGTGTTGGCCAGTAAACAATCACTGTGCTTTGTCTGCCTCTTGCTCCGTAATAACGCAGCGTCAATATATAACTATTGGCAACCGTCAAGGGTTCTTTGTTGGCAGTGATTTTTTTGAAAGGAGGAATTCCTGAGAATGTCGCGACTTTGTAATGTTTTTCCAGTTCTTTTTGCATGTCAGTATCAGGGGTTTTCTCTCCTGACTGCACCAAAATAATTGCTGCATTGCGTGGGATACTTATTTCCTCTTCGGCTTGGGCAATGGCATCCTGGATATCCTCTTCCGTGATTTCCGCAGAAGGATCCCAACCAAAAAGTTCTTGCTCAGTTAATTGAGGTGATACCACTGGCCGTGGTTTATATGTCGATTTTTGAGCATCAATGAATTTTCCTTGTTGGCCACATCCAGTTAACGACAGGCAAAAAATAGCAGACGTGATTCCAACAATGATCTTTTTAGTTTCCATTCTAATCATGCACCTTATCAGCAGCTTGCAATGGTTCTGGCTAACTGAAAATAATAAGGTACCTAAGGGGAAATGGCTCTTTGATAACGTGTCGGATTTCGTACTAATTAATTTGAAAGAGCCTGAGTCTGCAACGACTCAGGCTTTTATTGTTCGCATGATTACTCTTTTGAAGCCACAACCTGTCCATTAAAGTCAGCAACTTCATTCAGTTTCTCGGCACGAGCCAGCCAGCGGTAGCAGCCCGCGCTCATGAATGCGCCGATAAACCAGCTAAAGTTTGCTACTTCATGAAGTGAAGGAATAAAGCTGATTGTTAGACAAACTGCGACGGACGGCACCAGAGCAAGAATCGCTTTAGGATTGAAGCCCCCTTTGTACCAGTACCGCCCCTTCGAAGTGTCATCAAACAGATCGTCGACATAAATTTTGCTGCGTTTGATGATGTAGAAATCAGTCAGCAAAATACCGAACAACGGTCCAATAAACGATCCCAGCACATCCAGCGTGTAGTGAATGAGTTCAGGTGACTGGAACAGGTTCCACGGTGTCAGCAACACAGAACCCACGGCCGCAATCATCCCGCCAGTGCGGAAGCTAATCTTCTGCGGCGAGCAGTTCGAGAAATCGAAAGCAGGTGATACGAAGTTCGCGACGATATTAATGCCGATAGTGGCCGTAATCATGGTCAGCAAACCAATTGCCATCGCGAGGCTGTTGCCAACATGGCTGACGGTTTCGATTGGGTCTGTGATCATTTTTCCAAACAGAGACTGCGTGCCGGAAACGATAACCACGGTCACAATCGAGAACAGCAGGAAGTTGAACGGAAGCCCCCAGCGGTTGCCACGGCGGATTTCTTTCATGCTTTTACCGTAGCGCGAGAAGTCACCGAAGTTCAGTAACGGGCCGGAGAAGTATGAAACTACCAGTGCCGTTGCGGTCAGCATTTGCCAGGCTTGTTCGCCCGAAGTGAGTTGTTTGCTGGCAAGAGTAAACGAAATTCCGTCAAATCCTGTTTGATACAAAATCCAGCCAGCCAGAGCCATCATCACCACATAAACCGCAGGTCCAGCGATATCAATAAAGCGTTTAATCGCATTCATGCCGTGCCAGAACACCATCGCTTGTAGTACCCACATGATGCCAAAGCAGACCCAGCCGAGATGCGAAAGACCGAGAAAGTGCCCGGAAGTCATTGGCGCGAGCGACGGCCAGAACTTCAGCATAACGAGCATCAGGGCGTTGGCCGCCAGATAAGTCTGGATACCGTACCAGGCGAACGCGATGAGTCCGCGAATCACTGCCGGAATATTGGCCCCAAATACGCCAAACGCCTGGCGGCAAATGACGGCATAAGGCACACCCGCCATCTGACTTGGTTTAGCGACCAGGTTTGCACACAGCTGCACGATGCAAATTCCGACCAACAGGCAAAGCAAAACTTGCCAACTCGCCAGACCTAACGTGAAGAAACTGGCCGCCACCACATAGCCACCCATGCTGTGCACGTCGGACATCCAGAAAGAAAAAATATTGTACCAGGACCATGTCTGGTTGCGCGTCGGCGCCAGATCATCATTACACAGGCGCGGGCTGTACCCGGCATTGCTGCTCTCGGTCAAAGCTGATGACGTATTTTCATTGTTTGGCATGAAATCTGCTCCTTTAAAAACAGATGCTGACGGAATGTCTGCAACTTTCGTTGCATTAACCAGGCCAGGTTTCATGTTTTGTGGAACGAATGGATTATTCGGGTTTTTTGGTGCATTAATAAGGTCGTGTGGTTATTTATTGCGCTTTATCATGGTGCATTTAAACATTTCGTTGCCCGTATCTGGTGCTAAACCGATGGCAAAAAATAAAGAGGACTCAACATGGCGAAACATTTGATCCAGGTGATCAACCCAAATACAAACGTGGCGATGACGCATACCATCGCACAGGCGGCACGGAGTGTTGCTGCACCTTCCAGCGACATTATTGCCGTTTGCCCAACGCAAGGTGTGGAGTCTATTGAAGGGCATTTTGATGAAGCGATTGCGGCCATTGGGGTGCTTGAGCAAATCAAGCGCGGCAAGGAGCAGGGTGTGAGCGGCCATGTCATTGCCTGTTTTGGTGACCCGGGGTTGCTGGCTGCGCGTGAGCTGGCGAACGGGCCGGTTATCGGGATCGCAGAAGCGGCGATGCACGCTGCAACTATGATTGCGACCCGCTTCTCAATTGTGACTACTTTGCCCCGAACGCTAATTATTGCGCGTCATTTATTGCAACAATACGGTTTTGAGCACCACTGTGCGGCGCTGCATGCAATTGATCTCCCGGTGCTCGCTTTGGAAGATGGCACGGGTCTTGCTCAGATGAAGGTACGCGAGCGTTGTATACAAGCTATGAAAGAAGATAACAGCGGAGCCATTGTGCTCGGTTGCGGTGGGATGGCTAATCTTGCCCGAGAACTCACTTCTGAATTAGGCATTCCGGTTATCGATGGCGTTACGGCTGCGGTGAAAATGGTGGAATCCCTGATCGCACTGGGGCTTGGAACCAGTAAACACGGTGATCTCGCGTATCCGAATAAAAAGCCGTTATCTGGCTGTTTTGACATGCTGAGTTGATTTTCTGGCTCGGCTCATTAAGGACCGAACCATGACTGAAGCACCTAAAACTAAAAACTATCACTTTACCGAGAACTACCCGCGCGACATGAAAGGTTACGCGGGTAAGCCGCCACACGCGCAGTGGCCGAATAATGCCCGAGTTGCGGTGCAGTTTGTCC
This sequence comes from Buttiauxella sp., assembly GCF_049686335.1. Classification (NCBI taxonomy): domain Bacteria; kingdom Pseudomonadati; phylum Pseudomonadota; class Gammaproteobacteria; order Enterobacterales; family Enterobacteriaceae; genus Buttiauxella; species Buttiauxella sp. Next base: position 56,341 of record NZ_JBAVHX010000032.1, on the reverse strand, counting down.
TCAATTTCGAAGAAGGCGGTGAGAACCACGTGCTGCATGGCGATGCCGGTTCCGAACAATTTCTCTCCGATATCATTGGCGCCGCGAGTTTCCCTGACCGCCATATGTCGATGGACTCACTCTATGAATATGGTTCGCGTGCAGGCTTTTGGCGCATCCACAATGAGTTTCAAAAACGCGGCCTGACCATGAGCATCTTTGGGGTCGCGATGGCACTGGCGCGTAATCCTGAAATCGTTGCCGCGATAAAAGCGGCGGATTATGACGTTGTCAGCCACGGCTGGCGTTGGATCCATTATCAAAATCTGGATGAAGCAACAGAACGCCAGCATATGCATCAGGCAATCGAGATTCTGGAGGATTTGTTCGGCAGCAAACCGCTTGGCTGGTATACCGGCCGTGACAGCCCAAATACGCGTCGGCTGGTGGCGGAGAACGGCAGCTTCCTGTATGACAGCGATTATTATGGTGACGATCTGCCATTCTGGAGTGAAGTCACCTGTAGTGACGGATCCATCAAGCCGCATCTTGTTGTGCCGTACACACTAGATGCCAACGATATGCGCTTTGCCACCGCGCAAGGTTTTAATACCGCAGAGCAGTTTTATACCTATCTGAAAGACAGCTTTGATGTGTTGTATGAAGAGGGGGAAACGGCACCTAAAATGATGTCGATTGGCATGCATTGCCGCTTGTTGGGACGCCCGGGGCGATTCAGAGCGTTACAGCGCTTCCTGGATTATGTGCAACAGCATGATGATGTGTGGGTTTGTCGTCGTCAGGATATTGCTGAACACTGGATAACCACACATCCCTTCAAAGGATGATGAGCGTGGCGGGTGACGTGGTGTAAACCCGCCGCACAATTTAGCTCATCACGCTGACATGGGCGGCAACGATTCGCCAGCCATAAGGGAACTTGACCCATGTTTGCATCTGGCGACCGATTTTATCGCTGCCTTCGCGAGTAAATTCGGTGCAGGCAACCGCCATATCATCACCGTAGGTGGTGATAGTCGTATTTTGTAAAATCCGGTCTAAGCCTTGAGAAGAGCGGGCATTCCTGAACGCTCTGATCTCATCGATTCCGTACAGATTTTCACTGGCGCCGTAGCGAACGGTGCGGGGATCGGACCAAAATAACTCATCTAACACTGCAATATCGTTGGTGATCAACGCCTGTTCGTAGCGGTAAAAAGCGTCACTCACTTCATTGACGATTGCCGGGCGATCAATATTGTCTCGCGTCATAGTATTTACCTTACCTGGTGGTTTTCCCTGGTAGCATACCCTGTATTTCAACCCGATGGGCGGCTCTCAGACAGATATCTTCACGCCAGGGTGCCGCGATAAGTTGCACACCGATAGGACGGCCCTTTGCGGTCATCAATGGCACAGTGACAACCGGCAAGCCAAGAAAAGAAATGGGTTGTGTCAGCATTCCCATACTGGCTTTAACGGGAAGATCCGTCCCGTTGATTTGCATTGTTTGTTGGCCGATTAATGTGGCACTGCATGGCGTGGCGGGTGCTATCAGCAGATCATAATGATCGAAAAGCGGCAGGGTTTTATCCCGGAACCATGCCCGAAACCGTTGCGCTTGTGTGTACCAGGCTGATGGTGTCATTGCACCTGCCAAAAGGCGTTCACGGGAGTTCAGCTCAAAACGCTCAGCGTGTTCGCGTAACGCGGGTAAGTAATGATTTCCCCCTTCGGCGGCAGAGAGCAAAAAGGCGGCCGAGCGAGCTAATTCGGCTTCAGGTAATGTAATAGACTCAACGGCTTCAAGAGCGTGAGCGACCTGAGCTACCGCGGCTTTTGCATCAGCGTCACACCAGCTAGCAAAAAAACCGCCCAAAACAGCGCATCGCAAACTTCCATCCCGTCCCAGTTTATCGGAGACCGTTTCAACGCAGCATGCTGACTGGAAATGGTCGGACGCATCGGTTCCCTGCAACGCATCATAAACACGCGCCAGGTCATCAACGCTTCGGGCAAACGGGCCAATATGATCAAGGCTGGCGACGAACGGCTGGCTGCCGCTACGTGAGAGGCGCCCAAAGGTGGGTTTCAAACCCAGGACGCCACACAACGACGCCGGAACGCGAATGGATCCGTTGGTATCGGTGCCGAGGGAAAAGTTCACCAGTCCGGCGGCGACGGCTGCCGCAGAACCGCCAGATGATCCCCCCGCAATACGGCTGGGATCATGAGGATTGCGGGTCGCACCGTAAAAAGTGTTTTCGGTGGTAAAGCCGTAAGCGTAGGCATCCATATTGAGTGCGCCTGAAAGCAGGGCGCCGGCGGCACTCAACTGTTTGATAGCAAAGGCATCAGAACTCGCTGAAGGTTGCGAACTAAACAGCTCCGCGCCAGCCAGTGTTGTCACACCCTGAATATCAAATAGATTTTTTACCGCATAAGGAACCCCCGCCAGCGCAGGCAACGGTTCCCCCAGTGAACGCAACTGGTCGATGGCTTCGGCTTCGTGTAGCAAACGCTGTGAAGTCACTTCGGTGAAAGCATTAATCTCAGGGTTTTTCTGTTCTATTTTCGCAAGCGTAAGCTGAGCCAGTTCGCGAGCTGAAAACGTGCCCAGGGCTAATCCTTGCTGGATATCGCGAATGGAAAGCGTGCTCATAATTTATATATCCCGGCGACTTCCTGACGTTGTGGTAATGGAAATTCCATTAACGGTTCAGCCAATGCAGCCATGCGTGTCAGCTGTACCTCCAGCTCTTTACGACGAGCATCATCAAGTGGAACGTTAAGCAGTTGCTCCATTAACTGGATATAAGCCGGCCAGTCGATATCGGTAGAGGTCAATTTATATTCCTTAAAATCCAGCGGCACTGCCATTGCTGCGTGGGTCATAAGCGCCTTCAAGCATGCCGTTGGTATGGCGAACGATGGCACCCGCATGGCCCACGGCTTCGCTAAAATCTGGCAGGGATTCAACGTCATGGCCTAATTCACGCAGTGCTTTGAACGTTTCCGGGCTAAATCTGGCTTCTAATTTCAGGCTGTCGGAGGCTTGCCCCCATGTTCTGCCAAGCAACCAGCGTGGTGCGGTGACGGCTTCTTGTAATGCCATCCCCTGAATGACGTGGCGTGTAAAAATGGCGGCCTGAGTTTGCGGTTGCCCGTCGCCGCCCATCGAGCCGTAAACCATCGTGCGCCCGTCAGCCAGTCGTGCGGCGGCTGGGTTGAGCGTGTGGAACGGTTGTTTTCCGGGAGCAAGACTCAGCAAGCTGTCAGGCTGGAGGCTGAAAGCCGCTCCGCGGTTCTGCCACAGAATGCCGCTTTTTGGCAGCACAACGCCGCTGCCAAACTCGTGATAAATGCTTTGAATAAAGGAAACGGCCAGTCCGCTGCTGTCGATTACGCCCATCCAGACCGTGTCGCCCGGGCCTTTTCCGGTTCCCCAGTCAGCAGCTTTGTTGTCGTCAATTTCTGCGGCAAGGGCGGCGAGCGGTTCAGGGTCTAACAAACTTTGTATCGAGGTAGTGATATGACGCGGGTCGGTAATGTATTTGTCGCGCAGCGCAAACGCTTTTTTGGTGGCTTCGACGATACGATGAACGGTTTGGGTTTCGTCGGCTTGTGCCATATCTAAATGCTCGGTGATCCCCAAAATCGCCAGTGAAACCAGGCCCTGAGTCGGGGGAGTCATGTTGAAAATCTCCCCGTGCTGGTGGCTCAGTTTCAGGGGGATCCTGCGTTTGGCACGCTGGGCGGCAAGATCCTGTCGTGTCACTGGCATCCCTAAATCAGCCAGTTCTTCGGCGATGAGTGCCGCTAACGGCCCGCGATAAAAGCTATCCAGCCCTTCTACGGTCAGGCGTGTCAGGGTTTCAGCGAGACGGGGTTGGGTAAAACGACTGCCAGCCCGGGGGATTTCACCCCGGTGCAAAAATGTCCCGGCGAAACCTGCAATGTTAACCAGTTCGCTGTATTTGCTGTGCGTCGCCAGCGCTTGAGATTGAGTCACCGGAATGCCATCTGCCGCGTAGCGAATGGCATCGGCCAATAAACGCGAGAGCGGTAATTGCCCGCCTCCGAGTTGCGCTGCAATTTTTAGCGCTTCATCCCAGCCGCTGAGCGTGCCAGGCACCGTCAACGCTGCTCTGGGACCACGATGCGGGATCGTTTTTTCGCCGGTGTAAAAGTCGAGTGACGCAAGAGAACCCGCAGCTCCGCTGGCATCAATCGCAATCGGTTCGCCTTCAGGTGGCACAATCAGCCAGAAACCATCGCCACCAATCCCATTCATGTGAGGATAAACCACGGCGATGGTGGCAGCAGCAGCGACCATCGCCTCGATGGCATCACCACCATGGCGCAGCACGGATAGCGCGGTTTCACTCGCCAAATGGTGCGGTGTGACCGCCATACCGGAAGGTGCCATATTGCTTTGCATCATCGTATTTATCTCTCAGAACGGAAGCTGGAGTTATCACTAAGCAAAAGATGTTCCAGGTTGACGCGATGAGTTTCACTGTGCCAGGCTCCAATGAAACAAAAGTTACAGAGGCCGTAATGAAACAATTAGATGAGCGATTGAGAGCGACGTACGAACAGCTTTCACCACAAGAACAAAGGGTTGCTGCATTTATTGTGGATCATTTTGATGACCTCATCAGCTATAACAGTGCAGAACTTGCCCGTCTTTCTGGCGTATCGAAAGCCACTGTCAGCCGTTTATTCAAACGCCTTGGCTATGAGCGTTACAAAGATATGCGTGAAGAGTTGCGCACCTTGCGCCAGAGCGGAATGCCGCTCACGGAAAATCGCGATGCGGTGCAAGGTAACACATTGCTGGCGCGGCATTACAAACAGGAAATGGCCAACCTGACGCAATGGATTAGCCAGCTTGAAACCCAACAGTTTTCCGATGTGGTCACTACGCTCACAACCGCAAAACGTATTTTTATCATTGGGTTAAGAAATTCCTGGCCCGTCGCCATGCACTTGCGCCAACAGTTGCTGCAAATTCGTAGTGATGTGTATTTGCTACCTCAACCCGGGCAGACGCTGGCTGAAGATGTGGTGGATATTAACCAACACGATTGTGTTATCGCGATCGCGTTTCGCAGGCGTCCACGCATTATCAAACCCTTACTGGCCAATCTGCATAAACGCGAGGTGCCGCTTCTGGTAATGAGCGAAGCGCAAGGTTCTGGCCTCACACCCTGGTGCCGCTGGCACTTTACGGCTCCGCTCGATAGCGTCTCTGCGTTTGACAGTTATAGCAGCGCGATGAGTCTGGTGAATTTGCTTTCCAATGCGGTCCTGCATGAAGCATTAACCACTGGTCGCCAACGCATTCATCACATTGCGGAATTGTATTCCGAGCTTGATGAGCTGGAGCAACGTTAGTGCACTGTGATAGTGCGTTTGCACATGTCGTGGGAACCATTCTGGTTCAGAGATGAAGAGTCAGTTTGTAGGTCGGATAAGCGCAGCGTCATCCACCATTTTCGCCAATTATGTCGGATGACCCTAGCGCTTATCCGACCTACATAACCCATTCATTAATCTTTGTCAGCAGTCTGCTTTGAAGACTTTTTCTTCTTTGTCTTTCGCAAAAATTGGTGGCACATTAGTTGCAGAATATTTTTATTAAGAATCTTTTGTTTCATGACAAATAAAAGGAAAGGCCATGTTCGATATTCAGCACTTCTCACAAATTAATCCGCCTCATCGTCTGTTGATGGGGCCGGGGCCAATTAACGCTGATCCACGCGTACTGCGTGCCATGGCGAGTCAGTTGATTGGGCAGTATGACCCGGTAATGACCGGATATATGAATGAAGTGATGGTGTTGTATCGCGAGGTTTTCCGCACCCAAAACCGCTGGACGATGCTGGTGGATGGCACTTCTCGTTCAGGTATTGAAGCGATTTTGTTATCGGCCATTCGCCCTGGCGATAAAGTGCTGGTGCCGGTGTTTGGCCGTTTTGGTCATCTGTTGTGTGAAATTGCACGCCGTTGCCGGGCAGAAGTTCACACCATTGAAGTTCCCTGGGGCGAAGTGTTTACCCCTGACCAAATCGAAGATGCCATCAAAACCGTTAAACCTCGTTTGCTGCTAACCGTTCAGGGCGACACATCCACCACCATGCTCCAGCCACTGGCTGAACTCGGCGACATCTGTCACCGTCACGGTGTGCTGTTTTATACCGATGCAACCGCTTCGTTTGGTGGCAACGCGCTGGAAACCGACCGCTGGGGCCTGGATGCGGTTTCTGCGGGTTTGCAAAAATGTCTCGGTGGTCCATCAGGCAGTTCACCAATTACCCTGAGCGATAAGATGGAAGAGGTGATTCGCCGCCGTAAATGTGTGGAGGAAGGGATCCGCACAGTTGCGCACCAGGATGGTGATGACGAGATGATCTATTCGAATTATTTCGATCTCGGCATGGTAATGGATTACTGGGGACCGGAGCGTCTTAATCATCACACCGAAGCGACCAGCATGTTATTCGCCGCTCGTGAATGCGCGCGCATTATTCTCGAAGAAGGGCTGGATGTGGGGATCGCGCGTCACGAACTGCACGGACGTGCGTTGGTGGCGGGGATCCAGGGAATGGGGCTGGAAACCTTCGGCGATCTGCAACACAAAATGAATAACGTGCTGGGCGTCGTGATCCCGTCTGAGGTTCACGGTGAAGAGGTGCGCAAAATGCTGCTGAATGATTTCCATATCGAAATCGGCACTTCATTTGGCCCGCTGCAAGGCAAAATCTGGCGCATCGGTACCATGGGTTACAACGCCCGTAAAGATTGCGTGCTGCAAACTCTCACCGCACTTGAAGCCGTATTGAATCGCCTTGGTTTTAAAACGACGCAAGGGGCTGCGATGCAGGCCGCGTGGGATGTCTACGCGCAGGAAAGTCGCTGATGGTAAAACATGTGATGAATGCGGATGAGGCTAGCCGCGCCGCAAGGCGAGTCATGTTGCGGGCAGATGAACTGGCGCAAATTAGCGAATCGGCTGACCAACTGACGCGTGTCTATCTCTCTCACGAACATCTGCGCGCCAACCATCTGGTGGCCGGCTGGATGGAGCAAGTCGGAATGACGACCTGGCAGGATGCAGTCGGCAACATTTGTGGGCGTTACGAAGGGGCAAGGGAAGGCGCTCAGGCAATTTTGCTGGGGTCACATCTTGATACGGTACGCAATGCCGGGCGTTACGACGGGATGTTAGGTGTATTAGCCGCGCTGGAAGTCGTCGCCTTTCTCCATGAACACCATCTTCAATTAGAGCAGGCAATTGAAATCGTTGGCTTTGGGGATGAAGAAGGTACCCGTTTTGGCATTACATTGCTGGGCAGCCGTGGGCTTACCGGTACGTGGCCGGAAAGCTGGCTGGCGTGTGAAGATGCCGCGGGGATCAGCGTCGCTCAGGCGCTGGTGAATGCCGGTTTTGATCCTTCGCGTATTCAGAGTGCGGCACGCAGCACGGAAGATTTCAGTGCGTATCTGGAATTGCATATTGAACAAGGGCCAGTGCTGGAGCGCGAAAATCTGGCGCTCGGCGTGGTGACCGCCATCAACGGTGCTCGCCGTCTGAAATGCCGCTTTGTTGGCGAAGCAGGGCATGCAGGCACGGTGCCGATGACTATTCGTAAAGATGCGCTGGCAGCAGCGGCTTGCTGGATGACCTGGATTGAAAGCGCCACGCGTGCTTATGGCCCGGATATTGTTGCAACCGTTGGCACGCTGCAATGTCTGCCAGGTGCTGCCAATGTTATCCCTGGTGAAGTCCTGCTCACGCTGGATATCCGTAGCCCGGGAGATGCAGATCTGGAAGCCTTGCTGGAAAACTTGTTAAGCGAAGCGCAGCAAATCGCCGCTCAACGAGGTGTGACGTTCTACTCCGAAATCTATTATTCGATTCCCGCCACGCCATGCGACGCGGGTTTACAGCGCCAGTTAACCTCAGCCATCACTTCGGTGCAGGGGCGTAGTTTATCTCTGCCCAGTGGCGCGGGGCATGATGCTATCGCCATTGCACAACTCTGGCCGGCGGGCATGATGTTTGTGCGTTGCGATCGCGGGATTAGCCATCATCCGGCAGAATCTGTCGCTGAAGCTGATGTGATGCAGGCGGTGCAGGCGTATACACAAACGGTGGTCATGTTGGCTGCAATGAACCCCCTGGCAGAGTTTAACCATGCAACGGAAAGTGAGGCGTTAAACCTGGTGGCACCGTGCGTGGCGATACCCGCCTGGGCTGAAAACCTGGTTGCCGCTCGGCCTTATTCTACCGTCGATGTGTTGCAGCATTATGCCTCGCAGCTGACACTCGATTGGGGGCGAAATGAGCTGAGTCAGGCGCTGAGCGCACATCCACGAATTGGTGAAAAAGCGCAAGGTATCGGCAAGGAAGCGGCGCTCTCGCAAGGTGAACAATCTGCGGTTGATATGCAAAACAGCACATTAGCGCTCGCCCTGGCGCAAGGTAATGCGCAATACGAAGCGCAATTTGGACGCGTGTTTTTGATACGAGCCAAAGGTCGCAGCGGGGAAGATATCCTCGGGGAACTTAAGCGTCGCCTGAATAATTCGCACGCAGAAGAAGAGCTTGAAGCGCTGGAGCAATTACGCCAAATCACGTTGTTACGCCTGGAAGGAGTGTTTGCATCATGAGCCAGTTAAGTACGCATGTTCTTGATACTGCGCTTGGGAAACCGGCGGCAGATGTGGCTATTCACCTTGAGCAACAGCTTGGCGATACCTGGGAGATGGTGGGGCAGGGTGTTACGGATACCGATGGGCGGCTAAAAGATTTCGCCCCGGCACCATTGGCGGCGGGGCGATATCGGCTAACGGCAGAAATCGGGCTTTATTTTGCAGCAACACACAGAGAAACCCTGTATCCCACCGCGCAAATTGATTTCGTGATACCGCAAAACGGCGGGCATTATCACCTGCCGTTTTTGATTTCCCCGTGGTCGTGGTCGACCTATCGCGGCAGCTAGAGTGTAAACGGATCGGCATCCTGCCAGGCCGGAAACTTCTCGCGATATTCCTGCAAGGCAATCAGCGATAAATCGGCATCGAGGCGCATCGCCTGATGGGCTTCGCCATTCGCCAGAATTTCACCCTGTGGATTGATGATCTTACTGTCACCGCGGTAATGATGCCCGTTGCCATCGGTGCCGACGCGGTTGCAGCCGGCAACGTACGCCTGGTTTTCAATCGCGCGGGCGACCAGCAAACTTTGCCAGTGCAGCGAGCGCGGTGCTGGCCAGTTCGCCACATACAAGGCCAGGTCATAATCATTACGATTGCGCGAAAACACCGGGAAGCGCAGGTCGTAACACACCTGCGGCAAAATACGCCAGCCGCGCCATTCCACCACCACGCGTTCTTCACCCGCCTGATAATGATGATGTTCATCCGCCATGCGGAATAAATGACGTTTATCGTAGAAATGAACTTTGCCGTCCGGTTGAACCAGCAGAAAACGGTTTACCGGGCCGCGATCGGTTTGCAGTGCGGCACTCCCGCCGATCATCGCCTGAGTTTGCTGGGCTTTGAACTGCATCCAGTCAATCACTTCCTCTTCAGCAAGCGATTGAATAGCGGCTTCCATCGCGAAACCGGTGGTGAACATTTCTGGCAGGATAATCAGGTCACGGCCATGAATGCTATCTAGCAGCACATCGAACTGGCGTAAGTTTGCCGCGCCATCCATCCAGACCAGCGGTTGTTGCAGAACGGTGATTTTCAAACCAGACACAATCGGAAGCCTCATGATAAGCAGTGTTTCATTCACTGTAGCATGAGTGAGGAGGCTTTGGTTGGGCAATAAAAAAACCCGCCGAAGCGGGTTTTATAAGGCGCTGTCAGTTATGCAGCTTCAATTTTGCGATGCTTTTCCGGCAACTTTACCGGCATGGTTGCCAGCTCCTCCGGCTCGAACTCATCGACGTTGATACTGCGCAGGCGGCTGACTTCTGCTTTGGTGAGGATCGCCGCTTCTTCCGCGTTGATCTTCCCTTCAGCCAGCCACTGTTTAGCTTGCTCATCAAGGCGAGTGAACGACAGATTGCGACCGGTCTCTTTGCAGATGCGCAGATGGATTGGCTCTGCGGCCATCACGTCCATCAATGCTTCTTCCAGAAGACCCGCTGGGTTGAACTCGCCTGGCGTCAGATACTGACCGCGACCAATGCGTGAACGTGTTGCTGATGGAACCTGCATGATCTTCGCAAGTTTATGATCCAGCTTGTCCGATGGTGCATCGTAACGGCGGCCAAGTGGGAAGATAACCACACGCAACATGCCAGCCACAAACGCATTCGGGAAGTTACGCAGCAGATCGTCCATCGCTTGTTCAGCCTGATATAGCGCATCCTGAACACCCCAGTGCACCAGTGGCAGATCCGCTTCGTTACGGCCTTCGTCGTCGTAGCGTTTGAGCACTGAAGATGCCAGATACAACTGGCTCAGTACATCACCCAGACGAGCCGAGATACGCTCACGACGCTTCAGGCTGCCGCCCAGTACCGCCATCGAAACATCAGACAGCAATGCCAGGTTGGCGCTCAGGCGGTTCATGTACTGGTAGTAGCGTTTGGTCGAATCTTTGGTCGGAGTGGCGCTGGTCAAACCGTTAGTCAGGCCCAGCCACAAGCTACGCATTTTATTGCTGCCAACGTGGCCGATATGCTTGAACAGCAGCTTATCGAATGCGTTGACATCATTGTTCTGCGCGGCAGTCATTTCTTCAAGAACATAAGGATGGCAACGAATCGCACCCTGGCCGAAGATAATCATGCTGCGGGTCAGGATATTCGCGCCTTCAACGGTAATCGCGATAGGTGCGCCCTGATAAGCACGTGCCACAAAGTTAGAATTGCCCAGCATAATGCCTTTGCCGCCGACAATATCCATGGCATCCAGAATGGCGCGCTGACCACGATGGGTACAGTGATACTTAACGATGGCAGACAGAACCGCAGGTTTCTCACCAAGCATAATGCCGTAGGTAACCAGAGACGCGGCAGCATCCATCACATAGGCGTTACCCGCGATACGTGCCAGAGGCTCTTCAATCCCTTCCATTTTACCGATAGAGATTCTGAACTGGCGGCGGATATGAGCGTAAGCGCCCGTTGCCATCGCCACAGATTTCAACCCACCGGTAGAGTTGGATGGCAGTGTGATACCACGGCCAACGGACAGACATTCCACCAGCATTCGCCAGCCCTGACCGGCCATTTTCGGACCACCGATGATGTAATCAATCGGGACGAAAATATCTTTACCGCGAGTTGGGCCGTTCTGGAATGGCACGTTAAGCGGGAAGTGACGTTTACCGATTTCCACACCAGGCGTGTGAGTTGGAATTAACGCACAGGTAATGCCTAAATCTTCTTCTTCACCGAGCAAATGATCTGGATCCGACAGTTTGAACGCCAGCCCCAGCACGGTGGCAATCGGTGCCAGGGTAATGTAGCGCTTGTTCCAGGTCAGACGCATACCAAGAACTTGCTGGCCTTGCCATTCGCCCATGCAAACCACGCCGGTATCAGGAATCGCACCCGCATCAGAACCCGCTTCCGGGCTGGTTAAGGCAAAGCAAGGGATCTCTTGCCCGCGAGCCAGACGTGGCAGGTAATGATCTTTCTGTTCTTCGGTACCGTAATGTTGCAGCAATTCGCCTGGGCCTAATGAGTTAGGCACGCCAACGGTAATCGCCAGAATGCCGGAAACGCCAGACAGTTTTTGCAGTACGCGAGACTGAGCGTAAGCGGAAAACTCCAGGCCGCCGTACTCTTTCTTAATGATCATCGCAAAGAAGCGATGTTCTTTTAAATAAGCCCACAGCTCAGGCGGTAAATCTGCCATTTCGTGTGTGATTTGGAAGTCATTCGCCAGGCGACAGGCTTCTTCAACCGGTCCGTCAATAAAGGCTTGTTCTTCTTCAGTCAGTTTAGGCTGCGGATAGTTATGCAGTTTTTCCCAGTCTGGTTTACCACGGAACAGGTCGCCTTCCCACCAGGTCGTACCGGCATCGATTGCCTCTTTTTCAGTACGAGACATTGGCGGCATGACTTTTCGGAAGCTACGGAAAACCGGAGCAGATATTAAAGATTTACGCACTGGGGTAATGATTAACGGCACCAGAATTATCGCCAGCGGGACGAGCATCCAGATTGACCAGATACCGGCGAAACCAAGCGCTGCCGTCCACACCAGCAAAATTGCGCTACTGAGCAGTAAATTGACCTGGTGATAGAAAAGCACACCGAGGAGAACAACCGTTGCAACAATACTCAAAATCAACATAAAGGAAACTCCCTTGCTTGTAGGAGGTCTGACCACTTGGATGTATTGGTTTTAGTTCATGTGATTTTATTTAGCAATACGTTCACAAAATAATTACAACCTTGCTCACATTGTTACCGCACAGAACCGCAAAAGCAGGTGGATATGGCGCTTCTCGTGCTATCCGGTAAACTGCTTGAGTTTACTTAATCGAAAAATGCTGAAGGATATCCTCATGTACCAGGATCTTATTCGTAACGAATTGAATGAAGCGGCAGAAACGCTGGCTAACTTCCTGAAAGATGACGCTAACATTCACGCGATTCAGCGTGCAGCAGTGCTGCTGGCTGATAGCTTCAAAGCAGGCGGGAAAGTGCTTTCTTGCGGCAACGGTGGCTCACATTGCGATGCAATGCACTTTGCTGAAGAACTGACAGGGCGTTATCGCGAAAACCGTCCGGGCTACCCGGCGATTGCCATTTCAGACGTGAGTCATATCTCTTGTGTTGGCAATGATTTTGGTTACGACCACATTTTCTCTCGTTACGTTGAAGCGGTTGGCCGTGAAGGTGACGTGTTACTGGGCATCTCCACTTCGGGTAATTCTGGCAACGTTATTAAAGCTATTGAAGCAGCTCGTGCTAAAGGCATGAAAGTCATCACCCTGACCGGGAAAGACGGTGGCAAAATGGATGGGACGGCGGATGTCGAAATTCGCGTTCCACACTTTGGTTACGCTGACCGTATTCAGGAGATTCACATCAAAGTGATTCATATCCTGATCCAGCTAATCGAAAAAGAGATGGCTAAGGCGTAAGTTTTGCCTGATCTTGTCCCCTCTCCCTTGGGGAGAGGGTTAAGGTGAGGGTGGTTAAAAGTGGTGGGAGGTAAATATGTGCGAACTGCTCGGGATGAGCGCTAATGTACCAACGGACATTTGCTTTAGTTTTACCGGTTTGGTGCAGCGTGGCGGAGGAACGGGCCCCCATAAAGACGGCTGGGGGATTACTTTCTATGAAGGTAAAGGCTGTCGCACATTTAAAGATCCACAACCGAGTTTTAACTCACCGATTGCGAAACTGGTGCAGGATTATCCCATCAAATCCTGTTCTGTCGTCGCGCATATTCGTCAGGCAAACCGCGGAAAAGTGGCGCTCGAGAATACCCATCCTTTTACCCGTGAGTTATGGGGCCGCAACTGGACCTATGCTCATAATGGCCAGCTCAAAGGCCATCGTTCTCTGGATACCGGCCCATTCCGCCCAATTGGTGAAACTGACAGTGAACAGGCATTTTGCTGGTTACTGCACAAACTGACACAGCGTTACCCGAGAACCCCTGGCAATATGCAGGCCGTGTTCCGCTATATCACCGAACTTGCCGGGCAATTGCGTGAGAAAGGTGTGTTCAACATGTTGTTGTCGGATGGGCGTTATGTGATGGCGTTCTGCTCCACAAACCTTTACTGGATAACCCGACGAGCACCCTTTGGTGTGGCAAAACTGCTGGATCAAGATGTGGAAATTGATTTTCAGGAAGAGACCACTCAGAACGATGTGGTCACTGTCATCGCGACTCAACCCCTGACAGGCAACGAAACCTGGCACAAGATTGCACCAGGCGAGTCGGAATTATTTTGTCTCGGAGAACGCGTAGTTTGATGCCAGCTGCGGTTGTGTCGTAGGCACAACCGGCTTACTAATTACATAATTACCGCTGATGACCGAAACGCCCGGCGGCTGATGACTCGCCGTAAAGTAGTCATAGCCCGGCTTCAGTTGTTTCCAGAAATTGATGTAATAAGAGTACTTGTGGCGTTCCATGTTAGCGTCTGTCATCCGGAACGGATAGATGCTGACTTGTACACTCGGCTGGCCAAATACCAACGCACCGGTCACAAACTGGAAAATCTCATCAATGTTGGTGTCAGTCATGGCATAACAGCCAACAGACACACAAGCACCGTGAATCATCAGATACTGCCCTTGATAACCGTGTTGGCGATCAAACTCGTTCGGGAAGCCAATATTAATGGCTTTATAGAAACGGCTATCAGGTTTTAGCTGGCTACGGGTGACGTTGTAGAAGCCTTCAGGACTCTTAAAATCACCCTGACGCTGTTTAGGACCTAAGCCACCGGAATAGTTACAGATGCTATAGCTGTCGAGCAGTTGGAACTTTTCGCCCATCTTTACATATAGCTCTAGCGTGCGCTCTTCCTTAAATATTTGAATATAAACAGGAGAGCCCATGAGTTGTTGCTTGAATTCTTTGCTGACAGGCGTGGTTGACGTGTTGCTGCTTAACAAGCTGGCAAACGAAAAGCACGGGATCAGAAGCATCGCAATAACGAGTGCGATCTTACGCATACTGCTTTATTCCTTGATAAAACTTATACCGAATGCCAGGACGGCAAAATAGGGACCCGAAATCAGATTACTCTGGATTAGGAGCGCTCACATTATCATCGTTATGATTTTTCGCAAGCCCAAAGCAGGGGATGCAAAGTTATAAATTTGGACTTTATACAATACTTCTGGAAAGGGGAAGGATTAGCTTTTTGCGTAACAGCTCGCATAGCTGCATATCTGTGTGTTGTTTTGTGCCCCTTACAGCCTCTAATGGTGCTAAAATCCCCGCCGAATGTTGACCTGCGGATATGAACGGAAACTATCCATAAGTCAGTTGTCCCGTTTGTCCGGGCGACTTATACCTCCCTCTCGCAATAGTGAATGGATGCGTTTCCTGTTTTCACCGCATTATATGTCGCATCGGTTGAACGTTAATTCAACCCATCCGTTGTCGGCTACAGTTTTTGTCGGTATGTTTAAGCCAATTTTAAACGTGATAACCTTATGATAAAAATCAAAAAAGGTCTGGATTTGCCTATCGCCGGTTTGCCGGAACAGCAAATTTATGACGGCCCAGCGATACCCTTAGTGGCCCTGCTCGGTGAAGAGTATGTGGGCATGCGTCCTTCTATGCTGGTGCAAGAGGGCGACAAGGTATTAAAAGGCCAGCCACTCTTCGAAGATAAAAAGAACCCTGGCGTTCTCTTTACTGCTCCAGCGAGCGGGACAGTAAAAGCGATTAACCGTGGTGAGCGTCGAGTGCTGCAATCTCTGGTTATTGAAGTCCAGGGTGACGAGCAGGTTGTTTTTGAGCGTTTTGCCCCAGAAAGCCTTGCCAAACTGCCGCGTGAAACCGTCCAGACGCAACTGCTTTCGTCTGGTTTATGGACTGCGCTGCGCACACGTCCATTTAGCAAAGCACCGCAACCTTCAAGTGTTCCTGCGGCCATTTTTGTCACCGCTATCGACACCAATCCTTTGGCGGCTGATCCTCAACCCATCATTCGTGCCCATCGCGAAATGTTTGATGCAGGATTAACCGTATTGTCCCGACTGACCGATGGCAAAGTTCACGTCTGTCAGGCGGGCGGCGGAAAGCTCGGTGGTCATCCCGCCGGGCAAGTGACTTTTAATGAGTTTGCTGGCCCTCATCCTACAGGGTTAGTGGGCACACACATTCACTTCCTTGAGCCGGTTAGCCTGCAAAAAATGGTGTGGCATCTGAATTACCAGGATGTGATTGCCATTGGCAAATTGTTTGTAGAAGGCGAGTTGTGGACCGAGCGCATTATTGCGTTAGCAGGCCCGCAAGTTAAAAAGCCGCGTCTGATTCGCACACGCCTCGGCGCTTCACTCGACGTAATCACTGCGGGTGAGTTGGAAGATGGCGAAAACCGTGTTGTTTCTGGTTCGGTCTTAAGCGGAACGATGGCTGCTGGCCCGCGCGCCTGGCTGGGTCGTTTCCATTTACAGGTCACCGTCCTGAAAGAAGGGCGTGAAAAAGAGCTATTTGGTTGGGTCATGCCAGGTGCGGATAAATATTCCATTACCCGTACGACTATCGGCCACTTCCTGAAGCGGAAATTATTTAACTTCTCAACTGATACCAATGGCGGTGAGCGCTCTATGGTACCTATCGGCAACTACGAACGTGTTATGCCGCTGGATATTCTGCCGACGATGTTATTGCGCGATTTACTGGCAGGAGATACCGACAGCGCTCAGGCGTTAGGGTGTCTGGAGCTGGATGAAGAAGATTTAGCGCTTTGTACTTATGTTTGCCCTGGGAAGTACGAATACGGCCCAGTGCTACGCGAAGTGTTAACCCGCATCGAGCAGGAAGGATAAGTCATGGGCTTGAAGCATTTATTTGAAAAACTAGAGCCGCACTTCACGCAAGGCGGAAAGCTAGAAAAATACTACCCACTCTTTGAAGCGACGGCGACATTGTTCTATACACCAGGCATCGTTACGCCTGGCGCCTCGCATGTGCGTGATGCAATCGATCTGAAGCGCATGATGATCCTGGTGTGGTTTGCAGTATTCCCAGCCATGTTCTGGGGTATGTACAACGTCGGGCTACAGACTATTCCGGCACTGAACAAAATGTACGGCGCAGAACAGCTCCAGCAGGTGATTTCATCTGACTGGCACTATGTCATCGCGCAGTGGCTCGGGGTTAACTTTACCCCTGATGCTGGCTGGCTGAGCATGATGACGCTTGGCGCCGTCTTCTTCCTGCCTATCTATATCACGGTATTTTTGGTGGGCGGTTTTTGGGAAGTCTTGTTCGCCATTGTGCGCAAACATGAGGTTAATGAAGGATTTTTCGTTACTTCAATTCTGTTTGCGCTGGTGGTGCCTCCAACATTACCGCTCTGGCAAGCCGCGCTCGGTATCAGTTTTGGTGTTGTCATTGCCAAAGAGATATTCGGTGGAACCGGTCGTAACTTCCTGAACCCAGCATTAGCAGGCCGTGCTTTCCTGTTCTTCGCCTATCCAGCGCAGATTTCGGGCGATTTAGTCTGGACTGCGGCAGATGGTTTCTCCGGTGCGACTCCTCTTTCTCAATGGGCGAACAGCGGCAGTGAAGGCCTGGTCAATGTGGGAACCGGTCAACCTGTGACATGGATGGATGCATTCCTCGGCAACATTCCAGGTTCGATTGGCGAAGTATCAACACTGATGATCCTGATTGGTGGTGCCATTATCCTGTTTGGACGCGTGGCATCCTGGCGCATTGTCGCGGGCGTGATGCTCGGTATGATTGCCACGGCAACCCTGTTTAACTTCATTGGTTCTGCAACCAACCCTCTGTTTGCTATGCCATGGTACTGGCACCTGGTGTTGGGTGGTTTTGCCTTTGGCATGATGTTTATGGCGACAGACCCTGTTTCTGCCTCGTTTACCAACAAAGGTAAGTGGTGGTATGGGGCACTCATTGGGGTGATGTGTGTCTTGATTCGCGTCGTCAACCCAGCCTATCCAGAAGGGATGATGCTGGCGATCCTGTTCGCCAACCTCTTTGCGCCACTGTTCGATTACCTGGTGGTGCAGGCCAATATCAAGCGGAGGAAGTCGCGTGGCTGAAGTAAAAAGTAACGATAGCATCGGCAGAACACTGCTGGTGGTGCTGGTGCTTTGCCTGGTGTGCTCCGTCGTGGTGGCAGGCTCTGCGGTAGGGTTGAAATCCCGCCAGCAAGAGCAGAAAGCGCTCGATAAGCAGCGTAACATCCTCGATGTTGCGGGCTTAGCCACACCAAAAATGACCGGTGAAGATGTCAAATCAATCTTTGAGTCCCGTATTACGCCGCGCTTGTTAGATCTTAAAAGTGGCGAGTTGCTGGATAAAGATTCATCAAAATTTGACCAGGCTGCAGCACTTCGTGATCCCAACCAGAGCATAACCCTTGAAGCCAGCGACGACCGTGCCGGGATTAAGCATCGCAGCAATATCGTCGAAATTTATCTGGTACGTGATGAGCAAAACAAAGTGCAGGAAGTCGTGTTGCCAGTCTATGGCAAAGGCTTGTGGTCGATGATGTACGCCTTTGTTTCTCTGAAAACCGATGGCCGTACGGTGAAAGGCATCACTTACTACGATCAGGGCGAAACCCCTGGGCTCGGTGGTGAGGTTGAAAACCCTAACTGGCGTGCGCAGTGGATTGGTAAAAAACTGCTTGATGACAAAGGGCAGCCAGCAATCCGCGTAGTGAAAGGTGGTGCGCGTCAGGGTGATGAGTACGGTGTAGATGGTTTATCCGGTGCTACGCTGACGGCAAACGGAGTACAACACACTTTTGATTTCTGGATGGGTGAACTTGGTTTCGGCCCGTTCCTGAAACAAGTACGTGAAGGAGCGCTCAATAATGGCTGATATTTCAGACATGAAAGAGGTCAAACGGGTACTGGTGAGTCCTTTGGTGGATAACAACCCGATTGCCTTGCAAATACTCGGTGTCTGTTCGGCGCTTGCGGTGACCACCAAACTGGAAACGGCATTCGTAATGACCATTGCGGTAACCGTGGTAACGGCGTTTTCCAGCATGTTTATCTCGATGATCCGCAACTTGATCCCAAACAGTGTTCGAATCATCGTGCAGATGGCGATCATTGCTTCGTTGGTTATCGTTGTGGATCAGATTCTGCGCGCTTATGCCTACGAGATTTCCAAACAGCTTTCGGTCTTCGTCGGCCTGATCATCACCAACTGTATCGTCATGGGGCGTGCCGAAGCCTACGCCATGAAGTCACCTCCATTGGCAAGCTTCATGGATGGCATTGGTAATGGCTTGGGTTATGGGGTGATTTTGCTGCTGGTGGGCTTCCTGCGTGAACTCATTGGTAGTGGAAAATTGTTTGGTATCACGGTGCTAGAAACCGTTCAGAACGGTGGCTGGTATCAGCCAAACGGTCTGTTCCTTCTGGCCCCGAGTGCATTCTTTATTATTGGCCTGCTTATCTGGGCCCTGCGTACGCTCAAGCCTGCGCAGCAGGAAAAGGACTAACTGACTATGGAACATATGATTAGTCTGTTTGTGCGCGCAGTGTTTATTGAAAACATGGCGCTCGCGTTCTTCCTTGGCATGTGTACCTTCCTTGCGGTCTCCAAGAAAGTCTCTACAGCATTCGGTTTGGGTGTGGCAGTGACTGTTGTTTTAGGGATTGCCGTTCCTGCGAATAACCTGGTTTATAACCTGGTTCTGCGTGATGGCGCTTTGGTCGAAGGTGTTGACCTTAGCTTCCTGAACTTCATCACCTTCATTGGTGTAATTGCCGCTTTGGTACAGATCCTCGAAATGATCCTTGATCGTTTCTTCCCGGCGCTCTACAACGCGCTAGGGATTTTCCTGCCGCTTATCACCGTTAACTGCGCAATCTTTGGTGGCGTATCGTTTATGGTGCAGCGTGACTATAGCTTCGGTGAATCAATTGTTTATGGTGTTGGCTCAGGTGTGGGCTGGATGCTGGCAATTGTCGCGATGGCAGGTATCCGCGAGAAGATGAAATATGCCAATGTGCCCGCAGGATTGCGCGGCTTAGGAATTACCTTTATCACCACTGGATTGATGGCACTGGGCTTTATGTCATTCTCCGGTGTGCAGCTATAAGGGCGAAAACGTATGGAAATTATTCTTGGCGTGGTGATGTTCACGCTCATTGTTTTGGCTCTGGCTTTGTTGATTTTGTTTGCCAAGTCGAAGCTTGTGAACTCCGGCGATGTGCTGATCGAGATTAACAACGAAGCAGACAAACAATTCCATGCCCCGGCGGGCGATAAGCTGCTCAACACGCTTTCAAGCCAGGGGATTTTCATCTCCTCAGCCTGTGGTGGTGGTGGTTCTTGTGGGCAATGCCGCGTGACGATTAAAGAAGGCGGTGGTGATATTCTGCCAACCGAGCTTTCGCATATCACTAAGCGTGAAGCGAAAGAAGGCTGCCGTCTTGCCTGTCAGGTTGCGGTTAAGCAAGACATGAAAATCGAGCTTCCGGAAGAGATCTTTGGTGTTAAAAAGTGGGAGTGTGAAGTTATCTCTAACGATAACAAAGCGACCTTCATCAAAGAACTTAAGCTGCGTATTCCTGATGGGGACGTGGTGCCGTTTCGTGCGGGAGGCTATATCCAGATTGAAAGCCCGCCTCATGAAGTTAACTATCAGGACTTTGATGTTCCGCAGGAATATCGCGGGGACTGGGAAAAGTTTAATCTATTCCGTTTCAAGTCTGTGGTTACTGAGCCATGCGTTCGTGCTTACTCCATGGCGAACTACCCGGATGAGAAAGGCATTATCATGCTGAACGTGCGTATCGCTACACCGCCGCCGAATGTGCCAGATGCGCCTCCGGGGATCATGTCCTCGTATATCTGGTCGTTGAAAGCGGGTGATAAAGTGACCATATCCGGGCCATTCGGTGAGTTCTTTGCGAAAGATACAGACGCTGAAATGGTGTTTATTGGCGGTGGTGCGGGTATGGCCCCAATGCGTTCGCACATTTTTGACCAGCTTAAACGTCTTCATAGCACGCGTAAAATCAGCTTCTGGTACGGTGCTCGCTCACTGCGTGAAATGTTCTACGAAGAAGAGTTTGAGAAACTGGCGCAGGAAAACCCGAACTTCACCTTCAATGTGGCGCTTTCAGACCCACAGCCAGAGGATAACTGGACGGGTTACACCGGTTTCATCCATAACGTATTACTTGAAAATTATCTGCGTAGCCATCCGGCTCCAGAAGATTGTGAGTTCTATATGTGCGGGCCACCGATGATGAATGCTGCGGTTATCAAAATGCTCAAAGACCTGGGTGTCGAGGATGAAAACATCATGCTTGACGACTTTGGCGGCTGACAGGAGCCACTATGCTGACCGTATTTTTAGCCACCTTCGCTATTTTCATTTTGGTGATATTTGGAATGTCACTGGGTGTTATCGTGAAGCGCAAATCGCTTCAGGGAAGTTGTGGTGGGATTGCCGCGTTAGGTATGGAGAAAGTCTGCAACTGCCCTGAACCTTGCGATGCTCGTAAGAAGCGTATCGCGAGGGCTGAGCGCCAGGCAAAACTTCAGCAAAACCGTATTTTGTAATTGCTTAAAACCTCCCGCATTGTCGGGAGGTTTCTCTCCCAGGACTTTCCTCTTTTAGTATTTTAACTGTATACTTATCCAGTAATATAACTGGTGCAAATTCGTATGCGTAAAATCATTCATGTTGATATGGACTGCTTTTTTGCTGCGGTAGAGATGCGTGATAATCCTTCATTACGGGATATCCCGATAGCTATCGGCGGTAGCGCGAAAAGGCGTGGCGTCATTAGTACAGCCAATTATCCGGCAAGAAAATTTGGTGTACACAGTGCGATGTCGACCGCCATGGCTCTCAAATTATGTCCGCATCTGACGCTGCTCCCCGGGCGCTTTGACGCTTATAAAGAAGCATCAAATCATATCCGTGAAATTTTTAGCCGCTATACGACGCTTATCGAACCGCTCTCACTCGATGAGGCTTATCTGGATGTTACCGATAGCCCGAACTGCCAGGGATCAGCGACTCTTATGGCAAAAGAAATTCGCCAGACAATTTCAGATGAACTTAATCTCACCGCATCGGCAGGGATTGCACCGGTTAAATTCCTCGCCAAAATTGCCTCTGACCTCAATAAACCTGATGGGCAATACCTGATTACTCCCGATGAGGTTCCTGCATTTATGCAAACCTTACCGCTTGGAAAAATCCCCGGCGTTGGGAAAGTCACCGTAGGCAAACTGGAAAGCCTCGGGTTGCGTACCTGCGCCGATGTTCAGAAGACGGATTTAGCTTCGCTGCTTAAACGGTTTGGTAAATTTGGCCGTGTGCTGTGGGAGCGAAGTCAGGGAATAGACGAAAGAGTAATTAACAATGACCGGCAACGTAAGTCTGTGGGTGTTGAGAAAACCCTCGCTGAAGATATTCATGAGTGGCATGAATGCGAAGCCATTATTGAACAACTCTACCTTGAACTTGAACGTCGTTTGAAAAAGGTTAAACCTGATTTATTAATTGCCAGGCAGGGTATTAAGCTGAAGTTTAATGATTTCCAGCAAACCACCCAGGAACATGTCTGGCCGCAGTTAAATAAGGCTGATTTAATCGCTACAGCAAATAAAACCTGGGAAGAGCGGCGGGGAGAACGGGGAGTAAGACTAGTAGGATTGCATGTGACGTTGCTGGATCCGCAGATGGAACGCCAGCTGGTGCTGGGGTTGTAAAATTGCCCTCATCCCGGCCTTCTCCCCCAGGAGAAGGAGAAAACCAATCAGTTCCCTCTCCCCCAGGAGAAGGAGAAAACCAATCAGTTCCTTCTCCCCCAGGAGAAAACCAAACAGTTCCCTCTCCCCCAGGAGAAAACCAATCAGTTCCCTCTCCAGGGGGAGAGGGTTAGGGTGAGGGCGTTTACAACTTACTTCGCTGGAATCGCTTTCAGCAATTCAGTCAGCAGGATCCAGTATTGGCCTACGCTTGCGATATGAACTTGTTCATCCGGGGAGTGCGGTCCCGTAATGGTTGGCCCAATAGAAACCATATCCATATCTGGGTAAGGCTTCTTAAACAGACCACATTCCAGACCCGCATGGATAACCATGATGTTCGGCGTTTTGTTGAACAGCTTCTGGTAGGTTTCACGAACCAGACCCATCACCGGGGATTGAGCGTCTGGCTGCCAGCCTGGATAGCTACCTTTAGCAACACTTTGTGCACCAGCCAACTGACCCAATGCCTCGAGCATGCCAACAACATAGTCTTTGCCGCTATCAATGAGTGAACGAATCAGGCAGATGATTTCTGCGTTTTCATCAGTCATTGAGACCACACCTACGTTCAACGAAGTTTCAACGACACCTTTCACCGCATCGGAATTGCGGATGACACCGTTTGGCATTGCATTGAGCAGGTTGATGAATGCGTCACGGCTTTTTGCAGTAAGCGCAGTTTTGTCGGTGCTGGTTGCTTCAACCAGGACGGTGGTGTTTTTCTCAACAGCACCCAATTCGTTTTGCAGTATGGAAAGGAATTTGGCCGCCAGCTCTTTGAATTGTGCAACTTTGTCGGCAGGAACCGCGACAATGGCTGAGCCTTCACGCGGGATCGCGTTACGCAGAGTACCGCCGTTTAAATCAATCAGACGAGCATCCAGTTCAGCCGCATGGGCAAAAAGGAAACGCGCCAGCAATTTGTTGGCATTACCCAGGCCCAAATGAATTTCAGCACCGGAGTGACCGCCTTTCAGGCCTTTGATGGTCAGCTTGAAGGTTTCGTAACCTGCAGGAACCGCTTCGCGTTGCAGTGGCAGCGTGGAGATAAAATCAATCCCGCCAGCACAACCCATATAGATCTCACCTTCTTCTTCAGAGTCGGTGTTGATCAGAATATCCGCTTGCAACCAGCCCGCTTGCAGGCCAAAAGCACCATCCATACCGGCTTCTTCGGTCATGGTCAGCAGAACTTCTAATGGACCATGAGAGACCGAATCATCTGCCAGTACCGCCAGAGCGGACGCCATACCGATACCATTATCTGCACCCAGCGTCGTTCCGCGCGCTTTGACCCACTCACCGTCGATATACGGTTGAATCGGATCTTTGGTGAAATCATGGACAGTGTCGTTATTTTTCTGCGGCACCATATCAAGGTGAGCCTGCAGGACTACCGCTTTACGGTTTTCCATGCCAGCTGTTGCAGGTTTACGGATCAGGATATTGCCGACCTGGTCGCGCTCAACATGCAGGCCTTTTTCTTTTGCCCAAGACAGAATATGTTCTGCAAGTTGTTCTTCATGATAAGAAGGGTGCGGAATGGAACAAATTTTGGCAAAAATATCCCACAGCGGTTGCGGAGATAATTGAGACAATTCAGACACGATAAGTCTCCTTGACATCGACTCTGCCGACTATTTTGGTTAGCAGAGAACAGGATTGATCTTAATGAAATACAACACAAGTAAGCATTGTGTGCTGGCTTGAGAATACCACTTTAACTGACGTAATGACGATCTAAAGCACGTAAAAACGAAGGGGACGAGCCCAGAGCACTGGTTTTTAGTGCGCCAGATCTCTATAATCTCGCGCAACCAAAACCCCTTTGAACATTTTTAAGCCGTTAATAACTGGCTGGGATAATTTCACATGAGCGAAAAATACATCGTCACCTGGGACATGTTGCAGATTCACGCGCGTAAGCTGGCAAGCCGTCTGCTTCCTGCTGAACAGTGGAAAGGCATTATTGCCGTTAGTCGTGGTGGCCTGGTTCCTGGCGCACTGCTGGCACGTGAACTGGGGATTCGTCATGTTGATACCGTTTGCATCTCCAGCTATGACCACGACAACCAGCGTGAGCTGACTGTGCTGAAACGTGCTGAAGGTGATGGTGAAGGTTTCATCGTAATTGATGACCTGGTTGATACTGGTGGCACCGCAGTGGCTATCCGTGAAATGTATCCAAAAGCGCATTTTGTCACTATCTTCGCCAAACCTGCTGGTCAGCCTTTGGTTGACGATTACGTTATCGATATCCCGCAGGATACCTGGATTGAACAGCCTTGGGATATGGGTGTAGTGTTCGTTCCACCTTTGGCTGGTCGTTAATAGCCGTTATCATTTGAGCCACAGCGGCGTTGGCTGTACTCCTTCACCCCAGTCACTTACTCAAGTAAGCTCCTGGGGATTCAGTCCCTTGCCACCTTGCTGTAAATCTAATGATTTAGGCTATCGGTAGTTTGAACATTTGCATTGATTTACGCCCGGCTATGCCGGGCGTTTGTGTTATTTGGTTGCCGACAGAGTACAATAGCCGCATTCCTGACGTTTGTATGGAGGCAGAAGGCGATGGTACAGGCCAATCTTAGCGAAACGCTATTTAAACCCCGATTTAAACATCCCGAGACATCGACGTTAGTTCGTCGTGCTCAACATCAAACTGCCCCCGTTATCCAGTCCGCTCTGGACGGTAAATCTGTTCCCCACTGGTATCGCATGATTAACCGCCTGCTATGGGTATGGCGTGGTGTTGACCCGCGCGAAATCCTTGAAGTGCAGGCGCGCATAGCGGTTAATCCAGCTGAACGCACGAATGCCGATTTGTATGATACGGTCGTTGGTTACCGCAGTGGCAACTGGATTTTTGAATGGTCGAAGCAGGCAATGCTGTGGCAGCAGCGGGCTAATCTGGAAACCGATAACGTTCTGAGTGGCAAATATTGGTTACAGGCGGCCAATCTCTACAGCATTGCTGCCTACCCACACCTTAAAGGCGACCCACTGGCGGAACAGGCGCAAGTGCTGGCAAATCGTGCCTATGAAGAAGCGGCTCCACGTCTTTCTGGTGGCTTGCGTGAACTGGAATTTACTATTCCAGGCGGTGGCGCGATAACGGGGTTCCTCCATGTTCCCAAAGAAGGGGACGGTCCCTTCCCGACGGTGCTGATTTGCGGCGGTCTGGATGCGTTACAAAGCGATTATTACACCTTGTTTGAGAAGTATTTTGCTCCTGAAGGTATCGCGATGTTAACCATCGATATGCCCTCGGTTGGGTTTTCTTCAAAATGGAAACTGACTCAGGATTCCAGTCTTTTACACCAGCACGTTCTCAAAGCGCTGCCCAATATCCCATGGATCGACCACACTCGCGTGGCGGCGTTTGGTTTCCGTTTTGGGGCAAATGTCGCGGTGCGTTTGGGGTATATCGAAGCACCTCGTTTGAAGGCTGTCGCATGTCTTGGCCCGATTGTTCATAGTTTATTGAGCGATGCATCACGTCAGGCTCAGGTGCCGGAGATGTATATTGATGTGCTGGCGAGTCGTCTGGGAATGCACGACGCATCTGACAACGCGTTGCGTGTCGAATTAAACCGCTACTCGTTAAAAACCCAGGGGCTATTAGGGCGCCATTGTCCAACACCGATGTTAGCGGGTTACTGGGCGAACGATCCTTTCAGTCCGGAAGAAGATTCTCGATTAATCACTTCGTCATCTGCGGATGGTAAGTTGTTGGCGATCCCGTTTAACCCGGTGTATCGCAATTTTGACAAAGCACTGAAAGAAATTACCGGATGGATCAAGCAGAGATTACGTTAATGATTTGCTAAATTTCATTGGTTTGGTAAAACAGATGCTTCACAACAGGAGATCGGAATGACGTTACCAAGTGGACACCCGAAAAGTAGATTGATTAAGAAATTTGCCTCGCTTGGCCCATATATCCGGGAAGAGCAATGTGAAGATAACCGTTTCTTCTTCGATTGCCTGGCTGTGTGCGTCAACGTAAAGCCTGCACCAGAGAAGCGTGAATTCTGGGGCTGGTGGATGGAGTTGGAAGCTCAGGAAAAACAGTTTACCTACACCTATCAGTTTGGTTTGTTCGACAAAGATGGTAAATGGACTGCGACGGCCGCAAAAGACAAAGAAGTGGATGAGAGACTTGAGCTAACACTGCGTGGTTTCCACGAACGTTTGCGAGAGTTATTAAGTACACTGGGTCTTGAACTGGTACCTGCACAAGATTTTGCAGAAAAACCGGTAAAATTATCAGCATAAAAAAAGCCCCACCAGAACGGTGGGGCTTTTTTGTCAGACTCTTAGAACTGATAAACTAAACCTAATGCGACAACATCATCGTTGTTAAGATTAAGTGCGTTGTCATCACTCAGTTTATTAATTTTGTAATCAACAAAAGCTGACATATTTTTATTGAAGTAATATGTTGCAGCGACATCAATATATTTCACCAGATCCACATCACCTACACCTTCAATATCCTTGCCTTTTGACTGGACGTAGCCCAGTGATGGACGCAGACCAAAGTCAA
Organism: Buttiauxella sp.; assembly: GCF_049686335.1. Lineage (NCBI taxonomy): Bacteria > Pseudomonadati > Pseudomonadota > Gammaproteobacteria > Enterobacterales > Enterobacteriaceae > Buttiauxella > Buttiauxella sp. The sequence continues at coordinate 29,367 of NZ_JBAVHX010000032.1, read as the reverse complement.
ACTGATATTGTGCGATAACTTCGAACGCCTGGTTTTTATTGGCGAAACCACTGATGCTTCTGTTTATACCATTAATAGATGCAGTTCCGGAAATTGGCGTCATATTCCGCGTTTCGGCATACATGGCTGCCAGATAAACATTGTGATCATCGTATTTCAAACCTGTCGTCCACGCTTCGGCATTATCACCTGTTCCCACCGCCAGGTTTTTCTGTGCCAGTGTGCGATTGGAATTAGCGTAACCTGCACCGATAGTCAGACCGGTATCGGCAATGTCATAAGACAAAGAAGTACCAAAGCCGTCGCCGTTCTGCTTGCTCGTTGCACGTCCGTCGTTCTCGTTTTTCCCCTGGTACTGCAAGGCAAGTTTGAGACCATCAACCAGACCAAAGAAGTTGTTATTACGGTAAGTTGCTACACCGTTTGCACGGCCAGTCATGAAGTTATCGGTTTTGGTGTAAGAGTCGTCACCAAACTCTGGCATCATATCGGTGTAGGATGCGACGTTATAAAGAACGCCATAGTTACGGCCATAATCGAAGGAACCGATGTCACCCGCTTTTAACCCAGCAAATGCCAGACGAGTTTTGGTGGTATTCGAGTCACCTTCAACTTTGTTAGCTGCAACCTGATATTCCCACTGACCAAAACCGGTTAATTGATCATTAATTTGTGTCTGACCTTTAACGCCCAGACGAAAATAAGACTGATCACCATCTACAGAATTATTATCACTCATGTAGTGTTCAGCTTTTACTTTTCCGTAAAGGTCGAGTTTATTGCCATCTTTATTATAAATTTCCGCTGCCTGCGAAGAAGTTGATGACGCCAGAAAACCCAATACCATTACTGCCAGTGTGCTTTTCTTCATTTTTCATCCCAATAGTGTATACGCGCTAAAAATTTAATCGGGAGATATCCCGTTAAAAAACGCAGAGAGTTTTATCGTTTGGAGATGAAAGATTTATGACAAAGTAAGAGAAAGTTTAAATAAACGTAATTATTTATATTTGTCATAAAAATGTAAAAATTTACCGCTACGTTTGCTGATCGTTTTCATCTGGATCTCTGTTTTCCTTCCGAGCCTGTTGGCAAGCCGCGTTACTCCTGTTACAACGTCATCTGGCATTTTAATTTTTCCAATTTCGTTTAAACGGCAGAGAATCATGAGTGACAGCCAGACGCTGGTGGTAAAACTAGGCACGAGCGTATTAACCGGTGGCTCGCGCCGCCTGAATAGAGCTCATATTGTTGAGCTGGTGCGTCAGTGCGCACAACTTCATGCCTCCGGGCATCGCATTGTTATTGTGACCTCCGGGGCGATTGCTGCGGGGCGCGAGCATTTAGGTTATCCCGAATTGCCCGCAACGATTGCATCCAAGCAATTGTTGGCGGCAGTTGGCCAAAGTCGATTAATCCAGCTTTGGGAACAACTATTTTCTATTTATGGCATTCATGTTGGGCAGATGTTGCTTACGCGTGCCGATATGGAAGATCGTGAGCGTTTTCTGAATGCACGTGACACGTTGCGTGCGCTGCTTGATAACAACATCGTACCGATAATCAATGAAAACGATGCGGTTGCCACCGCAGAAATCAAAGTTGGCGATAACGACAATCTTTCTGCGCTGGCAGCCATTTTGGCTGGTGCGGATAAACTCTTACTGCTGACTGACCAACAAGGGCTGTTTACTGCAGACCCTCGTAACAATCCTGACGCAGAACTGATTAAAGAAGTTCACGGCATTGATGACGCACTGCGAGCGATAGCCGGTGATAGCGTGTCAGGGCTTGGAACGGGCGGTATGGGTACGAAATTGCAGGCTGCTGATGTTGCCTGTCGCGCGGGTATCGACGTAGTGATTGCGGCCGGTAGCAAACCTGGCGTGATTGGTGATGTGATGTCGGGTACACCCGTTGGGACCCGTTTCCATGCGCAACAGACTCCATTAGAAAACCGTAAGCGTTGGATATTTGGCGCACCTCCTGCCGGTGAAATTACGGTTGATGATGGGGCGCTTGCGGCAATCCTTGAACGCGGAAGTTCCTTGTTGCCAAAGGGCATCAAAAACGTCACTGGAAACTTTTCTCGCGGCGAAGTTATCCGCATTCGCAGCCTTGAAGGTCGCGATATTGCCCATGGTGTTTGTCGCTACAATAGCGATGCTTTGCGCCGTATTGCGGGTCACCACTCTCAACAGATCGGTGAAATTCTTGGCTACGAATATGGCCCGGTTGCCGTTCATCGTGACGACATGATTGTTAACTAAGGAGCAGGCAATGCTTGAACAAATGGGTAAAGCAGCGAAAGCCGCTTCTTATCAGATGGCACTGCTCTCCAGCCGTGAAAAAAACCGTGCGCTGGAATGTATCGCGGATAATCTGGAAGCTCAGGCTGCGGCTATTTTAGACGCTAATGAAAAAGACCTGGCTGAAGCCAAAGCCAATGGCCTTAGCGAAGCGATGTTAGACCGATTACAACTCACTCCCTCACGTCTGACTAGCATTGCGAATGATGTTCGTCAGGTGTGTAATTTGGCTGACCCTGTAGGTCAAATCATTGATGGCGGGATACTGGAGAGCGGATTACGTCTTGAGCGTCGCCGCGTTCCGTTAGGTGTGGTTGGCGTGATTTATGAAGCTCGACCTAACGTCACTGTTGATGTTGCCTCACTGTGTCTGAAAACAGGGAATGCAGCAATTCTGCGTGGCGGGAAAGAAACCTGGCGCACCAATGCGGCAACGGTGAAGGTCATTCAACAAGCGCTGACGGAGTGTGGCTTGCCTGCAGCTGCGGTTCAGGCGATTGAAAGCCCTGATCGCGCACTGGTGAATGAATTGCTCCGCATGGACCGTTATGTAGACATGCTGATCCCACGTGGTGGTGCTGGTCTGCATAAACTTTGCCGCGAACAATCAACTATCCCGGTGATTACCGGTGGTATTGGCGTGTGTCATATCTTCGTTGATGACAGCGCTGAATTTGAACCTGCTCTGAACATCATTGTTAATGCTAAAACGCAACGTCCTAGCACCTGTAATACTGTTGAAACTTTGCTGGTTCATCAAGGGATTGCAACGAATTTCTTGCCTGTACTCAGCCAACAAATGGCAAAATCTGGCGTGACATTACATGCTGACGAAAAGTCTTTGGCACTGCTACAAAACGGCCCTGCGGAAGTCTTGCCAGTAAAAGCAGAAGACTATGACGACGAGTGGCTATCACTTCATCTGAATGTGAAAGTTATCGCTGATATTGATGATGCGATTGACCATATTCGTGAACATGGCACACAACATTCTGATGCGATACTGACTCGTACCTTACGTAATGCTAACCGCTTTGTGAATGAAGTCGATTCTTCTGCCGTGTATGTGAATGCTTCTACGCGTTTCACTGATGGTGGTCAGTTTGGATTGGGTGCGGAAGTGGCGGTAAGCACGCAGAAGCTTCATGCTCGTGGCCCAATGGGGCTCGAGGCACTCACGACATATAAATGGATAGGCTTCGGTGACGATACTATCCGTTCGTGATTGAAATACAGATAATGCATAATTATATGGAAAACATAATTGTGCATTATCTATGACTCTCCTCTTGTGTGATCCCTGAATGAGCAATTAGCACATTTTATGGATACTCCAATTGTAAAAATCACTCTATTTTCGTGCTCCTGGCGCCCCCTTATCCTGCCAGAATAATGGCTATATTGCATGTGCATTAAATATTGAATAATCTTGTCTTATATTATTTGTTTTAAGAGTGCAAGGTAATCAACGAATAGAATGTTTATATATGTTTTATTTTTATTCTTTCAGCGAGGTATGACATTAAATAGAGACTTATTCATCTGGTTCCATTCATCAGTGAAATGCATCGAATTCTATTTGTTCGATTCCATACAAAATAGAATGATTAATTGAACGGTTTGTTTTTTTCGCATCATAATCCTTTCGTTAATACAATTACCGGTATTGGTTATTACTGCATTGACAATTGATGGAACAACATAAGTTAAGTCCCTGAGGAGGGATGAATAATGCACTCTTGGAAAAAGAAACTTGTGGTATCACAACTGGCATTAGCCTGCACATTGGCAATTGCTTCTCAGGCAAATGCTACTACTTATAACACCTTCGGTTATCACGATGATGGGTCCACAGCGTTTAGCTGGAGTGACTGGGAAAATACCGATAGGCTTAACTATATTACTTATGATGGTTATATTTATAACAATGCGGCTGATGGCGCTTTTGATCAAACCTTTAATAATGATGTCGTGAACGGTGTTGTCTCCACTTACTATCTCAATAATGATTATGCGGATGGTGATGCAAATACACTGAACATTTCTAATTCAGTCATTCATGGAATGATCACGTCTGAAAAAGTTTATGACCACGATGGCTATGGTTGGACGAAAGGGACAGATGATGATTATAAATGGATTGACGGCGATGCATTTACACTGAATATCGCTAATTCTACCATTGATGACGATTACGAGTATTTCTACTTTACTGACAGTTATTTGAATGCTGAAGGTAAAGCAGCATCCGAACAGTATCGGACTGCTGATTATGCTTATTTAGGTGCTGCAGTCACGCTGGATGTTGAAAGTAATATCAACATCAGCGATAACTCTCATGTTGCCGGTATTGCCCTGTCTCAAGGAGACACCAGCAATACCGATTACACTACTGAATATCGGACATGGGATAACAACATCTCAGTTGTTAATTCTACAGTGACATCAGGTGCCTACACGCCGCTTGAAGGCGAGGGTTTCTATGGCAATTCAGAGGAACCAAGTGACTATAACGGTGATGGTGGTATAAACGACATCGCATTGTCTTTTACTGATAGCTCAGCATCAAATTATGCGTTGAAAAACAATGTTAAGTTCGATCATTCTACCCTGATGGGCGATGCTGTATTTAGCAGCACCTGGAATGCAAACTTCTATCCAGTGGGTCACGATTCTGACGGTAATGGTGTTTTAGATACCAATGGCGGTTGGGCTGACGATAGCCTGAATGTTGATGAACTAAACATTACTCTGGATAACGGTAGCAAGTGGGTGGGTGCAGCGGTATTCAACTATGACGCTATTGGCCCTACAAGCATGTTTGATGTTGCGATCAACAGTCTGGAGCCAAACTCTACTTATGATCATTGGGGCAATGTTGTTGATGATCAGACCTTCCAAAGTGGTGTGTTCAACGTTGCGCTGAACAACGGTTCAGAGTGGGATACCGTAAACGGTTCTAATATTGATACGCTAACTGTGAATAATGGTTCGCAGGTCAACGTCGCTCAAAGTTCATCCCTGCTGGCAGACTCAATAACTCTGACTAATGGTTCGACAATGAACCTGAGTACTGACGGAGAAGTCGGTACAGATCATCTGATTGTTGATAGTTACAGTAAGGTCAATCTGACTGATGAAAGCACCTACCTGCGTGCTAACACCATTAGCGTGTCTAATGGCGGTGAGTTCAGCATTGGTGCCGGTGAGTTCGATGCGAATCTGTTTAGCACGGATACCATGGAGCTGACTAATGGTGGTGTATTTAACATCAATAGTAGCGACTATGTATTAGCTGCTGATTTGATTAATGGCCATACCAATACCACAAACACACAAGATGCGACTTACGGTTATGGCGTAGTTGCTATGAATTCCGATGGTCATCTAACCATCAACGGTAATGGTAATAGTAACAATGCGGATCAAGAATTCAGTGTCGATGATAGCAATGATGGTACAGTAGCGGCTGCTGGTAACTACAAAGTCCGTATCAATAACTCAACGGGTACAGGTTCTATTGCTAACTATAAAGATAAAGAAATTATCTATGTTAACGATGTGAATAGTACTGCAACCTTCTCTGCTGCAAACAAAGCTGATTTGGGTGCTTACACATATCAGGCTGAGCAGAATGGAAATACGGTTGTTCTCAAGCAGGGTGAGTTGACTGATTACGCAAACATGGCGTTGAGTATCCCTTCAGCTAACACCAATACCTGGAACCTGGAACAAGATGCACTGAACACTCGTCTGGCTAATGGTCGTCACACTCCTGGTGGTGATACCGGTGGCGCCTGGGTGACGTATATCGGCGGTGGTTTCTCTGGTGACACCGGCACACTGAATTACGATCAAACTGTCAACGGCATTATGGTTGGTCTGGATAAACAGATCGAAGGTAACAATGCTAAGTGGACAGTCGGTGCGGCAGCAGGCTTTGCCAAAGGTAGTATCAGTGATGACAGTGGTAATGTCGATCAAGACAGCCAGTCTGCTCGAATCTACTCGTCCGCACGTTTCCAGAATAATATCTTCCTTGATTCCACTCTGAGCTACAGTCACTACAGCAATGATTTGACTGCTGATATGAGTAATGGTCAGGCGGTAGATGGCGATATTTCTTCCGATGCCTGGGGCTTCGGTATGAAATTGGGTTATGACTTCCAGTTGAACCAACAAGGCTATGTCACCCCATATGCTTCTATTTCCGGTTTGTTCCAGGATGGCGATAACTACCAGCTGAGCAACGATATGGCCGTTGGCAGCCAGTCATATGACAGCATGCGTTATGAATTAGGTGTGGATACAGGTTATACCTTTAACTACGGTGACCAGGCTCTGACTCCTTACTTCAAACTGGCATACGTCTATGACGACTCCAACAGCAATAGCGCCGATATTAATGGAGATAACATTGATAATGGTGTCGAAGGCTCTGCGGTACGTGTTGGACTTGGCGGTCAATTTAGCTTTACCAAAAACTTCGCAGCTTATGCTGATACAAATTACCTCGGCGGCGGTGATGTCGATCAGGATTGGTCAGCTAATGTGGGTGTGAAGTATACCTGGTAATAATATATATAATAATGTTGCTCTTAGGATACAAGAGTCTGGGTCCCATTAATATTATTTCCAGTTTGAATCAAATTGTTATAATAGATGCCTATCCCTAATAGGGATAGGCATGTTACTGGGCCATTAAGGTAAAGGAATATCTTTTATGTATATAAAACCATTAACCCAACTCGAGGCGATTCGCAGTAGGTTGGTGGAGGTTGGAAAAGAATTTACTTTTCCAGCAGACAGTGAATTGAGCATGTTCAGAGAGGATAATACACCATTAGTTTTGTTCTTTAGTGAAGGGAGCATCATACTGCATCGGGAAATGGATGACCTGTTGATGGAGTTGGTTTCTAGCCCAACATTGATTGGTCTGGCAAATATATTTCAAACGACGCAGATTAAATATCGAATAACCACTCTAACTGAATGTCGGGGTTTTACTCTTCCTGCAAATCTTGCTTTCGAAATAATTGAAAAATATAAGCTGTGGCAACCCGCTTTTCACTGGGTCACTTATCTGATGCGTAATCTTGAGTATCGTGATGCTCGTTTTATTGGCACGACAACTTATTCTCAGATTCGGGCCACTTTGCTCACTATGGATTCATGGAATTCTGATTTACGGGCACGTACGGGTGTGATTAATTTCGTGCAAAAAAGAACGAAAATATCCCGTTCGGTGATTGCAGAAGTCTTATCTGCACTGCGCAAAGGCAATTATATCGAGATGGATAAAGGTAAGCTGGTTTCGATAAGTCGTCTTCCTGTAAGTTATTGAGAGCAGCAGGTCGAAAATCGACCTGCTCAATTATCAAGATGCAGGGCCGGCTTGAGAGGTAAATCCGCTTAATTCTGATACCAAATCATTTACCCCATCACTCATATTCACGAAACGAGTTAATGGTGAGCGGGTGATGACGACAAACACCCCGACATTACTTTGCGGCACCATCGCCATATACGTAATGAATCCGCCGCCACCGCCAGTTTTTTGCACAATGCCCGGACGACCATTCTTCGGTGCCATATATACCCAGCCCATTCCTAAAGCATCAGCTTTTCCTGGAACATCCATACCAATGACGCGGGTGAGTTGGGTTCGTTGATAGATAAGCGTCTGCATTCTGTCGGCCTGGGTATTGCGACGGTGGAAATCAGAGCTCAGGAACTGCTGCATCCAGCGCATCATGTCGTCAGGTGTTGAATACACGCCGCCACTGCCAATTGCCGCGAGCGTATTATCGCAAGGGCTCGCACCTTTTTCAGCCACCATCAGGCGTTTGCATTGGTCAGGTGAAGGAGTGAATGTCGTGTCCTTCATGCCTAGCGGGCGAGTGATTTGTTCTTCGAACAACTGAGGGTAGGGTTTGCCAGCAGCACGAGCCAGCGCATCGGCAAGAAGATCAAATGCGAGATTCGAATAAGAGGCGATGGTGCCCGGTGCGCTTTTTAAACTCGCATTGGCGAGCCAGTTCCAGCGCTGATCACGCGTCGGCCAGGTAAACACAGTTCGATGAGCGGCACCGCCAGGTTGTTCGCGAGGCAATGAGCTGGTGTGAGTCGCCAGATTCACCAGAGTAATAGGTTTGCCATTGAATGTTGGGACTCTGGCGCCACTCGGGGCGTATTTGCTCAACGGATCATTGAGCTGAACCTTTCCCTGATCCAACATTTTCACCAGCATTTCACTGGTCATCAGTTTGGTCAGCGAGGCAATGCGGATAACCGAGTCCAGTTGAGGACGAACGTTATTGCCAGGGCGGGTTTCACCAAAACTTCTGAACACGCGTTGGTTGCCGTCAATCACTACCATTGCCATGCCTGTAGCACCGCTGCCGTAGTAAATGTGATTGGCATAACGATCGGCTATTTCCGAAGCAAAAACAGGATCGGGAGAAGTTTGTGCAAAACTCAAAATTGGCAGCGCAGCAATGACAAGCGCAGCGAGACGCGGGAGACGAATTTTCAACGCGGGTAACCCATAAACGAAATGAAGCGATATTGACCGTATTTATACTACTCTAAGGCTCTACGCAAACGGGAAAATGAGGATTGTGATGAGAAAAAGCGTAACGTGGCATTTCAAGGGCATTTTCGCGTAGTAATGCACCACAGTTTGTTGCTGCGGTGCAATCTGCATTAATTCGTTTTCTGTATGTCTTTCTGGGTTACGTCGTCAGTTGTCCCGCCGTGTTTGAGCATTTTATCGTCACTTTTATGCTCAGAACGCATCTCATGCCCGGATTCACAGCCTTTTTTGTTTTCGTTTCCGGCTGCACGGCAGTCATCAATAATATGACCCGGATTATTGAGCTGTTCCTTCTCTGCTTGCATGCCCGATGTACTGGTCGCGGGATTCTCGGCAAAGGCGCCGGCGCTTGCGAATAGAAGGGTGCTGGACAGTAAGGCTAAGGTTAGTTTTTTCATTATGCCAGGTTCCTGAAGAGTGTAGGGAAATCCCAATAAGTATTAGCCCAGAATTTGATTTTAGAAAGCTGAAGTGTCTAAAATTTACCCGTTAAAAATCACACTTTTAGCTTATCGTTTCCATTGGCTCTTTAGCTGCAAACAAATACGACATTCTCTTCCGCCAAACAGTCTAAATTTAATCTCTGTAGTCTATTTTTTAATCGATAATGAGTGTGTTACTCCGAAAGCATACGTAATGAGGCGAAATACTTAAAAAAACTGACAACATCTATTCATGACTTGATCAGAAAATGAGTATTATCAGGGCTACTGTGAACTCACTGCTGCAACTATTCCCGCCGCGTGGCGTCATAGTACGAGCACTACGTTGTACCGCTAATAGAGTGACTTCTTTATGCGATACACACTAATTACGCATACAGAAGCTGATAATGTCTAGTAAACCGCACTTTCGAACTGAACTCCTCCACCCACGCTACTGGCTGACCTGGTTTGGTCTGGGTATTTTGTGGCTGTGGGTGCAATTGCCTTACCCAGTATTACTGAAAATGGGTAGCTTCATTGGTCGCGTCTCCATGCGTTTTCTCAAACGCCGGGTCTCCATTGCTCGCCAGAACCTCAAACTGTGTTTCCCGCAATACACTGATGCGCAGGTTGATGCCATCGTTGTGCAAAATTTCTCATCCCTCGGTATGGGCTTAATTGAAACCGGCATGGCCTGGTTCTGGTCAGATGCACGAGTGCGTAAGTGGTTCGAAGTCAGCGGGCTTGAACATATCACTGCGGCTTGTGATAAAGGGAAGGGCGTGATGGCTATCGGCGTGCATTTTATGTCGCTGGAATTGGGTGGTCGCGTAATGGGCCTTTGCCGTCCGATGATGGCGATGTACCGGCCACATAACAACAAAGCGATGGAGTTTGTTCAAACCCGGGGACGTTCACGTTCCAACAAAGCCATGCTGGATCGTCGTAATTTGAAAGGCATGGTGAAGGCGCTTAAAGCCGGTGAAGCCGTCTGGTTCGCACCCGATCAGGATTACGGCCCTAAGGGCAGTTCATTCGCTCCGTTCTTTGCCGTAGAGCAGGCAGCCACCACTAACGGAACCTACACGATGGCTCGTCTGGCAAAACCTGCGATTCTGACCATTGTGCTTATCCGCAAGCAAGATGGCACAGGCTATCAACTGGTGATTGAGCCCGAGTTTAGTGATTATCCGATGGATGACGAACAGACCGCCGCTGCGTACGTGAATCGTAAGATCGAACGGGAAATCATGCGGGCGCCTGAACAATATTTATGGCTGCATCGTCGATTCAAAACCCGGCCAGAAGGTGCACCTAAACTTTATACGGTTTAATGCCAAAACAGGTATGTGCTACGCTCCTGAATTCCTCGTTTAGTGAGAGCTTAATCATGCCTGCCCAACGTGTACTGATGGTTATTGATATGCAAAATGGGGTTTTTGAAGCCCCTCGTTTTAACCGTGAAATCTGCACGACACGTATAAACCAATTGATCTCCGCCGCCGATAAAGTCATTTTCATCCAACATACTGAAACGGGGTTGGAGCAGGGAACTGTGGCGTTTGATCTTTTACCTGAACTAATACGACCTGTTGACGCGCTCTATGTGACTAAAACAGCGTGCGACTCGTTTTACCGTACGGAACTTGATGACGTCCTCAACCGCCACCAGATAAACGAATTTGTGGTATGCGGTTGTGCAACGGACTACTGCGTGGACGCTACTATTAAAAACGGAGCCAGTCGCGGTTATGCCATGACTGTCGCCGCAGACGCGCATACCACAGCAAATCGTCCGGCTGCGCTTGCCGAAGTGTTGATCGAGCATTACAACGATGTCTGGCGTAACTTTACGATCCCGGGAAATACTCTGCGGGTAAAATCCACCGCAGAGATCCTCGAACAGTGGTAAAGCCCACAACCTTACATCTCTTGATACAACATTGAGTGAGCCTTATTTAGTCGGGATAGTTATAACAATAAGAGTGTGTTTTCAGGAGTGTTGTAATGTTTAAATCGTTTTTCCCACGCCCGACAGCGTTTTTCCTGTCGGCTTTTATTTGGGCAATGATCGCCGTTGTGTTCTGGCAGGCTGGTGGCGGTAATTGGCTTGAGCATATTACGGGGGCGCGGGGCGAGGTGCCAATCAGTGCCGCCCGTTTCTGGTCGATGGGCTACCTGGTATTTTATGCCTACTACGCCTTGTGCGTCGGCATGTTTGCGCTGTTCTGGTTTATCTACAGCCCGCACCGTTGGCAATACTGGTCGATTCTCGGCTCTTCACTGATAATCTTCGTGACCTGGTTCCTGGTGGAAGTTGGGGTCGCGGTGAATGCGTGGTATGCCCCATTCTACGATTTAATTCAGACGGCGCTTAGCTCACCTCATAAAGTTACTATTGAGCAGTTCTATCATGAAGTTGGAGTATTCCTGGGGATCGCATTAATTGCAGTGATTGTTGGCGTAATGAACAATTTCTTTGTCAGTCACTATGTATTCCGCTGGCGTACCGCTATGAACGAATACTATATGGAAAACTGGCAAATGCTGCGCAAAATCGAAGGTGCGGCGCAGCGTGTGCAAGAAGACACCATGCGTTTTGCCTCCACACTGGAAGACATGGGGGTCAGTTTTATAAACGCCATTATGACGTTAATCGCCTTCCTCCCCGTGCTGGTGACGCTTTCCGCACATGTTCCGGAATTACCGATTGTTGGACACATCCCTTATGGTCTGGTGATTGCCGCTATAATCTGGTCACTGCTGGGGACGGGGTTGTTGGCAGTCGTAGGGATTAAATTACCCGGTCTGGAATTTAAAAATCAGCGGGTAGAAGCGGCTTATCGTAAAGAACTGGTCTATGGCGAGGACGATCCATCACGCGCGTCACCTCCCACCGTTAAAGAGCTTTTCGATGGGGTGCGCAGAAACTATTACCGTCTCTACTTCCATTACATGTACTTCAATATTGCACGTATTCTCTACCTGCAAGTGGATAACGTATTTGGTTTGTTCTTGCTATTCCCTTCGATTGTTGCGGGGACCATTACTCTTGGCTTGATGACGCAAATCACCAACGTATTCGGCCAGGTGCGCGGTTCATTCCAGTATTTGATTAGCTCGTGGACAACTCTGGTTGAGCTGATGTCTATCTACAAACGTCTACGCAGCTTTGAGCGTACGTTGCAGGATATTCCTGTCGAAGCGGCAGGAGAGACCGTCTAAGAGGAAAAGTCTGGCGGGGCTCCCCGCCAGATTGATTTAGTGTCCCGCCGCCGGAGCGCCAGGTGCACCCGAGCGAATAAATGGCGGACGAGCGAACCAGATAATCACAATCAGCCCCATAAACCCCCATCCCAGAATCCAGAAGTAGTCGATGGTCGACATCATGTACGCCTGCTGCTCAATAGTTTTATCGACAAACGCCAGATGCTGCTGCGTCACGCCACCCATCTTATCGAGATAATCAACCGCAGACGGATTATAAATCGATACGCTCTCGGTCAAATTAGCATGGTGGAAAACTTCCCGGCGTGACCAAATCCAGGTGGTCAGTGATGAGGCAAATGAGCCCCCCAATACGCGGAAGAACGTGGCTAAGCCTGAACCTTCTGCCACTTCTGCACCCTGAAGATTCGACAACACAATCGTTGTTAATGGCATAAAGAAGAATGCCACGCCAATGCCCATAAACATTTGCACTTCTGCGATAGTGTGGAAATCAACGTTGGTATTGAACTGGGCACGGAACAAGCAGGACGCGCCCATAATCAGGAACGACATGGTGGCCAGGATTCGTAAATCCACTTTGCTGGCATAACGCCCGACAATCGGCGTCAGTAACAGCGGCAAGAAGCCCATTGGTGCTGCGGCAAGCCCGGCCCAGATAGCCGTATAGCCCATCTGAGTTTGTAGCCATTGCGGCAGAATAATGTTGATGGCAAAGAAGGCTGCATATCCCAACATCAATGCCGTGGTGCCAATGGCAAAGTTGCGTTCTTTAAACAGACGCAAATTCACAATCGGATGGCGCTCGCCCAATTCCCAGATGACAAAAGCAATCAGGCCAATCGCTGAAATCACCGACATGATGATAATTTCTGGCGAGGCAAACCAGTCAAGATCGTTGCCCTTATCCAGCACCACTTGCAGCAATCCAACCCCAATCACCAACAAACCGATGCCGATATAGTCAATCGGTGATGTGGTGGTGGTTTCTTCGCGTCCGCGCATCTGTGTCCAGACAACAATCGAGGCAAAAATACCGATTGGCACGTTGATGTAAAAAATCCACGGCCAGGAGTAGTTATCGGTAATCCAACCGCCGGTAATGGGCCCAACTATTGGCGCGACCACGGTCACCATCGACAGCAGTGCCAGCGCCATCCCACGTTTCATGGGGGGGAAGATGACCAACAGCAGCGTCTGGCACATCGGAAACATCGGTCCGGCGAAAAAGCCCTGCATGGCACGGAAGAAAATCAACTCCGTCATGCTGTGGGCGAAACCACACAGGAAAGAGGTGAGAGTAAACATCACCACTGAGCCGATAAACAATTTCAGCTGCCCAAAGCGCCGGGTAAACCAACCGGTGAGCGGTAAAGCAATCGCGTTACACACTGCAAACGAGGTGATAACCCATGTGCCCTGGTCCGCACTGACCCCCAGGTTACCGGCAATCGTCGGCAATGCGACGTTGGCAATTGTCGAGTCCAGCACCTGCATGAAAGTTGCCAACGACAGCGCGAGCGTCGCAAGCAGCAGACTGGGTGGCGTATACGCCGCCTTATCTTGCATAACGTCTCTCTTAATGGGCGCCTGAAGCTACCGCATTGCTGTTGTCATGAAGGATTTTCGCCACCAGTTTGTCTGCCGCTTCCAGAGAGTCTTGATAGACATCGGTAGTGAAGCGAGGCGAGCTGACTGTTTTTTGTGGCAGCAGATGACCGTCTGCGTTACGAATATCCACACGCGCATTCATCGACAGGCCAATACGCAGCGGATGTTTCTGCATATCGTGAGGATCGAGCGTGATACGCACCGGCAAGCGTTGAACAATCTTTATCCAGTTACCACTGGCGTTCTGCGCGGGCAGCAAAGAAAACGCGCTGCCGGTTCCAATACCCAGACTTTCAATGGTTCCCTGGTATTCGACGTCATCGCCGTAAAGGTCGGCGCTGAGCGTCACTTTCTGCCCCAGACGCATGGTGTTCATCTGGCTTTCTTTGAAGTTGGCATCAACCCAAACTTCATTGAGCGGCACAATCGCCAGCAGCGTGGTGCCGGAAGTCACACGCATCCCCAACTGCACGGCGCGTTTAGCGACATAGCCACTCACTGGTGCCACAATCGTAGTGCGCGAGTTATCCAGATAACGCTGGCGAAGCGTGGCCACGGCGGTTTTGATTTCCGGATGGCTATCAATAACTGTGTCATCAACCATCGCGACATTGGTTTGCAATGCTTGTTGAGCGGCGGCTAAATCACTTTGTGCACTGGCTACGGCATCACGGTAATGTGAGAGATCTTCAGCCGCAATCGCACCAGTCGAGAATATTTTCTGGCGGCGCGCATAATCATTTTGAGCCGTTTGCAGGGCGACCCGTTTGGCGGCGACCTGTGCACGGTAATTATCCGCTGTGCTGTATAACCCGCGAACCTGGCGCACGGTGTTTGCAAGGCTGGCTTCTGCTTGCTGAAGCGCAATCTGGGTATCGCCAGGATCAAGCAACACCAGCGGCTGGCCTTTTTCGACGAAGTCTCCTTCGTCAGCGGTGACCTGCGTGACCGTACCGCTGATTTGTGGTGTCAGCGCGACCTGGTTGCCGTTCACATAAGCATCATCTGTAGACTCGTAAAAACGAGCGTACAAAAAATACCAGGCGAGACAGCCCGCAGCTGCCAGCACAAGAATCAGGATAAAAATAATCAAATTACGTTTGCGCTTACTGGATCGCTGAACGTGTTCTTCTGGAGTCGTTTCCATCTTTTGGCCTTTATACGGTATTAACGGTGTGGCGCAGTGATGTCGTCTGGCAGCATTTTGGTGATTAATGCAACCAGTTGCTGAGATTCATCTTGCGTCAGGCGTGCGGTGAGATCGCCGATAATTGAGGCGAGCGCTTCATTCTGAAAACGATCGCAAATCAACTGGCCTTTATCTGTCAGAGCCAGAATCACCTGGCGTTTATCCTGGGGATGGGGGTGACGAACGATGAGTTCACGCCTGACCATGCGGTCAACCATACGGCTCATCGCGCCTGCGTCCATAACCAGAGCTTTACTAATCTCCACTGGGCTGGTAACGCCTTTGTATATATTAATCAGTACTTTAAACTGTGGCGCGGTGATGTCCATGCCAGAGAAATATTGGCTAATAAGCTGATCTTTAAACTGGTTTGCGAGGTGGATGAGCAAACCGAGATGGAATTTGTTATCGATAATACCCGGATTGTTTTTCATGATACTTGCCTGGTCAGTAATTACATTTGAAATTACTGACCAGGCAACCAACTGTCAAGTTTATGTCAAGAAGACCGCACTTTATGTCAGCGTGCGAGATTGTCCGTAACGATAAGCCAATCTCTGATAAACGCCTGGCCACAGAACTGTTATTGTTTCGGAAGTCTTAAAAAACAATCACAACGGAACGTTATGACCACAGTGACTTTAATCAGGCTGCATGGACTTTTCGCACTAAGCCTCGGCGCACTTTTCGTTTTGGCGGGGTGTACAACTCAAACGGCACCTTCCGTATCGGAAACGTCGAAACCGGTAGATGTTGAAACTGTGGTGAAGCAGAAAATCCCCGCCAGCGTAAAAGACCGTAACAATCTGGCGAAGGATTTAGCGACCACTTTTAAGAGCCAGAATATTGCGCCAAGCGAAGAAAATATCTGCTCAGTTTTGGCGGTAGCGCAGCAAGAATCCAGTCTGGTTGCCGATCCGTCAGTGCCAAACCTGAATAAAATTGCCTGGAAGGAGATCGACCGTCGGGCAGAAAAAATGCATATTCCGGTGTTTTTGGTTCATACCGCGTTATTAATCAAGTCGCCAAATGGCAAGAGTTACAGCGAACGTCTGGATAACGTCAAAACCGAAGGGCAGTTGAGCGCGATTTTTGATGATTTCATCGACATGGTGCCGATGGGGCAAAAGTTGTTTGGCAATCTGAACCCGGTTCATACAGGCGGCCCGATGCAGGTCAGTATCGCTTTTGCTGAACAGCATACCCGTGGTTATCCATGGAAAATGGAAGGCACCGTGCGTCAGGAAGTGTTCACCAGGCGCGGTGGCTTGTGGTTCGGCACTTACCATTTGCTGAACTATCCGGCGAATTACACCCAACCACTTTACCGTTTTGCGGATTTCAACGCCGGATGGTACGCCAGCCGCAATGCCGCATTTCAGAGTGCCGTCAGCAAGGCGACGGGCGTAAAACTGGCGCTGGATGGCGACTTAATTTTGTATAACACCGATAAAGCAGGCAGTACCGAACTGGCCGTAAGGAAGTTGGCAAACCAACTCGATATGAGCGAAAGCCAGATTCATCGCGCGCTGCAAAAAGGGGATAGCATCGACTTTGAGAAAACCGATTTATATCAGCAGGTTTATGCGATAGCGGAGAAGAAAGTCGGCAAGAAGTTGCCACGAGAAATGCTGCCAGGCATCACGCTTGAAAGCCCAAAAATCACCCGTAATCTGACGACAGCATGGTTTGCGAAGCGAGTGGATGAGCGGAGAGCGGCGTGTATGAAACGTTAATTCCAGCACGCGGCGGTTGGCTTTTTTGCTTAGCCATCCGCCAAAATACCTTTAGAAATGATAACGATGCTGGAATTTGATTATCAGGCAAACCACACCTAGCAGCGCGCAACCAGCAAGAAATGGCACCACACCAAAAACAGTGCTGACGGCAAATCCCATTTCAATGCGTGGACGCGAAGCATCGTTACCCTGTGCCAGATGTTCAAGTACGCCTGGGGCGTGAACCATCAAGCTCAGGATTTGGGTTCCGACCCAAAAGCAGAACAAAATGAACGCGGCATATGCCAGATTGCTCCGGGAAGATCCCTCTGCTTTGGTTGTTGAAACGGTGGTTATTACCGGAACAACCTGTTTCGACAAACTCATATCAGCCATCTCGACCCCCATGCAACAGTAAAACGGTTCAGGCTGCGGCCTGATACTTCAGTTGGCTTGAGTTTGGCAGGTCATATTGGATGTCAATATCAGATTGTTGGTAATTATGCGGGCAGATTAATCCTGGTTCGTGAAAATATGTATAAGATCACATTTTCGTAACTTAGGTGAAATTTGCGTAACATTATGCTATTTAGCCCGCATCAACGTGCGGTTTATCGCCGCGCGGTATGCCACAATGAGACCTCTTTTTTGTCCTGACGGATTGCACCATGTCTGCGAAAACATTGTCTTTGAAAATGCGCCGTGACTGGCATTACTACGCCGTAGCGATTGGCCTGATCTTTATTTTGAATGGTGTGATTGGCTTACTGGGATTTAAAACCGAAGGCTGGCAAAACTATGCGGTCGGGTTGGTGACCTGGGTAATTTGTTTCTGGTTGGCGGGATTTATCATTCGCCGCCGTCCGGAACCAGAAGAACCAACGGCGACGAAAGAGTAGGGCTTAAGCCGTAATCGAACTTTTCAGAGCGCTATCTTGCTGGTGGCGCTCAAGAGCCAGCTCAATCAAACGCGTAATCAGTGTTTGATAATCTAAACCGCTTGCCTGCCAGAGTTTTGGATACATGCTGATATTGGTGAAGCCAGGCAGTGTATTGATTTCATTGATAATCACTTCATTATCATCGGTCAGGAACACATCCACCCGCGCCATCCCACTGCATTCCAGCGTCTGATAAGCACGTACTGCGATTTCACGGATTTTGTCGTTGATGTCTGCTGCAATCGCTGCAGGCACTACAACTTGCGCACCTTTATCATCGATATATTTGGTGTCGTAAGAGTAGAAATCGCTGCTGACGACCACTTCACCGCAGGTGCTGGCTTGCGGTTCATCATTGCCCAACACTGCACATTCAATTTCACGGCCTTTAATGCCGGTTTCAACCACGACTTTGCTATCAAATTCGAAGGCTAATGCCACAGCCGTTTCATATTGTTCAGCGGAGCTGACTTTGCTGACACCGACAGAGGAACCCTGGTTGGCGGGTTTAATAAACAGCGGCAGGCCGAGTTTATCTTCGACTTCCGCAAAGCTTATTTTGTTTCGGTTTGCGCGGGTAAGGGTAATAAACGGAGCGATGTTCAGCCCGGCATCACGCAGCAGACGTTTAGTTACGTCTTTATCCATACTTACGGCTGAACCCAACACACCGGAACCGACAAACGGCAAGTTCGCCATGCGCAGCATCCCTTGCAGGGAGCCATCTTCGCCTAATGTGCCGTGAACGATGGGGAAAATTACATCAACAGGTGCTAAAAACTGTGCGGAGGAGGATTCAATAAGCTGGTTTTCAGTTTGGCCTGGTACCACAGCTACATTGGTTCCTGAGCGATTCAGGGCGATCAATGCCGGGTTTTCAGCATTTAACAGATAGTTAGACGCATCATTGATGTGCCACTGGCCTTGTTTATCAATGCCCAATAACACCACTTCAAATTTTGATTTATCAATGGCGTCGACAATATTCTTCGCCGACTGCAGCGACACTTCGTGTTCTGCCGACTTGCCACCAAACACGATACCCACCCGCAGTTTTGCCATGCCTAAACCCATCCTTAAACTGTACAAAGGCGGACAACATACCACGCTCATTGCGAGGATTCATGTGCTTCCTGCAGCTTAAAATCGTGCAACTTCTATAATGATTATTCCGTAATCAATACTGGGAGAGGGGATGGCGAAGGGAGCGAAGACGATGGTTGGACTCTTTTTGATAGCAGCGGCTTCTTTCTGGCTTTATGAGCGTCTGCCCGCACAATTTAATCCGTTTGCCCCGCTTTCCATTGATGACCCGCCGACGCTGGTCACCCGCTATAAACTCCGTCAGATGGCAAACGATCCGCAGAAATGCCTGGCGCTGTTAGAGCAGGCGAAAACTCGCGGTCTCTTAACCTTCCGTACTGTTTCTGATACCTCCGGGAATTGCCCGCTGACTGATGTGGTGCGGGTGCAGAGTTTTGGCAGTGTGGGGGTAAGCAGCAGCTTTTTGGCCAGTTGCCCGTTAGCACTAAGCAGTACCATGTTTATTCATCAACGTGCCGTGCCGTTGGCACAAGCTGAACTGGGCAGTAAGCTGACTCGCATTAACCATTTGGGTAGTTTCGCCTGCCGGAATATCTATAACCGTGAAGGTGCGCGGCGCAGTGAACATGCCACAGCGGACGCGCTGGATATCAGCGGTTTTAGTTTTGCCAGTCAACAACAGCTCAGTGTTTTGAAGGACTGGAAGGGCAGTGGGAAGAGGAGTGAGTACTTGCGGGCCGCATTCGACAATAGCTGCCTGTTTTACGGTAATTCGCTAGGACCGGACTATAACGCGGCTCATGCTGATCACTTTCATCTTGGGATGCGCGGCTACGGCATATGTCGTTAAATTAAATTTTTATGATACTGTTCACACTATTCCGCTTATTTATCTCACTTTTAAAGCGTGCACGGTATGGAATCCTGGAAGGTCAATATCATCTCGGTATGGTTCGGGTGCTTTTTTACCGGATTAGCCATTAGCCAAATTCTGCCGTTTTTGCCGCTCTATGTTGAACAGCTCGGCGTGACATCTCATCAGGCTTTATCAATGTGGTCCGGGCTGACCTTCAGCGTCACGTTTCTGGTTTCTGCTATTGTCTCGCCGATGTGGGGGAGCCTGGCCGACAGGAAAGGCCGCAAATTGATGTTGCTGCGGGCCTCGCTTGGGATGGCAGTCGCCATTTTATTACAGGCGTTTGCCACGAATGTTTGGCAGCTCTTTATTCTTCGCGCCATCATGGGGCTCACCTCGGGTTATATTCCCAATGCGATGGCGCTTGTAGCCTCTCAAGTCCCTCGGGAACGCAGCGGTTGGGCTTTAAGCACACTTTCTACCGCGCAGATTAGCGGAGTTATTGTCGGCCCACTGCTGGGTGGATATATGGCAGACACCCTCGGATTGCGGATGGTCTTTTACGTCACGGCAGCATTATTAATGGTGAGCTTTTTAGTGACGCTGTTCCTGATTAAAGAAGGTGCGCGTCCCAAAATAAGTAAAGCGGATCGTTTGTCGGGTAAAGCGGTGTTTGCTTCTCTTCCTTATCCGAAGTTGATGATAAGTTTATTTGTCACCACCATGGTCATTCAGCTTTGTAATGGGTCGGTGGGGCCAATCCTCGCGCTATTTATTAAGCACCTCTCCCCAGAAAGTAACAACATCGCCTTTATCAGCGGCTTTATCGCAGCGGTTCCGGGGATCTCAGCACTTATTTCAGCTCCGCGATTAGGTAAGCTGGGTGACAGAATCGGTACCGCCCGAGTATTAATGGCGACGCTAATTATTTCAGTAATATTATTTTTTGCTATGTCATGGGTAACATCACCTATGCAGCTTGCGGTATTACGTTTTTTACTCGGCTTCGCCGACGGTGCGATGTTACCCGCAGTGCAAACGCTGCTGGTGAAGTATTCCAGCGACCAGGTGACCGGCCGGATTTTTGGATATAACCAGTCGTTCATGTATCTGGGGAATGTGGTTGGCCCGCTAATTGGTGCGGGCGTCTCAGCAATGGCGGGGTATCGTTGGGTGTTCATTGCCACGGCGTTAGTGGTGTTACTCAACGTCTGGCAGCTGGCCATTATGTTACGGCGTAAAAAGCAGCAAGATGCCCTGCGAAAACAGTTGTTGCCGTAATCTTTAATTTTCTGCTGCCTGGGACGCCATTTAATGGTGTCAAAAGCTAGCCAAATTTACATCAGCTATAAAGTATGCTGTTAATTTGGCTTCTGAAATAACGGTATGATGCTATTTTTAAGTCGGAGAGTTCGAGATATTTTGCGCTCCCACACAAATTCGCTAAGCCATATAAAAATAGTCGCCGCCCCCACTAGGCAACCGGAAATCAGAATGATAACTTCATGCTTCAAATCCTTTGGGGCAATTATCATGAGAAACCTCATTTCTGAGTTACTGACCAGACTCGCCGAAAAAGAAGAAGAGTCAAAAGAGTTTGTTGCACAGATGGAAGCTCTTGAAATAGTCGTTACCGCAATGCTTCACAGAATGGAACACAGCGACCAGCAGGCAATAAGAAGCACTATTGAAGATGCTTTATCAAGCGTCAGACCCAGT
This sequence comes from Buttiauxella sp., assembly GCF_049686335.1. Classification (NCBI taxonomy): domain Bacteria; kingdom Pseudomonadati; phylum Pseudomonadota; class Gammaproteobacteria; order Enterobacterales; family Enterobacteriaceae; genus Buttiauxella; species Buttiauxella sp. The sequence goes on along the minus strand of NZ_JBAVHX010000032.1, from coordinate 7,732 downwards.
GATCCAGTTACCTCTCATGATGCGAACCTGTTGAAGCAAAATTTAACCAGGCTGCTGAACAATCCTTGCATTTGAGTTTGAGTATAAGTGTTTTGCTGCCTGAAATTTATTATTGTTACTCTTAATAGTTAGTAAGTGTAATTAATGTAATGTCATATCCAGTTTTTATCTCCACCATAATATTTGTCATTCATGGTCTCTCTGAATAATTTCCAATAAAGAGCGAGACGGGAGGATATTTCCTTCCGGCAGTTCGCCTTTTCGCCATATTCATACCAAAATTAAAGCACAACACAAAAAGGGTGGTGCTATGAAAACTGTATTAATGATGGCTTTATTGGTCGGTTTTATGGGCTCAGCGGTGGCAGCAGACAAAGCGCTGACGCCGCAGCAACAGCGAATGACCACATGTAATCAAACGGCCACTGCGAAAACCCTTAAAGGGGATGAACGTAAAGCCTATATGAGTAATTGCCTGAAAAATAGCGAGTCGGCTCCTGCAGATAAAAGCCTGACCCCACAACAGCAGAAAATGAAAGAGTGTAATGCTGAAGCTGGAAAACAAACGTTATCCGGTGAAACGCGCAAAACCTTTATGAGTAATTGCCTGAAAAAACAGCCTAAGTAAGCTAAATGGGTGAGTCGCTTCGCTGACTCACCCGAAAAATCATACTTTCCCCCAGAGTATGCTTTCTATAATTACGGCAAATGTTTCAGAATATTCCTAAATATCATGAATGATGATCACAACTCTGGTAGATGGCTTCCTGGGGGATTTATGGACAGCTCGACATACCTCGATGAGGACCGGCATCGTTCGGGACGACGATTTGCCCGGCGCATATATATACCGAGAACTATTGGGTTAGGGACTGGTTTCTTCTGTGTCGCCTCGGTTCTGGTTATGCAACCGGTGTCGGGGTGGTGGTGGTTGCTACTCATTGCCTACGGTTTTATCTGGCCGCACCTTGCATGGCAAACAGCTGATCACGCGCCAGACCCCGCACAGGCAGAAATCCGTAATCTCATGGTCGACGCTTTTATGGGCGGCGTCTGGATTGGGGTGATGGGAATGAATGCGCTCCCATCAGCGCTAATCCTGGCGATGATATGCATGAACAATGTCGGCTGTGGCGGCCTGAAATTGTTCTTCAATGGTTTAGCTTTCATCGTGCTGGGTTGTCTGCTAACGCTGGGGCTGTTTCTTATCCCGCTAAATCTTCAAACCATGCCCTCACAGGTCTGGATTTGCCTGCCATTTTTGTTGATTTACCCAACCTACTTTGGGCTGGTGAGTTACCGAACCGCGCTTAAACTTTCCGAACATAAACGAAGGTTAATGCACATGAGCACCCGTGATGGCATGACGGGGGTCTACAACCGCCGTCACTGGGAACATCTGTTGCATGGTGAATATGATAACTGCCAGCGTTACCAAAGACGTGCAACCTTGCTTTTGATTGATATCGACCACTTTAAATCGATTAATGACTCATTTGGGCATGATGTCGGGGACGAAGCGATTCTGGCCATTACCGAACATTTGCAGCTCACATTGCGTATTACGGATGTGGTAGGGCGCTTCGGTGGTGATGAGTTTGGGGTGATTATGTCCGGCACGACGCAAGAGAGCGCGATTCAGGCCATGGCGCGTGTAAGAGATTATCTGGATGAGTTCCGCTTACCCCATGCCCCGCATTTCTCGCTGTGTATTAGCGTCGGTGTGGCAGAGTTTGACCACAATATGGCGAGTTACCGTGAATGGTTAAAATCGGCCGATGTGGCGTTGTATAAAGCGAAAAAACTGGGACGTAGTCGTACCGAAGTGGCTGATATTGCGGCTTAAAATATAAAGCCCTCTCCTGAGTACAGGAGAGGGCATCACCATTATGATTTACCCAGGTGCTCGGATTTCGCCATACATTTCACCATGGCTTCCATCACAGCGGCTCTGAACCCTTTTTCTTCCAGAACCTTAACTGCTTCAATGGTGGTACCGCCTGGCGAGCACACCATATCTTTTAGCTCACCCGGATGCTTGCCGGTTTCCAGTACCATTTTGGCTGAACCCATAACGGCCTGTGCCGCAAACTGATACGCTTGTTTGCGTGGCATTCCGCCCAGCACTGCAGCATCAGCCATGGCTTCGATAAACATAAATACATACGCTGGTGCTGAACCACTCACTCCGACAACCGGGTGGATCATGTTTTCAGTAACCACTTCGGCAAGCCCGAAGCTGCGGAAAATGTTAACCGCATCGGCAATATCTTCGGAAGTCGCCAATGCGTTCGGCGTAATAGACGTCATGCCAGCATTCACTAACGCAGGGGTATTTGGCATGGCGCGAATGATTTTGCGATCGTGACCGAGCGCTTTAGCCAGAGAATCCAGCGTAATGCCCGCAGCAATGGAGATCACCACCGTGTCTTTATTCAGGCTGGAATTGACTTCACTCAGCACTTTTAGCATGACATTCGGTTTTACGGCGCCGAAAACGATATCCGCAATTTGCGCGACTTCCTGCGCACTTTCTGCCGCGTTGATACCGTATTGGTCGTGCAAGGCTTGCACTTTATCGGGTGAAGGGGTGTAGACCCAGATATTACCTGGAAGCACCTGTCCACTGGCTATCAGACCACCAAGGATGGCGGTTCCCATGTTGCCGCAACCAATAAAACCAATCTTCTTATCCATAGTCTCACTCCATCTTCTGAGTTGTGTGATGAGCATAGCTTAACGTGCATTCAGCTACTCGCGCTACGCTAAAACTTAACCGCCCATTGTCGAAGCCTGGAAAGATAAAGTTGGCGATTGACGGAAAAGCACGGCAAGATCGCCCCCATTAGCCCGACAATCAGGAGTCGTCATGCAAATTTGGGTGGATGCTGATGCGTGTCCGAAAGTGATTAAAGAAGTGCTGTTTCGCGCCGCGGAACGCGCACAAATGATGGTGACACTGGTTGCCAATCAGGGACTGAAAGTCCCGCCGTCACGCTTTATCCGCACACTGCAAGTGGCAACGGGATTTGATGTCGCAGATAACGAAATTGTGCGCCGTTGTGAAAAAGGGGACTTAGTAGTGACCGCAGATATCCCACTGGCAGCTGACGTTCTGGAAAAGGGCGCGATTGCCTTGAACCCACGCGGAGAGTTGTACACACCCGCTACCATCAGGGAACGTCTGACGATGCGCGATTTTATGGAGACTTTACGCTCCAGTGGAGTTCAAACGGGCGGTCCGGATAGCCTTAACCAGCGCGACCGTCAGCTGTTTGCTAATGAACTGGAAAAATGGTTACTGGTTGCCAGTCGTTCAAAAAGCGCCTGAAACCGATGTAATTCTATTCCACGTACTAGCTAGCTGATATGATGATTGCGTAACGATAAACGTTACCGTTTTTTACCCACTCTGGCGGACTGCTGAGGATTAGCCACTGATGACTCAACCCATTTATTTAGTCGGCGCACGAGGTTGTGGCAAAACAACCGTGGGTGTTGCATTAGCGCAGGCATTGGGCTGTAACTTTGTTGATACCGATCACTACCTGTTAAGTAGTACGCAAATGAGCGTCGCTGATATTGTGGCGCTAGAGGGCTGGGAAGGTTTTCGTCGTCGTGAATCCGATGCGCTGCAAAGTGTTACGGCTCCCGGAACGGTTATCGCAACTGGCGGCGGTATGGTTCTGGCGGAATGTAATCGTCAGTTTATGCGTGAGCACGGCGTGGTCATCTATTTGCGCGCACCTGCACAAATCCTGGCATCGCGTTTAGAAGCTTTCCCGGAGGAAGGCCAGCGTCCTACGCTGACGGGCAGACCGATTACTGATGAAATCGTTGAGGTTCTCGCCGCGCGTGAAGCGCTCTACCATCAGGCGGCACATCATGTCGTTGATGCCACTCGTCCCCCGGCAGAAATCGTAGAAGCGGTGCTCGCGGTACTGCATACGGCTCGGGCCAGCTGATTTTTGTCTATACTTAGTGCTCATTCATCACCAAAGGAAGAGCGATGGCGAGCAATCCTCCATATCCCCGTGAAGCGCATATAGTTACCATTGAAAAGGGTGCAACAGACCAAACGGTGACGTGGTATCAACTGCGTGCCGATCATCCCCATCCTGATACGCTGATTAGTGAGCACGAAACCGAACAAGAAGCGCTGGATGCTAAGCAGCGTTACGAAGATCCGCAAAAAACGTAACATCCTGGCAAGGACGCCGAAAATCCCCCGCTATAAAATTAATTCATCGACCTTGTGATTCGTCACATCTTTCAATAACTTCATTTGTTAATAATTCATTAAAGTTAAGTTGTATTAATGTCATTGACGTTTCGTTGAATATTGCGGCAGGTGCTCTGCAATAATGCTGCTACGCTTTGTGGTTAATTATTGAACGACCTTCAGCAGAGTATCATTGGTTTGAATGGATACCAGCGCAGCAATGAGGGGCTGATATGGAACAAGGGCGGAACGAAACATGAAGCAATCATTAGCAATTATCACCATCGGCGTCGTCCCGGTCAGTGAAATACTGCCGCTACTGACAGATCACATCGCTGAAGAGAGTATCAAACACTTCAGTCTGCTGGGGGGCCTGACAGAAGAAGAAGTGATGGCAGAATATGCCCCAACGCCCGGGAACGAGCCTCTTCTGACGCTATTAACCGGGAACGTGATGGTTTATGTCGATAAGCAAAAAGTGGAACGTGCGCTACAGAGCGTGATTGAAGTGCTGGATAACCAGGGTTTCGATGTCATTTTGCTGATGAGCACCCATCGTTTATCTAATCTCTCGGTGCGCAAAGGCATTTTACTGGAGCCGGAGCGCATTATCCCGCCTCTGGTGGCCTCGATAGTGGTTGGGCATCAGGTCGGAATCATCATTCCCGTTCCCGAGTTGCTAAAGTTTCAGAATAAAAAATGGCAACTGTTGGAGAATGAGCCCCTGTACGAACTGGCGAATCCTATTCATGGCACTGAGCAAGATTTAATCGAAGCAGGTAAGAAACTGGTTAAAGAGGGGGCTGGTGTGCTGGTTCTGGATTGTCTGGGTTTCCACCAAAAACATCGTGATTTGTTGCAAAAAGCCCTGGATGTTCCGGTATTGTTATCGAACGTGTTGATTGCGCGCTTAGTGTCGGAAATACTCGCCTAAAGATGATAAATAATTAGCGTGACAGGTTCTTCCGTTCCCCTCTATATTGTTTTTTCAACTATTTTAAAAAGGGCCTGGTCATGCTTTCAAACAATGAGTACTTTTCCGGTAAAGTGAAATCAATTGGGTTTACCAGCAGCAGCACTGGCCGCGCGAGTGTTGGGGTGATGGTTGAAGGTGAATACACTTTCAGTACTGCTCAACCAGAAGAAATGACAGTGGTGAGTGGGGCATTACACGTTTTACTGCCGGGTGAAACCGAGTGGAAAACCCATGCAGCGGGCTCCGTGTTCCATGTACCTGGGCACAGCGAATTCCATTTACAAGTTGCCGAACCTACTTCTTATCTTTGCCGTTATTTAGCTGATAAATAATAATTTGTGGTGGATGTCGCTTACGCTAATCCACCCTACAACAGCACTTAGCAGGTCGGATTAGCGTAAGCGACATCCGACATTGATTTTTAGCGCTGAGCTTCGCCACCTAACGCTTCAACCAGATTCTTAATCAACGCCGCCAGTTCACCCGTCATCAGAATAAAATCGGCATCAAAACGCTGACCGAAATCTTCGCGGTCGATATCATCATTCTGCTCACGCAGCGTATCAGCAAACTTCAGACGCTTAATCGAACCATCATCGGCGACCAGGAACTGAATACGTTCTTGCCAGTCCAGAGCCAGTTTTGTCACGACTTTATCGGCTTCGATATGAGCGGCGATTTCGTCGCACACCAGATCCTGCTGCTTACAGCGGATCACACCGCCACCTTCAAGAATAGCCTTCAGCTCGGCTTCATCCATCAGCGCAAAACCAGCAGGAACATCGCCTGAACGCACCCATTCTGTTAGCGTCAACTCAATCGGATTTTCCAGCGCCAGCGGGACAACAGGCAGCGAACCGAGGCTTTTACGCAGCAATGCCAGCGTATCTTCAGCTTTTTTGGCACTCGCACAATCCACCATGATCAAACCGTTTACGGTATCGATCCACATCATCGTTTGATTGAAACGACTGAACGCGCGTGGCAGCAAAGAGTGCAGAACTTCATCTTTCAGAGAATCTTTCTCGGTCTTTTTCAGCTTGCGAGCCTGTTCTGCTTCTAGCTTGCTGATCTTTGCTTCCAGTTCTTGTTTAATCACTGGGGCCGGGAGGATTTTTTCTTCTTTACGGGCACAAATCACAATTTGCCCGTTGGAGACATGGGTTAATGCATCGCTGTGCGAGCCCATAGGTGACACCCAACCGGTCTTGGCCATATCCTGGCTGCCGCATGGGGTGAAAGTGAACGCGGCCAACTGTTTTTCCATGTCATCCGCTGAAAGCGTGATGTCGCGGCTTAAACGGTAAACCATTAAATTTTTGAACCACAGCATGATTTTTTCCCGGACTGTCAGTTAAACGCAGCGGGCATGATAGCGAATCAGGCGCTTTGTTTCATTGCCTTTACGGTGGCTCACTTCTATTCTATTGATAATGCTAATTAAATGAGGGTATCGCTGTGCGCATTGGTATCGACTTAGGTGGAACAAAAACAGAAGCGATCGCTCTGGCGAATGATGGCAAGCAACTTTACCGCCACCGTTTGCCGACGCCAAAAAATGATTATCAGCAAACCATCGCTACCATTGTTGAGCTGGTGCGTCTCGCTGAAGAGGCGACAGGCGAGAAGGGAACCGTAGGCATGGGTATTCCAGGTTCGATTTCGCCCTATACCCGTGTGGTGAAAAATGCTAACTCCACCTGGCTTAACGGGCAGCCTTTCGATAAAGATTTGTGCGATGCGCTTCAGCGTGAAGTGCGTTTTGCCAATGATGCCAACTGCCTGGCTGTTTCAGAAGCTATCGACGGTGCGGCAGCGGGCGAGGCAATGGTCTTCGCGGTGATTATTGGAACCGGATGTGGCGCGGGTGTGGCTATCAATGGTCGCAGCCTGATTGGCGGCAACGGAACGGCGGGCGAATGGGGGCATAACCCCTTACCGTGGATGGACGAAGACGAACTCCGTTTTCGTGAAGAAGTGCCTTGCTACTGCGGCAAACAAGGTTGTATCGAAACCTTTATATCCGGTACAGGTTTTGGCACAGACTACCATCGCCTGAGCGGAAAGCGGCTGAAGGGCAACGAGATTATGCATTTAGTCGATCAACAAGATCCCGTTGCTGAGCTGGCGATCGCTCGCTATGAAATGCGCCTCGCTAAATCGCTGGCTCACATCGTCAATATTCTGGATCCGGACGTCATCGTGTTGGGCGGCGGGATGAGCAACAACGAACGCTTGTACAAAACGGTGCCACAACTGGTGAAACCGTGGGTGTTTGGCGGTGAATTTGAAACTCCAATCCGCAAAGCAGTACACGGTGATTCCAGCGGTGTGCGCGGTGCGGCGTGGTTGTGGCCGCTGGAGAAGTAAAAGCTGGCGGATGACGCTGCGATCTACAAAAGAGAATGTAGGTCGGATAAGCGCAGCGTCATCCGACAATCCTGACATTGAATTTTCCCTCCACTTTGTACGTTTCCCTATTTCTTTCTATGTGATCTTCATCACGGTCAAATTTTCGTCCGCAAACTATCTTT
>NZ_JBAVHX010000031.1:0-49116 GCF_049686335.1 Buttiauxella sp. | reverse complement strand
CTTCTTTCATACGTTCGTTAACTTCAGACTGGATGGAGTCAATGTCGGATGCGGAGTTAGAGCTGTTCTGCGCCTGAACCGTCAGGTCACGGATACGCTGTAAGTTGTTGTTGATTTCGCTCAACGCGCCTTCAGCAGTCTGCGCCAGAGAGATACCGTCGTTAGCGTTACGGGCAGCAACGGTCAGACCGTTGATGTTAGAAGTGAAACGGTTAGCAATCGCCTGGCCTGCAGCGTCATCTTTAGCACTGTTGATACGCAGACCGGAAGAAAGACGCTCGATCGATGTGCCCAGAGAAGACTGAGATTTAGTCAGGTTGTTCTGAGTCATCAGCGACAGGGTGTTTGTGTTGATTACTGCCATGATGTTATTCCTTAAAAAATTTATCAGATTCAGGCAACTGCCTGCGGCTTCTTCACCGTCATCCTGATTATCGACAACGTTTTCCCAACCTTTAGAAGAAAAGTTAAAAAATCCAAAGCCAAAAAGTGTGGAAACTAACTGCACCTTATTTCGCCATTGCTTCTAAAAATTGTCGCTAATATTCTCCGCTTCGCTGCCGATACTATTACCAGTGATTGTCACCCAAGAAGGAAGAAATAATGGCAAGTATTAGCTCACTCGGTGCAGGTACCAGTCTGGATCTCAACACCCTGTATGACAATTTGCAGACGGCAGAACTGCAAAAATTAACCCCTATTACCTCGCAGCAAACATCTTATAAAGCAAAACTCACTGCGTGGAACGTCGTGCAAACGGCGCTTAATAAAGTACAAACTGCGGCTGCTGCTTTACAAAATACCTCCGCTATTGCCTCGAGCAAAATCACCAGCACCAACAGCGCTTTTAGCACAACGCTTGCTAATACAGCTTCAGCAGGTACTTATTCGGTGGAAGTATCTCATCTGGCCTCGGCGCAATCTTTGCTTTCCGCAAAAGCCACCAGCAAAGATACCGATCTTGGAGACAGCTCGATGGCGAGCCGCACGGTCACCATCACTCAGCCTGGACAGAAAAATCCAATGATCGTGACGCTGGATGCTGATAAAACCAGCCTCTCAGACATCCGTGACGCGATTAACAAGCAGCAGGGCAGCGCGACGGCCAGCATCATTAAGGCTGATGACAATAGCTATTATTTGTCCATCACCTCTCGTGATTCCGGCACAATTAATGAAATGACCATCAGCACCAATGACAGCACGCTCGCGGGCTACATTGGTTACGACAAAACCAGCGCAACAAACCCAATGACGCAAAAAGTTGCCGCGGCAGATGCCGAGGTCAACATCAACGGCGTCAACATCGTTCGTAGCAGCAACACCATCACCGATGCTCCGGAAGGGGTGACGTTGAACCTGACCAAAACCAACGTAGGTAGCCCGGAAACCCTGACGATTGTTAAAGATAACGATCCGATGGTGAAGGCCGTTCAGGATTTTGCCGATGCCTATAACTCGCTGCAAACTACCATCGGTAATCAGACCAAATACACCAAGGTAGATCAGGGTAATACCACGCAAGACTCCAGCAACGGCGACCTGTTAGGCGATGGGACATTGCGTAACATTCAGACTCGTCTGCGCTCAATGCTCTCGAGCTCTCAGGGTGATGCGACAAGCAGCATTCATATCCTTTCGCAGATTGGCGTGACGCAAGACATTTCGGGCAAGTTGACTGTCGATAGCACTAAGCTTAACGACGCGCTGAACAACAAGTCTGTGGACGTGGTGAACTTCCTGTCAGGCGACGGAAAGACCACCGGTTTTGCCACCCAAACCACCAACTTGCTCAACGATATTCTTGGTACTGATGGATCGCTGAAGAATGCCACTGACGGCATAAACAAAACATTGAAACAGCTGTCCGATCAATACGATCGCGTTAATGCTCAGATAACAGCCACTATGACCCGCTACAAAACACAGTTCACCAGCTTAAGTACCCTGGTTTCCTCTCTGGATCAGACTGGTAGCTATCTGACGCAGCAGTTTAATGCCATGAACGGTTAATGTAAGGGTTAACTATGTATAACAAAACCGGGATCCAGGCTTACGCTCAGGTTAGTGTTGAAAGCGCTGTCATGAGCGCCAGCCCGCATCAGCTGGTCGTACTGTTGTTTGACGGCGCCCTGAGTGCCATGAAAAAGGCCGTTATCCTGATAGACCAGGGAGATATCCCTGGTAAAGGACAGGCACTGTCTAAAGCAATCAATATTATTACCAATGGGTTACGTGCTGGCCTCAACCATGAGGTCGGCGGTGAATTATCCACAAACCTGGACGAACTCTACGAATATATGACTCGCCGCCTGCTACAGGCCAACTTGCATAATGATGTTTCAGCAATTAATGAAGTCGAAACTCTTCTGACAAATATCGCAGATGCCTGGAAAGAGATCGGTCCGAATTACCATAAAGTGCAGGACTTCTGATAATGGATGCAAACATTGAATTGCTCCGATGCTACCAGCGGCTGTTGTCGGCCAGCCAAGATATGCTCAAGCTCGCCCATGAAGGATTGTGGGAGGAACTCATTGAGCGAGAAGTGGAATATGTTGGCACGGTAGAAAAAATAGCTGTTTTCCAGGATGCGAGCATGCAATCTCAAGCGATGCAAGCGCAGATCCTCCCCTTGATCAAGGAAATCCTTGATAATGAGGTGGAACTCAAAATGCTGCTGCAACAGCGCATGTCGGAACTTCAAGCATTAGTGGTACAAACATCTCGTCAACAAAATCTTAATACAACCTATGGAAGTCTTGCAGGTAATATCCTTTATCCAAACGAAGGCTGAAATGAAGTGCGGATGAAATAACTATTTATTCATCCGCCGATTTTCCTAATGTGTTCCATACTTCAGCTTGTCTGCCAAAGAGGAACCCCTTAGATGATAAACCCAACCTTGTTGCAATTTTTCCATTGGTATTACCCCGGTGGGGGCAAGCTGTGGGCGGAAGTTGCCGAACGTGCAGCAACGCTCAATGATATTGGCGTCAATATGGTGTGGTTGCCGCCTGCTTATAAAGGCAGTTCCGGTGGCTTTTCGGTCGGTTATGACTGCTACGATCTTTTTGACCTCGGCGAATTTGATCAAAAAGGCTCGTTGGCGACCAAATACGGCGACAAAACACAATTACTGGCAGCGATAAAAGCCTTAAAAGAAAATGACATCGCCGTGCTGCTTGATGTAGTGGTCAACCACAAAATGGGGGCGGACGAAAAAGAGCACATTCGCGTGAATCGCGTTAACGAAGAAAATCGTAACGAGATACACGACGAAGTGATCGAATGCGAAGCCTGGACACGCTACACCTTCCCTGCCCGTGCGGGAAAATACTCGGAATTTATCTGGGATTTCAAATGCTTTAGCGGCGTCGACTACATCGAAAACCCGACCGAAGACGGCATATTTAAAATCATCAACGACTATACCGGCGAAGGCTGGAACGATCAGGTCGATGATGAACTGGGGAATTTCGACTATTTGATGGGCGAGAATATCGATTTCCGCAATCATGCGGTGACCGAAGAGATCAAATACTGGGCGCGCTGGGTGATGGAGGAAACCGGCTGTAACGGATTCCGCCTGGATGCGGTTAAACATATTCCGGCGTGGTTCTACAAGGAGTGGATTGAGCACGTTCAGGAAGTGGCCGAACAGCCGCTGTTTATCGTCGCGGAATACTGGTCGCATGAAGTGGATAAGCTTCAGGAATATATCGCACAGGTCGATGGCAAAACAATGCTGTTTGACGCCCCCCTGCAAATGAATTTCCACCACGCGTCGAAGCAAGGTCGTGAATACGACATGAGCCAGATTTTCACCGGCACCCTGGTGGAAGCTGACCCGTTCCATGCGGTGACGCTGGTTGCCAATCACGACACGCAACCGTTGCAATCCCTTGAAGCACCTGTTGAACCGTGGTTCAAGCCGCTGGCGTATGCACTGATTTTACTGCGCGAGAACGGTGTGCCAAGCGTGTTCTACCCGGATTTATTCGGTGCGAGCTATGACGATGAAGGCGGGGATGGCGAGACTTATCACATCGATATGCCGGTCATTGAACAGCTGGATGATTTGATTCATGCCCGCGAGCGCTTTGCTCACGGCCTGCAAACCCTTTATTTCGATCATCCTAACTGCATCGCGTTCAGTCGCAGCGGGACAGATGAACATCCGGGCTGTGTGGTGGTGTTATCAAACGGCGACGACGGCGAGAAAACCATTACGCTTGGCGACAATTACGGTGGTAAAAACTGGCGGGATTATCTGGGCAATCGCGATGAAGTCGTGACGACTGATGTCACCGGTAGCGCAACCTTCTACTGTAATGGCGGTAGCGTAAGCGTCTGGGTGATGGAAGAAGTGTTATAGCGTCCGTTTGCACGCAGGATGTCGGATGTCGCCCTGGCTAATCCGACCTACGAAAATCTTTTGTAGGGTGGATTAGCCAGGGCGACATCCACCGTTTTACGGCAACTTCGTTTCGAGCGGGTTTTTCTGCAAGAAATCAGCACATTCTTGCGTCGGGCGATCAACACGTTTCAGCGTCATCCCCGCATATTCCAGCGTATCGCCAGTGCGCTCAACGCTATAAACTTCGCGCTTGTTGGTAACGTTATACCAGTCGTCTGAACGCAATGTCAGTTTACCTGGCAACGCAATCACTCGCTGCCACTGACGGCAATCCAGCGTATCCCCGGCAGGCGTGACCACCAGCGTCGCTATTGCTTCAGGACTCACCATCTCACTTTGCGGCCCTTGCGATTGCCAGTAACCGGCAAGTCCAGCAGGCGCAGGGGTTTTCACCACTTCGCGGTAATCGTCAACCTGCACACAGCCACTCAACGCCAGCAACACTGTCAATAATGCAATCTTCTTCATCATCTTTCCTGACTGCGGAGAAAAAATAATTTTCGCATTAAAGCACTTAGCTCGCCAGTGTTTCAGCGACTTGCCGTCAATGTTCGTCATCAGACTTGCGTGATAACCGGTTTGTTGGGTGTCAAAGATGCAGCCCGTTGCTATCGATAACTCAACGCCAGTTTGGTGGCATACAGCATAAATCCCCCGCTCCGCACCATTTAAAGATATCGTAAGCCCGCCTGGATGCGGCAAGCAACGCACCCGGACAATTGAAATTTGTCATCTGCGCACTGGCGAACCCCTCATTATGAATTAAGATTGTTCTTATAAACTATAAATGGAATATTGCCATGCGTGATTTCTTGTCCACTTTAAAATATGACTTAAAAATCAATACCGCTAAATCTAAGCTCATTATTTTAATTTTCAGAATGGCAACTATTCACGCCAAAACCAAGGCGCTGTATCCGATCTCTCTACTGTTTGTGATTTTGAATAGAGTTGTTAATGAAGGGCTATTTGGCGTTGAACTCAATTACCATTTAAAGATTGGTAAAGGGTTTAAAATCTGGCACGGCAACTCAATGATTATTAACAGAAACTGCGTCATTGGTGACAATTTTACCATCAGGCAGTTCTGCACCCTTGGCAGCAATAAGAATGGCGTCGACATCAAATTCAAAGTGGGAAATAACGTTAATATCGGCGCACATTCCTGCATCATTGGTGATGATATAGAGATAGGTGACAACGTGACAATTGGCGTTGGAACGCTGGTTTTAAAAAGCGTCCCGTCTAATAGCACCGTTATTTCCAGCAATAAAATGGTTATTCTGGAGAAGCGCGAGGCGTTAACCCAATAACTATTATTAAATCTCATGCTTTAGGTGTATTGATTTATTAAAAAATAACCCACCAATTTACCCAAATAATTGGATTTGTCTCAAGTCAGTAAATCCGAATGAGCTTACTCAGGTAAGTGATTATTCGGCAAATCCATGCCCCATGCAAAAGCCATTTGATAGCATTCTCTTTATATATCAAATAGCTTAAGCCTCTAAACCTGCATATTCATCACTTCCTGATACGCCGACACCATCTTGTTTCGCACCTGGATACCCATCTGTAGCGAAACCGACGATTTTTGCAGATCGACCATCACATCATTAAGCGCAACACCGGGTGTGCCGAGGGCAAATTTTTCAGCCTGAGTACGGGCAGAGGTTTGTGTCTCGCTGATACGGCCAAGCGCTGCCTGCAACTCGCCGGCAAAACTTACTTTTGGCTCGTAATTCTGAACCTGATTCCCCGCTGACAGCGCGGTTGCCTGCAACTGCTGAAGTACGCCTTCAATGCCCTGAATTGCCATTTCCCCTGCCCCAGTGATTTTAAACGCGGCAAGATTAACACCTTGTCAATAGGATAAAGGCGGTAAATAGCAGCAATAAATAGACCTAATTCAGCCATCGAAAATTTTCAGAAAGAAAATAATGACGTTGCCATCTTTGTGGAACTTTTGTTGTGGGAGCTCGTTTTGTTCACTCTGTCTATTAAATATGTTGTCTACGTCCAGCTGCGAGGTGCTCAATGACCGCTGCTGGCCAGGCACAAACGCCACAAAACAAAACCCAGGAGTGGTTGTCCCGTATTCGCGCAAATCCTAAAATCCCGCTGATGGTCGCAGGTGCTGCGGCTATCGCCATTATTATTGCGCTGGTGCTGTGGGCCAAAACGCCTGACTACAAGGTGCTGTATAGCAATCTGGCGGAGCAGGACGGCGGTGCTATCGTCACTCAGCTCACCCAGATGAATGTGCCCTATCGTTTCTCTGATAACGGCAGTGCGATTCTGGTCCCGGCAGAAAAAGTCTACGATCTACGTTTGCGCATGGCGCAACAAGGGTTGCCGAAAGGCGGCGCGGTCGGTTTCGAATTACTGGATCAAGAAAAGTTTGGTATCAGTCAGTTTAGCGAGCAAGTGAACTACCAGCGTGCTCTGGAGGGTGAACTCGCCCGCACTATCGAAACGCTTGGCCCGGTCAAAACCGCACGAGTGCATCTGGCGATGCCAAAACCTTCACTGTTTGTCCGCGAACAAAAATCCCCTTCTGCTTCCGTAACCCTGAGCCTTGAGCCGGGCCGTGCGTTAGATGAAGGACAAGTCAGTGCCGTCGTGCATATGGTTTCAAGTGCAGTTGCCGGGTTACCACCAGGCAATGTGACGCTGGTCGACCAGGGCGGGCATCTGCTGACGCAGTCCAATACCGCAGGCCGTGATCTTAACGATGCGCAGCTGAAATATGCGATGGATGTCGAAAATCGCTACCAGCGCCGTATCGAAGCGATTCTCGGTCCGATTGTGGGTAGCAATAATGTTCACGCGCAGGTCACCGCGCAAATCGACTTCTCTAATAAAGAACAAACTCAGGAGCAGTATCGCCCGAACAGCGATCCTTCTCAGGCCGCGGTGCGTTCTCGCCAGCTCAACCAAAGCGAGCAAGTGAATGGCCGTAACCCAGGCGGGGTGCCGGGTGCGCTGTCCAACCAACCGGCTCCACCGAATAACGCGCCAATTTCCACGCCTCCACAAGCCACGCCAGCAAATGGTCAGCCACAACAAAGCCAGGCCACGTCAACATCCGCGCAGACCGGCTCGAGTAACACTCAGCGTGACGAGACCACCAACTACGAAGTCGACCGCACCATTCTGCATACCAAATTGAACGTCGGTGATGTTCAGCGTCTGTCGGTCGCGGTGGTGGTTAACTATCGCCAGCTTACCGATGGCAAACCTCTGCCGTTAACCGCCGAACAAATGAAGCAAATTGAGAATCTGACGCGCGAAGCGATGGGGTATTCCGATAAACGCGGCGATACGCTGAATGTCGTTAACTCACCGTTTAGCGCCACTGACGAAACCAGCACTGAGTTGCCGTTCTGGAAACAACAAGCCTTCTTCGAAATGCTGATGTCTGCGGGCCGTTGGTTGCTGGTGTTGATTGTCGCCTGGCTGCTGTGGCGCAAAGTTGTTCGCCCACTCATCCAGCGCAAAGAAGCGGTGCAGCAGGCGCAAGTGGCAGCCCAACGCCAGCGTGTTGAAGAAGAAGATGCGGTTTCTGTACGCCTGACCAAAGACGAACAGCAGCAACAACGTAAAGTTAATCAAAAACTTAGCGCTGAAGTGATGAGCCAGCGTATTCGCGAGATGTCTGATAACGATCCGCGCGTGGTCGCGCTGGTTATACGTCAATGGATGAGTAACGAACTATGAGTATTAGCGGAACAGAGAAAAGCGCAATTCTGTTGATGACCATTGGTGAAGACCGTGCGGCTGAGGTGTTCAAGCACCTCAGCCCACGTGAAGTCCAGCATCTCAGTGCCGCGATGGCCAGCATTCGCCAGATTTCCAATAAGCAACTGACCGAAGTGCTGGCCGAGTTCGAACAAGAAGCCGAGCAGTACGCTGCGCTGTCGGTGAACGCCAACGATTATCTGCGTTCTGTCCTGATAAAAGCGCTGGGCGAAGAGCGTGCCTCCAGCCTGCTGGAAGATATTCTCGAAACCCGCGAAACCACGTCGGGCATGGAAACGCTCAACTTTATGGAACCGCAGAGTGCCGCGGATCTTATTCGCGACGAGCACCCGCAAATTATCGCGACCATCCTGGTG
Organism: Buttiauxella sp.; assembly: GCF_049686335.1. NCBI lineage: Bacteria > Pseudomonadati > Pseudomonadota > Gammaproteobacteria > Enterobacterales > Enterobacteriaceae > Buttiauxella > Buttiauxella sp. The sequence goes on along the minus strand of NZ_JBAVHX010000031.1, from coordinate 40,578 downwards.
CACCTCAAACGTGGCCAGGCGGCAGATATTCTGGCGTTGTTCGACGAGCGTTTACGCCACGATGTGATGTTGCGTATCGCGACCTTCGGCGGCGTCCAGCCAGCAGCACTGGCTGAGTTGACCGAAGTGCTCAACAACCTGCTCGACGGCCAAAACCTCAAGCGCAGCAAAATGGGCGGCGTAAGAACCGCAGCCGAAATTATCAACCTGATGAAAACTCAGCAGGAAGAAGCGGTTATCTCTGCGGTTCGCGACTTCGACGGCGAGCTGGCACAAAAAATTATCGACGAGATGTTCCTGTTCGAAAACCTGGTCGAAGTCGACGACCGCAGCATCCAGCGCCTGTTGCAGGAAGTGGAATCCGAATCGCTGCTTATCGCCCTCAAAGGTGCCGAGCAACCGCTGCGCGAGAAGTTCCTGCGCAACATGTCGCAACGTGCGGCAGATATTCTGCGCGACGACCTCTCCAACCGCGGGCCGGTTCGCCTGTCGCAGGTGGAGAACGAACAGAAGGCGATTCTGCTTATCGTTCGTCGTCTGGCAGAAACCGGCGAGATGGTGATTGGCACCAGCGAGGATACCTATGTCTAACGGGCTTCCGTGGAAAATCTGGACGCCAGACGATCTGGCGCCTCCCTCGCAGTCATTCGAGCCAATGTTCTCGTCCGATTCTATTGCTGACGAGGACGAGCACGCGCCACAAGAGAGCGAGCCGGATTTACAGCAGGCTCTGGCTCAAATGCAGATGCAGGCCCACGAACAAGGTCATCAACTGGGTTATGCCGCAGGGCATACGGCTGGCGCGGAAGAAGGTCGCAAAGCCGGATTTCAGCAAGGTCTTGAACAGGGTCTGGCTGAAGCCAAACAACAGCAAGCGCCGGTTCACGCGCGGATGCAACAACTGGTCAGCGAATTCCAGTACACGCTGGATGCCCTTGATAGCGTCATCGCTTCGCGTCTGATGCAAATGGCTCTGGAGGCGGCACGCCAGGTTATCGGTGAGTCAAAAGGCATTGATAACAGCGCGCTGATAAAACAGATCCAGACACTGTTACAGCAGGAGCCGCTGTTCAGTGGGAAACCGCAATTGCGTGTACATCCCGATGATTTACAACGCGTGGAAGAGATGCTTGGCGCAACACTCAGCCTGCATGGCTGGCGGTTACGCGGTGACCCGAGCCTGCATCAGGGTGGCTGTAAAGTTTCCGCTGACGAAGGCGATCTCGACGCAAGCGTGGCGACCCGCTGGCAGGAACTCTGCCGTCTTGCCGCACCTGGAGTGTTGTGATGACCGCCCGTTTAACACGCTGGCTCAACACGCTCGATAACTTCGAAGCGAAGATGTCGCAGTTACCGACCGTTCGCCGTTATGGCCGACTGACCCGCGCAACCGGTCTGGTGCTGGAAGCCACCGGCCTGCAATTGCCGCTCGGTGCAACCTGCATTATCGAACAGCACTCCAGAGACATCGAGTGTGAAGTGGTCGGGTTTAATGGCAAAAAACTGTTCCTGATGCCTCTTGAAGAGGTCGAAGGGATTTTGCCTGGCGCGCGCGTTTACGCCCGTGCCACCAGTGAAGGGGGTCTGCACAGCGGGAAACAATTACCGCTCGGCCCGGCATTGTTAGGCCGCGTGCTTGATGGCAGTGGCCGTCCGCTCGACAGCCTTCCCGCCCCGGAAACCACCACCATGGGTGCGCTGGGTGCTGCGCCGTTTAACCCGTTGCAACGGACTCCCATCGAACACGTGCTGGATGTCGGCGTGCGCCCGATAAACGCGCTGCTCACAGTCGGGCGTGGGCAACGTATGGGCCTGTTCGCCGGTTCCGGCGTCGGCAAAAGCGTGCTGTTAGGCATGATGGCGCGTTATACCCAGGCAGATGTGATTGTCGTGGGGTTAATCGGCGAGCGTGGCCGTGAAGTAAAAGACTTTATCGAGAATATCCTCGGCCCTGAAGGCCGCGCCCGTTCGGTGGTGATTGCGGCACCCGCGGATGTCTCACCGTTATTGCGTATGCAGGGTGCGGCATATGCGACGCGCATCGCCGAAGATTTCCGTGACCGTGGTCAGCATGTATTGCTGATTATGGACTCCCTAACCCGCTATGCGATGGCGCAGCGTGAAATCGCACTCGCCATTGGTGAGCCGCCAGCAACCAAGGGTTATCCACCGTCGGTTTTTGCCAAACTCCCGGCACTGGTTGAACGTGCGGGTAACGGTATTCACGGCGGCGGGTCAATTACCGCGTTTTATACCGTGCTGACCGAAGGCGATGACCAACAAGACCCGATTGCCGACTCCGCACGCGCCATTCTTGATGGCCACATCGTGTTGTCGCGCCGGCTTGCCGAAGCGGGTCACTATCCGGCAATCGACATTGAAGCGTCCATCAGCCGTGCCATGACGTCATTAATTACCGATTCGCACTACGCGCGTGTTCGTCATTTCAAACAACTGTTATCCAGTTTCCAGCGTAACCGCGATTTAGTCAGCGTCGGCGCGTATGCCAAAGGCAGTGATCCGCAGCTCGATAAAGCGATTGTGTTGTGGCCGCAACTGGAAGCTTTTTTACAACAAGGGATTTTTGAACGCAGCGGCTGGGAAGAAGCCTGTCAGTCACTGGAGATTATTTTCCCGGGAGGCTGATGCAAGGGACAGTGGTGGATGACGCTGACGCTTATCCACCCTACAACGGCTGGAGGGCGCTTACGCTTATCCACCCCGCAACGGCTGAAGTTTCGTAGGTCGGATAAGCGCAAGCGTCATCCGACATGAGTTTAAGAGAGGTCAACATGAACCAAAGCACCGCACTGGATACCCTGCGCGACCTCGCAGAAAAAGAGGTCGACGATGCTGCAGTCCGCTTAGGGGAAATGCGCCGTGGCTGCCAGCAGGCCGAAGAACAACTCAACATGCTGATTAACTATCAGTTTGAATACAGCACCAGTCTTAATGACAGCATGAGTCAGGGGATTGCCAGTAACCGTTGGCAGAATTATCAGCAGTTTATTCAAACCCTTGAGAAAGCCATTGATCAGCATCGTCAACAGTTAATGCAGTGGAACAGTAAGGTCAGCCAGGCACTTAATTTCTGGCAAGAGAAGCAAAAAAGATTACAAGCCTGGCAGACGTTACAAGACCGCAAAGCGGCGCAGGTGTTATTAGCTGAAAACAAACTCGATCAAAAAATGATGGATGAATATGCCCAGCGGGCAACACTGAGGAAAGCAGAATGATGACACAGCCCCTGATGATTACGTCTACAGATGTGGTAAGCAGCTCGACTTCAGGTAGCACTACCGCTGCGGATAAGGGTTTCAGTGAAGATTTTCTGAGTCTGCTGGGTAAAGCATTACCCGGCCAGGTGACACTGGCTGACGGCAAAACAGTGTCGCTTGAGGCAGCACTGGATAAAACCGCTGCTAAAAGCACCCGTGCGGAGGATGAAAAAGCGACTCTCGCTTCGCTGCTGGATAATCCCGACACGCCCGAAGCGCTTTCTGCCCTGCTCACCACCGTGAAGAAAACCAGCAGCGACGAGAAGACCTCTCAGATTGACGCGCAGAATTCACAAACCCATACGCTTAGCAATGCGGATATGCAGGCATTGAGCGCGCTGTTTGCCATGTTGCCGCAGCAAGCCCCAACTGCCAGCACCCTGAATCTGCAGCCAGAAGCTGAGAGTAATGGAACCCCGTCGCTTAACGCTTTGCTCGCGGGTAGCGGTATCAAAAACACCCTGGCGACGGATACGACTGACACCACCAGCGTGCTGGATAAAACCGCCGGGCTGGATAAGCCTGTTGCGGCAAAGAATGCGCAGACCACCAGCAATGAACCCATTTTGCCGGATACTAAAAGCTTCGCCGCCTTAAACAGTGCTGAGAATGGCAGCCGTGATAGCGCGGCAAACAACACGACGACCGCGTCGACGATGACAACGCCAGTCTTCAGTGCGGCGACCGTCGCTACACCGGCCTCATCGCAAATTGCGGTGCCTGTCGCACCGCAGATTAGCGCCCAACTGGGAAGCCAGGAGTGGCAGCAGTCGGTAAGTCAGCACATCACCATGTTCACGCGACAGGGCCAGCAAAGTGCAGAATTACGTCTGCATCCTGAAGATCTCGGCCAGATTCAAATCAGCATGAAACTCGATGATAACCAGGCGCAATTGCAGATGGTTTCAGCCCACAGCCACGTGCGCGCCGCACTGGAAGCCACTTTACCTAACCTGCGTATTGCGCTGGCAGAGAGCGGAATTGAGCTGGGGCAAAGCAGCATCAGCAGCGAAAGTTTTGCTCAGCAGCAACAACAATCTGGCCAACAGCAGCAACAGACGCAGCGTTCATCAGGCAGCTTCCCGTTATTGGGCGAGTCTGAATCGTTGGCCGTTCCCGCCAGTATTCAACGTTTAGCGTCGGGAAATAACGCGGTGGATATTTTTGCCTGAGCACCTTTCCTTAAGCTAAACGATAAAGGTAACAACAAAAAACCCCTGTTTTCGGGCCTTTGAACGCCCGTCGACACCGGATAATCAACCTATACCCAAGCGACTTCAAGATGCAGGTAGGCGGCAATCGAATGAATCCCGATGAGCTTACTTGAATAAGTGATTCGGGTGAATGAGAGCAACCACCCCTGCAACTAAAAGGGCGATGGGTATGAATGCAGTACCGATAAAGGAAAGATACGTTTTATGACTGACACCGCTTTGCCAAAAGGCCGCAAGCGCTCCATCTGGATGATTTTACTGGTCCTGATCACTCTTGCAGCGTGTGCTACCGCAGGTTACAGCTACTGGCGTATGAAGCAGCAACCCGCTGCCGCTCAGACAAAGGCGCCTGAGCCACCGCCAGCCCCCGTGTTTTTCGCACTGGATACCTTCACCGTTAATCTCGGTGATGCTGACCGCGTTTTGTACATCGGTATCACATTGCGCCTGAAAGATGAAGGCACGCGCCAACGTCTGAGCGAATTCTTGCCGGAAGTACGCAGCCGTTTATTGCTGCTTTTCTCCCGTCAGGACAGCGCGGCGCTGGCAACCGATGAAGGCAAACAAAAGCTGGTTGAAGCCATAAAAAATACTCTGGCTCCACCACTTGTCGCCGGGCAACCACAACAGGCAGTCAGCGACGTGCTGTATACCGCCTTCATTTTGCGGTAATCCCATGGGCGATAGCATTCTTTCTCAGGCCGAAATTGATGCACTGTTAAATGGCGACAGTGACAGTAGCGATGAACCCGCAGCCGGTGCATCGACGGAAACGGACATTCGTCCGTATGATCCTAATACCCAGCGTCGTGTGGTGCGTGAACGCCTGCAGGCGCTGGAGATCATTAACGAGCGTTTTGCCCGTCAGTTCCGTATGGGGCTGTTCAACCTGTTACGTCGTAGCCCGGACATTACCGTCGGGGCGATCCGCATTCAGCCTTATCACGAATTTGCCCGCAACCTGCCGGTACCCACCAACCTCAACCTGATGCACCTCAAACCGCTACGCGGTACTGGCTTGTTCGTGTTTTCCCCAAGCCTGGTGTTTATCGCGGTTGATAACCTGTTTGGTGGTGACGGGCGTTTCCCTACCAAAGTGGAAGGCCGGGAATTTACCCATACCGAACAGCGTGTGATTAACCGCATGCTGAAGCTGGCACTGGAATCTTACAGCGACGCGTGGAAAGCCATTTATCCGCTCGACGTGGAGTATGTGCGTTCCGAAATGCAGGTGAAATTCACCAATATCACGACCTCGCCAAACGACATCGTGGTGAATACTCCGTTCCATGTCGAAATCGGCAACCTGACCGGTGAATTTAATATCTGCCTGCCGTTTAGCATGATTGAACCGTTGCGCGAGCTGCTGGTGAATCCGCCGCTGGAAAACTCCCGTCAGGAAGACCAAAGCTGGCGCGATACGTTGGTGCGTCAGGTTCAGCATTCTGAGCTTGAGCTGATCGCCAACTTCGGTGACATACCGCTGCGTTTGTCGCAAATCTTAAAATTGAAACCTGGTGACGTTCTGCCAATTGATAAGCCGGAAAGAATTCTGGCACACGTTGACGGTGTGCCGGTGCTGACCAGTCAGTACGGCACGCTTAACGGTCAGTACGCTTTGCGCGTCGAACATTTGATCAACCCGATACTGAATTCGCTGAACGAGGAACAGCCCAAATGAGTGATATTAATCAACCGTCCGACGACAATGCAGGCTCTGTGGACGATCTGTGGGCTGATGCGCTAAACGAACAAAAAGTCTCCACGAAAAGTACCGCTGACAGCGTCTTCCGTGCGCTTGAGGGCAATGACATTGCCGGGGCGATGCAGGACATCGACCTGATTATGGACATTCCGGTCAAGCTGACTGTGGAACTGGGCCGTACGCGCATGACCATCAAAGAACTGCTGCGTTTATCGCAAGGTTCGGTAGTGGCGCTGGATGGCCTCGCCGGCGAACCGCTGGATATTCTGATCAACGGCTATTTGATTGCACAGGGTGAAGTGGTGGTGGTGGCCGATAAATACGGCGTGCGTATTACTGACATCATTACGCCATCTGAACGTATGCGTCGTCTGAGCCGTTAATTCGATGAAAACCCAGGCAACAGTACAGCCGGCTCTACAGCAACAACCCGCCGCCAGCACCGGTTCCCCTTTAGTACAAGTGAGCGGCGCGTTAACGGCGATTATCATTTTTATCTTGCTTGCCGCCTGGGTAGCAAAACGTTTTGGTTTCACACCCAAAACCGGCTCCAGCAAAGAGATGAAAGTCAGCGCCAGTTGCAGCGTGGGTGCTCGCGAACGCGTGGTGATTGTTGATGTACCCGACGCGCGTCTGGTGCTCGGTGTCACCGCCGGGCAAATTACCCATTTGCATACTTTGCCGCCCGCACCGGTGCGTGAAACAGTGTCCCCTGTTGCCCCTGCTGATTTCCGTGAGTTGATGAAAAACAGCCTGATGAAAAACCTGCTTAAACGTAACGGGAAAGATTGATGAAACGTTGGCTCTCCTTCTCGTTATTTGGGCTGCTGTTCGTCATGCCAGCCGCTTACGCTCAATTACCGGGTCTTATCAGCCAGCCGATGTCCAATGGCGGCCAAAGCTGGTCGCTTCCGGTGCAGACGCTGGTGTTTATTACCTCGCTGACGTTCTTACCGGCAATCCTGCTGATGATGACCAGCTTCACCCGCATCATTATCGTTTTTGGTCTGCTACGCAGTGCGTTGGGCACCCCGTCCGCACCGCCAAACCAGGTGTTGCTGGGCCTGGCGCTGTTTTTAACCTTTTTCATTATGGCGCCGGTGTTCGACAAAATTTATACCGATGCGTATCAGCCGTTTAGCGAGAACAAAATCCAGATGGATGAAGCGCTGGAAAAGGGTTCTCAGCCTTTGCGCGAGTTCATGCTGCGACAAACCCGTGAAGCGGATCTGGCATTGTTTGCCCGCCTCGCGAATACGCCACCGCTCGAAGGCCCGGAAGTGGTGCCTATGCGCATCCTGCTGCCGGCTTATGTCACCAGCGAGCTGAAAACCGCTTTCCAGATTGGCTTTACGGTGTTCATCCCGTTTTTGATTATCGACCTGGTGATTGCCAGCGTGTTGATGGCGCTGGGGATGATGATGGTGCCACCGGCCACCATTGCCCTGCCCTTTAAATTAATGCTGTTTGTGTTGGTGGATGGCTGGCAATTGCTTGTCGGGTCACTGGCCCAAAGTTTCTACAGTTAGAGGGGAAAAAGATGACTCCTGAGTCGGTCATGATGATGGGCACCGAAGCGATGAAAGTGGCTTTGACGCTCGCCGCGCCGTTGTTGATGGTGGCACTGGTCACCGGTCTTATCATCAGTATGTTGCAAGCCGCCACACAGATTAACGAAATGACCCTTTCGTTTATCCCAAAAATTCTGGCGGTGTTTGTCACGATTATCGTAGCCGGCCCATGGATGCTTAATCTGTTGCTGGACTATATGCGTACGATACTCACAAACATCCCGATGAACATTGGATGATTCACGTTGATAGCGGGCAGTGGCTCACATTACTGAGTATGGGATTCTGGCCATTTCTGCGCATTATGGCCCTGATCGCGACCGCCCCTATTCTGAGCGAACGCTCTATTTCAAAGAAGGTAAAAATTGGCCTTGGGCTGATGATTACCTGGATAATTGCCCCCACCCTCCCTGCCGCGAATGTGACGATTTTCTCGGCTGCTGGCTTCTGGCTCGCGGCACAGCAAATCCTGATTGGCATTGCGCTGGGCTTTACCATGCAGTTTGCCTTTGCCGCCATTCGTACTGCCGGAGAAATCATCGGCCTACAGATGGGCTTGTCGTTCGCCACCTTCTTCGACCCCGGCAGCCGCCTGAACATGCCGGTGCTGGCGCGTTTTATAGACATGCTGGCGATGCTGCTGTTTCTGGTGTTTAACGGCCATTTGTGGCTGATTTCGATGCTGGTCGACACATTTCACACCCTGCCCATCGGCGGAAATCCTGTCAACAGTCATGCGTTTATGGCGCTGACGCGGGCTGGCGGATTAATCTTCCTTAACGGTTTGATGCTCGCACTCCCGTTGATCACGTTGCTGCTGACGCTGAACATCGCCCTCGGTCTGCTTAACCGTATGTCCCCGCAACTTTCCGTGTTTGCCATTGGTTTCCCCCTCACCCTGGCGATGGGCATATTAGTCATGATCGCGTTAATTCCGTTGATGGCTCCGTTTGCCGAACATTTATTTGGGGAAGTCTTTAATTTGCTCGCTGATATTGTGAGTGAAATCCCCGCAAATTAATCCCGCACTGTTTGTAGAGTCTTGGTGAGGATATTCCTAAAAGCTTTCTTAAATAACATTCACCAGGATATACCCGGCGCGGCTTATAAGCTTTTAGCTAACTCACAAAATGTAATATTCACTTTACTTTGAGAACTTTCTTAGCAAATTATACATAACTTTACTGGATAGTTATGGCGCCTATTTCCTAAATAATTCGAGTTTCAGGTAGACGGCAAGAGAGCAAATCCCGGGAGCTTACTTTAGTCAGTGACTGGGTTTGTGAGTGCGGCCAACAACCCTGTAGCTCGAAGTATGACGGATAAAAAAATACTTAATTACGGGTGGGGGATTATGTCAACGATCATTATGGATTTATGCAGTTATACCCGGCTAGGATTAACAGGATATTTGACCAGCCGTGGCATCCGAAAACGACAGATGACCAACGTGGAGACTATCGAGGAGCTGGCGCAAGCCTGCGAGTCCCAGACACCCAATGTGGTGTTTATTAATGAAGACTGTTTCATCCATGATGCTCAAAGCAGCGACAAAATAAAGCAGATCATTAATCAGCATCCCAATACTTTATTCCTGGTGTTTATGGCGATAGCCAATGTTCATTTTGATGAATATCTTTTGGTTCGGAGTAATCTGTTAATCAGCTCTAAATCAATAAAGCCAGAGTCATTGGATGAAATTCTTTCTGAATATTTAGCAAAAAATGCGCATTGCATCGGCCACATCAATTTGCCCACGTTATCATTAAGCCGAACTGAGTCGAGCATGCTTAAAATGTGGATGTCCGGGCAAGGCACAATTCAAATATCAGACCAGATGAATATAAAAGCGAAAACGGTCTCTTCACATAAAGGGAATATTAAGCGAAAGATAAAAACGCATAATAAGCAAGTGATATATCATGTAGTACGCCTGACAGATAATGTGACGAATGGTATTTTTGTTAATTTACGATAGGCCGTAAATGTCGTTTTGTTTTGTTTAAAACGCCAGGTTAAAGTCGGGTGGATTGCAGCACGCTAATCCACCCACGAAGACTATTCCGAATGCTCTACAAAAATCCCGTCCGGGTGCCCCAATTCGTTAAAGAACCAGATACCCAACGGATACTCCTCAAGCGACACCAGGTACATGGTCCCTTCGCTAAATTGCTCGACAGCTAACACCACGCCTGGCCGACGCGGGCCACCATCGGTCTTTACTGTGACGCGATCGTTGATATTCATAACAAAATCCCTCCGGTTTCTTTGTGCCAGTGTAGATCAAAAACGACTCATTCGCATCGGGTGAAGGCTAACCTGAAGGGTTTATTTAAGCGTCTATACTTAATCACGGGTACACCCCATGAGGACTACGGCATGAAGAGCGCGAAAGAACTCAATGACACAGCAGGTATCGATGTGGATGCGTTACTGGCTGCCATCAATGAGATAAGCGAAAGTGAAGTCACACGTGCGAGCGATAGCGACGATCCCCATCGGGTGAGTATCGATGGTCGCGCATGGCATACCTACTCCGAACTCGCGGAAGCCTTTGAGCTGGATATACATGATTTTAGTGTTAACGAAGTGAACCGCTAGATATAGAGCAAGGAAAGCCAACGCACAGGCAAGACGGGAATAAAAGAATCCCGGCAGGAAAGCCGGGACTAAACTTGCGTTAGCAAGAAGCACTTGAAAAATTCGTTACATCAGGAAATCTGATGTGCGTTCACCATACATTAGATTTATTTCAAAACAATGAATTATTCGCCATATGCATATTTGGATTTTGACTATAGTGAGCTGAAAAATCTCAGACAATCCTTGCCTGTCGCGGCTTCCAGTGAAAGTCTGCGTACCTATATGTGATTATCCGCCTTAAGTCATTTGAGAAAATTCTTATCTACCGGGATCTTACTTTTAGAATTTTAGGAGAAGCGCCATGCCAGATTTGCACGATCCGTTATTAATTATTTCAGATCTCGATGGCACGCTGCTGGAGCATCACTCCTATCGGTGGGAAGCCGCCAGCCCATGGATCAACGTGTTGCGCCAGCACGATATTCCCTTGATTTTGTGTAGCGCAAAAAGTGCCGCTGAAATTATGGACTGGCAAAACGAATTTTCATTAACCGGACAGCCATTTATCGCTGAAAACGGCGCGGTGATCCAGCTTGATGCGCGATGGAGTGACAGTGACGACTACCCTCGCCTGTTCACCGGGATCCGCCATGAAGCGTTATTTGCCCTGCTCGATAAACTGCGGCAGAAGTTTGGCTTCAAATTCACCTGTTTTGCCGATGTGGACGAGCCTACCCTTTGCGAACTGACAGGGCTGACACGAAATCAGGCAAGCCTTGCAAAACTCAGCGAAGCGTCGGAAACAGTCATCTGGCGTGATACCGACGAAATGATGACGGCATTTACCGGGCAGCTCGCCTCACTGGGTTTGATGATGTTACAAGGCGGGCGATTCTGGCATGTGCTGGATATGCAGGCCGGTAAAGATAAAGCGCTGCACTGGTTGCAACAGCAATATCAACAACGTGAAGGGGAAACACACATTACCATTGGTCTTGGCGACAGTCCGGCAGATGCGCTGTTGCTCGATAACGTCGATTACGCGGTGGTCGTTAAAGGCTATAGCCGCCAGCCGGTCACGCTGCAAAATGATAATCCACAGCGCGTGTATCGCAGCAACAACTATGGCCCTGAAGGATGGAAAGAGGGTCTGGATCATTTCATCACCCTCAAGTCATCGTGATTGAGTCGTGGCTACAGACCCGATTACGCCCGTTCTGCTTCGCTTTGTACAAGCGATGGTCGGCGTAGGATTGCAGCCTTTCAAAGTCGTAATCATTAAATTCCAGAGAGGTACTGACACCGAACGAGGCACTGATCCGCGTCGTGTGCCCCTGCTTTAACAGCAGCTCTTTGGTGTTGATACGCACTCTGATGCGCTCAGCCACTTTTACCGCCTCTTCAAGCGTCGTGTCAGGCAGCACGATACAGAACTCCTCTCCGCCCACACGCCCGGCGACATCCCCCTGTCGAAACGCATCACTGAGCATCGCTGCGGCGTGTGCCAGGACTTTATCACCACTGCTGTGACCAAACTGGTCGTTGATGCTTTTAAAGAGATCGAGATCCATCTGAATCACCGAGAATGGCTGCGCTTGCTGCTGACACTCCTGCGAAAGTTTATTTGCTATCTCAAAGAAAGCGCCACGATTGTATAAGCGCGTTAAGGTGTCGTAATTGGCCCGCCAGCTCAGGGTTTGTTGCAGGCTGAACATGTCATTAACCAGGCGGCGGATCACTACCCAGGAGACAATCAACATGATCGTCGACAGCAGCCACAACACGCTGAGCACGATACTGATGCGGCCAAACTCGCCACGCACACCCTCTTCCAGGGTATGAACTTTGATCAGTAAGCCATCAAAATTATTGAGTTTCGCCCAGGTGATAAAACGGCTATCCATGCGCAATTCACCCTGCTCACCCGGCTTTGCCGCGGTCACGACACTGGCAATTTGAGCCAGTTGCGGAGCGGTGAATAACGCATGTTTCGGCAGTTTTTTAGCCGAGGTGGCAATCGGATTGAGTTCGTTGTCATAGAGCAACACCGTGCCTTCATGATCGTCATATTTAGCCTGCTGTAAAAACTCATGCAGTGTATCAATCGGGTAATCGAAGGCCAGAATGCCATACCAGCGGCCATTGTAGTCCAGCGGGATCGCCGCCGTGATTATCTGCCCGGTGGTGCTGTTCGGGTCAAAAGTGTGGGTCCAGCGCAACGCGCGCGAAGGGTTATTTTGCGGCGACTGGGAGGAAAAATAGGGCTGCGCGATTAGCCGGTGATACAGGGAGACTATCTTCGGGTCATTAGATGGCGGAGTGCTGCTGAGGAAAAAGCCGCTTCGTGAAGCATAGAAGATGCGTTGCGGTAACGTTCGCGTCCGGTCTGATAAGCGCATGATATAGCTCAACTCAAGTGCTGAGCTAAGTTCGATATGAACAGTCTCGTCATTGCGGTCGAGCAGCGGATTACTGTTAACAAACTCATCCGAAACGCCGTTCATTGGCAAGCTGCGATTTAAATCGAGGCGTAATTGCCAGTAAGCCTGGGTGCGCAGAAGATCGAACTCCGCCAGGGATTTACGGATTCGGTCAGTTGAGATAGGCGACTGGAGCGCGTAGTGCATGGTGTTGCGATAAAACAGCAGGTTATCGATGTTGTGTTGAAGCTGTCTGTCCAGCAAGGTGGCGACGCTATCGAGGCTGTTGCGCTGGTTGGCGACGTAGGCATCTTCAAGCACCACCGCTTCACGCCATGTCAGTACCGTAGAAAAGATAAATACCACGATGAAACAAAGGTTAACGACATTCCTTGGATTCCTGAAACGGCTTATCTCGCGCTGAATTGCATCGCCAAACACTCAAACTCTCCCTGAAACCCCAATCATTATCAACCAGGATGATTTCCTAAAGTAAATATATTCACGGGAAGTATATCATCAGCCAGGCGGAGGGTATTCAGGAAAAAAAACGCCCGGTCATTGACCGGGCGATTCAGGTTTATCCTTGTGACACGCTCCCTGTTGTCAGTGGGGCCAGATCATCCTCGCGGAAAGCCTCACGTTTTACACCATAACCATCATACCAACGACACTCCACCATACCGCTGGAAAACCCGGTAACAATCATCCTTGGGCCACCATTCTTAGGTTGGACTTCATCGCTGACCACAAAGACCATAACTGCCTCCTGTATCAGGGGTGAAAACTTCTACAGTTATAGACAATGACCAGCAGTTTTGCCTGGGTATAAAGTAAATTATCTGCAAAAAATTAGTGAACTGTGTTGTTACGCAGGCGACTTATACCATTGACCACTGCGAGAACAATCGCGCCGATAATAAATCCGATAACCAGGTTTGCCAGTGTTGGCCCCAGCAAATGCACCAGGCTACCCATCTGCTGCGCCCGATGCTCAATCGTATGATGAAGCCACGGAATACCATGCACCAGAATACCGCCGCCGACCAAAAACATCGCTAACGTACCCACAACCGATAAAAATTTCATCAGCCACGGTGCCAGCACTAATAACCCTTTACCAAGACCACGGGCTAACACCGAGCTTTTTTCTACCAGCCAAAAACCAAGGTCATCCAGTTTCACAATGATGCCAACCAGGCCATACACCCCGACTGTTACCACTAATGCAATCCCGGAGAGCACCAGTACCTGGTTAAGCAAAGGGGCATCCGCCACAATCCCTAACGTAATGGCGACAATTTCGGCGGAGAGTATAAAGTCGGTGCGAATGGCCCCCTTGACCTTATCTTTCTCATAAACCAGCGGATCCTGGGTGGCGATATCATCCAGACGCTGTTGCCGTTGTTCCGGCGTTTCTTTGTGTTTACGCGCATGCAGGGTGTGAACAACCTTCTCCACACCTTCATAACAAAGGAATGCGCCACCAATCATCAATAAAGGTGTGATAGCCCAGGGCGCAAACGCACTGATGATGAGCGCCAGCGGAACGAGGATCACTTTATTGATGGCGGAACCCTTCGCCACCTGCCAGACCACCGGTATTTCGCGGTTAGCCCGCACCCCAGAAACTTGTTGTGCATTGAGCGACAAATCATCGCCCAGCACACCGGCCGTTTTCTTTGCGGCCAGTTTCCCCATCATCGAAATATCGTCCAGTAAAGTGGCGATATCATCCAGCAATGTTAATAAGCTACTTCCAGCCAAAATAAGTATCCTTCTTTGTTAGGTTGTACTCAGTATGGAACAAAAGGTGGCTCACGAAAATCAAACTCGCCTGTCAATGAAAATTAACAATCCTACAACAAGTAAAAACCTCGCCAGAACGATTGTTTTGACGTTAACTATTAGCCTTATTACTAAAAGCTCGTGAGGAAGTATGCGCGTTCGTTCGGGTCAATTGCTGCCGCTGGTTGCTGCATTGTTTGCGTTGTATATCATCTGGGGTTCCACTTACTTTGCCATCGCCATTGGGGTGAAAAGCTGGCCTCCGTTTATGATGGCCGGAGTACGATTCATGGTCGCCGGTGTGCTGCTTATGGCAGTGTTATTGCTGCGAGGCCATAAATTGCCCGCCCTGCGCCCGATGCTTAACGCCGCATTGATTGGCGTATTATTGCTGGCGGTGGGTAACGGTTTTGTGACGGTTGCGGAGCATCAACATGTTCCTTCTGGCATTGCTGCGGTGATGGTGGCAACCGTCCCACTCTTTACGCTGTGCTTTAGCCGTTTATTTGGTATTCAGACCCGCAAGCTGGAATGGCTCGGGATCGCCATCGGTCTTGGCGGCATCGTGTTGCTTAACAGCGGCGGAAACCTGAGCGGTAATCCGTGGGGCGCCATTCTGATTTTGATTGGCTCGTTAAGCTGGGCGTTCGGTTCGGTCTACGGGTCAAGAATTGAATTGCCAACAGGTTTAATGGCGGGAGCGGTGGAAATGCTGGCGGCAGGGATTGTGCTGCTGGCGGCGTCAGCGTTAACCGGCGAGCGCCTGACCACGATGCCGACTCCGGCTGGTTTCATGGCCGTCGCGTATCTTTCTCTGTTCGGGTCGATTATTGCCATCAGCGCATACATGTACCTGATTCGTAATGTCGCCCCCGCGGTTGCGACCAGCTACGCCTACGTCAATCCGGTGGTAGCGGTGTTACTGGGAACCGGATTTGCCGGGGAAAGCTTATCGCCAGTGGAATGGCTGGCACTTGGGGTGATTATCTTTGCCGTTGTGTTGGTCACGCTGGGGAAATATCTTCTGCCCCCAAAGCCGGTAGTGACAGTCTGTGAAATAGAAAAGTAATCAGCTTTCGGGTGGCGTTTGCCACCCGTCATCTTGAAGTTCGTATATGCCAAGGGTATCGATTTGTGCATGATGCCCCCCGCTACAAATCCACTCTTCAAGACGTTCGCTAAGGGCGAGATCGCCCAGTTTCTCACGGCCCCGCAGCGCACATTCCCACACCAGAAGTACTCGCCACCCTTCGCTTAATAAACGCTGCACATCGCGCTTATCACGCTCGACATTTTTGCCTATCTTATTCAGCCAGAAGTCCGTACGTGTGGCGGGAGCTTTGAACAAATGGCAGTGATGGTGATGCCAGAAACAGCCGTGGGCAAAGATAACGCAACGGTGCTCATCAATGACGAAATCTGGCCGCCCGGCAAGCGAAGCATCCTGCACGTGAAAGGTAAATCCGCACTCGCTTAATAAGGCGGCGAGCCGCTTTTCAATCGCCGTATCGCGTGTCGCAATAGCACGCATATTCTTGCTGCGAATCGCTTTGCTGTGCACATCAACCATCAGCTTTCCTTTTTGGGATCGGTCAGACCATCCCTCTCAATATAGCAACAACAAGGTAACATAGTTATCAATAATATTAATATTGCAGATAACTATTAAGACTGATGATTTCAATCCGGTCATTATCTGGCTGCAAAAAATAATCATCGACGGATTTAATTATGTATATTAATGGACATTAACTGATATTACCGCTCACTCTAACACCATGTATCAACTAAAATTTCACCAATAACTATTCATCATTCAAGCTTGCATGGGATAATCTTTTCCTTTTAACTCGTGATTTTAGATGGCACTCTATATTCAGAAAGTTATATTTCGCAGCAAACCGTTCAATTGTTAATGTTAGTGACCTTGATTTATCAGAATGTAAAACACGCCTCAAATCAGATAAAAATTAACTTATTTTACTCCCCTTTCATTTTTTAAGACGAGAACATGAAGTTATACAAAGCAATAATTATCCCGGCATTACTGCTGAGCGCTATATGCAGTGCCGTTGCGGGAGATACAGAAAATAATATCGCCCATGATTATATGACTCACTGGAATGAAGTTATGGACGGACAATCCACGCCGGTGTCTGAAACTGCCTCCCTGGATAGTGAAATTGTCGCAGCGTGCAAAACCGTTGCACCAGAACAATTCCGCAATGAAATTATCCACCAGTGGGAACATAAAACCGGTAGCAAAATGACGCAGACGGCGTTTCTGTCTGAAGATTTGCAGTTGTTTGACCGTCTCGCCGCCGTTTCCTGTATTGAAGGGGCAAAATACCAGCATCAGAAAAATGGCGATCTTTTACTCAAGATATTGAGTGAACAGTTGCTCGGGATGGATACAAAAAACGGCAACGATGCCTGGGAGCAAAATAAGACCATGGAATTCCGGACGGGCATGATGACCGCCAGATATGGCATCAGTCTCGAAAAAAACAGATTCTAAACCGCTGACTGTTATCAAAAAGTGTAACTGACACCAAGAGTCAGTTCGGTGACGCCATGTTTATTGACCATCGGGCTGTCGCTAATGGTTGAAGGATAATAACGCCCGGTAATTTCACCCCAGGTATTCCATTGCTTCGACCAGGCGTAATTCATCGCCAGCTGTATATAAGGCACAAAGCTATCATGGGGTCTCCAGGTTGAAAGCCCGCTTCGGTCTGATTCTTCTTGTGAAATCCCATAATAGTAACGAGTGTTCTGCGCATTTGACCAGTCCACACCCATTTCTGGCACCAGGGTTAAATCCCCCCATTGCTTGAGCAAAATATAGGCCGCATTCACTACCACGCCTTTACTGTTATCCAGCGTGTCCGCTCCAACCGTGGTACTGAATGCCCCAATGGGCGAAATATACTGATACGTAAAACCAGCCATCATGGTGCTGTTGCGACTATTTAGACTCCGCATCGCCGAAGTTCGCCCATCGGATGAACTGTATTGATTGGTGTAGTAATAGACTTTAGCCCGGAAGAGTTGAGTGTCAGTATTGATAAAGTTATAACCCGCCTCGGTCCCATCGATGTACCACTCTTTACCGTTATAACCAATATAAGGCAGAGCCCAATAATCGGCATGATGGGTGTTGTAAGCCATGCCGTATGAGCCGCCCTGAACACCAAGAGAAAAATCAGCGCTGTTTGCAGCATTAACACCAGGCAGTAAGAGCAACGGCAGAAACTGGATTATTTTTCGCATCATTTATTCCTTTCCAGGACAGGGATAGAGCTATGGAGTTATCGGTTACGGCGTATATCCAGAGAAAATGTCTGGCTTATATTTGTTCCATCAGTGCACACCAGACGGCTTCGCGCTTTTAGCTCCTCGAAGGAGTGCTGGTGACTCAACAGATTATTGTTGTAGCAATAACGATCGACATAACCACTAAGCAGTATCCTCCAGTCGTATTTCACCGCAGAGGAAACCGCTCTTCCGTGATGAAATATATTTGAAGTACAGTTATTTAGCAGCGTGTTATACCATTCAGGATGCTCATTAACCTTTTCGATTCTCATCAGATAGTCACGCAGTAAATCCTGACTTTGCTGAGGAGTGATATTTAATGTATAGAGATAAACCCGTTCCTTCCTTATATTGAGCCGGACACCAATAATATCTCTTTCATCGGCAACAACATAAATCAGCGGGTAATTTTTTAAGAAGCCACCAAAAGCGGACCAGGGTTGATTTTCTCGCCTGCGAGTTTCAATGGAAATGGACAACCATTGTCCGTTATTGAAGCCAAAACTCAGAAATACATGTGCTATAGCATTACCAGCCCAGTAAGAGAGCACCAGTTCAGTGGCTATTACGTCACTCAGTTTCAGATGACAGTCGTACCAGTCAGGAATGGGGGTGACTGCATTTTTATAGCTGAAATTCCTCACGTTCAGAACATGAACCTTGTCGCTGTCCTGCCACTCGATAGCGGAAAGCCGGGAATACTCCGGCAACCATGGGGCTTTCGCGGTTATCTCCTCGATGTACTTCCCCATCAATGGGACCTGTCCAGCTGCTGTTTCCAGCGCTGAAACCAGGAATGCTGCACCGGATTGACCAGCGCGTGCAGCGCACGGGCATAATCCAGCATCAGACCCGGTGTCCAGGCCATGGTCGTCGCGCGTTTGCGCAGTTGGGCAGCAATCCACAGCTCAGGCATGAAAAACAAGCGAATGAAATGAAGCCATCCACCGCGATGTGAGAGAACGCCATCCAGCGCTGCCTCAAGGCCCCAGGCAACGCTGCTGGAGCAGTTACGCCAGGTCAGGTTATACGTATTCACTTCCCGATAGCTTTCCCAGTAACGCCGTAATGCCTGCGTATTAATGTTATGAAAAATAATTTTACGATCGGAATCGCACCAGGCAGCAGCCTCACTGGCGTAACTCTTCTGAAATTCACCCGGTACGTTATTTTCCTGAATCGCCTTAAGTGTGTTGAAAAACTCTGATGGCGAGCGATCGATTTCGACCGCGGGATACAGGCTGATATAAATATCAGGGGACATTTCCAGCGCCGCGTGCCCGGTTGAAATAACGCCATTCACATCAACCGCCGCGATATAACGGTTAATGACGGGCCTCGGGACCGGTGAATTTTCTGAAGAGCCTTCAGGTGTCCAGACGTGGATAATCAACGGGCTTTCAGACTGAGACTCAGGGGGAAATTCTGCTGTCGGCAGAAGTCTGCGGGGTTCCATCAAATTGAAAACGCTCCCCCCTTCACGCAACCGGAATGCCTGAATAGCAATCCGAACACATTGAATACCGCCCAGTACCATTATCACGCCAAGAAACTGTGAAACAGTGCCGTGGTGATTAGTGGGATAAGGCAAAAAGAGAAACATCGCAAATGCCAGCTGCGCCATGCCCCCGAGAAAAACACCACGCCAACCGTCATATCGCACTACCCAGGCGGAAGCCATAACAAAAAGTCCGGTAATGAAAAAGGCAAAACCAAACAGAATGGCCAGAAGCAGATTGCTGCTTTCGCGCCCGGAAAGAATGAGCAGCGCAACAAAACAAAATATGCAGCCTTTAAAATAGAAAACGGGTTTTTGCGCGCCTTTAGCATTACCCGCCAGCATCAGTGTGACCAGACTTTCGATTAATAAAAGGATGCCAAAGACATGGAAAGGGAAATAACGCATGCCTTCCATACCATCAATGAAAATAGAGAGCCCAAGTCCGCCCCATAACAGACCGATTATCCCGAGTAGCGGGGCCGATTTTCTGACAAAAGCCACGCCCATCAATAAAAGTGCAACCTGCAACATCGATTACGACTCCTTAATGATCAGGTCAGGAACGTTTTGTTGAAACTCCCCTGCCCAATAGCCAATAAGCACCACGCCATCTGGCTGCTGTAGAGCAATCAGTTTTGTTTCGTGAAGAGGTAACTTTTTTGATGGTGAAAGGGTGAGTAGAAACGGGAAAGGCTGCTTGATGACGCCACCTTTTTGTACCGCCTCCCATCGCTCACGCATTTTGCTTTGATCGTCAGGTGACATAAACGAGAAAAGCTGGTCGATATGACCAATTTTAGCCAGCTGCTGGCTGAGAACAGTGGCTGAATTATCCCAGGTCAAACGTCCGGTTCTGGGGTCGAGATAATACGAAGAAACAACATGAGTGACATGGTGCTTAAGCAGGTAGACAAAATTCAGCAGCAGTGCCGTCCCCGAAAGATAACACTGCGCCAGCAACAGTGGCTCGCCCTCGCGCAACCCGGGGATAAAAAGCGGGCCATTACGTTGCCAGGAATAATAAATGACGATGATGCAGAAACTGAGAAAAGAGAGCGCGCCCAGTTGATTGCCACTCAAAACCGGTATAGCGATCATAATCATGACTGGAATGCAGGCGAGGCTAAAGAGAAATGCTTCTCCCCGGGGGCCGCCAACAGGCTGATGGAAAACATACACTGCGCTAATGCACAAAAGCAGCCAGAGCACTGCGCCACTCAGCCCTTTTTTAAGGACAAACGACGGCTGCCGCCAGAACAATCCCATCACGATAGTCGTCAACAGTATGGTGCCGACGACGTTTGCAGACCACCAAATCCACAGCGTCTGATTAAAATTGACCTCATGGCGCAGCGCGACCCAGCCGACACCCAGGGCAGCCGCAATCGCGCTGGTAATCAATGTGGCAGAAAACCAGATAACCAGGCTATACAGCATGTCATTGGGTCGCGTGAAATGCCGTACACACCAGGCAATAGCAAAATCATTACTTAAAGAGATCAAAGAATGAATCAGTGACGTCTCAAGCGAATGCCGCATGGTCACATCAAGAAGGGTTCGAGCGAGGAATAAACCCAGGAATAACCAGGGCCAGTGACGACGTGAAGTCAGCAGGAAAGCACTAACGGCAAGACCCGCCGGAAACCAGACGAAAGAGACCCGGCTTGCAGGATCGTCGAGAAAAAGTGAGATGTACCCGAGCGAGTAATAAAGCGCACACCATAGCAATAGTGGTATTAAGAATCGAACTGAAGACACATTGACCTCGGAATACAAAGTTATAGTATTAGCGCGATGCACTAAAGCATAGAACAAAGCCATCAAAACGCTTCACAGCACCGGTTGACATAAAGCCCTGTGCAAATCTATATAATAGGAGAGTCATTTTTAAAATGTCATTTATATAGGATCCGGTTCGATTTTCAATAATTCAAACCATTTTACTTCTTTAGTTTATGATTAGTTTAAAGTCAAGTTTGTAAGATATTAAACATGGTTCAGTTAAATCGTTGTAAACAGCATGATTATTCATGAATATAATTTGCAGATTTTAATTAAACAGAAGGTTTTATGCTAAAAACTTATATCATTCTTGCTGTTGCGATCATGGCAGAAACCCTTGCTACCACAATGATGAAAGCTTCACATGGATTCACTAAGTTAATCCCCAGCGTTATCGTTGTTTTAGGGTATTCCATATCATTTTATGGGCTTTCCCAGGTTGTTAAAGTAATGAATATAGGTATTGCTTATGCAATATGGGCAGGAATGGGGATATTCCTTGTTTCAGTGATGTCTTTCTTCATTTATAAACAACGACTTGACGCTCCGGCATTACTAGGCCTGGCATGCATTGCAATTGGCATAATAATTATTCAACTGTTCTCTAAATCTGTAACCCATTAGGTGATATTTGTTTCCTTAACATTTTGTTGAAGTGAGCAATGCAGAAATAATAAATGGCAATGCCGTTTGGAGAAATAATTAATCCGCGTTGTATTGTGTTGAACTGTTGCTTGTTCATTTACTTAAATGTGACGTTTTTAAATCCGCAAAAAAAGCGCCTGAAGGCTAACACCGTTCACCTAAGCCAATGAATTAGGGGAAATGCCGGGATTTGGTTCCCGGAGGGACGCCAAACCCGGTGGTCGCCCCGGAAATCTCGTTTTTAAACTAACGGCGTTAGCCTTCAGGCGCTTTTAGTATGCGACCAACTCGCGTTAGTGAGTTTCTTAGACTTTCGTATTTCAACAGCCTGGGCAATTTTTGACTCCAGTAAACGTGCCACCGCAGCAAATGCGGGCACCACTACTGAATTTCCAAACTGTCGGTAAGCCTGAGTATCTGATACCGGGATACGGAACGCACTCCCCTGCACCGCTTCAAAACCCATTAAACGCGCGCATTCACGCGGAGTTAAACGACGTGGGCGGTGCAGCTGATTACCCGCATCATCAAAATCGGCCTCTCCGAGTGATTTATCCCAACCGCGATCCACCAGAATTTCAGCGCCGTCTTTGTAGTAACGTGCGGATAAAGTCCGTGCCACGCTCGATGGATTAGTAGGGTCAACCAGACCGTAACCAAATCCATTACCCTTCGCCTGGTGCTTTTTCGCGTAATTGTAGAGGTACTTCCACAGTGTTGGCGTGAGGATATATTTCGCGTCTACTGTCGGTTCCAGTAACTCACCAAACGTTGGGCGACGTTGCGGATAACATTCGCTCAGTTTTCGTAGCGTGAAATCTTTATGCAGATTGAGGTCACGACGGAAACCCACCAGCACAATACGTTCGCGATGCTGAGGCAGGAAATTCTTGCCGTCGATGATTTTAGGATCACCTGCGCCCATAATTGCCGCATCCGAGACGTCATAACCCAGGCTATCCAGGGTTTCCATAATCACACGGAAGGTATTGCCTTTATCGTGGCTTTTTAAATTCTTCACGTTTTCCAGCACAAAGATCGCCGGGCGTTTCGCATCAATGATGCGCGCCACATCGAAGAACAGCGTGCCCTGCGTCTCACAGGCAAAACCGTGTGCACGACCCAGTGCATTCTTCTTCGACACTCCCGCAAGGGAAAACGGCTGGCAGGGGAATCCGGCCAACAGCACATCATGATCCGGCATGGTGGCCTGAATATGCGCAGTGGCTTGCTCATCGCTGACATCATCGCGGTTACTCAGGGTGACATCACGGATATCCTGATTGAACTGATGATTTTCAGGTGAACAGTACCAGTTAGCTTTATAGGTGCGCACCGCGTATTTATTCCACTCGCTGGTGAAAACACATTGCCCACCAATCGCTTCGAACCCGCTACGAATACCGCCGATTCCGGCAAATAAATCGACGAATTTAAACGCGTATTTCCCGTGGTGTGCGGGTAATGGAGGCAACATGCTTTGCAGCATTGCGCTTTCGGCGGATGTGAGTGTGCGAGGTGATGACTTACGGTTATACCAGCGGTTCAGCGATTCACGCGTCCAGTCGCCGCTAACCTGGCGCAAATGATGGGCCACGGTTTTCTGGTCGTAGATTTCCAGAATACGGCTCACTAACGCGAAGTCTTCTTCTAGTTGCTGTTGTTGCAGGCGTTGGGATTGTTGTGAGAGTTGCTCGGCAATCGCGTCGAAGTCGTTCATCATGAACCAAATATGGGAAAATAGAGTGCAACTCTATCACTGATTTGACCCAGAGAAAAACAGAACAGCCCGCAAAGCCTGCGGGCATCCCTTTAGTTTTAGAAAGAAATTTTTATGAGGATGGTTTTTGGGAGGTAAATTGCTCAACGACATTGCGATCGATATCGCAGTAATCGCCTTTCAATTCGGCACACAGTTTAGCCATGTAATGCACTAAAAAATCAGCATTGTGCCAGGCCAGTTTTCGCCCTGCCTCGGTCTGCATGGTTTCAGGGAGTTTTAAAAGCTTTTTCTGGAAATGGTCGAGTGCGTAAGTAGCATCATCCAGTTCACGTTCACGCCCCAGCGGATCTTCACTGTCGAACAATGGACGGCCTAACGCTCCTGAGGTGTAAAACACACGCGCAAGCCCTATCGCGCCTAAGGATTCCAGGCGATCGGCATCTTGCACAATTTTCGCTTCCAGGGTTTGCGGAGCAATTGCCGCGCTGAAGCTGTGCGCACGCACTGCATGAGCGACCGCATCGTAGAGCGGATGAGGGAAATCGGGGAAATGGGCATCAAGAATACGCAGTGTTTCTTGCGCCGCCTGTGTGGAGGCGAGATGCCGCTCAGGATGATTCTTCGGTAAATTGACGATATCATGGAAATAACACGCGGTGAGCACCACTAGCCGGTCGGCTTCCGTCGTTTCCATTATGTGTTGCGCGGTTTTCCATACGCGTCGGAAATGGGCCACATCGTGGGCTTTATCGTCCTGCAACCAGTTGTGGTGCAAATATTCTTCGAAACGCTCTTGCCAGTGGGCTATCGGCATACGTACTCCTTACTTCGCAGCTGGACCCGGTACTTAATATGAGTACAAGATCACAAAATTAGCAAGTTCCGTACTGACAATAGCTTACTTTGGCACGATTTATTCTCTGGCGCGCGTGTACCAGGCGAGGCCGCCCAATAATGCTGCAACCGACCCCAGCACCATTAAACCCATTAATGCGCCAAGAAGTTTTCCACTGAGCGAACCCATATCCCCGCCAGTGACATTGCTCACTACCCAGAAATAACGCAGTACAGCCCAAACCGTGTACAGGCAGAACCCATAAAACAACCACAGTGCCAATTTCCCGCCCGGGGTGCGGGTTGGTTTCGCGTCCATAACGTCTGACATAAGTCTCTCAATTGCTTAGCTGGTTGATGTGATGGGTGCCCCATCTCCCTTGTGTGATTTTTATCACATTTTTGCTATTTTATAACAGTCTAAAGCGCCTGTTTTTAATTAGGATTCTTCTTAAAAATTGTAAGATTTAATGATGTTTTTCATCGCGTTAACAATAGAACTACATTTGATTATTTTCCAACCGTTCGGCTGTTTTTTTTACTACGCGGGGAGGATTAATATTGTATGTCGCCATCATTAATTAAAAATCGTCACAACTCAAACCATCAACTTTATTATTTAATAGATACTAACCAATATATTCAGCTGCAATCAATCACTGAAAATAATTGCACAGACTGAAACATAAAACTCGTGCATTACTTTATATAGAAGCATACACCCGACACATTAGAAAAGTCTTAAAAAATAAGAATAATGAATAAATACAGACAATTAAATGAATATCCACATGAAACAATTTGTCTTATTTGAAATAATACAGTTACATGTTAATTGATAAAAATATTGAACTAGCTGTAATAAGATTGATGGCGTTATTGAGGGTCTAATACAATTCATATCCATATTAATTATGGTTTAAAGGAATATATAAATGAAAAGAACAGCACTGGCATTGGTGATCCCTGCTTTATTGGCAATGGGCGCTGCAAACGCAGCTGAAATATATAATAAAGATGGCAATAAAATCGATTTGTACGGCAAGGTCGATGCGCGTCATACCTTCTCTGATAATGCTGGCGACGACGGTGACGGCACCTACTCACAAATCGGTTTTAAAGGCGAAACACAGATTAATTCCGAACTGACTGGTTATGGTCAGTGGGAATACAAAATGATGGCAAATAACGTTGAAGGAAGTTCAGACCAGGCATGGACTCGTCTGGCCTTCGCAGGCTTGAAATACGGCGATTATGGTTCATTCGATTATGGTCGTAACTACGGCGTGGTGTACGACATTGAAGCATGGACCGATATGCTGCCCGTGTTCGGTGGCGATAGCTACACCTGGACTGACAACTTCATGACTGGCCGTGCAAACGGTGTGGCAACGTACCGTAACAACAACTTCTTTGGTGAAGTTGATGGTCTGAGCTTCGCGTTGCAGTACCAGGGTGCGAATGAAGGTTCAAACTGCAATGAGAATACTTGCGCGTTTGATCAGGAAGGCACCAATAACGGAAACGGACGTAGCGCTCGCTTCCAGAACGGCGATGGTTGGGGCTTATCCACTGTTTATGATTTCGGTATGGGCTTTAGTGCAGGCGCTGCATATGCCTCATCCGACCGTACTAATGAACAGACCCGCAGCGCAGGCGCATTGATGGCTGGCGGTGATACTGCTGACGTCTGGACTTTTGGTATGAAATACGACGCCAACGATATCTATCTGGCGGCGATGTATGCTGAAACTCGCAACATGACGCCATTTGGTGATAATGGCATCGCAAACAAAACTCAGAACTTTGAAGTGACCGCACAATACCAGTTCGAATTCGGTCTGCGCCCGGAGATTTCTTACCTGCAATCTAAAGGTAAAAACCTCATGGCTGACGTAAGTAATGACAGCGACTGGAACGACAAAGACCTGGTTAAATATGTGTCTGTCGGTGCTAACTATTACTTCAACAAAAACTTCTCTACCTACGTTGATTACAAAATCAACCTGCTGGATGGCGATGACGACTTCTACTCTGATGCAGGCATCTCCACCGATGATGTTGTTGGTGTAGGCATGATTTACCAGTTCTAATTTTTCACTTTGCTTTTTTAGAAACCTGAGCCCGCGACAGCGGGCTTTTTACTTATCACTGCCCCTCCTACACACATATCAAACAATTATCTTTTTCTTAAATTCATCTAAATAAGAAATAATTCAAGCTTACACACTCAACTGTGACTCGCGTCGTTGAAAGGTTTTACGGTAAGTGTTTGAATAATGGCACAGAGAACGCGCGTTAGTCGTTTTCTCGGGCGGTCCTGTTCAGGTCGCTGCCATGTGCCCCACTAGTGCGGCATTTTCACAGTCACGGTATAGTAGTTTTCCGTTCAAGAGATGACTTTGCGAGCGAGTAACATGATTAAGTGGCCCTGGAAAGCAAATGATTCATCTGCTGTCACAGCACTGCCGTGGGAGCAGGCTTTATCCATTCCTGTTCTGGCAACGCTTACACCTGCCGAGCAAGATAAACTGATCCGTATTGCGGACCGGTTTTTACAACAAAAACGCCTGGTGCCTTTGCAGGGCTTTGAGCTTGATGAGCTCAAAAGTGCGCGTATCGCATTACTGTTCTGCTTACCGGTGCTGGAGCTGGGTATCGAGTGGCTCGATGGTTTTCATGAAGTTCTTATCTACCCCGCTCCGTTCGTGGTCGATGACGAGTGGCAAGATGACTTCGGCCTTGTGCATAATCAGCGGGTGGTACAGTCCGGTCAAAGCTGGCAGCAAGGCCCAATTGTGCTTAACTGGCTTGATGTGCAGGACTCCTTCGACGCCTCAGGCTTCAATCTCATCGTCCATGAAGTGGCTCATAAACTGGATATGCGCAATGGCGACCGGGCCAGTGGTATTCCGTTAATTGCGCTGCGTGAGGTGGCAGGATGGGAACATGACCTCCATGCGGCCATGAGTAACATTCAGGACGAAATCGATATGGTCGGCGAAAATGCGGCCAGTATTGATGCCTATGCAGCTTCGGAACCGGCAGAATGTTTTGCAGTACTTTCAGAGTACTTTTTCAGCGCCCCCGAGCTTTTCGCTCCACGTTTTCCCTCACTTTATCAGCGGTTTTGCCAGTTTTACGGCCAAAACCCGTTGTTACGCTTACGCGAGAGTGAAAACAACCCTGCATCTAACGGAAACACGGTGCATTAATTCAACGAGTTGAGCTTAATTTAATCATCTGAATCAACATGTTGTTTTTGTTATTGACTCTTTTTGAACGTGACGTTACTATTTGCCTCGTTCAAACGATTCCTCTGTAGTTCAGTCGGTAGAACGGCGGACTGTTAATCCGTATGTCACTGGTTCGAGTCCAGTCAGAGGAGCCAAATTAAAGAAGCCTGCTTAGGAAACTAAGCAGGCTTTTTGCTTTTGTATTATCTGGTAGCTCCCAACCTCCTGCTGACTCACCAGAAAAGCATGGCTCAATGAATCCGTGTCGCAGCGATGTGCCATGCTAAAGGTGTTTTTTATCTGATAGCAAAGCAGAGGACGACTCAATGATCACCTTATGTAAAGCCTGCGGCACATCCTTTGAGAAAACCGGTACTCATCCGCAACAGTGTAAAATCTGCGAAGATGAGCGTCAGTATGTGCCCGTAACGGGCCAGCAATGGGTCGATTTGGATACTCTTTTAGCTACCCACACCAATAAGTGGCAACAGCACGAGACCAACCTGCTCAGTCTCCACACCCTGCCTGCTTTTGCGATTAATCAGCGGGCTTTTATTGTGCGAACGGCGGAAGGTAATATTCTGTGGGACTGCATTGCCACACTCGACGATGCCACGAAAACGATTATTTCCTCGCTAGGCGGGCTCAAAGCTATCGCCATTTCCCATCCTCATTACTACACCACCATGCAGGATTGGGCCGCCGAATTTAACGCGCCGATTTACCTGCATGCCAACGACCGCGAATGGATCATGCGCGACAGCCCGTGGCTTAACCTTTGGCAAGGTGACTCCCTTAAACTGACCGCTGACGTCAGTTTAATCTGCCTTGGCGGGCACTTTGCGGGCGGCAGCGTGCTTCACTGGGCTCGGGATGAAGGGGTGTTGCTGGCCGGAGATATCCTTCAGGTCACGCCAGGTGCGAATGCCGTCTCCTTTATGTGGAGCTATCCCAATATGTTGCCGTTACCCGCCACGAGCGTCAGCGAGATCATCCGCCGCCTGCGTGAAGTGAAATTTTCGCGGCTCTACGGCGCGTTTGAAGGCAAGGACATCAAGGAAAATGCCGCTGAAATCGTGCAGCGTTCAGGGGAAAAGTATATTTCGTGCCTGCGTTAAGCGATTCGCCAGATTCGCCTGGGGGATGAAAATTGGCTATCATCCGCTCCCACTCATTTTACGTGTAGCCTGATGTCTAAGATCCTCGATACCTTTATTGCTCCGCCGTGCCATGACCAGATCGAGATCCTCTTTCAGGACGAGCATCTGGTTTTGATCAACAAACCCGCCGGACTACTTAGCCTGTCGGGGAAAAATCCGCAAAATCTGGATTCAGTACATTATCGGCTGGTAAAGATATTCCCTGGCTGCACGCTGGTCCACCGCCTGGATTTTGGGACTTCCGGACTGATGGTGGTTGCCCGCAATAAAGCTATCAATGCTGCCCTGTGCCAACAATTCAGCCAGCGAACAGTGACCAAAGTTTATAGCGCCCTGCTGTGTGGACATGTGAATGATGACGAAGGGGTGATAGACGCGGCGATTGCTAAAGACCCGGCACTTTTCCCGCTGATGTCGATTTGCGCCATCAACGGCAAGCCGGCACGCTCCGGCTATCGGGTCGTTGAACGCTTTCACCAGGAGCTGGTAGACGGGAGATTACTGCCATTGACGCGGGTACAGCTGACTCCGGAAACCGGTCGCACTCATCAACTACGCATCCACTGCCAGCAGTTGGGCCACCCTATTTTGGGCTGCGACCTGTATGGCGGCCTGCTGCTGCCAGGCACTGAACAGACGCCGCGACTGATGCTGCACGCCAGTGAACTACATTTTGTTCATCCCATCACCGAAGAGTGGGTCAAAGCCCGCCATGCCAGCGCGTTTTAATCGAGTATCTCTCTCTTCTGGCGCTACATTATTCCCGGACATGTTGTAGCCGATTCACCAGTTCAGCAAGGCTGCCCGCCTGCATTTTTTCCATCACTCTGGCGCGATGAACTTCGACTGTGCGAACCGCAATATTCATGGTGCTGGCAATCTCACGGTTGATTAACCCGTTTGCCACCAGTCCCGCCAGTTCCCGCTCTTTGGGTGTGAGTTGCTGATAACACGCGACAATCTTTTGCCGCTCGAAGGTCTGCCTAGAAACGCGCAACGCGTGCGCTAACGCAATTTGCAGCGGCTTTGCTGCTATGGGTTTTTGCAGAAAATCGACCGCCCCGCGTTTCATTTGCTCCACCGCCATGGGGACATCACCGTGACCGGTGAGGAACACCACCGCAAGCGTACTGCCCCGCCGTAACATTTCTTCGTGCACACCCTGGCCATCCATCAACGGCATTCGCATATCCAGCAACACTACGCCTGGCTGGAACAGCTCCGCCTGAGACAAAAACATCGCCGTTTCATTCCAGCAGCACACCTCGTACCCGAGGCTTTCTAGCAAAAATGCACACGCCTGAGTCACTGCTACATCGTCATCCAACAAATGAATTCTCGCCATCGCGGCTTTGCTCCTCCTTGCGCGTAAAATCTAACACCACCGCCAACCCCATTTGACCATCCGGGGCGCTGTGATTCCGGATACTGATTTCTCCCTGGCCATAACGAACCAGACGCTGGCAAATCACCAGCCCTAACCCCATCCCCTCGACACGGGTCGTCATAAATGGATGGAAAGCCTGGCGCAGTAGCGCATCATCAATACCTCCCGCATTATCCTGGAGGGTGATTCGCGTGCCGCCTTCTTTTTGGTGCGACATGACCCACACCCTGCCAGCTCCCGCCTGTGCAGCATTGAGGATGACGTTCGTCAGCACCTGTTCAAGCAGTACCGGCGGCAGATACAGGGTGTGCGCGGGATTTACGTCTATGTCCAGCGTAACCGCAGGAAAATGCTGTGCCATACGCAGCAGTCGCCAGACGTGTAATAGTGCATCGCGAATATTGACCGGCCCCCACTCCTGCTCCATCACCGGATTGCCTTGTGCCTGGCTCACCCAGTGGCGCAGATTTTTCAGCGTGTCGGCCCCGCGCTGTGCCTGACTATCGATTTCTTTAAGCGCCGTCAGCAACGGATGATGGGTATTTTCCGCCTCAAGACGAATCAAACATCCCCCGGCATAATGACGGATTGCGCACAGCGGTTGATTCAGTTCGTGGGCGAAACCGGAGGTCATCTCCCCCAACACGCTCATTTGCCTTGCGGTTTCCAGCGCCTGTTCTTGTTGGCGCAACAGCACGTTATTGCGTTCTAACTGCTGGCCGCGTCGCCGCACCAGCAGCATGACCCAGATATAATTTAGCGTGAGTAACAGCAAAACCAGCATCGCCACAGCCATCGCCCATTGATACTGAATCAGCCAGCTTTTGATATCCAGCCACAGACGTCGCTGTTGCGGATGCTGGCGCACGTCGTGTAACAGCGCTTCGACCTGGCTTGTGGACGCGGGCGCTCCCCAATGAAAAGGTGAATCCGGCGGGGTATTAAACAAGACGCGCGTGACCCGATCCGCCAGTTCGTCACTGACCGTCGGTAATGCCGCAAATGACCAGTTGGGATAAAGCGGCGTACTGGTTAAGCAGGGAATGGAAGACGGCTGGTTTAACAGCGCGACAAAATCCTCTTTATGCACCAGCCCTTCTGCATCCATGTTTTCCAGCAGACATACCGGCACAATCACCGCCTGAACGGCTTTTTCGCGTAATAAATACAGCAGCGCATCAGCCGGGAAACCCGTGAAGCGCAAATTCAGATCCCGCTCTGGACGAATGCCGTGATCGCTGAGCGCCTTATACCCCAGCAAAAAGCCACCAAAAGCCTGCGCGTCAATCGCACCAACGGTTTTGCCGATAAGGTCTTGTACGCGGGCGAACCCACTGTCGCGTCGGGTCAGGATCACACTGCCGATAACATTGCTCGCGGCTTTACCGCCTTGCCCCGTACGCAATGAAGCCAGCCAGCGCAGCGGCGAATGGCTGTTCAATTGCACAAACTGCGCCGGATTGGTCACCACAAACTGTACCGTTTGACGGTTAACCGCTTCCTGCATTTGATGCAGATCCAGCGCCTGGATATGAAACTGCTCGCCGGGGATGTGTTGATTGAGGAGGATTTCTAACGGTTGCCAGTGGCTGCGCGTTAGCACCTCGCCACGCATCGCCAGAATGCCAATATTCCACGTTTGCGCCCATGCCGCGCTGCTCATCATGATGGCTGAGATCAGTAATGCCAGCCATCTCATCTGTGTGACGCTCACCAAATTATCCCTGTAAATGATGTTGTTTTAGATCAACAACACGCGGGGTATGTGGTTAACCACAATAGAGCCACCCCTCCATGATTTTTACACTGTAAATCATACACATTTTTTATACATCACCAGCCAGTCAACGACGTGACCTATGTTTTGTTGTTGCTTCTCCATGGGGGAAAATATGGACATCAGTAAACGGCAGTTTCTCCAGCAACTGGGCGTCCTGAGTGCGGGGGCCTCTCTGGTGCCGCTGGCTCAGGCGAAATTCCCCTTCTCTCCTGAGCGCCATGAAGGCTCTGCGCGCCAGCGTTATGCGATGCTTATCGATTTGCGTCGCTGTATTGGTTGCCAGGCTTGCACGGTCAGTTGCGCCATTGAAAACCAGACACCGCAAGGCGAGTTTCGCACCCACGTTAATCAATACCAGGTGCGGCTTGAAGGGACAGAGAGCGTCACCAACGTGCTACTTCCGCGCCTGTGCAACCATTGTGATAACCCGCCCTGCGTCCCGGTTTGCCCGGTTCAGGCGACGTTTCAGCGACAAGACGGGATTGTGGTGGTCGACAACACCCGATGTGTAGGATGCGCGTACTGCGTGCAGGCCTGCCCTTATGACGCACGCTTTATCAATCACGAAACCCAAACCGCCGATAAATGCACCTTTTGCGTTCACCGTCTGGAAGTTGGATTGCTCCCCGCCTGCGTGGAGTCCTGCGTCGGCGGCGCACGTATTATCGGCGACCTGAAGGATCCAAAAAGCCGTATCGCGCAGATGCTTCACGACCATCACGACGCCATCAAAGTGTTGAAACCGGAGAACGGCACCGTACCCCATGTTTTCTATTTAGGTCTGGACGAGGCCTTCGTCACCCCGTTGATGGGTCGCGCGCAATCCGCACTCTGGCAGGAGGTTTAAATGGACCATTCTCTGATTATCGAAGAGGTACTGGCCCGGCCCCAGGAGATAAGCTGGCTTCCCTGGGCGGTGCAATACTTCTTTTTCATCGGCATTGCCGCCTGTGCTGCGTTGTATGGCTGCGTGCTTCACTGGCGTAACCGCGATTTGGCAAAACTCGAGCATCTGACGCTGCTGATTGCCTTAACCTGCGCCATCACCGCACCGTTGGCGCTGACCGCCGATCTTCATCAAACCGCCCGCTTCTGGCATTTCTACGCCTATCCAACACCCTGGTCGTGGATGCCATGGGGCGCACTGTTTCTGCCGCTGTTCACCGGGGTTCTGGGCTTATGGTTTCTGGCATTGCAACTCAAACGCTTTACCCAAAAAAGCTACCGAGTGACGAAATGGCTGGCACTGGCGAGTGCATTACTGGCCGTCGGATTACTGACCTATACCGGTCGTGAAGTGTCTGTGGTGCAGGCGCGTCCGGTGTGGTTTAGCTACGCATTTCCGGTTGTGATGTTTCTCAGTGCTTTCCATACCTTTTTTGCCCTGCTCGTGGTGTCGCTTCGGGGCGAACACCGGTTACCGCGCAAACTGGCTTTCGCGCAGCTGTGGACTCTCGGGTTGCTTGCCCTCGTCATCCTGTTTTGGGTCACTGGCGATACGCTGTCTGGCGTGGCTATTCGTGACTGGCTTGCGGTGTCGCTATCAGCCCGATACTACGCCGCCGGTTGGGTCGCACTCTGGATCCTCTCTATCGGGGCGAGCTGCGTGGCGTGGTGCCAGCCGCTCACGATGCCGTTACGCATCTTGCAGGCGCTAAGTGCCATGGCGTTGTGCTGGCTGATGCGCTGGACGTTGCTGATTCAGGTACAAACCGTGCCGAAATTTAACGCGCAGTTTAACCCTTATTCGCTGCCCGCAGGCACCGACGGCTGGCTTGCCATTCTCGGCACGTTTGGTTTGTGGATAGCGCTACTCATTATTGTTCGCGAAACCGTGAATGGACTAGCAAGGAGAATGCAACATGGCTAATTTAACCCGTCGTCAGTGGCTTAAAGTCGGCCTTGCCCTGGGCGGAATGGTGACCTTCGGGCTGAGCTATCGGGATGTGGCGCAGCGTGCCATAGACGGTTTGCGAAACGGCACCTCCGGCAAAATAACCCGCGACCGCATCTTTGCTAACGCGCTTATCCCTGAGGCTCACGCACAGCCCCAGTGGCAGCAAAATCCGCAACAGGTTATCTCCATGACGCAATGCTTTGGCTGCTGGACGCAGTGCGGCGTGCGGGTGAGGGTCGATGGCGAAAAAGGGAAAGTGCTGCGAATTGCAGGCAACCCGTATCATCCTTTATCTCATGAACATCACATTAACTCCGCCGTACCGTTTGCCGAGGCGATGGCAATGCTGACGGGAGAGAGCGGCCTCGACGCCCGCTCCACCGCCTGCGCCCGCGGCGCGACATTAATGGAAGGCCTCTACAGCCCGTTACGTATTCTCGAACCAATGAAACGCGTCGGTAAACGTGGCGAAGGCAAATGGCAACGCATCAGTTTCGAGCAACTGATTGAGGAAGTGGTGGAAGGGGGGGATCTGTTTGGCGAGGGACATGTAGAAGGTTTACGTGATCTTTATGCCCCAACCACGCCCATCGACCCGCAGCATCCCGGGTTTGGCCCGAAAACCAACCAACTGCTGGTCACCAACACCAGTGATGACGGACGCGACACCTTCCTGCGGCGTTTTGCCCTCAATAGTTTTGGCAGTAAAAACTTCGGTGCGCATGGTGCCTATTGCGGACTGGCGTATCGGGCCGGTTCTGGTGCACTGATGGGCGATCTGGATAAGAACCCCCACGTGAAACCTGACTGGGATCACGTAGAGTTCGCGCTGTTTATGGGCACCTCTCCGGCGCAGTCCGGGAACCCGTTTAAACGCCAGGCGCGCCAATTGTCCAGCGCACGGGTGCGGGAGAATTTCAATTATGTTGTCGTCGCCCCGGCGCTGCCGTTAACCACGGTACTGGCGGACGACCGCGGTCACTGGCTGCCGGTTATCCCTGGGAGTGACTCGGCGCTGGCGATGGGCATGATCCGCTGGATCATCGAAAAACAACGCTATAACGCGGAGTATCTCGCCGTCCCTGACGCGCTGGCGATGCAGCAGGCTGGCGAAAAAAGCTGGACCAATGCCGCACATCTGGTGATCACCGATGAACTGCCGCAACTTGCCGGGCAGCATTTGACTCTGGCACATCTGTCCGCTGGTGGCGCAAATGAACCCGTGGTGATGAATGAAAATAACGAGATGGTTGCCGCCAGCCGCTGCCCGCGGGCACAGCTGTTTATCGCACAGCAGGTCACGCTGGCTGACGGACAGACTGTCACGGTGAAAAGTGGATTGCAGTTGCTCAAAGAGGCGGCCAACAAACTGACACTGGCGCAATACAGCCAGCAATGCGGGGTGCCGGAGGAGAAAATTGCAGCGCTGGCAGATGCCTTTACACGCCATGGGCGTAAAGCGGCCGTCATTACCCACGGCGGGATGATGGCGGGTAACGGGTTTTACAACGCCTGGTCGGTGATGATGCTTAACGCCTTGATTGGCAATCTCAGTCTGGAAGGCGGTGTGTTTGTCGGTGGCGGTAAATTCAACGGAGCGACCGATGGCCCGCGCTATAACATGGACAGCTTCCCCGGTAAGGTAAAACCGAAGGGGCTGAGTATTGCCCGTAGTAAAACGGCTTATGAAACTTCCGAGGAATATCGCAATAAAGTGGCTGCTGGGGTGTCGCCCTTCCCGGCAAAAGCACCGTGGTATCCATTCGTGGCAGGGCAATTGACCGAACTGCTGAGCTCCGCGCTTGAGGGTTATCCTTATCTGCTTAAAGCGTGGATCTCTAATATGACTAACCCGTTCTACGGCATTCCAGGATTGCGGGCGGTGGCGGAAGAGAAACTTAAAGATCCAAGACGTCTGCCGCTGTTTATCGCCATCGATGCATTCATGAATGAAACCACGGCGCTGGCAGATTATATCGTTCCGGACACGCACAACTTTGAGAGCTGGGGGTTCAGCGCGCCATGGGCGGGAGTCGCCAGTAAAGCCACCACCGCACGTTGGCCTATCGTGTCTGCTGCTACCAGCCAAACCGCGGATGGGCAACCCGTCTCGATGGAAGCCTTCTGCATCGCCGTGGCTAAACAGCTTAAGCTGCCTGGTTTTGGTGACAACGCAATGACCGATATGCAGGGCAACAGTTATCCGCTCAATCGTGCGGAAGATTACTATCTGCGCATTGCGGCAAACATCGCGTATATGGGCAAAGCGCCTGTCGCGCAAGCCAACCATGAGGATGTGACGCTGACGGGCGTGCAGCGTATTTTGCCGGTAATTCAGCAGACGTTAAAAGCCGATGAAGTCAATCGCGTCGCGTTTATCTTTTCCCGGGGCGGACGTTTTGCCCCGGACAGCAGCGGGCGGGCGGACAACAGCGTCGGCAACCTCTGGCAAAAACCGCTGCAAATCTGGAATGCGGATGTCGCCGCCCATCGTCATGCCATCACCGGCGAACGCTACAGTGGCTGTCCGTCCTGGTATCCTGCACGGCTTTGCGACGGGCGCTCCATTGACGAGATATTCCCTGTGCAGCAATGGCCGCTGAAGCTTATCTCTTTTAAATCCAACACCATGGCCAGCGCGTCTACCGTCATCCCACGCTTGCATCATCTCAAACCTACAAACCTGGTGGCGCTAAATCCTGAAGAGGGTAAACGCTACGGTCTGAACCACGGCGACACCATCCGCATCACCACACCAGGGGGGCACGTTGAGGCACAAATCAGTTTGCTTAACGGTGTAATGCCAGGCGTGATTGCCATTGAACACGGTTACGGGCACCGGGAAATGGGTGGCGTTCAGCATTATCTCGACGGTGAAGCGATGGCGTTTAATAGGCAGATAAAATCAGGGATTAACCTTAATGACCTGGGATTTGCCGACCCTACGCGCAACGTTGCCAATACCTGGCTGGATTGGGTCTCCGGGGCATCGGTAAGACAGGGGCTTCCGGCAAAAATTGAACGGATATAATTCACTTACTGAAACAGCTTTTGTAGGGTGGATTAGCGATAGCACCACCCACCATTTAACGGATTTTGTCGGATAACACTATCGCTTATCCGACCGCCGAAGAGGTTTATCATTCGTCTCAAGCCTGCCTGTTTTGCAGGCTTTTTGCTTTTATCCTCCAGCCCCTTCCGTTCACTCCCGTCGATGACATACTATCGAAGCAGCCCTGCGTATAATCAGCAGGATAAGGAGATAAGATGACGCATCAGACAGCCGACACTGCCCTTACCCCGAACGAGGCCCTCGATAAATTAGAGGAGCTGTACGATGCTTCGGTCAACGCATTGCGCGAGGCCATTGCCCAGTACGTTGAAAACGGCACATTACCCGAACTACAACAACGTGCCGCAGGATTATTTGTCTACCCGGAGTTACGCGTCAGTTGGGATGGCACGATCCATCACCCTAACAAAACCCGCGCTTACGCCCGCTTCACCCACTCTGGTAGCTACACCACCACCATCACCCGCCCTGCACTCTTTCGCCACTATCTCGCCGAACAATTAACTCTGCTGTATGAAGATTATGGTGCGCAGATTGAAGTGGGTTTATCGCTGCACGAAATCCCGTATCCGTATGTGATTGATGGGTCGAGTTTGTCGCTTGACCGTTCAATGAGCGCCGGTTTGCCTCGCCATTTCCCGACCACCGAACTGTCGCAAATTGGTGATGAAACGGCGGATGGACTGTTCCACCCGACTGAGTACTACCCGCTTTCGCATTTTGACGCTCGTCGGGTTGATTTCTCTCTCGCCCGTTTGCGCCACTACACCGGTACGCCAGTTGAGCACTTCCAGTCTTTCGTGTTGTTCACCAACTACACCCGCTATGTGGATGAGTTTGTCCGCTGGGGTTGTCAGCAAATTCTTGATCCGGAAAGCCCGTATGTCGCGCTTTCCTGTGCCGGTGGCGTGTGGTTAACCGCTGACAGCCAGGCACCTGAAGAAGCCATTTCCGATCTCGCGTGGAAAAAACACCAAATGCCGGCATGGCATTTGATTGATGCCAACGGTACCGGTATCACGCTGATTAACATTGGCGTTGGGCCATCAAATGCGAAAAACATTTGTGACCATCTTGCCGTGTTGCGCCCGGCTGCCTGGCTGATGATTGGCCACTGCGGCGGTCTGCGTGAAAGCCAGTCGATTGGCGATTACGTACTGGCTCACGCTTATCTGCGCGACGACCATGTGCTGGATGCGGTGCTGCCGCCGGATATTCCGATTCCAAGCATTGCTGAAGTACAACGCGCACTGTACGACGCCACAAAACTGGTCAGCGGCATGCCGGGGGAAGAAGTTAAGCAGCGCTTACGTACCGGAACCGTCGTCACCACCGACGATCGTAACTGGGAGCTGCGCTATTCGGCTTCCGCCTTAAGGTTCAACCTGAGCCGTGCGGTGGCGATTGATATGGAAAGCGCCACCATTGCTGCGCAGGGTTATCGCTTCCGCGTGCCATATGGCACTTTGCTGTGCGTGTCTGATAAGCCTCTGCACGGCGAGATAAAACTTCCGGGTCAGGCCAACAAATTCTATGAAGGGGCGATTTCGGAGCATTTGCAAATCGGCATCTGCGCCATTGACCTCCTGCGCGCGGAAGGCGAACGACTGCACTCGCGCAAACTACGTACCTTTAACGAACCACCATTCCGATAAGAGAATAAAAATGCAACACACATCACCTCTGGCTGCGTTACGCAGCCTGCTAAAAGAGCGCGAACTTGATGGCATGCTTATCCCTCGCGCCGATGCGCATCAAAGTGAGTACTGTGCCCCTTTTGACGCAAAGCTTGAATTTATCAGTGGATTTGATGGCTCGGCGGGTCTGGCTCTGATTCTGGCCGACCGCGCGCTGCTGTTTGTTGATGGCCGCTACCAGGTTCAGGCGCATCAGCAAGTCAACCTCAGCGAGTTTGAAATTCATCATCTGCACGATGAACCTGTCCACCTGTGGATGCGCGAGAATCTGCCGTCGGGTAAACGCATCGCGTTTGAACCGTTGCTTATCGTTAACAGCCAGTATGAACAACTGCGTACCAGCGGCTGTGACCTGGTTCCTGTCAACGATGATCCGATTAATGACATCTGGACTCAGCGCCCGGCGGCACCACGCGGTGTGATTCACGCCATGCCCGATGAGATTAGCGGTGAGTCAACCGCCTCCAA
Source organism: Buttiauxella sp. (assembly GCF_049686335.1). Lineage (NCBI taxonomy): Bacteria > Pseudomonadati > Pseudomonadota > Gammaproteobacteria > Enterobacterales > Enterobacteriaceae > Buttiauxella > Buttiauxella sp. The sequence goes on along the minus strand of NZ_JBAVHX010000031.1, from coordinate 1,518 downwards.
ACGCGCACGAGTGGCTGAAGCCCTGACGCGTGAAGGCGTGGACTATCTTGCCATCACGCTGCCTGACAACATTGCCTGGCTGCTGAATGTTCGCGGTTCAGATATCGCCATGAGCCCCGTGCCGCTCTCTTTTGCTTTAGTGAAAAACGACGGCGATGTGGAATGGTTTGTCGATGATGCCAAACTCCAGCAGCTGGATAACGGATTGCTGGATTCGCTGACTCTCCACAGTGCAGATGCGTTCCTGCCACGCTGTGAGCAGCTGGCGGCGGGTAAAACCTTCTTGCTCGATGGTGACAATGCCGGGGTCGCCGTGCGCTTTGCGGTTGAACAGGGTGGCGGTGAAATAACATGGCAGGCTGATCCTGTTACGCTGATGAAAGCCAATAAAAACAGCACCGAACTGGAAGGCTTCCGCTCAAGCCACGTGCAGGATGGCGCGGCGTGGGTGAATTTCCTTGCCTGGCTCAACCACGAAGTCCCGTTGCGTGAAGCGGCCGGTAATCCGATTACCGAGCTCGAGGCGCAGGAAAAGCAACTCGCCTTCCGCCAGCAATGTGAAAACTTCTGGGAACAAAGCTTTGGCACCATTTCCGCGTCAGCAAGCAACGCGGCAATGTGCCACTACCACAGTGCACCAGAAACCAACTTTGCCATCACCAGCAAAGAGTTTTATCTGAACGATTCCGGCGGCCAGTATTACAACGGCACCACCGATGCCACGCGAACCCTGAACTTCGGGCAGCTTGATGGCCAACGTCGTCTGCATTACACCGCAGTGTTGAAAGGTTTCTTATCGCTGATTTCCCTGCAATTCCCGCAAGGCACCCAGGGGCATCAACTTGATGCGTTTGCTCGTCGTCCCTTGTGGGAGCTGGGCCTGGATTACGATCATGGCACAGGACACGGTGTCGGCCACTGCTTGCTGATCCATGAAAACCCGCATCGCATGGCGAAGAAAGTGAACCCATGGCCGATGTTACCTGGCACTATTTTGACTATCGAGCCGGGATATTACCTTGCCGGAAGCCACGGCATCCGCATTGAGAACCAGGTTGAAGTGGTCGCCTCGCAGCCTGGTTTCTGCAAATTTGCCTCGCTAACACTTATCCCCATCGATTTAAGTGCAGTCGATTTAGCGCTATTAAGCGAGCAAGAAATTGCCTGGCTCGATGATTATCACCAGCGAGTGCGCGAAACATTGTCACCGCTTGTCTCAAGCGAAGCGCGCCCGTGGCTGATTCAGGCAACCGCGCCGGTCAGAGCCCAGCGCGCATAAAACCCTTTAAGAGCCGCGCTTTTGCGGCTCTTTTCTCCTTTTTGCTGATTAAACCAGCAGTCAATCAAGTTTCATCTAAACAGCCTTTGACAACCCAGCCCCCGCTCGTTACTATGCGCCCCGTTAACCGATTCCTCTGTAGTTCAGTCGGTAGAACGGCGGACTGTTAATCCGTATGTCACTGGTTCGAGTCCAGTCAGAGGAGCCAAATTCGAGAGCCCGCTTAAGGAAACTTAAGC
>NZ_JBAVHX010000030.1:0-32250 GCF_049686335.1 Buttiauxella sp. | reverse complement strand
CAGAAGGCGTTGAGATGGTAATGCCTGGTGACAACATCAAAATGGTTGTTACCCTGATCCACCCAATCGCGATGGACGACGGTCTGCGTTTCGCAATCCGTGAAGGCGGCCGTACTGTAGGCGCGGGCGTTGTTGCTAAAGTTATCGCTTAATCGCTGATAACATTTGACGCAACGCGCAAGAAAAGGGCATCATTTGATGCCCTTTTTGTACGCTCTCTATCCAGAACCTGGCTCATCAGTGATTTTTTACTCATAATCATTGCTGAGACAGGCTCTGAAGATGGCGTTATACCGAATAGTACCTGAGAAAGAGCCATTCGGTTTGGTTTTGCCTCGCACATGCGGGGCAAAAATGTTTGTCTGAATTACTGTGACGGGTTGGTTTATGAGTGCGAATACCGAAGCTCAAGGAAGCGGGCGCGGCCTGGAAGCGATGAAATGGCTGGCAGTTGCTGCTCTGCTTATTGTGGCGATCGTGGGCAACTACATTTATAGAGATGTGAGTCTGCCTCTGCGTGCCCTGGCCGTGGTTGTGCTGATTGCTGCAGCGGGTGGTGTCGCGCTGTTAACAACAAAAGGCAAAGCTACTGTTGCTTTCGCCCGCGAAGCGAGAACCGAAGTTCGTAAAGTGATTTGGCCAACTCGCCAGGAGACTTTACACACCACCTTAATCGTGGCTGCAGTTACCGCTGTAATGTCACTGATTTTGTGGGGGCTGGACGGTATTCTTGTCCGCCTGGTTTCTTTTATTACTGGCCTGAGGTTCTGAGATGTCTGAAGCCCCTAAAATGCGCTGGTACGTCGTTCAGGCGTTTTCCGGTTTTGAAGGCCGCGTAGCAACATCGCTGCGTGAGCACATCAAATTGCACAACATGGAAGAGTTGTTTGGTGAAGTCATGGTTCCGACCGAAGAAGTGGTCGAAATCCGTGGTGGCCAACGTCGCAAAAGCGAACGTAAATTCTTCCCGGGCTATGTTCTGGTCCAGATGGTAATGAACGACGCGAGCTGGCACTTAGTGCGTAGCGTACCGCGTGTGATGGGTTTCATCGGCGGTACTTCTGACCGCCCTGCACCAATCAGCGATAAAGAAGTTGATGCGATTATGAACCGCCTCCAGCAGGTTGGTGATAAGCCGCGTCCTAAAACGCTGTTTGAGCCAGGCGAGATGGTACGCGTCAGTGATGGTCCATTTGCCGACTTTAACGGTGTGGTTGAAGAAGTAGATTACGAAAAGAGCCGCTTGAAGGTTTCTGTATCTATCTTTGGTCGTGCTACGCCGGTTGAGCTTGATTTTGCTCAGGTAGAGAAAGCCTAAGAATTAGCTTGTAAAAGCAGCGATTATTCGTTGCACAAGGCGCGAGATTGAACTACAATTTCGCGCCTTTTGTTTTTATGCGTCCTGTACGTATAAAACGATTTATTTACGGGGAGCCTTCATTGTGTAAGGCGTTATAACCCACTAGAGGAAATTAAGATGGCTAAGAAAGTACAAGCCTACGTCAAGCTGCAAGTTGCAGCTGGTATGGCGAACCCAAGTCCACCAGTTGGTCCAGCTCTGGGTCAGCAAGGTGTTAACATCATGGAATTCTGTAAAGCGTTCAACGCAAAAACTGAATCCATGGAGAAAGGTCTGCCAATTCCGGTTGTTATTACCGTTTACGCTGACCGTTCTTTCACTTTCGTTACTAAAACTCCACCGGCTGCTGTTCTTTTGAAGAAAGCTGCAGGTATCAAGTCTGGTTCCGGTAAGCCGAACAAAGACAAAGTGGGTAAAGTGACCCGTGCTCAGGTGCGTGAAATCGCAGAAACCAAAGCTGCGGACATGACTGGTTCTGACGTTGAAGCGATGACTCGCTCCATCGAAGGTACTGCTCGTTCCATGGGCCTGGTAGTGGAGGATTAAGAAATGGCTAAACTGACCAAGCGCATGCGCGTGATCCGTGACAAAGTTGATGCAACTAAACAGTACGACATCAACGAAGCCGTTGCTCTGCTGAAAGAGCTGGCCACCGCTAAATTCGTAGAAAGCGTTGACGTTGCTGTAAACCTCGGCATCGACGCTCGTAAATCTGACCAGAACGTACGTGGTGCAACTGTACTGCCGCACGGTACTGGCCGTTCAGTTCGCGTAGCCGTATTTGCCCAAGGCCCTAACGCTGAAGCAGCTAAAGCTGCTGGCGCTGAGCTGGTAGGTATGGAAGATCTGGCTGACCAGATCAAAAAAGGCGAAATGAACTTTGACGTTGTTATCGCATCTCCAGATGCAATGCGCGTTGTTGGCCAACTGGGCCAGGTTCTGGGTCCACGTGGCCTGATGCCTAACCCTAAAGTTGGTACTGTAACTCCTAACGTTGCTGAAGCGGTTAAGAACGCTAAAGCTGGTCAGGTTCGTTACCGTAACGACAAAAACGGCATCATTCACACCACCATCGGTAAAGTGGATTTTGACACTGACAAACTGAAAGAAAACCTGGAATCTCTGCTGGTTGCGCTGAAAAAAGCTAAACCATCTCAGGCTAAAGGCGTTTTCATTAAGAAAGTTAGCCTGTCTACCACTATGGGTGCAGGTGTTGCGATCGACCAGTCTGGTCTGAACGCGGTAGCGAACTAATAATCGCTGCTTTACGCGGGCGTTAGATTAGTCTAAAATCTTACGCCCGTTGCCTTGCAATGCGAGGCACACAGAATTTTCGGTTGGAGCCTGGCCTTATCCAGGCCTCCGTCCAAGACCGCAGGAGTTTCGCAAGAGACTTAATACCCTGCGTAGACGGTGACAGAACCTGAAGAATATTTTTGATAGTCTTTGGCTTGTTTCTGCTCACCGTATGTCGACGTTCATTATCGTTTTGGTAATGAATGAAGTGAGTTCCGGGGGAAACCCCGGCTAATATCCAGGAGCAAAGCTAATGGCTTTAAATCTTCAAGACAAACAAGCGATTGTTGCTGAAGTCAGCGAAGTAGCCAAAGGTGCGCTGTCTGCGGTTGTTGCGGATTCCCGTGGCGTTACCGTAGGTAAAATGACTGAACTGCGTAAAGCAGGTCGTGAAGCTGGCGTTTACATGCGTGTTGTTCGTAACACCTTGCTGCGCCGCGTTGTTGAAGGTACTCAGTTTGAGTGCCTGAAAGACACGTTTGTTGGTCCAACCTTGATTGCATATTCTATGGAACACCCGGGCGCTGCTGCTCGTCTGTTCAAAGATTTCGCTAAAGCGAATGCAAAATTTGAGGTTAAAGCTGCAGCCTTTGAAGGTGAGCTGATCCCGGCGGCCCAGATCGATCGCCTGGCAACTCTGCCAACTTACGAAGAAGCAATCGCACGCCTGATGGCAACCATGAAAGAAGCCTCTGCAGGCAAATTGGTTCGCACTCTGGCTGCTGTACGCGATCAGAAAGAAGCTGCTTAATTGCACTTTTCTCTCTAACGCATTTGCTTACGTATAAACTTATTCTGATTTTCAGGAACAATTGTTATGTCTATCACTAAAGATCAAATCATTGAAGCAGTTGCAGCTATGTCTGTAATGGATGTTGTTGAACTGATTTCTGCAATGGAAGAAAAATTCGGCGTTTCTGCTGCTGCCGCTGTAGCTGTTGCTGCAGGCCCAGCTGAAGCTGTTGAAGAAAAAACTGAGTTCGACGTTATTCTGAAAGCTGCTGGCGCTAACAAAGTTGCCGTCATCAAAGCAGTACGTAGCGCGACTGGCCTGGGTCTGAAAGAAGCAAAAGACCTGGTTGAATCCGCTCCAGCTGCGCTGAAAGAAGGCGTGAGCAAAGATGACGCAGAAGCACTGAAAAAATCTCTGGAAGAAGCTGGCGCTGAAGTTGAAGTTAAATAAGCCAACCCTTTCGGTTGCAGCCTGAGAAATTAGGCTGATGGCTGGTGACTTTTTAGTCACCAGCCTTTTTGCGCTGTAGGCGCCAGTAGCATTTCACACTGTTTGACTACTGGTTGTCTTTCAATGCTTGTCTCTATCTACGCCTTAATATACTACGACTTTCTACACCGGGAGTTCCGGGGTAAAGCGTAGCGAAATGGTTTAAGAGTGATAGAAACAGGTATTGCGGAAAGTGTTCCACTTTCCGGTCCACAAAATAGTGTTGCACAAACTGTCCCCTTGTCGGGCAGATGGGTCGACTTGTCAGCGAGCTGAGGAACCCTATGGTTTACTCCTATACCGAGAAAAAACGTATTCGTAAGGATTTTGGAAAACGTCCACAAGTTCTGGACATTCCTTATCTCCTTTCTATCCAGCTTGACTCGTTCCAGAAGTTCATCGAGCAAGATCCTGAAGGCCAGTACGGTCTGGAAGCGGCTTTCCGTTCCGTTTTCCCTATTGCAAGCTACAGCGGTAACTCTGAGCTGCAATATGTGAGCTATCGTCTGGGTGAGCCGGTATTTGACGTTAAAGAATGTCAGATCCGCGGCGTGACGTATTCCGCTCCCCTGCGCGTAAAACTGCGTCTGGTGATCTACGAGCGTGAAGCGCCAGAAGGCACCGTTAAAGATATTAAAGAACAAGAAGTCTACATGGGTGAAATTCCACTCATGACTGATAACGGTACCTTCGTTATCAACGGTACTGAGCGTGTTATCGTTTCTCAGTTACACCGTAGCCCAGGCGTGTTCTTTGATAGTGACAAAGGTAAAACCCACTCTTCTGGGAAGGTGCTGTATAACGCACGTATCATCCCTTACCGTGGTTCCTGGCTGGATTTCGAATTCGACCCGAAAGACAACCTGTTCGTGCGTATCGACCGTCGCCGTAAATTACCAGCGACCATCATCCTGCGTGCATTGCAGTACACCACTGAGCAGATTCTTGATCTGTTCTTTGAGAAAGTTAATTTCGAAATCCGTGACAACAAGCTGCAGATGGAATTGGTGCCAGAACGCCTACGTGGTGAGACTGCATCCTTTGACATCGAAGCTGACGGCAAAATCTATGTCGAAAAAGGTCGCCGTATTACTGCGCGCCATATTCGTCAGCTGGAAAAAGACGATATTAAGCTTATCGAAGTTCCGGTTGAATACATTGCTGGTAAAGTCGCGGCTAAAGACTACGTTGATGCATCGACTGGCGAACTGATTTGCCCGGCGAACATGGAACTGTCTTTGGATCTGTTGGCTAAACTGAGCCAGTGTGGTCATAAGCGTATCGAAACGCTGTTTACCAACGACCTGGATCACGGCGCATACATTTCTGAGACCATCCGTGTCGACCCAACCAACGATCGCCTGAGCGCGCTGGTTGAAATCTATCGCATGATGCGTCCTGGCGAGCCACCAACTCGCGAAGCAGCTGAAAACCTGTTTGAGAACCTGTTCTTCTCCGAAGACCGTTATGACTTGTCTGCGGTTGGTCGTATGAAGTTCAACCGTTCTTTGCTGCGTGATGAGATCGAAGGTTCAGGTATCCTGAGCAAAGACGACATCATCCAGGTAATGCGTAAACTGATCGGCATTCGTAACGGCCAGGGCGAAGTGGATGATATCGACCACCTCGGCAACCGTCGTATCCGTTCCGTAGGCGAAATGGCGGAAAACCAATTCCGTGTTGGCCTGGTACGTGTTGAGCGTGCGGTTAAAGAGCGTCTGTCACTGGGCGATCTCGATACCCTGATGCCTCAGGATATGATCAACGCCAAGCCTATCTCTGCTGCGGTTAAAGAGTTCTTCGGTTCCAGCCAGCTGTCTCAGTTTATGGACCAGAACAACCCGTTGTCTGAGATTACGCACAAACGTCGTATCTCCGCACTCGGCCCGGGTGGTTTGACCCGTGAGCGCGCAGGCTTCGAAGTACGTGACGTACACCCAACCCACTACGGTCGTGTATGTCCAATCGAAACCCCTGAAGGTCCGAACATCGGTCTGATCAACTCCCTGTCTGTATATGCACAGACTAACGAATACGGTTTCTTAGAAACTCCGTATCGTCGCGTTGTTGAAGGTGTTGTGACTGACGAGATTCATTACCTTTCTGCTATTGAAGAAGGTAACTACGTTATCGCTCAGGCGAACACCAACCTGGACGAAGAAGGCCGTTTCGTAGACGACCTTGTAACTTGCCGTAGCAAAGGCGAATCAAGCTTGTTCAGCAACGACCAGGTTGACTACATGGACGTTTCCACCCAACAGGTGGTTTCCGTCGGTGCGTCCCTGATCCCGTTCCTGGAACACGATGACGCCAACCGTGCATTGATGGGTGCGAACATGCAACGTCAGGCCGTTCCAACTCTGCGCGCTGATAAGCCGCTGGTTGGTACTGGTATGGAACGTGCTGTTGCCGTTGACTCCGGTGTTACTGCGGTTGCTAAACGTGGCGGTACTGTTCAGTACGTTGATGCGTCTCGTATCGTTATCAAAGTTAACGAAGACGAAATGCTGGCTGGTGAAGCAGGCATCGACATCTACAACCTGACCAAATACACCCGTTCGAACCAGAACACCTGCATCAACCAGATGCCATGTGTTTCTCTGGGCGAGCCTGTTGAACGTGGCGATGTGTTGGCAGACGGTCCGTCTACTGACCTTGGTGAGCTGGCTCTTGGCCAGAACATGCGCGTAGCGTTCATGCCGTGGAACGGTTACAACTTCGAAGACTCCATCCTCGTATCCGAGCGTGTTGTTCAGGAAGATCGTTTCACAACTATTCACATCCAGGAACTGGCATGTGTGTCTCGTGACACCAAGCTGGGGCCAGAAGAGATCACTGCGGACATCCCTAACGTGGGTGAAGCTGCTCTTTCTAAACTGGATGAGTCCGGTATCGTATATATCGGTGCTGAAGTGACCGGTGGTGACATTCTGGTTGGTAAGGTAACGCCTAAAGGTGAAACCCAGCTGACTCCAGAAGAGAAACTGCTGCGTGCAATCTTCGGTGAGAAAGCGTCTGACGTTAAAGACTCTTCTCTGCGCGTACCAAACGGCGTTTCCGGTACCGTTATCGATGTGCAGGTCTTTACCCGCGATGGCGTGGAAAAAGACAAGCGCGCGCTGGAAATCGAAGAGATGCAGCTGAAGCAGGCTAAGAAAGACCTGACTGAAGAACTGCAGATCTTTGAAGCTGGTCTGTTTGCTCGTATCCATGCTGTGCTGGTTGCTGGCGGTGTTGAAGCTGAGAAGCTCGACAAATTGCCACGCGATCGCTGGTTGGAACTGGGTCTGACTGACGAAGAGAAGCAAAACCAGCTGGAACAGCTGGCAGAGCAGTACGACGAGCTGAAGCACGAGTTTGAGAAGAAACTTGAAGCTAAGCGCCGCAAAATCACTCAGGGCGATGACCTGGCACCTGGCGTGCTGAAAATCGTTAAAGTGTATCTGGCCGTTAAACGTCAGATCCAACCTGGTGACAAGATGGCAGGTCGTCACGGGAACAAAGGTGTTATCTCCAAGATCAACCCGATCGAAGATATGCCTTACGATGAAAACGGCACGCCGGTAGACATCGTACTGAACCCGCTGGGCGTACCATCTCGTATGAACATCGGTCAGATTCTGGAAACCCACTTGGGTATGGCTGCTAAAGGCATCGGCGAGAAAATCAACGCCATGCTGAAAAAGCAGGAAGAAGTTTCCAAGCTGCGCGAATTTATTCAGAAAGCGTATGACCTGGGTTCAGATGTTCGTCAGAAAGTTGACCTGAACACCTTCAGCGATGATGAAGTTCTGCGTCTGGCTGAGAACCTGAAAAAAGGTATGCCGATTGCTACTCCTGTCTTCGACGGTGCAAAAGAGTCTGAAATCAAAGAGCTGCTGAAACTGGGTGACCTGCCGACTTCCGGTCAGATCACACTGTTCGACGGCCGTAGCGGTGAGCAGTTTGAGCGTCCAGTAACCGTAGGTTACATGTACATGCTGAAACTTAACCACCTGGTTGATGACAAAATGCACGCGCGTTCTACCGGTTCTTACAGCCTGGTTACTCAGCAACCGCTGGGTGGTAAGGCTCAGTTCGGTGGTCAGCGCTTCGGTGAGATGGAAGTGTGGGCGCTGGAAGCTTACGGTGCTGCTTATACTCTGCAAGAAATGCTGACTGTTAAGTCTGATGACGTTAATGGCCGTACTAAGATGTATAAAAACATCGTGGACGGTAACCATCAGATGGAACCAGGCATGCCGGAATCTTTCAACGTATTGTTGAAAGAAATCCGTTCGCTGGGTATCAACATCGAGCTGGAAGACGAGTAATTACTCGCATCTGCTGTACTGGTTACAGGATGTCCGGGTCACACCGGACATCTCTGAGAAGTCTCACTCCGACGGGAGCTAATCCGTGAAAGACTTACTTAAGTTTCTGAAAGCGCAAACTAAGACCGAAGAGTTTGATGCGATCAAAATCGCTCTGGCATCGCCAGACATGATCCGTTCCTGGTCTTTTGGTGAAGTTAAAAAGCCGGAAACCATTAACTACCGTACGTTCAAACCAGAACGTGACGGTCTGTTCTGTGCTCGTATTTTTGGGCCAGTAAAAGACTATGAGTGCCTGTGCGGTAAGTACAAGCGCTTGAAACACCGTGGTGTAATTTGTGAGAAGTGCGGCGTTGAAGTAACCCAAACTAAAGTGCGTCGTGAGCGCATGGGTCACATCGAGCTGGCTTCCCCAACTGCACACATTTGGTTCCTGAAGTCTCTGCCGTCTCGTATCGGCTTGCTGCTGGATATGCCACTGCGTGATATCGAACGTGTTCTTTACTTCGAATCATATGTGGTAATCGAAGGCGGGATGACCAACCTCGAGCGTCGTCAGATCCTGACTGAAGAGCAGTATCTGGATGCGCTGGAAGAGTTCGGTGACGAATTCGATGCGAAGATGGGTGCGGAAGCTATTCAGGCCTTGTTGAAAAACATGGATCTGGAGCAAGAGTGTGAAACTCTGCGTGAAGAGCTGAACGAAACCAACTCTGAAACCAAACGTAAAAAGCTGACCAAGCGTATCAAACTGCTGGAAGCGTTCGTTCAATCTGGTAACAAACCAGAGTGGATGATCCTGACAGTTCTGCCGGTTCTGCCGCCAGATCTGCGTCCATTGGTACCGCTGGATGGCGGTCGTTTCGCAACTTCAGATCTGAACGATCTGTATCGTCGCGTTATCAACCGTAACAACCGTTTGAAACGCCTGCTGGATCTGGCTGCTCCTGACATCATCGTACGTAACGAAAAACGTATGTTGCAAGAAGCGGTAGATGCCCTGCTGGATAACGGCCGTCGCGGTCGTGCGATCACCGGTTCTAACAAGCGTCCTCTGAAATCTTTGGCTGATATGATCAAAGGTAAACAGGGTCGTTTCCGTCAGAACTTGTTGGGTAAACGTGTTGACTACTCCGGTCGTTCTGTAATCACCGTAGGTCCATACCTGCGTCTGCATCAGTGCGGTCTGCCTAAGAAAATGGCACTGGAGCTGTTCAAGCCGTTCATCTACGGCAAGCTGGAATTGCGTGGTCTTGCTACCACCATTAAAGCTGCGAAGAAAATGGTTGAGCGCGAAGAAGCTGTCGTTTGGGATATCCTGGACGAAGTTATCCGCGAACACCCGGTACTGCTGAACCGTGCACCAACTTTGCACCGTTTGGGTATCCAGGCATTTGAACCTGTACTGATCGAAGGTAAAGCTATCCAGCTGCACCCGCTGGTTTGTGCGGCATATAACGCCGACTTCGATGGTGACCAGATGGCAGTACACGTTCCACTGACGCTTGAAGCTCAGTTGGAAGCGCGTGCGCTGATGATGTCTACCAACAACATCCTGTCACCTGCGAACGGCGAACCAATCATCGTTCCTTCACAGGACGTTGTATTGGGTCTGTACTACATGACCCGTGACTGTGTTAACGCCAAAGGCGAAGGCATGGTGCTGACTGGCCCTAAAGAAGCTGAGCGTATCTATCGCGCAGGTCTGGCCTCTCTGCATGCGCGTGTAAAAGTGCGTATCACCGAATACGAAAAAGGCGAGAACGAAGAGTTCGTTGCCAAAACCAGCTTAATCGACACCACCGTTGGTCGTGCGATTCTGTGGATGATCGTACCGAAAGGTCTGCCTTACTCCATCGTCAACCAGGCGCTGGGCAAGAAGGCAATCTCCAAGATGCTGAACACTTGTTATCGTATCCTGGGCCTGAAGCCTACAGTAATCTTTGCTGACCAAACGATGTATACCGGCTTTGCTTATGCAGCGCGTTCAGGTGTATCCGTTGGTATCGATGACATGGTCATCCCAGAGAAGAAAACTGAAATCATTTCTGAAGCGGAAGCTGAAGTTGCTGAAATTCAGGAACAGTTCCAGTCTGGTCTGGTAACAGCAGGCGAGCGCTATAACAAAGTTATCGATATCTGGGCTGCGGCGAACGATCGTGTATCTAAAGCGATGATGGACAACCTGCAAACTGAAACCGTTATTAACCGTGACGGCGTCGAAGAGCAACAAGTTTCCTTCAACAGCATTTACATGATGGCCGACTCCGGTGCTCGTGGTTCTGCAGCACAGATTCGTCAGTTGGCAGGTATGCGTGGTCTGATGGCTAAGCCAGATGGCTCTATCATCGAAACGCCAATCACCGCGAACTTCCGTGAAGGTCTGAACGTACTCCAGTACTTCATCTCCACGCACGGTGCTCGTAAAGGTCTGGCGGATACCGCACTGAAAACTGCGAACTCCGGTTATCTGACGCGTCGTCTGGTTGACGTTGCACAGGATCTGGTTGTTACCGAAGACGATTGTGGCACCCTCGAAGGTATCACGATGACTCCGGTGATCGAAGGCGGCGATGTTAAAGAACCACTGCGCGATCGCGTATTGGGCCGTGTAACGGCTGAAGATGTGATCAAGCCGGGTACTGCGGACATCCTGGTAACCCGTAACACCCTGATCGATGAGCAATGGTGTGACGTGTTAGAACTGAACTCTGTTGACAGCGTTAAAGTCCGTTCCGTAGTAGGTTGCGAAACTGACTTTGGTGTTTGTGCTCACTGCTATGGTCGCGACCTGGCCCGTGGTCACATCATCAACAAAGGTGAAGCTATCGGGGTTATCGCGGCACAGTCCATCGGTGAACCAGGTACTCAGCTGACGATGCGTACGTTCCACATCGGTGGTGCGGCATCTCGTTCTGCTGCTGAATCCAGCATTCAGGTTAAGAACAAAGGTAGCATCAAGCTCAGCAATGCGAAGTCGGTTGTAAACTCTGCCGGTAAACTGGTAGTGACTTCTCGTAACACTGAACTGAAACTGATCGACGAATTCGGTCGTACTAAAGAGAGCTATAAAGTTCCTTACGGTGCGGTAATGGGTAAAGGTGATGGCGAGCAGATTGCAGCGGGCGAGACCGTAGCAAACTGGGATCCGCACACAATGCCAGTCGTCTCCGAAGTAAGTGGTTTCATCCGCTTTACTGACATGGTTGATGGCCAGACCATTACTCGTCAAACTGACGAACTGACAGGCTTGTCATCTCTGGTTGTTCTGGATTCTGCAGAGCGTACTACAGGTGGTAAAGATCTGCGTCCAGCACTGAAAATTGTTGATGCTCAAGGTAACGACGTTCTGATCCCTGGTACAGATATGCCAGCTCAGTACTTCCTGCCAGGTAAAGCGATTGTTCAGTTGGAAGATGGTACTCAGATTCACTCTGGTGACGCCCTGGCGCGTATTCCTCAGGAATCCAGTGGTACCAAGGACATCACCGGTGGTCTGCCACGCGTTGCGGATCTGTTCGAAGCGCGTCGTCCGAAAGAGCCAGCTATCCTTGCTGAAATCAGCGGGATCATCTCCTTCGGTAAAGAAACCAAAGGCAAACGCCGTCTGGTAATCTCTCCACTCGATGGCAGCGATGCTTACGAAGAGATGATTCCAAAATGGCGTCAGCTGAACGTGTTCGAAGGCGAAGTTGTAGAACGTGGTGACGTTGTTTCCGATGGTCCAGAATCTCCGCATGACATTCTGCGTCTGCGTGGCGTGTATGCTGTGACTCGTTATATCACCAACGAAGTGCAGGACGTTTACCGTCTGCAAGGCGTTAAGATTAACGATAAACACATCGAAGTCATCGTGCGTCAGATGCTGCGTAAAGCAACCATCGTTGACGCTGGCAGCTCCGACTTCCTGGAAGGTGAGCAGGCTGAATACTCTCGCGTCAAGATCGCTAACCGCGAACTGGAAGCGAACGGCAAGATTAACGTGTCCTTCTCACGTGATCTGCTGGGTATCACCAAAGCCTCTCTGGCAACCGAGTCCTTCATCTCCGCGGCATCGTTCCAGGAGACAACTCGTGTGCTTACCGAAGCAGCTGTTGCGGGTAAACGCGACGAACTGCGCGGCCTGAAAGAGAACGTTATCGTGGGTCGTCTGATCCCAGCTGGTACCGGTTATGCGTACCACCAGGATCGCATGCGCCGTCGTGCAGCGGGTGAAGCACCTGTTGTACCTCAGGTAACTGCAGCAGATGCAACTGCCAGCCTGGCAGAGCTTCTGAATGCCGGTGGTCTGGGCGGTAACGACAACGATTAATCGTTAGAGTCGCTAAAAACAAAAACCGCTCGAAAGAGCGGTTTTTTTATGCCTGAAATAAATCAGAAATCAGTTAGCTAAAGGCAGGCGACGATACAGTTCAATCATGTCTTCAGCTAAATCTTGAATCACCATCGCATTCATCAAGTGATCCTGGGAATGCACGGTAATCAAGTTAACGGGCAGTTTACCGGTACCTTCATCTAACCCGATCAGCTGGGTCTGAATTTTGTGCGCATGTTTTACAAACTCACGAGATTCTTCCATCGCTTGTTGCGCCGCTGCGAAATCACCTTTACGTGCCATTTGCAGTGCTGTCAGTGCCTGGCTGCGTGCGCTACCCGCATTGACCAACAATTCCATGATAATCGTTTCTAAATCTTCCACGTTTCAGGACTCCATCATTTTCAGAGCTTTATCCAGCACGACATCACCTTTCATCATGCCGTAATCCATCATATCGATAACGGCAACCGTTTTACCCATCGGTTCTGCAATAGCCTGAAGTTTGGCGTGTTCATATTTAACTTGTGGGCCTAATAGCACAATATCGGCGGTATCGATATTGTCTTTGAATTCGGCAACCGGCACAGCCTTGATAGAGACTTCAATACCTTTCTTCTGAGCGGCGTCCTTCATGCGTTGGACCAAAATGCTAGTCGACATACCCGCTGCACAACACAAAACGATATTCTTCATAGATCTGCTCTCAGTGTCCGTTGGATATACAGATAATTATCCGTGACGCCTCGGTACAACAACCGCTTTGCGATGATTGTGTGTGAGGTATCACAAAAGAAACTCGTATGAGCTGAAACCGGTTACATATTCGGTTTCCCGGAAAGGGCGTTTTTCTAAGTGCTGCACTTTTGAATGTGGCAATGGTCACAAAACGCACTTAATCCAGTTAAAGCACTTTGGCGTCCATTGACAGAAAATGCACAAGTACATAGGCTCTGGTTTGGTGGTATATACCACTAAAACTAAAACCAGCACAGTGAGCCAAAAAATGAACAATTTCACTGCATTTATGGAAAGGAAAATATTGCCTCTCGCAATGAAGATCGAAGGGAATGACTACCTATCGGCGATTAAAGATGGCTTTATCCGCATTATGCCGTTCCTGATTATTGGCTCTTTCTTTTTGTTGATAGCCAATTTACCTATTCCGGGATATAGCGAATTTATTATTCGAATTTTCGGTGAACATTTTATTGGGCAACTGAATTATATTCTTGATGCCACTTATTCTGTGATGGCATTGCTGGTGGTGGTCAGTACCAGTATCAGCCTCGCAAAGCGCTGGCAGTTAAATGAAATATCCTGTGTGTTAATTTCACTGGTGGCTTTTTTAATTGTCACGCCGTTCAGAATGCCACAAGAAAATGGCGGCGCAATCACGGATGTCATTCCGACCTTTGCGCTTGGTGCGCAGGGACTTTTCCTGTCTTTAATTGTCACGCTGGTGGCGGTCCGGCTCTACAGATTGTTCAACCATCCACGGCTGATGATTTCAATGCCGGACAGCGTTCCGCCAGCGGTAGCCAATAGCTTCAGTTCACTTATTCCGTCATTTTTGATTGTTGTTATCTTCTGGCTGCTTCGTCTGGTCTTTGAAATCACACCGTTTGGTACGGCCCAGGAGATGATTTTCAAAGTGCTGCAAGCCCCGATGATGCATCTTGGTAACACGCTACCATCGCAGATGGTTGCTGAGTTCTTTGTCAGCTTCTTCTGGTTTTTCGGCCTGCATGGCGACTCTATCGTGACTGCCATCATGGGGCCAATCTGGCGTTCATTAACACTTGAAAACATGCAGGCAATGAAACAAGGGCTGCCGCCAGTCAACATCATTACCCAGCAGTTCCGCGATGTATTCTTAATTTGCGGCGGAACTGGTTTTACTCTTGCGATGCTCCTGGTGATGTTGTTCCGTGCGAAGAGCAAACGCATGCGTGAAATCGCCAAGCTTGCCTCTCCAGCTGCCATTTTTAATATTAATGAGCCAATTATATTTGGCGTTCCCATTGCCCTGAACCCGCTGTTGTTTATCCCTTTTATCATCGTTCCGGTTGTACTTTGCGTAATAACCTATAGCGCCATGGCTTTTGGCTGGCTGCCCTTGACATCCGGTCTGGAAATTCCCTGGACTACACCTATTTTCATCAGCGGTTTTTTAATCTGCGGCTGGAAAGGCATGCTGTTCCAGGCCATTAACCTCACTGTCGCGATGACAATTTATTATCCGTTCGTTATGACGCTTGATAAACAGTATCTGCGAGAAGAAAACGAGCTGGAAGAAAATATCGTTAACGAGGATGAAATAGTCCTGGAATATAAAGAAGGATTACGTAATGAATAATAAATTAAAGATAGTGACCATCGGTGGCGGCAGTTCATATACGCCAGAGATTATCGAAGGTTTTATCCAACGCTATGCAGAAATGCCGATTAAAGAAATCTGGCTCGTGGACGTAGACGCCGGACGCGAAAAGCTCGAAATTGTTGGAAACCTGGCAAAACGCATGGTTGAGGCCGCTGGCATCGACTGCCAGGTACATCTCACACTCGACAGGCGTGAAGCGCTCAAAGATGCAGATTTTGTCACCACCCAGTTGCGTGTTGGGCAGCTCGATGCACGAATTAAAGACGAACGCATTCCGTTGTCACACGGGCTGATTGGGCAGGAGACTAACGGAGCAGGTGGTCTGGCAAAAGCCCTGCGCACCATTCCGGTTATTCTGGATATCTGTCGCGACATGGAAGAACTGTGTCCGGATGCGTGGCTGATTAACTTCACCAATCCAAGCGGCATCGTGACCGAAGCGGTTATTAAGCACAGCAAAATCAAATGTGTTGGCTTATGTAATCTTTCACAGTCAATGCAGCGCATGGTGGCCGAAATTCTCGGTGTGGATAAATCTCGCTTCCTGCTGCAACTCGTTGGCTTAAACCATTTTCTTTACGGCACCCACGTCTACATGGACGGCAAAGATGTCATGCCAGACGTGCTGAAAAATCTCAAATATGACAGTGAACACAAACCGAAAAATATCCCGGATATTCCGTGGCTTCAGGAACAAATCCAGCATCTTGGTGTGATCCCTTGTCCGTACCATCAGTATTACTACGCCACCAGTGATGTGCTGGAAACGCAGCTTCAGGAATTTGAAGAACATGGAACGCGCGGGGAAGTGGTGCAAGCGGTAGAACATGAGTTATTCGAACTCTATCGAAACCCACATTTGCATGAAAAGCCAAAACAGTTAGAGCAGCGCGGTGGAGCTTATTACTCTGAAGCAGCCTGCGAGCTAATCAGCGCCATCTATAACGACAAAAATCTCCTGATGACGGTCAACGTACGTAACAACGGGGCGATTCGTTCACTCCCGGATAACGTCGCCATTGAAACGACCTGTGTTATTGGGCGCTATGGTGCCATTCCTCTTAATAACGATCCGTTGCCAGCCACCGTTTCTGGGTTGGTGTCATTAATGAAGTCGTGGGAAGAAATGGCAGTAGAGGCAGCGGTTACGGGTGATTACGGTGCAGCTTTGCAAGCGCTGACGCTGAATCCACTTGTGCCGTCAGGCAAAGTGGCAAAAGTCGTGCTTGATGAATTGCTCGAAGCACACCGTGAATATCTACCGCAATTCTTTAAGGAATAAGGATTTTTCGGCTGCGCATTCTGAAGAGGTCGCCACGGTTGTAGCTCCAGGAGTAGTTAAAAACCGTGCCGTCCTCAAGCCAGGTGCTTTCTTTGATGTGCAGCATCGGTGAGTTAACCGGGACGTCGAGTAATGCCGCCATGACGTCATCGAACAGGCTGGCTCCAACAACAGAATCGGTACCGCCCATTTTTTGTTGGCACTTCTCTTCGATGAAGGCGTAAAGCGAGTGGTTTTGCAGAACGTCGTCGTCAATGACATCGACAATCGCTAATGGAATGTAGCTGTCCTCGACCAATACGGGCACGCCATCAAACAAACGAACGCGACGGATGGCGTGAACGGGTTCGGTAGCGGAAACACTAAATTGGTTTGCGAGATAGTCACCCGCAGGTTGCTGGACATGGTAAATCAGGCGGCTGGTGATAGTGACTTTACCGCTCAGTTCTTTGGTGACGCCCAGAGCGCTGCTCTCTCCATCAGGGTTGAGAAGATACACCGGTGGAGCAAAGGCTCTGCTTACGTAGGTACCTTTGCCGACCACCTTTTTAACCAGGCCTTCCTGCTCCATTTGAGCGATGGCTTTTTGCACTGTGGCACGTGTGACCTGGTACGTTTCAGCCAGCTCACGTTCAGAAGGGATCAGGGAGCCAACCGGGTATTTAAGGTTCTGAATATCGCGCTTGAGCGTATCGCGAATAAGGATATATACCGGTTTCATGGTTCCCCCGATAGGGTTATTGGTAAGGAAAAAGCGAGCAAGTCGGCATGCTAAAGCACTTTTCCGACGCAGCGCAAGCTCCATAACAGGTGGAAAATAAACATGTTAAATCATAATCAAGCGTACTGGCAGCAAAAGGGAGCCAGTTTAACCGTCGAGGCAATTGTTGCTCAGCCTCGTTTATGGCAAGAAGGTCTCGAAAGAATAAAAGCGCGTCAGCCCGAGATTGAAGCTTTCTGGGGTAAAAGTGACGCCGGCATGCGCATTTTGATAACGGGTGCCGGTTCGTCTGTGCTGGCAGCCCAGGCAGGCGTTAACTGGTTACGTAGCGTAATACCTAACCCAATTGACGTGATTCCGGCAACTGATCTGGTACTTATGCCTGAAATCATTCAGGAGAACTGTGTGCTTGTTTCCGTAAGCAGTTCAGGTAATACACCGGAAACCGTAAAGGTGGTGGAACAAGCCCTCAGCACATATCCGAACATCCGCCATCTTGCGGTGACGAACAACGCCAATAGCCGTCTTGCACAACTTGCCGAACAGCATCCTGAAGGGCTATTTATACCGGTACCAGAAGGCACCTCGAACGGCAGTTTTGCCGCCACCTCTGAGTTTACCGTTCCCCTATGGTATCTGATGTTGCTGGTGGCTCCAGTTGGTTGGGCTGAAGCTGAAAAAGTGCTACCCGTTTTGCAGCGTGGCATGAACCACTTTTTGACTCACTATGCTGCTGATATTGAGCAGTGGGCGGCAGAGTCACGTAATAATATCGTTGCTGTGGGCTCTTTATCGCTCAAAGCCATTGCTTGTGAAACCAGCCTCAAATTACTGGAGATGGGTAACGGCAAGGTGATGACTGCATGGCATTCAATGCTGGAGTTCCGGCACGGCCCGAAATTGATCATTAATCGTGATGCGACCATCATTGGTTATCTTGCCGCATGTCCTGAAACTCGCCGCTATGACAGCGATATGATGGCTGAACTGACGCGAGAGCGCAGCGCTGCGGCTCAAGTGATTGCAATAGGTCATGATGCTTTGCCCCCTGATGGATCTACACCCGGAGATCGTTATTTTCATTTTAACGCTCCGGAGCTTGCGGATTTTCACGAATCCTGGGCTGCCTTAATCTATGTGGTTTTTGCGCAATTGGCCGGGCTCTATAGTGCTATTGAATTGGGCGTGACTCCCGATACCCCTTCCAGTGATGGTAAAGTGGCGAAGGTCGCCAAAGTTACCGTTTATTAGTCCGAAGGTGGGGCGGCAATGAGAAGGGAAGTTGCCGCCCCAGTCGGGTTCGGAATCCGACAAGGGAGACAATATTCTTCCGAAATCATCGCAGCAACGATGTTTCAAATGCTCTTCGGGATACCCCGTAAACTCTTTTTCCTGGCCTGCAAAATTGCATCGCTAGTGCGAAGTTCTTCCCAGAAAACGATCCCAATCCTTCCAGACAGGTTGTAAGCCAGAACGTGTTAACGCGGCTGCGACTTCCGTCGGTGTTCGTCCGTCATGCGGCGCAAATTGTTCAAGCTCCGGATGGTTATCGGCATAGCCGCCAGGCTGAGTTTTGGAGAATGCGCTGACGTTATTAATGGCGAGCGGAATCATATGGTCACGGAACCACGGGGATTCGCGCGTCGAAAGCGAAAGCTCCACATCATGCGACAGCAGGCGAAAGGCGCATATCACCTGCACGAGTTGGCTTTCCGTCATGATTGATGCGGGTTCAACGCCTCCCGTACACGGCCGCAAACGTGGAAACGAAATCGAATAGCGGCTTTGCCAGTAGTTTTTCTGTAACCACAGCAAGTGTTCAGCCACCATAAAACAGTCTGTGCGCCAACTGTCCGACAATCCAATCAACGCACCAAGGCCGATTTTATCTATCCCGGCACGGCCAAGCCTGTCCGGTGTTTCCAGGCGCCAGAAGAAATCCTGCTTGTTACCGCGTAAATGGTGCCGGGCGTATACCGCCTGATGGTAGGTTTCCTGATAAACCATCACGCCATCCAGCCCAAGCGTTTTCAGCTCGGCATACTCCAGTTCTTCCAGCGGCTGCACTTCCATTTGCAGCGAGCTGAACTTGTCGCGAATCGCCGGGAGATGCTGACGGAAATACTCCATTCCCACTTTGGTCTGGTGCTCCCCGGTCACCAGCAGCAAATGCTCAAAGCCCAATTTGCGAATCGCCTCGCACTCTCGTGCTATTTCTTGCTGATCCAGAGTTTTACGTTTGAGTTTGTTACTCATCGAAAAACCACAGTACGTGCAGTCGTTGGCACACAGATTCGAGAGATAAAGCGGCACGTAAAAACTCACGGTATTGCCAAAGCGCTGGCGAGTTATTTGTTGTGCCTGTTGTGCGAGAGGTTCCAGATAATGGCTGGCTGCAGGAGAAAGCAGGGCCATCAGGTCATCGCGGGTGATTTTGCGCGTGTTCAACGCTCGCTCCACATCCAGCGGCGTTTTGCTGTTGATACGTAACGTGATGTCATCCCAGTCCAGTTCACGCCAGCGATCAGTGAAGGTTTGGGCCATCACGCACCCTCCTGGCTAAACTGCAGGAAATCAGTCAATGGGCTGGACGCTTGAGCCTGCTGGTGGCGAGCCCCCAAACCAGACTGAAACGCGAGTGTTCCGGCTTCAACGGCTAAACGGAATGCCTGCGCCATCTGCACGGGACTGCGCGCCACCGCTATCGCCGTATTGACCAGCACTGCACTAGCCCCCATTTCCAGCGCTTGTGCCGCATGGCTCGGCGCGCCAATTCCCGCATCGACTACCACCGGTACCTGGGCCTGGTCGATAATGATTTCCAAAAACGCCCGGGTCTGTAAGCCCTGATTGGAACCAATGGGCGCACCTAGCGGCATGACCGCCGCACATCCAGCTTCTTCAAGCCGTTTGCACAAAACGGGATCGGCACCGCAATAAGGCAGAACGACAAAGCCCAGTTTGACGAGCTTCTCTGCTGCTTTTAGCGTTTCGATCGGGTCAGGTAACAGATAGCGAGCATCCGGATGGATCTCCAGTTTCAGCCAGTTTGTACCGAGTGCTTCACGCGCCAGTTGCGCGGCAAAAATCGCTTCTTCAGCTGTTTTGGCGCCGGAAGTGTTAGGCAGTAATTGCACACCAGATTCGAGGAGCGGCGTGAGAATAGCATCGTTATGATGACGTAAATCGACACGTTTCATCGCCATGGTTACTAATTGAGAACCCGAGGCGCGAATCGCATCGACCATGATCTCGGGTGAGGCGAATTTTCCCGTGCCCGTGAACAGGCGGGATGAGAAAGTTTTATCAGCAATCTTTAGCATATTAACCCCCGGCAATGGCCTGAAAAAGTAAGATCTGGTCACCCTCATGCAGCAAATGTGCTTCCCATTGTTCACGCGCAACGATGGTGTGATTGATGGCAAGCGCGATCCCTGGTTTTATCAGGCACAGTTGCGTGAGGAGATTGGCCAGCGTCAGGTTATCCGGGCATTCCATCGGTTCATCATTAAACTGAATGCGCATTGTGCCCTCCGCAAACCGGGCAATCTTTGGCCTTTTGCATTGTTAGGGCGCGCCAGCTGTGTTGACGGGCATCAAACAGGCGTAAAGCCCCGGTCGCTGGAGCCATGCCGCTAAGCATTTTTATAGCCTCAAGTGCCTGCAATGTGCCCATCACACCGACCACTGGGCCGATAATCCCAGCGGTCCGGCAGTTACGTTCTGGTTCATGTTCATCAGTCCAGACACAGCGATAACAGCCGTTGTCCCAGGGTGGCGTTAAAACCATGAGTTGCCCGCCAAATCCTACCGCGCTGGCGGAAATGAGCGGTTTGCTTTGGGTGACGCAAGCCGCGTTTACGGCCTGGCGCGTCGCCATGTTGTCACTGCAATCGAGAACCAGATCGGCGTTGTTGACCGCCCGACCCAGCAATTCCCCTTCAAGACGTTCACTGATGATTCGCAGATCGATATCAGGATTGAGTTGCTGAAGATGGCGCTGGGCAGCCCGCGACTTAGGCTGGTCGAGATCATGTGAGGTAAACAAAATCTGGCGTTGTAAGTTACTGATATGCACATTGTCATCGTCTGCAAGAATCAATGTGCCAACGCCAGCCGCAGCCAGATACAGCGCCGCCGGGGAACCTAAGCCACCGAGTCCGACTATCAACACTTTACTGGCGAGTAGCTTTTGCTGCCCTTCGAGTGCGATATCTTCGAGCAGCAACTGGCGGCTGTAACGCATGAAATCGTTATCATTCATCGCCAGCCCCCACCAGTGACAATAACTGAGCGGTGGCGGCTCGCCAGTCTGCGGCTTGCGTAATCGCACTAACCACGGCAACACTTCCAACGCCGGTTGCGAGCACCGCAGGAACGCGTTCAAGGCTAATCCCGCCAATCGCTACGGTGGGGTAATCGCCCAGCGTTTTGATGTGTTTCGCAAGCTGGGTTAGCCCTTGCGGGGAAGAGGGCATCTGTTTGGTATTCGTGGGAAATACATGGCCAAGAGCGATGTAGGAAGGATGCGCCCCGAGGGCGCGGTCCATTTCCATGTTGTCATGCGTGGAGAGCCCGAGGCGCAAACCCGCATCGCGTATGGCATCCAGATTTGCTACATCCATATCTTCCTGACCCAAATGCACGCCGTAAGCGCGGTGCTTTATCGCAAGCTTCCAGTAATCATTGATAAACAAGCGTGCTTCATATCGCCGGCCAATGGCGATGGCTGCTGCAATGTCAGCTTCGACCTTTTCATCATGCTTGTCTTTGATGCGTAGCTGAATGGTTCGCACACCCGCTTCGACCAGGCGTTCAATCCACTCGACGCTATCAACTACCGGATACAAGCCCAGCCGTTGTGGAACGGGGGGAAATGCTGATGGGTTCATCACACTTCCTCCTGGCGCAGGTAAATTTCGCCACCTTTGGCGCGGAACGACTGGGACATATCCTCCATACCGACTTCAATGGCTTGTCTGGCGGCGAAATCGCGCACTTCCTGGGAGATTTTCATTGAGCAGAATTTTGGCCCACACATTGAGCAGAAGTGCGCGACTTTGCCGGATTCCTGCGGCAGAGTTTCATCGTGATAAGCGCGAGCAGTGAAGGGATCGAGCGCCAGGTTAAACTGATCTTCCCAACGGAATTCGAAGCGCGCTTTTGACATGGCGTTATCGCGGATCTGCGCACCAGGATGGCCTTTAGCAAGGTCTGCGGCATGGGCCGCAATTTTGTAAGTAATCAGCCCTTGCTTAACATCTTCTTTGTTCGGCAGACCGAGATGCTCTTTCGGCGTGACGTAACACAGCATCGCGCAGCCAAACCAGCCGATCATTGCCGCGCCAATACCTGAAGTGAAGTGGTCGTAACCCGGTGCAATATCGGTCGTGAGTGGCCCAAGTGTATAAAATGGCGCTTCGTGGCAATGCTCGAGCTCTTCGGTCATGTTGCGGCGAATCATCTGCATCGGCACATGCCCAGGCCCTTCGATCATCACCTGGACATCATACTCCCAGGCAATTTTGGTCAGTTCACCCAGCGTATGCAGCTCGGAGAATTGTGCTTCATCGTTAGCATCCTGAATCGAACCCGGGCGCAGGCCATCGCCTAAAGAGAGTGAAACGTCGTAAGCCGCGCAGATTTCGCAGATTTCGCGGAAATGCTCATACAGGAAATTTTCCTGATGATGTGACAGGCACCATTTCGCCATAATCGAGCCGCCGCGCGAGACAATTCCCGTGAGGCGTTTCGCCGTCATCGGAACATAGCGCAGCAACACGCCGGCGTGAATGGTGAAGTAGTCCACGCCTTGCTCGGCTTGCTCCAGCAGAGTGTCGCGGAACATTTCCCAGGTCAGGTCTTCGGCGATGCCGTTTACTTTTTCCAGCGCCTGGTAGATTGGCACGGTTCCAATCGGTACCGGGCTGTTACGTAAAATCCATTCGCGGGTTTCGTGGATATAACGGCCCGTGGAAAGGTCCATGACCGTGTCCGCGCCCCAGCGCGTTGACCAGACCAGTTTTTCTACCTCTTCTTCGATGGAAGAGGTGACCGCCGAGTTACCTATATTGGCGTTCACTTTGACCAGGAAATTACGCCCGATAATCATCGGTTCGGATTCCGGGTGATTAATGTTAGCCGGGATAATCGCGCGTCCTGCCGCGACTTCGTCACGTACAAATTCAGCAGTGATATTTTCTGGCAGGCGAGCCCCGAAACCCTGACCCGGATGCTGGTGGCGTAACACTTCATCACGGATCCGCTCGCGTCCCATATTTTCACGAATCGCGATGAACTCCATTTCCGGCGTCACTATCCCTTTACGTGCGTAATGCAGTTGGGTGACGACTTTCCCGCTTTTTGCGCGTCGTGGCGTGAGCTGTGTTTCAAAGCGCAATTCATCCAGGCCATCATCGGCCAGACGCTCTTTGGTGTATGCCGAGCTGCGATCGGTCAGGATTTCACAGTCATCACGCTCTGTTATCCAGGTGGCGCGCAGGGGGGAAAGCCCACGCAGCACGTCGATGCTGATAGCCGGATCGCCATAAGCGCCAGAGGTGTCATAAACGGGGATGGCATCGTTAGGCGTGAATTGTGGATTTTCTTTACTGGGGCCGGTCGCGGTCGGGCTCAACTGAATTTCACGCATGGGTACGCGAATATCATCGCGAGAGCCGGTGAGATAAATACGTTGAGAATTGGGAAAAGCGGTGCCTTCCAGCGTATTGATAAAATGCTGGGCTGCGGCGCGTTGCTCGCGGCGGTTGAGTTTTTTTTCAGTAGTAGACATAGCTCATTCCAGTCGTAATCAGGAAGTGGCTTGTCAGAACAACGGAGGAGTAATGAATGTGGACCGCCCGCGCACGGGTGAACCCAAAAGCAGAATTACTCTTGTTCCCTTCGCAGGTATTAGCCTGATCAGGTTCCGCGGATCCCGAATTAACGGTCTCAGCCGGTGCTTGCGCACTCGGCACTCCGACAAGAAGATTTCCTGCATCCTTCACGCCCCAGCGGCATGGGTGCCAGGCTGAGATCTGAATTATTCAGGAAAGATGTAACCTACTCGTTAACAGCGCAGAACTCAAGCGGGGCGTGCAAGGTTGCCTGTATCGTTAGCACTGTCATTTAAATCGTGGTCGTACGCCAACTGAATGAGTTTATCTTCCAGTGAAAAACGTGATTCCAGCGCTTCACCGATGCCAGATAACGCATTCTGGAACTCAATATAGTTATCATGATCGATAGCGCTTTCGAGATGCGTATCGTAAAAATCCATGATCTGCTGGGTGTTGGCTTCCAGCTGTGGGTAAAGATGAGTGGCAGCTAAAAGTGGGCTGCTGCCTTCCATTTCACTGATAATACGTTCATAAATATTGAAATGGCCTGCAGACAGATAATCCACCAGGTTGTGGCAAAAATTATCCAACGCCTTTTCATTGAGCGCAGTATGGGATTCCTTGTTAGGCTTGATCCCAACCATATTGTAATAAGCCACCAATAATTGTTTGCGGGCAAGGAGCCATTGGTCGATTAACTCATTACTACCACCAACGCGCTCAGTCAGATTCTCTAACTGGTTAAGCATGATTGACTCCGTGAGTTATATACTCGTCATACTTCTGACTGCAGCCAACGGCCCTGCAACTCGGAATATGTAGAGTGAAAATGTAACGCAAACGTACCCAAAATTGTTAAGACCATTTGTTTATACCAGCGAACTCGGGGATGTGCACCAGGTTATGGAACGTGTGATTCAAAAGTTAGATCAGGGCTGGTTTATCGTCAGTCATGAACAAAAACTGTGGTTGCCAAAAGGTGAGCTTCCTCACGGAGTGGCTCAAGATTTCCAGCTCGATGGCGCCGTGGGGATGCCCATTGGTGAGTGGGAAAATGAACCGGTATGGCTTGTGCGACAAAATCGCCGGGCAGATATGGGTTCCGTGCGCCAGGTGATCGACCAGGATGTGGGATTGTTCCAGCTTGCCGGTCGCGGTGTGCAGTTGGCTGAGTTCTATCGTTCGCACAAATTCTGCGGCTACTGCGGGCATGAAATGTATGTCAGCAATTCCGAATGGGCGATGCTGTGTAACCATTGCCGTGAACGCTATTATCCCCAAATTTCACCGTGCATCATTGTGGCGATCCGCCGCGATGACCATATCCTGCTTGCCCAACACACACGCCATCGCGGTGGCATTTATACCGTACTGGCCGGGTTTGTCGAAGTCGGGGAAACCCTCGAACAAGCCGTGGCGCGTGAAGTGATGGAAGAGAGCAGTATTCGCGTGAAAAATTTGCGCTATGTGACTTCGCAGCCCTGGCCGTTCCCGCAATCTCTGATGACCGCATTCATGGCGGAATATCACAGTGGCGAGATACAAATCGACCCGAAAGAGTTACTCGATGCGGGTTGGTATCGCTACGACCAATTACCGTTACTGCCGCCACCAGGCACCGTAGCGCGCCGTTTGATTGAAGATACCGTCGCCCTGTGTCGTGCAGAGTATGAGTGATAAACTGGCGGAATGAATTTAGAGTTACAGCCAAAGGAAATTTAACATGACTGAACTGAAGAACGACCGTTACCTGCGGGCGCTGCAACGCCAGCCTGTAGATACCACGCCAGTATGGATGATGAGGCAGGCAGGTCGTTACTTGCCAGAATACAAAGCGACCCGTGCGCAGGCCGGTGATTTTATGTCACTGTGCAAGAATGCGGAGTTGGCTTGTGAAGTGACTCTACAACCGCTGCGTCGTTATCCGCTGGATGCGGCAATCCTCTTCTCCGACATTCTTACCGTGCCCGATGCCATGGGTCTGGGTCTTTACTTTGAAGCTGGCGAAGGCCCACGTTTTCGCTCGCCTGTCACCTGCCGCGCCGATGTTGAAAAGCTGCCTATTCCTGACCCGGAAGATGAACTGGGATATGTGATGAATGCGGTGCGCACCATTCGCCGTGAGCTGAAAGGCGAAGTACCGTTGATTGGTTTTACTGGCAGCCCGTGGACGCTGGCGACTTACATGATCGAGGGTGGCAGTAGCAAAGCGTTTACTGTTATCAAAAAGATGATGTATGCCGATCCTCAAGCGCTGCATCTGCTGCTCGATAAGCTGGCTCAAAGCGTCACGCTGTACCTGAATGCGCAAATCAAAGCGGGCGCGCAATCGGTCATGATTTTCGATACCTGGGGCGGCGTGCTGACCGGGCGTGACTATCAGCAGTTCTCGCTCTACTACATGCATAAAATTATTGATGGCCTGCTGCGAGAAAACGAAGGCCGTCGTGTTCCGGTGACTCTGTTTACCAAAGGCGGCGGGCAGTGGCTTGAAGCGATGGCTGAAACCGGCTGTGATGCGCTGGGACTTGACTGGACAACCGACATTGCCGACGCGCGTCGTCGTGTAGGCCATAAAGTCGCACTCCAGGGCAATATGGATCCATCAATGCTTTATGCGGCTCCTGCACGAATCGAAGAGGAAGTTGCATCGATTCTGGCCGGATTTGGCAAAGGCGAAGGTCATGTCTTTAACCTTGGCCACGGGATTCACCAGGATGTTCCGCCAGAACATGCCGGTGCGTTTGTGGAAGCGGTGCATCGTTTGTCGAAACCGTATCACCAATAACCTTCAGGAGAGGGAATGGATCTCGCAAGCCTACGTGAACAACAGATCGAATTGGCTTCACAGGTGTGTCGTGACGATCGCTTTGATCAAAACCCTCCCCGGTTAATCGCCGGGGCTGACGTTGGCTTTGAGCAGGGCGGTGATGTTACACGTGCCGCCATCGTGCTGTTGGCATATCCTTCCCTCGAGCTGGTTGAGTATCAGGTGGCGCGTGTTGCGACCACCATGCCTTATATCCCAGGATTCCTGTCCTTTCGTGAATATCCCGCGCTGTTAGCCGCATGGCAATTGTTGTCGCAAAAACCTGATTTGTTGTTCGTGGATGGGCATGGCATTTCGCATCCACGACGTTTAGGTGTGGCCAGCCATTTTGGCTTGCTGGTGGACGTGCCAACCATTGGCGTCGCCAAAAAACGGTTGTGTGGACGATTCGACCCTTTGCCTGAAGAACCCGGCGCATGCCATCTGCTGATTGATAAAGGGGAAATCCTTGCAACGGTGCTGCGCAGCAAGAAGCGCTGCAATCCGCTATTTATCTCTACAGGTCATCGTGTGAGCCGGGAGAGTGCGTTGCTATGGGTCAATCGCTGTCTGAGGGGCTATCGTTTACCAGAGCCGACTCGCTGGGCTGATGCCGTGGCTTCGGGGCGTCCGGCTTTCACTCGGTGGCAAGCAATTCAGGGGTGATTAAGGTAAACTGCCGCTAATATTCCGTCTTTGAGACATCGCTATGTTACAAAACCCAATCCATCTGCGTCTTGAGAAACTGGAAAGCTGGCAGCATGTCACTTTCATGGCTTCTTTATGCGAACGTATGTACCCGAATTACGCCATGTTCTGCCAGCAGACTGAATTTGGTGATCCTCAACTGTATCGCCGTATTCTCGATTTGATTTGGGAAACATTAACGGTCAAAGATGCGAAAGTTAACTTTGATAGCCAACTCGAGAAATTTGAAGAAGGCATTCCGGTTGCTGACGACTATGATCTGTACGGTGTCTACCCGGCTATCGATGCGTGCGTTGCGTTAAGCGAATTACTTCACTCACGTCTTTCTGGGGAAACTCTGGAACACGCCATTGAAGTTAGCAAGGCATCCATTACCACCGTTGCGATGTTAGAAATGACGCAGGCTGGTCGTGAAATGACCGATGAAGAGCTGCGAGAAAACCCGGCTGTGGAAGAAGAATGGGACATTCAGTGGGAGATTTTCCGCCTGCTGGCTGACTGCGAAGAACGCGATATTGAGTTGATCAAAGGGCTCCGTGCGGACTTGCGCGAGGCGGGTAGCAGCAATATTGGTATAATTTTTCAGCAGTAAGACAGCAAAACGTGACTTACAGTCCGAATTGTCACCCCTGAAGGCTTCCAATTAGCCCCCCGTCTGGTCTACATTTGTGGGGCGAAAAATAGTGGCTATCGGTGCGTGTATGCAGGAGAGTGCTTTTTTGGCATTTCCGTCGCACTCGATGCTTAGCAAGCGATAAACACATTGTAAGGATAACTTATGAACAAGACTCAACTGATTGATGTAATTGCTGACAAGGCTGACCTGTCTAAAGTACAGGCTAAAGCTGCTTTGGAATCCACTCTGGCTGCAATTACTGAGTCTCTGAAAGAAGGTGATGCTGTACAACTGGTTGGTTTCGGTACCTTCAAGGTAAACCACCGTGCTGAGCGCACTGGCCGCAACCCACAGACCGGTAATGAAATCAAAATCGCCGCAGCTAACGTGCCGGCATTTGTTTCAGGCAAAGCACTGAAAGACGCTGTTAAGTAATTAACGAGTGTCAGTGAACAGTTTTAGCAGGGGGGCGTTTTCGCCCCTTTTGTTTGTCTGGCGTCCTCTGGCTGCTCTGACAGGCACATTGCTGTTAATGGCATGCAGCAGCAAGCCTCCGATCCCGCCATTTACCGCGAGCGGTTATATTGCCGATCAGGGTGTTGTACGTATCTGGCGTAAAGACAATAGCGACGACGACAGTATTCATATGCTTACGGCGTTCAGCCCGAGGCAGAAGGGTGCAACCACCACCAGTGATTATCGGTGGCTGGGCGAACAACTTATTTCCATTGAAATGACGATTATGAGTGAACCGTCAGAGCACATAAAAGTGCGTTTTGACGATCACGGCGAACTGAGCTTTATGCAGCGCGAAGTAGACGGCCAAAAGCAGCAACTCTCCAATGACCAAATCGCCTTGTACCAATATCAGGCGAGCCAGACGAAAGCGACAAGCGAAGCATTGCGTATTGGTCGTGTTGTGTTGCGACAAGGGCGCTGGCACAGCAATGGCACCGTGACGACCTGCGAAGGTGAGACTTTCGAACCTAAACTCGACAGCGTGGCGCTCAGCCATATTACGAATCGACAACGCCATTCATCGATGGATGTCAGCATTGCGTGGCTTGAAGCACCGGAAGGTTCTCAGCTGTTACTGGTGGCGAACCAGGACTTCTGTAGCTGGCAGCCGAAGCCCGCGACATTCTAGATAAAAAAAACCGCCACGAGGGCGGTCTTTCAGAACACTTCAGGTACTACTTCGTGTTTTCACGCTCAATGGCGCGATAGCCAATGTCTGAGCGGCTAAAACTGCCATCCCAGTGGATATCCTTCATTAATTCATAAGCACGCTGCTGCGCAAGTGCTACGGTATCGCCTAATGCGGTGACACATAACACGCGTCCGCCATTGGTCACGACCATATCATCTTCACGCAGACGGGTTCCGGCGTGGAACACTTTGCCATCCGCCACTTCTTCCAACGGCAAGCCATGAATGACATCACCGTTACGGTAATCCGCAGGATAACCGCCCGCCGCCATGACGACACCCAGTGATGGACGCTCGTCCCACTTTGAGGTTGTTTCATTTAGCTTGCCGTCACATGCTGCGAGGCACAGCTCAACCAGGTCAGACTGCAGACGCAACATAATTGGCTGAGTTTCTGGATCACCGAAGCGGCAGTTAAATTCGATAACCTTTGGATTGCCTTGCTTATCGATCATCAGCCCGGCGTACAGGAACCCGGTGTAGGTATTCCCTTCAGCCGCCATACCGCGCACGGTTGGCCAGATAACCAGATCCATCGCGCGCTGGTGGACGTCATCAGTGACAACGGGAGCCGGAGAATACGCACCCATTCCACCAGTGTTCGGGCCGCTATCGCCATTCCCAACACGTTTATGATCCTGGCTGGTGGCCATTGGCAACACGTTTTCGCCGTCGACCATCACGATGAAGCTGGCTTCTTCGCCATCAAGGAACTCTTCCACTACGATGCGATGGCCAGCGTCGCCGAATGCGTTACCCGCCAGCATATCGTTTACCGCGCTTTCCGCTTCTTCCAGCGTCATCGCAACAATGACGCCTTTACCAGCGGCCAGGCCATCGGCCTTAATCACAATCGGTGCGCCTTTTTCGCGGACGTAGGCCAGTGCAGGCTCTACTTCGGTGAAATTCTGGTATTCAGCCGTTGGGATTTTATGGCGAGCCAGGAAATCTTTGGTGAAAGCCTTAGAGCCTTCTAATTGTGCTGCACCCTGAGTTGGGCCAAAGATTTTAAGGCCAGCTGCGCGGAAGGCATCCACAACACCCATCACAAGCGGCGCTTCCGGGCCAACAATCGTCAGGTCGACCTTCTCATTTTGCGCAAAGCTTAACAGCGCTGGGATATCGGTCGGGCTTATCGCGACATTCTGCAATGCCGGTTCCAGAGCCGTACCGGCATTGCCTGGTGCGACAAATACCGTGCGGACTAGTGGTGACTGTGATGCTTTCCAGGCCAGTGCGTGTTCGCGCCCGCCATTACCAATCACTAATACTTTCATATATAGAGGCTCCAGGATTAATGGCGGAAGTGGCGCATGTCAGTAAAGATCATCGCGATCCCGTGTTCGTCAGCGGCGGCGATCACTTCGTCATCGCGGATCGAACCACCAGGCTGGATAACACAACTCACGCCAACTGCTGCTGCGGCATCAATACCATCGCGGAACGGGAAGAACGCATCGGATGCCATTGCAGAGCCTTTCACTTCCAGACCTTCATCGGCTGCTTTGATACCGGCAATTTTCGCGGAGTAAACACGGCTCATCTGGCCGGCACCTATGCCGATAGTCATATTCTCACGGGCATAGACAATCGCATTGGACTTCACGAACTTCGCGACTTTCCAGCAGAACAGCGCATCACGCAGTTCTTGCTCGGTAGGCTGGCGTTTGCTGACAACGCGCAAATCGGATGCGGCCACCATGCCCAGGTCGCGGTCTTGAACCAACAGGCCGCCATTTACACGTTTGAAATCCAGACCTGAAACGCGCTGCTGCCACTGCCCGCAAGTCAGTACACGAACGTTTTGTTTCGCGGCGGTAATCTTTAACGCTTCTTCACTGGCTGAAGGGGCAATAATCACTTCAACAAACTGGCGGGAGATAATGGCCTGCGCAGTTTCGGCGTCCAGTTCACGGTTAAACGCGATGATGCCGCCGAAGGCGGAAGTCGGATCGGTTTTGTAAGCACGATCGTAAGCATCTAATAAGGAATCGCTAACAGCCACGCCGCAAGGGTTAGCATGTTTCACGATAACGCAGGCGGGTTCGCTAAACTCTTTTACGCATTCCAGTGCCGCATCGGTATCGGCAATGTTGTTATAAGAAAGCGCTTTGCCCTGAACTTGCGTTGCGGTCGCGACGGAGGCTTCTTTAATTTCTTCTTCTATATAGAAGGCAGCTTGCTGGTGGCTGTTTTCGCCGTAACGCATATCCTGCTTCTTAATGAAGTTCAGGTTGAGCGTGCGAGGGAAACGACCGGAAGCTTCTTTGCTCTCACCATGATAAGCAGGGACCAGGCTACCGAAGTAGTTGGCAATCATGCTGTCGTAAGCTGCGGTGTGTTCGAAAGCCTTAATCGCCAGGTCGAAACGAGTATCGAGGGTCAGAGAGCCTTCGTTAGCATCCAGCTCATTGATAATCGCCTGGTAGTCGCTGCTCTTAACGACGATTGCTACATCTTTATGGTTCTTCGCAGCGGAGCGCACCATGGTTGGGCCGCCGATATCAATATTCTCTACCGCATCTTCCAGAGAGCAGCCTTCGCGGGCAACGGTTTGAGCAAACGGATACAGATTGACGACAACCATATCGATTGGGGAGATAGCGTGTTGTTCCATGATGGCATCATCCTGACCGCGACGACCCAGAATGCCGCCGTGGACTTTTGGATGCAGGGTTTTGACGCGTCCATCCATCATCTCCGGGAAGCCGGTGTAGTCAGAGACTTCAGTTACCGGCAGGCCAGCATCAGCCAGCAGACGAGCGGTTCCGCCTGTAGAAAGCAGTTCCACACCACGTTGGGAGAGTGCCTGGGCGAATTCGACGATACCGGCTTTGTCAGAAACACTGAGCAGAGCGCGGCGTACAGGACGACGTTGTTGCATGGTTTGATCCCTTAGCTTTGGTTCGCATATAGAAGAGCGTTAGCTGAATTTTAGTTATTTCCCCTAAAACTCAGCTAACGCCCCAAAACGGGGCGTCCTTTTAATGCGGGTGCATTGTAGCGAAAACGTTTGCGTCGCGCTCGCAAAATTTGGGTCTTCATCACGATTGTGGATAACTTTGTGCACAACTGCGTATAAGGCGGGGTTTTGCTGGGGATTGCAGCAGTCAGTCAAATTACTGCATATTTGGGGTTGCAGCCTCAGCAGAACTCCCTATAATGCGCCTCCATCGA
>NZ_JBAVHX010000029.1:0-124027 GCF_049686335.1 Buttiauxella sp. | reverse complement strand
ATGGTTTTTTTGTGAACGATGTCTGAGCGGAGGGGGATGTGAAGCTAAGGATGTTAAACAATGTGAAGCTGTCACCCTTCCAGATAGAAATGAAGCTCTGGATGTCGCAGTGGGAGCAGCTAATACTGAGGCTGTTCGCTTTCTAGTCGATGTTGCAAAAACAAATGTAAATGGAGTTAATGGGGATTTTAAACAACAACCATTAATGGCCGCAGCTTATTATGGTACTGAAGAACACCAAAAAATAGCCTCTTTCTTACTTTTGAGGGGAGCAAATATCAACGCAACTGATTTATCAGGAAATTATACTGCGTTACTAACGGCAATCTGGAAGGGTAATACTGATTTTGCTAAATTTCTTCTTGAGAAAGGGGCTGTTCCATCAACAACAGCGCCAAACATGAGAAAGCGCACTGCATGTGAGGTGGCCCTAATATATAAGAGAAAGGAAATTATCCAATTTATCCCAGATTGTCTTTCTTTTGCTGAAAAAATATTAATTCGCTGGGTAAATAGTGGAAGAAAGGCAGAAAATCATTGTGCAAATTGGATGTTATGGAATCAGCCATGGACTTTGCACTGATATAGATGACATCTGGGGCGAAAGGGCTTCTTTTAGCGAGTAGTATTTCTGATGACATCGATGATGTTTAGCATGGAAATGAATGCTAATGTCGGTGGATTACATAATAGACCTGTAGATGTCCGTTGACTTAAAAGGAAGAGATATAATGTACAGCGACCCTGCCATCATCAATAAGAAGAATGAATGGGGCGAGAAGTGGTCATAGCTCTAGAGGTAGGCTCCTACGCGATATGGCCCACCCGGCGCTACCTGATAAGCGTATGATGGAAGATCAGACTTTAATCTATCGCTATGACGTGTATGGCAACCTGGTGGGCGGCAGCAATCCGCAGCGGCTGTATCTATCCATCCGTATGCAGAGCCAGCATTATGACGATGAATCGGATATTCATTATAAACGCTAGCTTTAATTACTGATCATGTTGGATAATTATGAAAAAATTTGATGGCTTTTTTATTGCGGTCTTCTTCCTAATAGGCTGTACAGATTATAATATGTCTGAAATAGCTAAGGAGAAGGTTGAAGAATTTAGAGTTATGTATGAAAAGGGATTGTTCGATAATATCTATCATGAGTTGTCAGGGAAAATGCAGCAGAGCACGTCGCTGAAAGTATTTAGTGAATTTATGAGTTCAGAAAAATCAGAGTTAGGCCAGTTTAAAAAAAAGCCAGCTGATTAATTCTAATATGATAACTATATATAATAGGCAAGCCTAGTGTTGTTCTTACATATCACTATTAATATTCTAATAAATTTGCAACGGAAAAATTTTCATTTGATCAAACTGAAAGTGGGATAAAACTATCTGGATATAGTTACACTGTATCAAAGTAACAGTCATTGGAAATGGTTAATATTCGATGGCAAGTTTTTCCAGACTGCTAAACATTCCAGACATATAAATTCATTAAAAAAGGCCGCTTGCGCGGCCTTTTTGTCAAAAACGTTTACCGATTACAGGCTAGAAACGTTTTCGCTCAGGTATTTAGCAACGCCGTCTGGAGACGCGTTCATGCCTTCTTTACCTTTTTCCCACTGGGCTGGACACACTTCGCCGTGCTCTTCGTGGAATTGCAGCGCATCAACCATACGCAGCATTTCATCAACGTTACGGCCCAGCGGCAGGTCGTTAACAACCTGGTGACGCACGATACCGGCTTTGTCGATCAGGAAAGAACCACGCAGAGCAACGCCTGCGTCTGGATGTTCGATGCCATAAGCTTTCTGAATTTCACGCTTAATGTCAGCAACCATCGCGTATTTCACTTCACCGATGCCGCCGTTTTCAACAGGGGTTTTACGCCATGCGTTGTGAACGAACTCGGAGTCAAAAGATACACCAACGACTTCTACGCCACGTTTCTGGAATTCTTCGTAACGCTTGTCGAACGCGATCAGTTCAGACGGGCATACGAAAGTGAAGTCCATTGGCCAGAAGAACACAACGGTGGTTTTACCATTGGTGTGTGCTTTGAAGTTGAAGTTTTCAACGATTTCGCCACTGCCGAGAACGGCTGCAGCTGTAAAGTCAGGGGCTGGACGAGTAACCAGGACCATATGTACTCCTGTTAATTTTGTTAAAGTGAGTGTTAACGCAACGGGGGGGAGTATAGGGGTGGCAATCCCTCTAACTCAAGCATACTGTGCCGATTAATCAGATAGGATTTACCTATCAAAAAATGAATATTCGTACAGCGGAGATCCAAAATAGCCCTTTTTTGTAAAAGGGCAAGAAGTTAATAACCAGGCTGCGATCGGTTACAAACTTTTTTGTTCAGCCATCACCATCATGCGTGGGTAGAACTGCCAGAACAGCTCTTCAAGAGCATCGTAATGGGTGTCGAGATCGACCCATGAAGCTCGCAAAGCATCGAGTTTTGGTCTACGGCTTGCCATGCCATTGAGAACGTTAGCAATAAATGCCATGTCGCTATAACGCTCAAGCCAGCGCTCATTCCACAGATACTGATTAAGATTGATAAAGCGTTCTGGGGTATCGATGATGAAGGGTTCGATACTGGCGCGTGCGTACGCCACAAACTCAGGCAGCGGCGTGTCAGGGCTGAGTGTCTGCCAGTGTCGGGAAACAAAATGGTCCCACATCACATCCAACGTTATAGGGGCGACACGGCGTGTCTCCGGGCGAAACCACTGCCGCGCAATCGCTACTTCCGGCAAGCTATCGGTCAGAACGTCCACGCGACGGTGCATATGGATACCCGCCACTACGTCACCTGCATAGCTTTCATTCGGGTTGCCACGGACAAAATCGGCGAGCAAATTCCCCAGAAGTGAGCTGTCAGCAAGGCTTGCGAGATGTAAATGGGCGAGAAAATTCATATTAACCTTATTCGTAAATGGCTTGAGGACGGCTTATTCCTTGCAGGGAGTGTCCCCTGGCACTAGACTGTAGCGCCACTTTTTAAGTCTTGAGTTCTTTACCATGCGTGTTGCCGATTTTACCTTTGAATTACCTGAATCCTTGATTGCCCACTATCCGCAAGCACAGCGCAGTGGGTGCCGTTTGCTATCGCTGGAAGGGCCGACGGGTAATTTAACGCATGGCACTTTCACCGATCTGCTCGATAAGCTCAACCCTGGAGATCTGCTGGTCTTTAATAATACCCGCGTGATCCCGGCGCGCCTGTTTGGCCGTAAAGCCAGTGGCGGCAAGATTGAAGTGTTGGTCGAGCGCATGCTTGATGACAAACGTATTCTTGCGCATATCCGAGCCTCTAAAGCCCCTAAACCTGGTGCTGAATTATTGCTGGGCGATGATGAAAGCGTACATGCCACGATGGTTGCGCGCCACGATGCGTTGTTTGAAGTGCAGTTTGAAGACGAGCGCAACGTACTTGATATTCTCAATAGCATCGGCCATATGCCGCTGCCGCCTTATATTGACCGTCCGGATGAAGACGCAGACCGCGAGCTTTATCAAACCGTATACAGCCAGAAGCCGGGTGCGGTTGCTGCACCTACTGCGGGCCTGCACTTTGACGAGCCATTGCTGGAAGCACTGCGCAACAAAGGTATTGATATGGCGTTTGTCACGCTGCACGTGGGGGCAGGGACATTCCAGCCAGTGCGCGTCGACAGCATTGAAGACCACATCATGCATTCCGAATATGCGGAAGTCCCACAAGACGTGGTTGACGCCGTGTTAGCCTGCAAAGCGCGTGGAAATCGCGTGATTGCTGTCGGCACCACATCGGTTCGTTCGCTGGAAAGTGCGGCACAGGCTGCGCAAAATGACCTGATTGAACCGTTCTTTGGTGACACGCAAATATTCATTTATCCAGGTTATCAATACAAAGTAATTGATGCGCTGGTGACCAACTTCCACCTGCCAGAATCGACGCTGATCATGCTGGTTTCTGCATTCGCTGGTTATAAAAACACCATGAATGCTTATAAAGAAGCTGTTAACTCCGAATATCGATTTTTTAGTTACGGAGATGCCATGTTCATCACGTACAATCCGCAGGCGATAAATGAGCGCCCAGGCGCCTAATCACTCAATTCGACGTCGCCGGTCAATCCGACGACGTTTTGTCTTAACCATCAGACTGTTTCTCTGATGCTGGAGGAAATGTGAAATTTGAATTAGATACAACCGACGGACGCGCTCGCCGTGGCCGCCTGGTGTTTGACCGTGGCGTTGTAGAAACGCCAGCTTTCATGCCTGTTGGCACTTACGGCACCGTAAAAGGGATGACGCCGGAAGAAGTTGAAGCCACTGGCGCACAGATTATTCTGGGCAACACCTTCCACTTGTGGCTGCGTCCAGGCCAGGAAATCATGAAGTTGCACGGCGACTTACATGATTTCATGCAGTGGAAAGGTCCAATCCTGACTGACTCCGGCGGCTTCCAGGTCTTCAGCCTGGGCGACATCCGTAAAATCACTGAAGCGGGTGTGCATTTCCGCAACCCTATTAACGGTGATGCGATTTTCCTCGATCCAGAAAAATCCATGGAAATTCAATACGATCTCGGTTCTGACATCGTGATGATTTTCGACGAATGTACG
This sequence comes from Buttiauxella sp., assembly GCF_049686335.1. NCBI lineage: Bacteria > Pseudomonadati > Pseudomonadota > Gammaproteobacteria > Enterobacterales > Enterobacteriaceae > Buttiauxella > Buttiauxella sp. The sequence continues at coordinate 119,407 of NZ_JBAVHX010000029.1, read as the reverse complement.
CCATATCCTGCTGACTGGGATTACGCTAAACGTTCGATGGAGATGTCACTGCGTTGGGCACAACGTAGCCGCGATCGCTTTGATTCTCTTGAGAATAAAAATGCGCTGTTCGGCATTATCCAGGGTAGCGTTTACGAAGATTTACGAGATATCTCGGTAAAAGGTCTGGTAGAGATAGGCTTTGATGGCTACGCTGTCGGCGGCCTGGCTGTAGGCGAGCCGAAGGAAGACATGCACCGTATTCTGGAACATGTTTGCCCGCAAATCCCTGCAGATAAGCCTCGTTACCTGATGGGCGTAGGAAAACCGGAAGACCTGGTTGAAGGCGTTCGTCGCGGTATCGATATGTTCGACTGCGTGATGCCTACCCGTAATGCACGTAATGGTCACCTCTTTGTCACCGATGGTGTGGTGAAAATCCGCAACGCGAAGCATAAAGATGACACTTCGCCGCTAGATTCTGAGTGTGATTGCTATACGTGTCGCAATTATTCACGTGCCTACTTGCATCATCTTGATCGTTGCAACGAAATACTTGGCGCACGGCTCAACACTATTCATAACCTGCGCTATTACCAGCGTTTAATGGCTGGTTTACGTAAGGCCATTGAAGAGGGTAAATTAGAGCACTTCGTGAGTGATTTCTACGAGCGAACCGGTAAGCCAGTTCCACCTTTGAATGTTGATTAATTTAATAATGAGGGATTTTTAATGAGCTTTATCATTTCTGATGCGGTAGCTGCAACAGGTGCTCCGGCGCAAGGTAGCCCGTACTCTTTGATTCTTATGCTGGTGGTATTTGGTCTGATCTTCTATTTCATGATCCTGCGCCCACAGCAAAAACGTACCAAAGAGCATAAAAAGCTGATGGACTCCATCTCTAAAGGGGATGAAGTGCTGACGACTGGTGGTCTGGTTGGTCGCGTAGTGAAAGTAGCTGAAACTGGCTATATCTCAATCGCGTTGAACGATACCACTGAAGTGGTTATCAAACGTGATTTCGTAGCTGCCGTTCTGCCGAAAGGCACTATGAAGGCGCTGTAATATTCGTTTTTCCCTAAGGGAACTACCGTGCTAAACCGCTATCCTTTGTGGAAGTACATCATGCTGATCGTCGTGTTTATCGTCGGTCTGCTATACGCACTTCCCAACCTATATGGTGAGGATCCGGCAGTTCAGATCACTGGCGCGCGCGGCGTCGCCGCCAGTGAGCAAACGCTGATCCAGGTCCAGAACACCTTAAACGCAGAAAAAATTATCGCTAAATCTGTGGCCCTGGAAGAGGGTGCAATTCTTGCACGCTTTGACACCACTGATACGCAGCTTCGCGCTCGTGAAGTCCTGATGAGCGAATTAGGCGACAAGTACGTCGTGGCACTTAACCTTGCCCCGGCCACTCCTCGCTGGTTATCCGCTATCTCCGCAGAACCGATGAAACTCGGTCTTGATCTGCGTGGTGGCGTGCACTTCCTGATGGAAGTTGACATGGATACCGCTCTGAGCAAGTTGCAGGAACAAACCATTGATAACCTGCGTACTGACTTGCGAGAAAAGAGCATCGTTTACACCAACGTGCGTAAAGCCGATAACTATGGTGCAGACGTTATCTTCCGTGACAGCAAAACGCGTGATGACGCTCTCTCTTATTTATCTCCACGCCATCGTGATCTGGTGCTTTCCGCTCAAGGCAGCAACGCCCTGCGTGCTGTAATGACGGATGCTCGACTGAGCGAAGCGCGTGAATATGCTGTTCAGCAGAACATTAATATCCTGCGTAACCGTGTAAACCAACTGGGTGTGGCTGAACCTCTGGTACAACGTCAGGGTGCAGATCGTATCGTGGTTGAGTTGCCTGGTATCCAGGATACTGCGCGTGCGAAAGAGATTCTCGGCGCGACAGCAACACTTGAGTTCCGTCTGGTTAACACTAACGTTGATCAGTCTGCGGCAGCTTCTGGCCGTGTGCCAGGCGATTCCGAAGTGAAACAGACCCGTGAAGGTCAACCGGTTGTCCTGTACAAGCGTGTGATTCTGACCGGTGACCATATCACTGACTCCACTTCCAGCACTGATGAATACAACCAGGCGCAGGTGAATATTTCACTGGATAACGCGGGTGGTAACATCATGTCTAACTTCACTAAGGACAACATCGGTAAACCGATGGCGACCCTGTTTGTGGAGTACAAAGACAGCGGTAAGAAAGATGCAACCGGTCGTGCGGTACTGATGAAACAAGAAGAAGTTATCAACGTGGCGAATATTCAATCGCGCCTGGGTAACAGCTTCCGTATCACGGGTATCAGCAACCCGACTGAAGCACGTCAGCTTTCTCTGCTGCTGCGTGCGGGCGCCTTGATTGCACCAATCCAGATTGTTGAAGAACGTACCATCGGTCCAACCCTCGGTATGGAAAACATCAAGCAAGGTCTGGAAGCATGTCTGGCAGGTCTGGCGGTTTCAATCATCTTTATGCTGTTCTTCTATAAGAAGTTTGGCCTGATTGCGACAACTGCACTGTTGGTAAACCTTGTCATGATCGTGGGGATTATGTCTCTGCTACCAGGGGCAACGTTGACCATGCCGGGGATTGCGGGGATCGTGTTAACCCTTGCCGTAGCCGTCGATGCTAACGTACTGATAAACGAACGTATTAAGGAAGAACTTAGTAACGGGCGTTCGGTGCAACAAGCTATCCACGAAGGTTACCAGGGCGCGTTCAGCTCTATTTTCGATGCTAACATCACGACGCTTATCAAGGTCATCATCCTGTATGCCGTAGGCACCGGGGCAATTAAAGGCTTTGCGATCACGACCGGTATTGGTGTGGCGACGTCCATGTTTACCGCAATTGTCGGTACCCGTGCCATCGTAAACCTGTTGTACGGCGGCAAACGCATCAACAAGCTGTCTATCTGAGGAGTGCGTTGTGGTACAGGAATATACTGTTGAACAATTAAACTACGGCCGTAGAGTCCATGACTTTATGCGCTGGGATTTCTGGGCATTCGGCATCTCCGGATTCCTGTTAATCCTTTCTATCGTCATTATCGGCGTAAAAGGTTTTAACTGGGGTCTGGATTTCACCGGCGGTACGGTCATCGAAATTTCGCTGGAAAAACCAGCCGATTTGGACATGTTACGTGGCGCGCTGGAGAAGGCGGGATTCCAGGATCCGTTAGTTCAGAACTTTGGTAGCAGCCGTGACATCATGGTGCGCATGCCACCAGCCCACGGGGAAACCGGTGGTCAGGTGCTGGGCAGTAAGGTTGTGAACGTGATTAACGAAGCGACCAGCCAGAATGCCGGTGTAAAACGTATTGAGTTCGTTGGCCCAAGCGTGGGTGCGGACCTGGCTCAGAATGGTGCCTTAGCTTTGTTAGCAGCACTTATCTCCATTCTGGTCTACGTTGGTTTCCGCTTTGAGTGGCGTCTGGCTGCCGGTGTGGTCATCGCGTTGATGCACGACGTGGTCATTACATTGGGCGTGCTGTCGTTGTTCCACATTGAGATTGACCTAACCATCGTCGCGTCGTTGATGTCGGTTATCGGTTACTCACTGAACGACAGTATCGTAGTATCTGACCGTATTCGTGAGAACTTCCGTAAGATTCGTCGCGGTACACCTTATGAGATCTTCAACGTTTCTTTGACGCAGACTCTGCATCGTACGTTGATTACCTCTGGTACCACATTGGTTGTGATTCTGATGCTGTATCTCTTCGGTGGGGCAATGCTGAAAGGCTTCTCACTGACGATGCTGATCGGTGTTTCAATCGGTACTGTTTCTTCCATTTACGTCGCGTCCGCGCTGGCGTTGAAACTGGGCATGAAGCGCGAGCACATGCTGCAGCAGAAAGTGGAAAAAGAAGGTGCGGATCAGCCGTCGATTCTGCCTTAATTATCAGTTCGTTTATTGATAATAAAAACCGCAGCCATTGTGCTGCGGTTTTTTTTCGCCTGAGTAAAAGTCTCCTGACAGTATGCTGTCAGTAGGGGGTGGGTAGACTCAATGTTGAACATCACCATTGAGGAACTAAACATGAGCACTATCATCAGTTGGTTTGAAATCCCGGTACAGGATCTGGAACGTGCAACGGTATTTTATCAGGCTGTTTTTGCGGCTGAGTTTAAACGTGAATCTATGGGAGGAATGGAAATGGCCATCTTCCCGCACCAGAAACCGAATCCAGGCGGCGCATTACTCAAAGCCGATACGTTTAAGCCTTCAGCGCAGGGGACCGTGGTTTACCTCCATGCCCCTGACTTAACGGCGATGCTGGCTCGTGTCTCCAAAGCGGGCGGGGAATGCGTCTTTGGCCCGCAGGTATTGCCCGATGATATTGGCACTTTTGCTCTTATCGTCGATAGCGAAGGGAATCGTGTCGGGTTACATCAACCGGCGTGAGTGCGGATATACTGAACAACAAACGCCTGCCGGTTATGCTGGCAGGCATCTTATCTTCATAAATGAAGCCTATGAGCCGAAGAGCAGACCGCCTTTTTCAAATAGTACAAATTCTGCGTGGGCGTCGGCTATCGACGGCTGCGCTGCTTGCCGAGCGCCTCGAAGTCTCTGAGCGCACCATCTATCGTGATATTCGTGACTTATCCCTTTCCGGTGTTCCCATTGAAGGTGAAGCGGGCTGTGGCTACCGTCTGCTTGCCGGTTATGATTTACCTCCCCTGATGTTTACTCCCACAGAAGTGGAAGCGCTGGTGGCGGCGATACGCTTAGTGCAAACGTGGAGTGGTGAATCACTTGCCCAGGCGGCGGGCACAGCCGAAGAAAAGCTGCTTGGGGTCCTGACGCCGCAACGACGCGTGGTTGCGGAGCGTTGCCGGATTATTTCTCCCGATTTTAATAAATATCCGCAGGTGAAAACCTGGTTTGACGTCTTTCATCGTGCCATCGGGGAGTTGCAAGTGCTTCATATCGACTATGCCGATGAGAAGGGGCGCGCGTCGAGCAGGAATGTCCATCCGCTTGGGCTGACATTCTGGGGGGAAGTGTGGCTGCTGGTAGCCTGGTGCGAAGCGCGTGAGGACTATCGTAGTTTCCGGCTCGACAGATGTTTGTCAGTCGATCCTACTGGGCACTATTTTTCTGAACGAGCCGATCGTTCTCTGGCCCATTTCATCGAGTTGCAGCAACGTGAAGGGTGTTTACCAGAGACAAAACAACCGATCGGCTAAGTGCGGATCGGTTTTTTTTAACGCTTCAGACGGTTATTAGAAGTTGTAACCCACAACTAAGTAACCACCCCAACCGGTAGAACGTACGCTGAAGTCACCTTCACCGAAGTTCAGGCTTGCGTCATCCGCCCACTGACCACCATTGTGCCAGTAACGCGCAACAACTGAGTAGTGCCAGTGATCGTAGTTCAGCGCAAGGATATGGCTGGACGCGATGGAGTTGCTGGTACGCGCATGTTTGCCGTTATTGTCGATGAAGTTGTCATCGCCCAGATCTGAACCCCAGTCAAAGTTGGTGAAACCGATGTAGCTCAGGTTACCGCCCCACAGGCTGGTAATCGGTACAAAGTATTTCACTTTGAAACGGTAGCCATCCCACTCGTTTTCGTTGGATGCGCCATAGTTCTGCCACTGGTATTTCGCATACACGTTAAGAGACAGGCTCATCGGCAGACCGGTTTCGATGTCGGTACCCAGACCCATGTACCAGGTGCTTTGTTTGCTGGCATCATTGCCATGCGCACCCATGTCATAGATATAGTTGTTGGCGATGTACCACTCTTTGAATGGGCCAAATGCCAGGCTGGTGCCGGTCAACTTATCAATAGAGAAGCGCGGTTCGATCTCCATGAACATGCGTGAGCCGTCGTCCCAGACACCTTTATCGTTGCCGTTACCCCAGCCGAAGGTTTTTGGAATATCGATGTAGCCGTAGAAATCTAACCAGTCTTTTTTGGCGAATGCTTCATATTCCATATAGACGTCGTTAGTAATTTGCGGTCCAAAGCGAGTGTGGTAGCTGCCCACAACGTTGACGCTTTGATGCCACCAATCAGAGACATATTCACTATTTTTTGTATCTTCGGCGTGAGCCGCGAAAGAGCTTGAAAGCGCCAGGACGGTGCTAGCCGCCAAAATAATTTTTTTCATATTTTATGCCACTGTTTTTATACATGATTCCCGTGAGGGCAGGAGGCGAGTGATCACCCGGGTCATTAACCATTCAGCTGGTTTCTTATTGACGCGCCTATTATAGAAATCCCTGCTCACAAAAATATGTTTCATTTCACATTATCGCCACATGCGTAATCGATTGCGTTCACGTTTGCGCACATTCAAAACGGGCGAGATTTTACCTGGTTCGTGAATTTAAGCAAATGGATGAGCCATTGTTACAATTTTATGTGACTCAGATCACTGAGATTTATAATGTCAGAAAGACGTTTTCTCGAATTTCATTCGGCGAGGTGTAACAAAAAAAGGTAAATGTTACTGAGGGTTAATCCCCCGCAGAGGCAGGGGGATTATCGTTTATTGGGCAGGTAAAGCCTGAGAAGGATCAATTGGCTGGATATCATGAATGCGCACAAAACCCAGTTGCTCTGGTGTAAGACCCGAAAGCACTAATGGAATGCTCACATCACTCGGTGCAAGAACACTCGCAGGCGCATTGATTTGCTGCGTCTGGACATTCACTTCCTGATAGTTTTCGGTGGTGCCCTGAATTTGCCCCCATTCCACTTTGCCGGTGAAAGCAGGAAGTGGTTCGTTAGATTCACCTTTAATAATCAGCATCACGCGGCTGCCGTTGTCTTGCGGGGTGACGCTACTCAGCGACATTTGCAAATTGCCTAGTTGGCTGTTCAGGCGCGCCGGAATTTTCGAACCGGGTAACAAATAAACACCGGTTGTCGATTTGGCATTCAGCGCATTTTGCTGAGTCAGCTTGACGGTTTGATCGGTGAGTTGTGTCATTTCTTTATTTAAAGAACCTACTTCGCTCTTCATCTGGCGCACTTCTGTTTGTTGGGCACAAGCGCTGAGGCTCACCATACTGGTAACCAGGAGAATTCTTAGGTAACTCTTTGTCATAACTAATTTTTCCTTAAAGTTTCTTCCTGATTTAAGCGTAGCTGTTCGCCAATGAAAAGTCATATTTCCTGGGATACGGTGGCATGCCTTTGTACTCTAGCGACTTCGCGGTAAACTATTGTTCATTTGACTAATCCTTCAGGACGCGCCATGCATTGCCCATTCTGTTTCGCAGTAGACACCAAAGTGATTGATTCCCGGCTTGTCGGCGAAGGGTCTTCCGTGCGTCGTCGTCGTCAGTGCCTGGTGTGCAATGAACGCTTCACCACTTTTGAAGTGGCGGAGCTGGTTATGCCGCGCGTGGTAAAAAGTAATGATGTTCGTGAGCCGTTTAATGAAGACAAATTGCGCAGCGGTTTTTTAAAAGCGCTGGAAAAGCGGCCAGTCAGTTCCGATGACGTAGAAATGGCGATAAACCACATCAAATCCCAGTTACGTGGCACCGGCGAGCGTGAAGTGCCAAGCAAAATGATTGGCAATCTGGTGATGGAACAGCTTAAAAAACTCGATAAAGTGGCGTACATCCGCTTTGCATCGGTTTATCGCAGCTTTGAAGATATCCGCGAATTTGGCGAAGAAATTGCCCGCTTACAGGATTAATGCCGATGTCGCTTGATGAAAAATTTATGGCTCGCGCAATGCAACTGGCAAAGCGTGGCCGTTTTACTACGACGCCTAACCCGAATGTCGGCTGTGTTATCGCCAAAGACGGTGAAATCGTCGGTGAAGGTTTTCACTTTCGTGCGGGTGAACCCCATGCGGAAGTGCATGCATTACGTATGGCAGGAGAAAAAGCGCGCGGGGCGACAGCCTATGTCACTCTCGAGCCTTGCAGCCATCACGGGCGTACACCGCCATGCTGTGAAGCGTTAATTGCCGCAGGCGTTTCGCGTGTCGTTGCCGCGATGCAAGATCCCAATCCGCAAGTTGCTGGCCGTGGGTTATACGCTCTGCAACAAGCTGGCATTGAAGTCAGCCACGGTTTGATGATGAATGAAGCTGAGGCGATTAACCGCGGTTTCCTGAAGCGCATGCGTACCGGCTTCCCGTTTATTCAACTTAAACTGGGAGCATCGCTTGATGGGCGTACAGCAATGGCGAGCGGTGAAAGCCAGTGGATTACTTCTCCTGAATCTCGTCGCGATGTGCAGCGTCTGCGTGCGCAAAGTTCAGCGATTCTGAGTAGCAGTGCGACGGTGCTGGCAGACAATCCCTCTTTGACTGTACGTTGGAATGAATTAGATAGCGCAACGCAGGCGGTTTACGACGAAGAAAACCTGCGCCAGCCAACGCGGATTATTCTCGACCGTGAAAATCGCGTAACACCACAACATAACCTTATCGCTCAAGCGGGTGAAAGCTGGCTTGCGCGTTGTCATGCTGACCAACAAACGTGGCCTGAAGGCGTTGAGCAGTTTATCGTGCCCGAACACAACGGCCATCTTGATTTGGTGGTGATGATGATGTTGCTGGGCAAACGTCAGATAAACTCGATTTGGGTTGAAGCCGGCCCGACACTTGGCGGTGCGCTGCTTCAGGCAGGACTGGTGGATGAACTGATTGTCTATGTTGCGCCGAAACTATTGGGCAATGATGCGCGTGGCCTTTGTCACCTGCAAGGGCTTGAAAAACTTGCCGATGCGCCCGAGTTTAGCTTTAGCGAAGTCCGTCAGGTAGGCCCTGATTTGTGCCTGCATTTGACGCCGCGATACGCCGGCTAGTAAAACGTAAGCAGGCACCAAAAGATTATGATAAAATCCGCCCCCCTAACGGGGCTAAACAGAACCGTAAAGGAAGAATATGAACATCATTGAAGCAGCCGTTGCTACTCCAGACGCTCGCGTCGCCATCACCATCGCGCGTTTTAACAACTTCATCAATGACAGCCTGCTTGATGGTGCGCTTGACGCTCTGAAACGTATCGGCCAGGTTAAAGATGAAAATATCACCGTGGTCTGGGTTCCGGGTGCTTATGAGTTGCCACTGGCGGCAGACGCACTGGCGAAAACCAAGCGTTATGACGCGGTGATTGCGCTGGGTACGGTTATCCGTGGCGGCACAGCTCACTTTGAATACGTTGCTGGCGGTGCTAGCAACGGCCTGGCGCATGTTGCTCAGGAAACGGGTATTCCAGTCGCCTTTGGCGTGCTGACTACTGAAAGTATTGAACAAGCCATCGAACGCGCTGGCACAAAAGCCGGTAACAAAGGTGCAGAAGCTGCACTGACCGCGCTTGAAATGATTAATGTATTGAAAGCCATCAAGGCCTGATTTTTTGTAAGGGGAAATCTGTGAAACCTGCTGCTCGTCGCCGTGCCCGTGAGTGTGCCGTTCAGGCGCTTTACTCCTGGCAGTTATCTCGAAATGACATCGCTGATGTCGAATACCAGTTCCTGGCGGAACAGGACGTCAAAGACGTTGACGTTAACTACTTCCGCGAACTGTTGGTCGGGGTGGCTACTAACAGCGCGTATCTGGATGGGCTCATGAAGCCTTATCTGTCCCGTCAGCTCGAAGAGCTGGGTCAGGTAGAAAAAGCGGTTCTGCGTATCGCACTGTTTGAACTGGCTAAGCGAGATGACGTGCCATATAAAGTGGCGATTAATGAAGCCATCGATCTTGCGAAAACCTTCGGCGCCGAAGACAGCCACAAGTTCGTGAATGGTGTACTTGATAAAGCTGCTCCGCAAATCCGTCCCCGCAAGAAATAATCTCCAGGCCGGTTTATCCCGGCCTTTCTTTATTCTGTATCCGTTAGCATTCGAGTTGCATCCAACACCCTGCAGCATGAAGGATGACGGGTATATTTAGAGGCATAACGCATGGCATGCGGTGAGTTTTCCTTAATTGCCCGTTATTTTGATCGCGTAAGCAGTTCCCGCCGCGATGTGGAAACCGGAATCGGCGATGATTGTGCATTGCTAACGGTGGCTGAAAAGCAGGTCCTCGCGATCAGTACCGATACTCTTGTCTCGGGCATTCATTTCCTGGCTGATATTGACCCTCGTGATTTGGGTTACAAAGCGCTGGCCGTAAATTTAAGTGATCTGGCCGCAATGGGTGCGGATCCTGCCTGGTTGACGCTCGCCATTACCCTTCCTGAAGTCGATGAAAGCTGGCTTGAAGCCTTCAGCGACAGCCTGTTTGAACAACTCGAATACTACGATATGCAGCTGATTGGCGGTGACACGACGCGTGGGCCACTTTCCATGACGCTTGGCATTCATGGTCTGGTACCAGCTGGCCGCGCGCTTAAACGCAGCGGTGCACGCATTGGCGACTGGATTTATGTTACCGGCACGCCGGGAGATAGCGCAGCGGGTCTGGCAATCTTGCAGGATCGTTTAACGGTTAAAGATCCTACGCAAGCGGCCTATCTCAAGAAGCGCCATCTGCGACCAACAGCACGCATTTTGCACGGCCAGGCTCTGCGCGATTTGGCGAGCAGTGCCATTGATCTCTCTGACGGGCTAATTTCCGATTTGGGGCACATCCTCAAAGCCAGTGAATGCGGCGCGCGCGTGGATCTCGACGCTTTGCCATATTCTGATGCTTTGAAGGCGAATGTCAGCCCTGAGCTGGCTCTGCAGTGGGCGCTTTCGGGTGGAGAAGATTACGAACTGTGCTTCACCGTGCCAGAAATCAACCGTGGTGCGCTGGACGTAGCTATCGGCAATCTGGGGATCCCGTTTACCTGTATCGGTCAGGTAGGTCCTGCGTCGGAAGGGCTGCAGTTCTTCCAGCATGGCAAGCCGGTAACACTGGATTTAAAAGGATACGACCACTTTGCCTCGCTCTAAAGATGTGGCTATTAGCCGTTTAAAGCTCAGTAATCCGTGGCATTTGCTTGCCACCGGTTTTGGTAGTGGGTTAAGCCCGATTATGCCGGGTACTGCGGGTTCGCTTGCGGCAATTCCGTTCTGGTATGTGATGACTTTGCTGCCGTGGCAGCTTTACTCCATGATCATAATGCTCGGTATTTGTATCGGGGTTTATCTTTGCCACCAGACTGCGCGCGATATGGGCGTTCATGACCACGGCAGCATCGTGTGGGATGAATTTATCGGCATGTGGATAACCCTGATGGCGCTGCCAGTTAACGACTGGCGCTGGGTCGCAGCAGGCTTTGTGATTTTCCGTATCTTCGATATCTGGAAGCCGTGGCCGATCCGTTGGTTTGATCGCAACATTCATGGTGGGATGGGGATCATGGTGGATGACATCGTCGCGGGCGTCATTTCTGCGGGGATTATTTATCTGATTGGTCACCACTGGCCGATTGGCCTGTTCTGATTTAGAACAACCCTCACCCCGGCCCTCTCCCTGAGGGAGAGGGAGGAAAACGGACTGTTCCTTCTCCTGGGAGGAGAGGGAGAAAAACGGACTGTTCCCTCTCCTGGGGGAGAGGGTTAGGGTGAGGGCGTTACTTAAATCCAACCTTTTCATGCGGCTGGTAAACGGATTCCAGCTCGGCAATCTCTTCCGGTTTCAGCGTTAAATCCACCGCTGCCAGCAAATCATCTAGTTGATGTTCACGGGAAACGCCAATAATTGGCGCGGCAATCCCCGGCTTACTCAGCAACCACGCCAGTGCCACTTGTGCACGCGTGACGCCTTTATCAGCTGCAACATTCGCCAGTCGCTCTGCAATCAGCGCATCGTTATCGTGGCTAGCATCGTAGAGATCTTTACCGACTTCATCAGAGACCGAGCGTGCGGTGGTGTCGCCCCACGGACGCGTCAGTTTGCCTCGGGCCAGCGGGCTCCACGGAATAACCGCGATCCCTTGTTCGTAGCAAAGCGGCAGCATATCGAGTTCTTCTTCACGATAGATCAGATTGTAGTGATCCTGCATGGTGACGAAACGCGCCCAGCCGTGTTGATCCTGCAGTGCCAGCGCCTGAGCCAGCTGCGAACTGTGCATCGAAGAAGCCCCGATATATCGCGCTTTACCCGCTTTCACTACGTCATTGAGTGCCTCAAGCGTCTCTTCAATAGGCGTGTTGTAATCCCAGCGGTGGATTTGCAGCAGATCGACGTAGTCAGTTCCCAGACGTCGCAGGCTGTCATCTATCGAACGCAGGATTTGTGCACGGGAAAGGCCTTCGGGTAAATCGCCGACCTGAAAGTAAACCTTGGTCGCGAGAACAGCATCTTCACGGCGGATGAAATCTTTCAGGGCGCGCCCGACAATCTCTTCGCTGCTACCGTCGGAATAGCTATTGGCGGTATCAAAGAAATTAATGCCGTTATCAATGGCGTGTTTGATGATGAGGCGGCTACTCTCTTCGGGAAGCGTCCAGGCGTGATTGCCACGATCTGGTTCGCCGTAGGTCATACAACCCAGGCAAAGACGGGAAACCTTGAGATCTGTTTTTCCTAACGTGTTGTATTGCATGGTTCCACTCCAGTTATGCAGGATACTTTAAGCATAGCAGGAGTGGAGGAAGGAATTAGTTAAGCCAGTTGCGGATCCTTGCTTCCATACCTTCAGCATCCAGTCCGATAGCCGCGCGGGCCTCTTCCTGGGTACCTTGGGCAATAAAGTAATCCGGTAAACCGATATTTAATACCGGGACCACTTTACGGTTGGCCATCAACACTTCGTTAACGCCACTCCCCGCGCCACCCATCACCGCATTTTCTTCGATGGTGACTAGCGATTCGTGGCTGGCGGCTAATTCAAGAATCAGTGCTTCATCGAGCGGTTTCACAAAACGCATGTCGACCAGCGTCGCATTGAGGGATTGTGCAACGGCTTCAGCTTCCGGCAGCAATGTGCCAAAGTTCAGCAGGGCGATTTTTTCACCCTCGCGTTTTTTCAACCCTTTACCGATTGGCAACAATTCCAGTGGCTGCAATTCAGCGCCAGTGCCATTGCCACGCGGGTAACGCACCGCACATGGGCCTTCATTGTAGTGATAACCGGTGTGCAGCATCTGGCGGCATTCGTTCTCATCACTTGGCGTCATGATGACCATGTCTGGAATGCAGCGCAGGAAGGAGATGTCGAACGCTCCCTGGTGGGTTTGCCCGTCAGCACCGACAATACCCGCGCGGTCGATGGCGAATAACACCGGCAGCTTCTGGATAGCTACGTCATGAATCACCTGATCGTAGGCGCGTTGCAGGAAGGTCGAGTAAATCGCGACAACCGGTTTGTAACCGCCAATCGCAAGGCCTGCCGCAAACGTCACCGCGTGCTGTTCAGCGATGGCAACATCAAAATATTGCGAAGGATACTGGCGTGAAAACTCCACCATGCCCGAGCCTTCGCGCATCGCAGGCGTCACAGCCATTAGTTTGTCGTCTTTGGCTGCGGTTTCGCATAACCAGTTACCAAAGATCTTCGAGTAGCCTGGCAAGCCACCGGCTGCTTTCGGTAACGTTCCGCTTTGCGGATCAAATTTCGGCACCGCATGGAAGCTGATCGGGTCTTTCTCAGCAGGTGCATAACCACGACCTTTCTTGGTCATGATATGGAGGAATTGTGGGCCGTTCAGGTCACGCATGTTCTTAAGCGTATTGACCAGGCCGATAACATCATGCCCGTCGACCGGGCCAATGTAGTTAAAGCCTAACTCTTCAAACAACGTACCCGGCACCACCATGCCTTTAAGATGTTCTTCCGTACGCTTGAGCAATTCTTTGATTGGCGGCACACCGGAGAAGACTTTCTTCCCCCCTTCGCGCAACGAAGAATAGAGTTTGCCTGAAAGCAACTGGGCGAGGTGGTTATTCAATGCACCGACGTTTTCGGAAATCGACATTTCGTTATCGTTGAGGATAACCAGCATATTTGGGCGAATATCACCGGCATGGTTCATCGCTTCAAACGCCATCCCTGCTGTGATAGCGCCATCGCCAATCACACAGACCGTGCGACGGTCTTTACCTTCTTTTTCCGCAGCCACTGCAATACCAATTCCGGCACTGATGGACGTCGATGAGTGACCTACGCTCAGAACGTCATATTCGCTCTCGGCACGCCACGGGAAGGGGTGTAGGCCACCTTTCTGGCGGATAGTGCCAATTTTGTCACGACGGCCAGTAATGATTTTATGTGGATAAGCCTGATGACCGACATCCCAGATTAACTGGTCGAAAGGGGTGTTATAGACATAGTGAAGCGCTACGGTCAGTTCTATCGTGCCAAGACCTGAGGCAAAGTGCCCGCTGGAACGGCTTACGCTATCGAGCAGGTAGCGACGCAACTCGTCACACAGTTTCGGTAAGCTCTCTTTTGGCAACAGGCGTAACTCTGGAGCAGATTCCACCAGTGCGAGGGTCGGGTATTTGGCAATATCAAAACTCATTAGAAACTCATCGTGGTGTTTACCCTTCATCCTTCAAGCCTCTGCCTGAATGCCAAAGGGTAAGTTAATAATTATTTATCACGTTGGATTATATAGCTCGCTAACGCTTCCAGTGCGGTAGTGTCTAACGACTGGCGAGCCAGTCCTTCCAGCGCCCGGAGAGATTCCTGATAGAGATCCCATGCTTTCGTTTTGGCATTCTCCAGCCCAAGCAGCGCCGGATAAGTACTTTTACCGAGTTGCTGATCGGCGCCCTGGCGTTTACCCAGCGTTGCGGTATCACCGATGACATCGAGAATATCGTCCTGTACCTGGAATGCCAGGCCGATACTGTCTGCATAATGGTCAAGCAAAGGGAGAGCGTTACGGCCTGCATCACCTGCGCTCAATGCGCCCAGACGAACAGCTGCACGAATTAACGCGCCAGTTTTATGACGATGAATACGCTCAAGGCTTTGCAGATCAATATGCTTACCTTCAGCTTCCAAATCCAACGCCTGACCACCACACATTCCCGCAACGCCACTGGCCGTAGCCAGTTCTTTCACCATCGCGAGTCTGTCTGCAATCGCCACTCCCGCCATCGGGGCATCACTTAGTATAGAAAACGCCAACGTTTGTAGGGCATCCCCCGCTAAAATGGCACTCGCTTCACCGAATTTGATATGGCAAGTCGGTTGACCGCGACGTAAATCGTCGTCATCCATGGCGGGTAAATCGTCATGAATCAATGAATAAGCGTGGATGCATTCAATTGCCGCAGCAGGGGCATCCAGGGTTTCTTGCTCTACGCCGAACATTTCTCCGGTCGCGTAGACCAGGAAAGGGCGAAGCCTCTTGCCACCAAATAGTGCGCCATAGTGCATCGCTTCAACCAGAGGAGTGTTCTGAAACGGCAGCGGCGCTAAAAAACGCAGCAGCGCATCGTTGGCCCGCAGTGCATGGGCCTGCAACTGATGGTTAAAATCCATTTACTCGTTATCCGGGGTAAAAGGCTTGAGTGGGGCGTCTTCGCTATCGCTGAGCAGGATTTGCACGCGTTGTTCTGCCTGTTGCAGTTTCACCTGACCCTGGCGCGCAAGCTGCACACCACGTTCAAATTCATTTAATGCCTCTTCGAGCGCTAAATCGCCGCTCTCAAGACGAGTAACTATCTGCTCAAGCTCCACAAGCGCAGTTTCAAAACTGGCCGGGACTTCGGTTTTTTTCGGCATAGTGAATGTCTGACTCTAATAATTTTTGCGACTCTGCCATGGTAGCGGAGTCATTTGTGTAACGCCATGGCTCACTGTTAGTGATATACTTTTGCGCCTCGGATGTATCGGCGCTATTGCCGCTGCAATTCTTTAAGTCTTTTAGCCCGCATGATCGATATGCCTGGCTCATCAACGAATCATAGCCGCCATGAAGTTTATCATTAAATTGTTCCCGGAAATCACAATCAAGAGCCAATCTGTGCGCATACGCTTTATTAAAATGCTCACCGGGAACATTCGCAACGTTTTAAAACACTACGATGAAGATTTAGCGGTTGTTCGCCATTGGGACAACATTGAAGTTCGCGCTAAAGATGAAAATCAGCGTATCGCGATTCGTGAAGCGTTGACCCGTATTCCAGGTATTCACCATATTCTGGAGGTTGAAGATGTGCCATTTACTGACTTGCATAATATCTTCGAGCAGGCGTTGGAACTCTATCGCGATCAACTGGAAGGCAAAACCTTCTGCGTGCGTGTGAAACGTCGTGGTAAACATGAGTTTAGCTCTATTGAAGTTGAACGCTATGTCGGCGGTGGCCTGAATCAACACATTGAATCAGCGCGCGTAAAACTGACCAAGCCGGATGTCACGGTTAATCTGGAAATCGAAAACGATCGTCTGCTGCTGGTGAAAGGCCGTTACGAAGGTATTGGCGGCTTCCCGATTGGTACGCAAGAAGATGTGCTATCACTGATTTCCGGCGGTTTCGACTCTGGCGTGTCCAGCTATATGCTGATGCGTCGCGGCTGCCGCGTGCATTACTGCTTCTTTAACCTCGGTGGTGCAGCGCACGAAATCGGCGTTAAACAAGTCGCACATTATCTGTGGAACCGTTTCGGTAGCTCCCACCGCGTGCGCTTTGTGGCGATCAACTTCGAGCCTGTGGTGGGCGAAATCCTTGAGAAAGTTGAAGACGGCCAGATGGGCGTGGTGCTCAAGCGTATGTTTGTGCGTGCCGCTTCCAAAGTGGCTGAGCGTTATGGTGTGCAAGCGTTAGTGACTGGCGAAGCATTGGGCCAGGTTTCCAGCCAGACGCTGACCAACCTGCGTTTAATCGACAACGTTTCCGATACGCTGATTTTGCGTCCGCTGATCTCTCACGATAAAGAGCACATTATTGATTTGGCACGTGAAATTGGTACCGCTGACTTTGCGCGTACCATGCCGGAATACTGTGGTGTCATTTCGAAAAGCCCAACCGTCAAAGCGGTGAAGGCGAAGATTGAAGCCGAAGAAGCTAATTTCGACTTCTCCATTCTTGACCGTGTGGTTGAAGAAGCGACAAATATCGACATTCGTGAAATTGCCAATCAATCCAAAGAAGTGGTGACGGAAGTTGAAACCGTTGACGCATTTGGCCCGAATGATGTGCTGTTAGATATTCGTTCTATTGACGAGCAAGACGAGAAGCCATTTAAGCCAGAAGGTGTGGAAGTGGCGTCGCTGCCATTCTACAAACTCAGCACTGCATTTGGTGATTTGGATCAGAGCAAAAATTATTTGCTGTGGTGCGACCGTGGCGTGATGAGCCGTTTGCAGGCGCTGTATCTGCGTGAGCAAGGCTTTGAGAACGTGAAGGTTTACCGCGCTTAATTTTCTACGCCCTCATCCCAGCCTTCTCCCCCAGGAGAAGGAGAAGTCCAGTTTCCCCTCTCCCTCAGGAGAAGGAGAAGTCCAGTTTCCCCTCTCCCTCAGGGAGAGGGCCAGGGTGAGGGTGGTTTAATAATCCCTGTAACTATAAATTCCCGCCGCTAATACCAATTGCTGTGAAACCTCATGGGCTTTTTCACGGCTCACCAGCAAATCGATAATCTTCAGTGCAAAATCTATTGCCGTGCCAGGCCCCTGGCTGGTCAACAGGTTGACTCGCGGATCCCAGACAATACGTTTATCTTGCCACTGAGCTTCCGGAATCGTTTCCTTAAGGCCAGGAAAACCTGTCATGTTTGCGACAGGGAACAGCTCGTGCGGAACCAGAACCGTCCCGGCTGCAGCACAAATGGCGGCAACGATGCGTCCGGAAAGATGGAACTGGCGCACGGTTTCCACTAACAGTGGGTTGTCGCGAAAACACTCTGCGCCCTTTAAGCCGCCGGGCAGCACAATGATATCGAACTCACCGTCCGCCACTGCAACTAATGGCGCATCAGCCAGTAGTTTGACGCCACGTGAACAGGTAATGGTCAGATCTCCATCACTGGCGACGCTTGCGGTTGTGACGCAAATCCCGCCGCGCACCAGAAGATCGATCGTCGTAACGGCTTCTGTTTCTTCAGTTCCAGGAGCCAGGCAAACCAGTGCTCGAGCGCTCATACTCATTCTCCTTACGCTTTATCAGCTCATACAAGCGGCTGTTCACCGGCACGCTGAGGCCATGAGCGCGCGCGCGTTGCAGTAAATAACCAGTAATGTAATCAATCTCTGTGTGACGTTGAACCCGCACATCTTGCAGCATCGACGAGATATTCTCAGCGGTGCTTTCGATAACTTCATCGACGTAAAAAAGCAGATCTTCTGGGGACGTGTGATGCCCTTCGCGTTCCATCACCATGGCGACTTCGTGGCAGATTTCGCGCACTTCCGACGGATGATGGAGTAACTGACCGTTCGGGCAGTTATAGAGCGCGGTCAGCGGGTTAATCACACAATTCACCGCCAGTTTCTTCCAGCTTGCGGCTTGAATATTGTTATGCCAGGCTATTTCCGGCAGCGCGTGATGCAGGTTATCGGCGAGAAAACTGTACTCGTTGCCTGCCACATTGCCTGGGCCAATATGCGTAGTGCCATTTGCCACGTGAATAATGATATTGCCATCGCGACGGGCCGCATGGGTGGTGACGCCAGTTAAAAGTGGCTGGTGCAACGTCCGCAATTCTTCAATTGTCCCCATGCCATTATGCAGAAGCAGAATAGGGCAATGAGACGGAAGTTTGCTGGCCAGTGCTCTCACTGAGCCGGAAACCTGCCAGGCTTTTAGTGTCACCAGCAATAAATCGCTGCTGGCGAGAAAGTCGGGATCGTTAGCGGTCAGCGTTTGATTAAACACGCTGCCGTCGGTTTCGACCACGTTGACATGACAAAACGGCTGCGGTACGCGCAACCATCCTTGTACTTCATGTCCTTGCTTGTAAAGCGATGCTAGCCAAAGTTGGCCGAGCGCACCGCAACCTAGCACGGTGATTTTCATTATGTCTCCCCATAACACCCTTCAAACTTAGGTGTACGTGCAGCAGATGTTTTGCTTAATCTATATTATACAGGGCTCTCTCCTGCTTTAACGGGTTGTTTTGCTCGGCCCAGCAGGTATTATGCAACGCAACAAAAAGAGAGGGAGAAGAAAGCATGCCATCTTTTGACATCGTGTCTGAAATTGATATCCAGGAAGTGCGTAACGCGATTGAAAACGCGGAACGTGAGGTTGCTACTCGTTTTGACTTCCGTAATGTGCCGGCGACATTTGAACTGAATGAGAAAAATCAGTCCATTAAAGTGGCCAGCGAATCTGATTTCCAGGTTAACCAACTGTTGGATATTCTTCGTGCCAAGCTGCTTAAGCGCGGTATCGAAGGGGCTTCAATTGATGTGCCGGAAGAGTTTGTGCACAGCGGTAAAACCTGGAGCGTTGAAGCTAAGCTCAAGCAGGGCATTGAATCGACTATCGCCAAGAAAATTGTGAAGCTGATTAAAGACAGCAAGACCAAAGTTCAGGTGCAGATTCAGGGCGAGGAACTGCGCGTAACCGGTAAATCCCGCGACGATTTACAGGCCGCAATGGCGCTGGTTCGTGGTGGTGATTTGGGGCAGCCGTTCCAGTTTAAGAACTTCCGCGACTGATTTACGCCCTCACCCCGGCCCTCTCCCCCAGGAGAGGGGGAAAAGAATATTCCCTCTGCCTCAGGAGAGGGGGAAAAGAGTATTCCCTCTCCCTCAGGGGAGGGGGAAAAAATATTCCCTCTGCCCAGGAGAGGGAGAAAAGAATATGCCCTCTCCCTCAGGGAGAGGGCTAGGGTGAGGGTTGTATTTACCCTTTCACTACCTGCTCAATCTCAAATCGGTTCGTCAGCTTACTGTCTATCTTCACGTAAGCGCTGCGTTCCTGCGCAATAATATTCACATCACTCACGCCAGGCAGAGCCTGCAGTCGCTGTTTCAGAGACTCATCGGCTTCGACACCTTCAGGTAGCTCGACACGCAGGCTGGCGACATAAGGCGGTTCTGTCATGGTGCTGCTGACCAGTAGCCAAATCATTGCCAGTAACGCACCCGCCAGGAAGACGGTTTGCGAATCAAACAACCCATCAATCCAACCGCCCAACGAGCCGCCAATTGCCACGCCCAAAAACTGGCTGGTGGAGTAGATCCCCATCGCCGTGCCTTTGTAACCGGCTGGAGATTCTTTGGATATTAGCGACGGTAAAATCGCTTCCATCAGGTTAAACGCCAGGAAGAACAACTGCACGCCTAACACCAGTTCCCAGAAGTGCGGGCCGGAGCCCCAAAGCACGATTTCAGCAATCAGCAGCAATGCCACGCAGCCGACAAACACGCGCTTCATGCGGCGTTTTACTTCGGCATAAATAATAAATGGCACGACCGAGGCGAAAGCGATAAGCATGGTGCAGAGGTAAATCTTCCAGTGCTCAGACGCCGGGAAACCCGCCTGTTCAAGTTGCCCGGGGAGGGCGACAAACGTCGACATCAACATGATGTGCAGACACATAATGCCGAAGTTAAGCTTCAGTAATTTGGGCTCCGCCAGTACTTTGCTAAAGCAGCCTTTCACCATGCCTGACTCGCGGTTCAGGACATGATTTTTGGAATTCGGCACTACCCAAAGCGTGATGAGAATACCGCAGCCCGCAAGTACCGCAATCATCCAGAACAGCGCGTTTAAGCCCAGGTTATGGGTAATGATCGGGCCAAGCACCATGGCAATGGCAAAAGTAATCCCAAAGCTCACGCCGATAAACGCCATGGCTTTCGTACGATTTTGTTCGCGCGTTAAATCAGAAAGCAACGCCATAACAGCGGCGGCAATTGCCCCCGAGCCTTGCAGCGCCCGGCCAAGGATCACCCCCCAGATTGATTCTGAAAGGGCGGCGATAACACTACCGATGACAAAAATGAGTAAGCCGCCAATTATGAGCGGTTTGCGGCCAATACGGTCGGAAAGCAGACCAAAAGGGATCTGGAAGATAGCCTGAGCCAGGCCATAAATACCGATGGCGAGGCCAATCAGTGCCTCACTTGCGCCCTGTAACGCCATTCCGTAAGTAGTAAGAACCGGCAACACCATAAACATGCCAAGCATGCGCAGTGAAAAAACCGTGCCTAAACCCCACGTCGCACGTAGCTCGACGGGCGTCATTTTATAATCGTTCATTACCACCTCAGATAAAAAGCAGGTCTTAGTGTAGTGCGTGGGCAGGGGAGGGTAAACGGTTAGTTATTTAACAGATATTAAAAAAGGGCACCGAAGTGCCCTTTTACGCGGTTCAGATGTGGTTTGCGACTTACCAGACGTAAGTCATCAGATTTTGTGAATCTGGCACCATAAAGTCCACCGACATCATCACGCTGAGTGACGTGATAGCGACGATAGAAAAGACGAACAATTTGCGCGCCCAGACTTTATCGTCTTCCACTTTATATCCGCGTAATGCCATACCCAACCACCAGACACTCACTGCCGCAGCCACAACCAGATATTTATAACCCGCGTAACCGCCAAGAGAGAGCATCAGCGTTGCGACAGCAAACGCGATGATATACAGCGTGATGTGGTTCTTCGCGACCGAAATCCCTTTAACCACTGGCAACACCGGAATGTTCGCAGCCTGGTAATCTTTAAAGCGGAAGATAGCAATCGCATAGGAATGCGGCATCTGCCACAGGCTAAAGATAGCCAGCAGGATCAACGCACCGGTATCAAACTCGCCGGTCACCGCACAGTAACCAATTACTGGCGGTGCTGCCCCGGAAAGGCTGCCAATCAGTGTGCCGTAGACAGATTTGCGCTTCATGTACAGGCTATAAACCCCGACATAAACCACAAAGCCCATCACGCCTAACCACATGGCTAGCGGGTTAGCACCAAACCACAGCAGCATGAAGCCAGCAATACCCAACAAGGTGGCGTATACCAGCGAGGTTTTCGGCGCAATCAGGCCTTTGACCAGAACCCTGTTTTTGGTTCTCTCCATTTTGCGGTCGATGTCACGATCAATGAAGTTGTTATAAACACAACCCGATGCCACGACTAACGACACCCCAACCAGGGTGGAGATAAACAGGGTGTAATCAATACTGCCCTTTGAGGCCAGTAGAAATCCGCCAATGACAGAAATTAAATTGCCGAAAATAATTCCTGGCTTAGTGACTTGTAGGTACCGCTTCATCATATAGGCTGCTCTTAGTGAACCATCATGTTCTGGTTGAGGTTCCACATAATCCAGATAGAGCCGACCACCAGAATGGCAATTATCAGCGCGGTAAAGACAAAGGCTACCAGGTTCCAACGCTCCTCGGAAGAGGTGTTCATGTGCAGGAAGCACACCAGGTGAACCAGAATCTGTACCACTGCACTAACCAGTACCACGCCGAGAATCACAGCGTGGGAGGCTGTACCAGTCATCACCATCCAGAACGGGATAGCCGTCAGGATGATCGACAGGATAAAACCGGTCAGATACGTTTTAACGCTACCGTGGTGGGCGCCTGCGTGTTCAGTTGAATGACTCATTACA
The DNA here is from genome assembly GCF_049686335.1 of Buttiauxella sp. NCBI lineage: Bacteria > Pseudomonadati > Pseudomonadota > Gammaproteobacteria > Enterobacterales > Enterobacteriaceae > Buttiauxella > Buttiauxella sp. The sequence continues at coordinate 97,017 of NZ_JBAVHX010000029.1, read as the reverse complement.
TCGCCCCCATCAAATAGACAACAGAGAATACACAAATCCATACCACGTCCAGGAAGTGCCAGAACAAGCTCAGGCACATCAGACGAGTACGGTTAGCGCTGGTCAAACCGCGGCGAGAGACATGGAACATCATCAATGCCATCCACACCAGACCAGAAGTGACGTGCAGACCGTGCGTACCTACCAGAGCAAAGAAGCCTGACAGGAAGCCGCTACGATCCGGGCCATAACCTTCAACAATCAGGTGATGGAATTCATAGATTTCCATCCCAACGAAGCCCGCACCAAACAGGAAGGTCAGCGCCAGCCAGGAGATAACCTGGCTTTTGTTGCCTTTGTTCATAGCGATGATCGCCATGCCGTAGGTGATGGAGCTGAACAACAGCAGGGCAGTTTCGACCAGCACAAACGGCAGCTCGAAAATGTCTTTCCCTGCCGGGCCGCCGGCAGTGCCGTTCACCAGAACGGCATAAGTAGCAAACAAGCAACAGAACAGAATGCAGTCGCTCATCAGGTAGATCCAGAAACCAAAGACTTTATTGGTTCCTGCATCGTGATGCCCATGCTCCGCGGCGTGGGCGTTAGCGTGAGTGAGAGTTTCAGTTGACATTTTTCAGCCCTGCTTTGGTAATTTCATCGAAGTGCTGGTTTTCCAGTTTTTCGACTTCCGCAACCGGAACGTAGTAATCCACATCTTCGTCGAAGCTTTTCGCAATCCAGGTGATGATGATGCCGGCAAAGCCAACAATCGCCAGCCACCAGATGTGCCAGATCATCGCGAAACCAAACACGGTAGCGAACGCGGCAATCACGATGCCCGCTGCGCTGTTACGTGGCATATGAATTTCTTCATAATGCGTTGGCTGTTTGTACGCTTCACCTTTCTCTTTCATTTCCCAGAATGCATCACGCTCATGAACGTGTGGCAGGTGGGCAAAGTTGTAGAACGGAGGAGGAGAGGAAGTTGACCACTCCAGCGTACGGCCACCCCACGGGTCACCTGTCAGGTCACGGTTCTGCTCACGGTCACGGATTGAGACGTAGAACTGAATCAGCTGACACAGGATGCCCAGAGCAATCAGCGCTGCGCCACAAGCCGCAACAACCAGCAGAGTGTGGAACTGCGGATCTATCTGCTGGCTCAGGCGACGAGTCATACCCATGAAGCCCAGCACATACAGCGGCATAAATGCCACGAAGAAGCCGATGATCCAGAACCAGAATGCGCGCTTGCCCCAGGTTTCGTTCAGCGTGAAGCCGAAGGCTTTTGGCCACCAGTAAGTCAGACCTGCGAAGCAACCGAACACCACACCACCGATAATTACGTTATGGAAGTGAGCAATCAGGAACAGGCTGTTGTGCAGTACGAAGTCAGCACCCGGAACCGCTAACAGAACACCGGTCATGCCACCGATAGAGAAGGTGACAACGAAGCCAATGGTCCACAGCATTGCGGAGTTGAATACGATACGGCCCTGATACATGGTGAACAGCCAGTTGAAGATCTTCACCCCAGTAGGGATGGCGATAATCATGGTGGCGATACCAAAGAAGGCGTTGACGTTCGCGCCGCTGCCCATGGTGAAGAAGTGGTGCAGCCAAACGATGAACGACAGTACGGTAATCGCGATGGTCGCCCACACCAGTGAGGTGTAACCGAACAGGCGTTTTTTCGAGAATGTCGCCACCACTTCAGAGAACACACCAAACACCGGCAGTACCAGAATGTAAACTTCTGGATGGCCCCAGGCCCAGATGAGGTTGATATACATCATCATGTTGCCACCCATATCATTGGTAAAGAAATGGGTGCCAAGGTAGCGGTCAAGGGTTAACAGCGCGACGGTCACGGTAAAGATTGGGAATGCCGCAATAATCAGTACGTTAGTACACAGCGAAGCCCAGGTAAATACCGGCATTTTGAACATAGTCATGCCAGGCGTACGCATATTCAGGATAGTAACGAAGAAGTTAATACCCGTTAATGTCGTACCGATACCCGAGAGTTGCAGAGCCCATATCCAGTAGTCGACGCCGACCCCCGGACTGTACTCTATGCCCGATAGCGGTGGATAAGCCACCCAACCGGTCTGTGCGAATTCACCCACCCCAAGAGACAGGTTAACCAACACCACACCCACAACGGTGAACCAGAAGCTCAGGTTGTTCAGGAATGGGAAGGCAACGTCACGCGCACCAATCTGCAACGGCACGACAACGTTCATCAGGCCGATAACAAATGGCATCGCCACGAAGAAGATCATGATTACGCCGTGGGCGGTAAAGATCTGGTCGTAGTGATGTGGTGGCAAGAAGCCTGCTTCTCCGGCGGAGGCCAGAACTTGCTGGCTACGCATCATGATGGCGTCAGCAAAGCCACGCAGAAGCATGACGATTGCGACAATCACGTACATTATGCCGAGGCGTTTGTGGTCAACAGAGGTGAACCACTCTTTCCATAAATATTCCCACTTACCGAAGTAAGTGATAGCTGCAACTAGCGCCAGTCCCCCGACGATAATTGCTGCCACCGTAACCATGATAATGGGTTCATGGTATGGGACTGCATCCAGTGTAAGTTTTCCGAACATCGTATTATTCCTCGGCCCCTTAGTGAGAGGTTTCCGCGTGACTCATGTCCATGCCTTCCATTCCTTCATGCGCTGCGTGCTCGCCTTCAGGTTGGGTCATGTCCATGCTCTTCCCGTGCCCCATGAATTTGTTAATAACGTCTTTAAACAAATCAGGTTTAACAGCGGAGAAGTATTCGACTTTGTTGTATTCGCTTGGTGCTGCAAGCTTCTCGTAAGTTGCCATGTCGTTCATGACTTCCGGAGATTGTTTCGCTTTAGCAACCCATTGGTTAAAGGTGTTCATGTCCGGTGTGGCGATAGCCTTGAACTTCATACCGGAGAAACCTTTACCGCTGTAGTTAGACGAAATACCGTCGTAGGTGCCTGCTTCATCTGCAATCAGGTGCAATTTGGTCTGCATACCTGCCATTGCATAGATCTGGCTACCCAGTCGCGGAATAAAGAAGGAGTTCATCACCGAGTTAGAGGTGATTTTGAATTCCACCGGGGTGTTGGCCGGGAAGGCAATTTCATTAACCGTAGCAATACCTTGCTCTGGATAAATGAAGAACCATTTCCAGTCCATAGCGATAACTTCAATGGTCACCGGCTTCGCTTCGTGAACCAGCGGTTTGCTTGGCTCAAGGGCGTGCGTGGTTTTCCAGGTTAGTACCGCGAGGAAGATGACGATAAGGATAGGAATCGTCCAGACCACAGCTTCAACTTTGTTCGAGTGCGACCAGTTGGGGCTGTATTTGGCGTTTTTGTTTGAAGCACGATACTTCCAGGCAAAACCGATAGCCATTGCGATAGCGGGTATAACGACTATCAACATCAGCCCGATAGCTGTCAGTATCAATGAACGTTGTTCCAGTCCAATTTGTCCTTTGGGGTCCAGAAGTGCAGAATCACAGCCACTAAGTAAAAAAGTGCCTGTAATTAATGCCAACCATCCCAAACTTTTATTGTATTTCCTGAGTCTCATTTAACGACCTCAATTCCGGGGAGCTCTAATTGTCGTTTAAAGTGTGGAGGCATTTTACGGGAAGGTTACATTACTGTAAACATGAATGGCGCAGTGTCAGTGGGGTGTTACCAGGTTCTGCCTACAATGTCACATAGAATGCAACAAACTGTAAAATATCGAGATAGGCCGCAGCCTGGCTGGGTTATAACGAAAACCCGTGTTGAGATAATAAGTAGAGGTTAATTGGTATAACCAATCATTTTAATGAACATAATTTTAACAAATTAGCATCAATTGATAAACGAACTTACCTACAAAATATTTTAAGCAAAAGCTGAATCGGTTAAATGAAGCATGAAAATAATTTTGCTGCTAATAATGCAAAAAAAGAGTCTTGCTTTCGATAAATAAACCATGATGTGTAGTGATGTTTATTAATTGAACAATATAATCACGCAGCGCAACTTATTAATTCGGATAAAGAACAGTGCTTCTACATTAAAGCTGTTTTGCGTAATGCCAGATAATCAAGCAACCCGCCAAACAAAATCCCACCGATAGCAAACAACGCGCCCCATTCCAGGAACTGGATGTTGAACGCCCAGTTTGTCAGCCCTGTGGCATTGGTAATTAGCACAACGAGCCAGACTGCCAGAAGAGCACAACCCAACATCAGTGCGCGTAACGCAATGCGATAGGCTGAAGAAAACTCGCTACGAGGGATGAAGCTATCGTTATTCTGGGTGTATTCGAGCGTCGTTTTGCACACTAGCAGCAACAGGATGCCCGGCACGGCAGCCACAACCGAAAATAAGTAAAACGTCGGCCAACCGTGGGCTTCGACGAACCAACCGGCTATCGGCCCCACATAAACGCGTCCCACTGCTGAAAGGGCAGAAAGTAAAGCAAATTGGGTTGCGGAAAACGACTTATTACACAGCGTCATTAGCAGTGCGACAAAGGCTGCTGTGCCCATCCCGCCACAGAGATTTTCAAAGAAAACCGCTGTTGCCATGCTGAACATATGTTTATCGGTAATCGAGAGGAGCCAGTAACCAGCGTTGGATACCCCCTGCAAAATGCCGAATATCAGCAAAGCGCGGAACAGCGACAGGCGCTGCATCAAAATGCCGCCGTACAGTGCTCCAATAATTGTGGCAATCAGCCCCAACGTTTTATTCACCATGCCGACTTCGCCAGCATCAAAACCGACGCCGCGAATTAAAAAAGTGGTCGTCAGACTCATGGCAAAAGCATCACCGAGTTTGTACAACACAATCAGTAGCAGGATAAGCCAGGCATTATTCCGGCCAAAAAAATCACGCAGCGGTGCGACAACAGCTTGTTCAAGACTTTTTGGTACAGGAATCGCGTCAGTCGGTTCAGGGGCAAGCAAAGTCGCGATGATACAAGGCAACATTAATGCGGCCATCAGCCAGTACATGCCTTGCCAACCGAGATACCTGTCCGCAAGCCAAAGCGCTAAACCACCGGAAACTAACATCGCCAGGCGATAACCCAATACGCTTATAGCCGCACCCGTTCCGCGTTCTTCGGCGGGAAGAACATCGGTTTTCCAGGCATCAAAAACGATATCTTGCGAAGCCGAGCAGAAAGCAATGATTACCGCCAATGCAGCCATCCAACGCAACTGCGAACCCGGTTCCAGGAAACCCATGCCAGCAATAGCAATCAACAGCAGGACCTGCGTAATCAGCAACCAACCACGACGACGACCGAGTAGCGGCGGCGTATATCTGTCCATGACTGGCGACCACAGGAACTTAAACACATAGGCTTGCCCAACGAGCGAGAAGAAACCAATGGTTTTAAGATCGATGTTCTCAACCGTCATCCATGCCTGCAATGTGCCGGAGGTGAGGGCGAGAGGGAGGCCAGAAGCAAAGCCTAAAATCAACAGGATGGCTGATTTTGGCTGCTGAAAAAGACGAAGATAGTGGTTGGGCATACTGTGCTCTAAAGCCAGCCCGCATGACGCAGGCTGGTGGGGGTATTAATTAACGAGCGTTCTGCTTGATGAAATCATGAACGCTGGTGTCCTGGGCCATATCAGCAATGGTATCAGTCAATACGGAGTTTACTGCATTGGCGATATTCTTATTGGTAGCCTGGAATGCACCTTCTACGTTGTAGTTAGAACGGTAGTTCTTGGTCATCTTGGTGCCATTTTTTGCCGTCGCAATAATCACGATATCGGCTTTAGTGGCGATGTTGTAACGCACGCTACCTTGAGAGACGTCGGCATACAGCTGGTTCACGATGATTTGTAAGTCAACCGGGCTGTTTGGACCGATCATATAACCACGGGCAGTCATCTGTTTTTCCAGCACTTCTTGCAGCAGGAAGCGCAGATCACGAGATGGAGTCAGTGTCACCAGTTGGTTTTCACGAGTGACTTTAGCCAGAGCCTGGTCTTTACGTTGATCTGCACCGTTGATGCTCACAGTTACGCCCATCAGGCTTGGATCTTGCTGTGGCAGACTGATAGTTGGAGAAACATCAATGGTGGTAGGTGGTGTTGCGCAGCTGGCCAGCATAAAAATGGCAACCAACGGGAATAATAATTTTTTTAACATGTTCGCTATCTCAATGTACTCAAGGGGCAGGCAGATAAAAAATCACGCCATCATAACACTGCGGTTGCCCAGTGGAAGCAGTTAACGCACGTAATTTCATCGCGTTGCGCTTTTTCTGAGCGGTTGCAAAGCTATCTGACCATTTTGCCCACGATTAGTGCCGTATTCACATTAAGCTACAGGGGCTTGACGAAGAAAATCAGACGAAAGCTAAATAATTGTTGTAATTCCGTTATTAAAACGGCTAAAAGCGGCTAACATTTAAAGGGATGAGTGGCATCTCTACGCAGTTGAGGAGAAAGTTCATGATGATGCGCGAGCAAATAGAATCAAAATTAAGGGCAGCGTTTGAACCCGTGTTCCTGGAAGTCGTGGATGAAAGCTATCGTCACAATGTCCCGGCGGGTTCAGAGAGCCATTTCAAAGTGGTTCTGGTCAGTGACCGTTTCGCTGGCGAACGTTTCTTAAATCGCCACCGAATGATTTACGGCACCTTAAGTGCTGAACTCTCTACCACCGTTCATGCGTTGGCTCTGCATACCTACACCATTAAGGAATGGGAAGGGTTGCAGGATACGATTTTCGCCTCCCCACCTTGTCGTGGAGCAGGTTCAATCGCTTGAAGTTAACCTTCAGGCTTGCAACTTAGGGAACTTTTCCTTTATGTTGCGGTATATGAATCGTGTTTTATCAAACGGCCTGCGGGCCGTTTTGTTTTGTCTGAAATCGCCCTTGTTGTTCCAGGGTTTGGGCAATAAATCCAAAAGAACTGTGAAAAGGGCCGCAGCAACACTGTGTTGCCGTTCTCGACTCACCTTGGTGATGCCGCTATAATGCTGCGTCTTATTTTTCGGAATGTCTTCGGGACGATTCTGACGACAGGGAATGTGATTCTGATTTAGAAGGCATCCCGGTTCTGTGAAGCAATAGATACCCGTCATACTTCAAGTTGTGGGGGGGTTGGCTGCACTCACTCACCCCAGTCACTTACCTTAGTAAGCTCCTGGGGATTCCTGAGCTTGCCGCCTACCCACAACTCGAATTATTTGGGTATCGAGAGCTTCCAGAGTTGACCGAGCACTGTGATTTTTTGAGGTAACAAGATGCAAGTTTCAGTTGAAACCACTCAGGGCCTTGGCCGCCGTCTCACGATTACTATCGCTGCAGACAGCATCGAAACCGCTGTAAAAAGCGAGCTGGTCAACGTGGCAAAGAAAGCCCGTATCGACGGTTTCCGTAAAGGAAAAGTGCCGATGACTGTTATCGCACAACGTTATGGCGCTTCTGTTCGCCAGGACGTATTGGGCGAACTGATGAGCCGTAACTTCGTTGACGCGATCATCAAAGAAAAAATCAATCCAGCTGGCGCACCTAACTACGTTCCAGGCGAATACAAACTGGGCGAAGACTTCACCTACGCGGTTGAGTTTGAAGTGTACCCAGAAGTTGAGCTGCAAGGTCTGGAAGCAATCGAAGTTGAAAAACCGGTTGTTGAAGTGACTGACGAAGACGTTGACGCAATGCTGGACACCCTGCGTAAGCAACAAGCTACCTGGAAAGATTCAGAAGCTGCTGCAACTGCAGAAGACCGCGTAACCATCGACTTCACCGGTTCTGTTGACGGCGAAGTATTCGAAGGCGGCAAAGCGTCTGACTTCGTACTGGCAATGGGCCAGGGTCGTATGATCCCAGGCTTTGAAGACGGTCTGGTTGGTCACAAAGCTGGCGAAGAATTCACTATCGAAGTGACCTTCCCGGAAGATTACCACGCTGAAAACCTGAAAGGTAAAGCGGCTAAGTTCGACATCGTTCTGAAGAAAGTTGAAGAGCGTGAACTGCCAGAATTTACTGAAGAATTCATCAAACGTTTCGGCGTTGCTGATGGTTCTGTTGCAGGCCTGCGTACCGAAGTGCGTAAAAACATGGATCGTGAGCTGAAAGGCGCTGTGCGTAACCGCATCAAGTCTCAAGCAATCGACGGTCTGGTTGAAGCGAACAACATCGACGTACCAGCTGCACTGATCGACGGCGAAATCGACGTTCTGCGTCGCCAGGCTGCACAGCGTTTCGGTGGCAACGAGAAACAAGCGTTGGAACTGCCACGTGAATTGTTCGAAGAACAAGCTAAACGTCGTGTTGTTGTTGGTCTGCTGTTGGGCGAAGTGATTCGTACCCACGAGCTGAAAGCTGACGAAGAGCGCGTTAAAGGTCTGATCGAAGAAATGGCTTCTGCTTACGAAGATCCGACTGAAGTTGTCGAATTCTACGGCAAAAACAAAGAACTGATGGACAACATGCGTAATGTTGCTCTGGAAGAACAAGCTGTTGAAGCAGTACTGTCTAAAGCGAAAGTGTCTGAAAAAGCCACTACCTTTAGCGAACTGATGAACCAACAAGCGTAAGCATAATTTTTGGCATCATCGCCAAAATATTGCTGCATCAAGCCCGTCACCCGCAGGTGGCGGGCTTTTTTTATCACTGACACTCTGAAAACCCATCAATAAAACGAAGTTTCAGGGTTAGCGTAACAAGAAAAGGTTGTTATGCTTGAAACAGGGTAAGCTCATCCCCATAAATACGGGAATGGCTCAAAAACAGGACCCCTGACTGATAATCCGTCCAAATAAGGTTGCGAGACGCAAGGAGCGTAGTCTTCTTTTATCGTCTCAAGTAGAATCAGTGAACAGGTATCGAAGGCTTAATTATTCCAGGAGACGGAAATGTCATACAGTGGCGAAAGAGATCAATTTGCACCCCATATGGCCCTGGTGCCGATGGTTGTTGAACAGACATCGCGTGGCGAGCGTTCATACGATATCTATTCCCGTCTGCTCAAGGAACGTGTCATCTTTATGACAGGCCAGGTTGAAGACCACATGGCTAACCTGATTGTGGCGCAGATGCTGTTTCTGGAAGCAGAAAACCCAGAGAAAGACATCTATCTCTACATCAACTCACCAGGTGGCGTGATTACTGCCGGTATGTCTATCTACGATACGATGCAATTTATTAAACCAGATGTCAGCACTATCTGTATGGGACAAGCCTGTTCGATGGGCGCTTTCCTGCTGACCGCTGGAGCGAAAGGTAAGCGTTTCTGCTTGCCGAACTCACGAGTGATGATTCACCAGCCGCTGGGTGGCTATCAGGGTCAAGCAACGGATATCGAAATCCATGCTCGCGAAATTCTGAAAGTGAAAGCTCGTATGAACGAACTCATGGCGCAACATACTGGCAAGTCTCTTGAAGAAATCGAAAGAGACACCGAGCGTGACCGTTTCCTCGCCGCAAGCGAGGCGGTAGAGTACGGATTAGTCGACTCCATCCTGACTCACCGTAGCTAACGCCCGAAAACAGTGAGCCGTATACTATAGTTGAAGTAGCGGCAGTTGAAGTAGCGGCTCCTGGCGCGCTTACGATTGGCTGCGCCGTAGAATGGCACTTGTGCCGGACTTGTACGGTGCAAAGAAACAGAAAAGAGGTTTTACCGATGACAGATAAGCGCAAAGACGGTTCAGGCAAATTACTGTACTGCTCTTTTTGCGGCAAAAGCCAGCATGAAGTGCGTAAACTGATTGCCGGGCCGTCAGTGTATATCTGCGATGAGTGTGTCGACTTATGTAACGACATTATTCGCGAAGAGATCAAAGAAGTCGCGCCGCACCGCGAACGTAGCGCGCTGCCGACTCCGCATGAAATCCGTCACCATCTCGATGATTACGTCATCGGTCAGGAACAGGCTAAAAAAGTCCTGGCGGTAGCGGTTTATAACCATTACAAACGTCTGCGTAACGGCGACAGCACCAACGGCATCGAGCTGGGCAAAAGTAACATCCTGCTCATCGGGCCGACGGGTAGCGGGAAAACCCTGTTGGCTGAAACCCTGGCTCGTTTGCTGGATGTTCCATTCACCATGGCAGATGCCACAACGTTAACCGAAGCGGGTTACGTGGGTGAAGACGTAGAAAACATCATCCAGAAATTGCTGCAAAAATGTGATTACGATGTGCAGAAAGCACAGCGCGGTATCGTGTATATCGATGAGATCGACAAAATCTCCCGCAAATCTGATAACCCATCCATCACCCGTGATGTGTCTGGTGAAGGTGTGCAGCAGGCGTTGCTGAAACTTATCGAAGGTACCGTTGCTGCGGTTCCACCACAGGGTGGCCGTAAGCATCCACAGCAAGAATTCTTGCAGGTTGATACCTCTAAGATTCTGTTCATCTGTGGCGGCGCATTTGCAGGTCTCGATAAAGTTATCGCCAACCGAGTTGAAACCGGTTCAAGTATCGGCTTTGGTGCGACCGTAAAAGGTAAGTCTCAGAAAGCGACCGAAGGGCAGTTATTAGGCCAGGTTGAGCCAGAAGATTTGATCAAATTTGGTCTTATCCCTGAGTTTATTGGCCGTCTGCCAGTCGTTGCTACGCTGACTGAACTGAGCGAAGAAGCGCTGATTCAAATCCTGAAAGAGCCGAAAAACGCCCTGACCAAGCAATACCAGGCGTTGTTCAATCTGGAAGGTGTGGATCTGGAATTCCGCGACGAAGCGCTGGATGCGATTGCTAAAAAAGCAATGGCACGTAAAACCGGTGCTCGTGGTCTGCGTTCCATCGTTGAAGGCGCATTGCTGGATACCATGTACGATCTTCCTTCAATGGAAGATGTCGAGAAAGTGGTGATTGACGAATCCGTCATCGACGGTCAGAGCAAGCCATTATTAATTTATGGTAAGCCGGAAGCGCAACAAGCATCCGGTGAATAATTCGCCAAAATAACCAGTCAGTTAGTATAAAAAGGGGGATTTATATCCCCCTTTTGTTTTTCCTTCATTCCTGGCATTGAATGCTCGGGAAACATCCCCATATACTGACTTACTTGTTGGTGATGTCATGATATTCGTCATCCTTCAAACCGCAGGTGCGTTGACTGCAGCCACTTACTCCAGTCACATAGTCAACTATGCTCCTGGAGATTCGTGGCATTGTCGCCTTCCTGCATTTTGAATGATTTAGAATATAGACTGAGGCATCGCCCCATCACCAGGCGGACCTTAACTAAGAGAGAGCTCTATGAATCCTGAGCGTTCTGAACGCATTGAAATCCCCGTATTGCCGTTGCGCGATGTGGTGGTTTATCCGCACATGGTAATTCCACTGTTTGTCGGGCGAGAAAAATCCATTCGTTGCCTGGAAGCGGCCATGGATCATGATAAAAAAATCATGCTGGTGGCACAGAAAGAAGCCTCGACAGATGAGCCAGGTGTAAATGACCTGTTCTCAGTGGGTACCGTCGCATCCATCTTGCAAATGCTGAAACTGCCAGACGGCACCGTCAAAGTGCTGGTTGAAGGTTTACAGCGTGCACGTATTACTACGCTTTCTGACAACGGTGACCATTTCTCAGCGCAGGCTGAGTACCTGAATTCGCCAGCTATCGAAGAGCGCGAACAGGAAGTGCTGGTGCGCACCGCGATTAATCAGTTTGAAGGCTATATCAAACTGAACAAAAAAATCCCGCCAGAAGTGCTGACTTCACTGAACAGCATTGACGATCCTGCTCGTCTGGCCGACACCATCGCTGCACATATGCCATTAAAACTGACTGACAAACAGTCCGTTCTTGAGATGTCCGATATTAACGAACGTCTTGAATATCTGATGGCTATGATGGAGTCAGAAATCGATCTGCTGCAGGTTGAGAAGCGCATTCGCAACCGCGTTAAAAAGCAGATGGAAAAAAGCCAGCGTGAGTACTATCTGAATGAGCAAATGAAAGCGATTCAGAAAGAACTCGGCGAAATGGACGACGCTCCGGACGAAAACGAAGCGCTAAAACGCAAAATCGATGCGGCTAAAATGCCAAAAGAAGCGCGTGAAAAAACCGAAGCGGAACTGCAAAAACTGAAAATGATGTCGCCTATGTCTGCGGAAGCAACCGTGGTACGTGGTTACATCGATTGGATGGTGCAGGTGCCGTGGAATGCGCGCAGCAAAGTGAAAAAAGATCTGCGTCAGGCGCAGGAAGTCCTCGATACCGATCATTACGGCCTTGAGCGCGTGAAAGATCGTATCCTGGAATACCTCGCAGTCCAGAGCCGCGTAAACAAGCTCAAAGGGCCAATTCTGTGCCTGGTTGGGCCTCCAGGTGTAGGTAAAACCTCACTGGGCCAGTCCATCGCAAAAGCGACTGGGCGTAAATACGTGCGGATGGCGTTGGGCGGCGTGCGTGATGAAGCGGAAATTCGTGGTCACCGTCGTACTTATATCGGTTCCATGCCAGGCAAATTGATTCAGAAAATGGCGAAAGTGGGTGTTAAAAACCCATTATTCCTGTTGGATGAAATCGATAAAATGTCCTCAGACATGCGTGGCGATCCGGCATCAGCACTTCTGGAAGTTCTTGATCCAGAACAGAACGTGGCGTTCAACGACCACTATCTGGAAGTGGATTACGATCTGAGCGACGTTATGTTCGTTGCAACGTCTAACTCCATGAACATCCCGGCACCGCTGTTGGATCGTATGGAAGTGATTCGTCTGTCCGGTTACACCGAAGACGAAAAACTGAACATTGCTAAACAGCACTTGTTGACGAAGCAAATCGAACGTAACGCCTTGAAGAAAGGTGAAATCACGGTTCACGATAGCGCTATTACTGGCATCATTCGTTACTACACGCGTGAAGCGGGTGTTCGTAGCCTTGAGCGTGAAATTTCCAAACTGTGCCGTAAAGCGGTTAAACAACTGCTGCTGGACAAAACGCTCAAACATATCGAAATCGACGGTGACAACCTGAAAGATTTCCTTGGCGTGCAACGCTTTGACTATGGCCGTGCAGATAGCGAAAACCGTGTAGGGCAGGTTACTGGCCTTGCGTGGACTGAAGTCGGTGGTGATTTACTGACCATCGAAACCGCTTGTGTGCCGGGCAAAGGCAAGCTGACTTACACCGGTTCTTTGGGTGAAGTTATGCAGGAATCTATCCAGGCTGCGTTGACCGTGGTGCGTGCGCGTGCAGAGAAATTGGGCATCAATGCTGATTTCTACGAAAAACGCGATATCCACGTTCACGTACCAGAAGGTGCAACCCCGAAAGATGGCCCAAGCGCGGGTATTGCGATGTGTACCGCGCTGGTATCTTGCTTGACAGGTAACCCTGTGCGTGCAGATGTGGCGATGACCGGTGAAATCACGCTGCGTGGTCAGGTTCTGCCAATCGGTGGTTTGAAAGAAAAACTGCTTGCGGCACACCGTGGCGGCATCAAAACTGTTTTGATTCCGGATGATAATAAACGTGACCTGGAAGAGATTCCTGACAACGTTATCGCCGACCTGGATATCCATCCGGTTAAGCGCATTGAGGAAGTTTTGGCCCTTGCACTGCAAAACGAGCCTTACGGAATGCAGGTTGTAACCGCAAAATAGTGACCTGACGCATATTCGGTCAATAAAATCAGGGCTGGCGGGTGAATTGTCACTTGCCAGCTTTTTTTTGTATGGCTACTTTAGATCGCTGGGGATGCATGTCGTTCACAACGGGTGTTGTAAGGGCATGACAGGCCTGATATAACTGCTGCGCGGTCGCACTTTGAAGGATATCTGGTGCGATATAAATTATAAAGAGAGGAAGAGAAGAGTGAATAAATCTCAACTGATAGACAAAATTGCCGCAGGTGCTGATATTTCTAAAGCCGCGGCTGGACGTGCATTAGACGCTGTGATTGCTTCTGTTACTGAATCTCTGCAATCTGGGGAAGACGTGGCACTGGTTGGCTTTGGAACATTTGCTGTTCGTGAACGTGCTGCCCGTACCGGCCGTAACCCACAAACTGGCAAAGAAATCACCATCGCTGCTGCCAAAGTACCAGGTTTCCGTGCTGGTAAAGCACTGAAAGAAGCTGTGAACTGATTTATCGTCCGATTTTTAGGGCAAGGGTAGTCAAAAAGCTAGTTCAGGGCGCATCAATAGATGTGCCTTTTTTTATGGCTGAATGACTAATTTTGCGCATGTTAGATGATTTGAACCCATTTTCTTGTCACAATACCCGCTTGCACGCAGCGGCACAGCAGTACGCGTATTCAGGGATGCCCATTTAGCGACTGCGCTGGGTTTACCATTCACACTACAGTGGAGTGTTGTTACACCATGATGGACAATTTACGTACGGCGGCAAACAGCCTCGTAATCAAGATAATTTTCGGCATCATTATCGTGTCATTCATTTTGACTGGCGTGAGTGGCTACCTGATTGGCGGTAGCGCCAACTATGCCGCAAAAGTGAATGGTCAAGAAATTAGCCGTGGTCAGTATGAGAACGCCGTTGCAAGCGAGCGTAATCGCCAGCAGCAACAACTGGGCGAACAGTTCTCTGTACTGGCAGGCAACGAAGGCTATATGAAGCAGATGCGCCAGCAAGTGCTGTCACGCATGGTTGATGAAGCGTTGATGGATCAATACGCCAAACACCTTGGCCTGGGCATCAGCGACGAACAAATCAAACAAGCCATCTTTAAAGAACCGGCATTCCAGAACAACGGCAAGTTTGATAACGCGCGTTATACCTCGATCCTCAACAATATGGGGATGACACCCGATCAGTACGCACAGGCACTTCGCAATCAACTGACCACTCAGCAACTGATTAATGCCGTTGTTGGCACTGATTTCATGTTGAGCGGTGAAACTGATGCGCTGGCCGCGCTGGTGTCACAGCAGCGTGTGGTTCGTGAAGCCACAATTGATGTGAACGCACTGGCTGCAAAACAAGAAGTTACCGAGCAGGAAATTAACTCCAGCTACGAGCAGAACAAAAACAACTACATCGCCCCTGAGCAATACCGTGTCAGCTACATCATGCTTGATGCAGCGTCTCAGAATGTTGAAGTGGCAGATGCTGATATCCAGTCTTATTATGACCAACATCAGGATGAGTTCACTCAGCCTCAGCGTAACCGCTACAGTGTAATTCAAACCAAAACTGAAGCCGAAGCTAAAGCGATTCTTGATGAGCTGAACAAAGGTGCTGACTTTGCTGCACTGGCTAAAGAAAAATCTGCTGACATCATCTCTGCGCGCCAGGGTGGTGACATGGGTTGGCTGGAGCCTGGCACGACACCGGACGAGCTGAAAAGCGCCGGTCTGAAAGAGAAAGGTCAACTTTCTGGCGTGATCAAATCTTCTGTTGGTTTCCTGGTGGTTCGTCTTGATGATGTGACGCCTGCTCAAACCAAACCGTTGTCTGACGTTAAAGACGCGATTGCTGCGAAAGTGAAACAAGAGAAAGCGGTTGATGCTTACTATGCGCTGCAACAGAAGGTGAGTGACGCGGCAAGCAACGATAACGAATCTCTGGCAAGTGCTGAAAAAGTTGCGGGTGTTAAAGCGGTTGAGACAGCCTGGTTTGGTCACGACAACGTGCCTGCTGAGCTGAACTTCAAACCGGTTACAGATGCTATTTTCAATGGCGGTCTGGTCGGTGCTAATGGCACACCTGGTAGCAACTCCGACATCATCACTGTTGATGGTGACCGTGCATTCGTAGTGCGTGTAGCAGAACATAAAGCTGAAGCTATTAAGCCATTAGCGGAAGTTCGTGAGCAGGTTATCGCGCAGGTTAAACATCAGAAAGCTGAGCAACAAGCGAAGCTGGATGCTGACAAACTCCTGAACGCGCTGAAGCTTGGCAAAGGTGATGAAGCGATGAAAGCCGCAGGCTTGAGCTTCGGTGCTGCAAAAACACTGGCTCGCACTGGGCAGGATCCAATCAGTCAGGCGGCTTTCACTCTGCCTTTACCGTCTAAAGACAAGCCTTCCTTCGGCGTGGCGAACGACATGCAAGGTAACGTTGTTCTGTTAGCGGTGGATGAAGTTAAAGCCGGCGATATGCCAGCAGACCAGAAAAAAGCGATGGTTCAGGGTATTACCCAGAACAATGCCCAAATTGCTTTCGAAGCGCTGATGACCAATCTGCGCAAAGAAGCGAAAATTAAGATGGGCGACAGCATCGAACAGCAGTAACGTTCTTCGGCGTTGCTCGCACTCAGATGCAACGCTCTGCAACATTCAAAGGCCGCTTTCGCGGCCTTTTCCACATTTGAGGATTGCCATTTGTTTGTGTTTTTTTCTCCCGTTAAGGTGGCTTTGCTGTCAACACACAAGGAGGAACAGCATGAAACCAGGAATCAAAAGTGGAATAAAAACAGTCTGCATCGCCGTAACACTGATCGGTGCCAGCGCATGTTCACTGGCAACCGCTGCCCCAGCGGTCGTCAAGAATGAGACCGCTGTTCAACCGATTAATAAAACCCCAGCCACACCCGTCACGACGGTAAAGCAAAGCGATGCTGACGATGGCGTGGTGAGTATTAACACTGCCAGTGCAGAAGCTCTGGCGCAGGCGATGAATGGTGTGGGACTTAAAAAAGCTCAGTCGATTGTGAGCTACCGTGAAGAGTACGGTCCATTCAAAGCGCTTGAGCAATTGCAAGAGGTGCCAGGGATTGGCAGCGCATTGGTAGAACGCAATCTGTCTCACATTAAGCTGTAACGCTTCTTGCCAGTACCTCGCATACGGTAAAAAACTTGCTATGCTAAATCACAGGTCATACCAGTTTGGGTGTGGCCTGTTTACCTCACCTGATGATCAAAACTAAAAATAGGGTTTTAGCGCTATGCAAACACAAATCAAAGTTCGGGGTTACCATCTTGATTTCTATCAGCATGTTAACAATGCCCGCTACCTTGAGTTCCTCGAAGAAGCTCGATGGGAAGGGCTGGAAAACGCGGCTGGTTTCCAGTGGATGACGGACAACAACATCGCGTTCATCGTGGTGAATATCAATATTAACTATCGCCGTCCGGCAGTCCTTGGGGATGTGCTCCGCATCGAAAGCAGTTTGCAGCAACTCAACGGTAAAAGCGGTGTGTTAAGTCAGATTGTTAAACTTGAGCCTGAAGGTGAGATTGTGGCAGATGCTCTGCTGACATTCGTGTGTATCGATTTGAAGACGCAGAAGTCGGTTCCGCTGGAAGGAGAATTGCGCGAGAAGTTGGTGCAGATGATGGAGTAACCGATTAGGCGTGGCAAAACCACGCCCGCTGAATTACTTAAGCCCGGTCTTCTTTTTCATGGCTGCCATTACCGCAGGTTTATCTGCCAGGTAATGGTTTAGCCCGTTAGCACGAAGGTTACAGGCAGCACATTCACCACAGCCATCGCCCTGAATGCCGTTGTAACAGGTCAGAGTTTCTTCACGCACCAGATCCAGTTGCTGCCAGTAATCTGCCAGCGCCCAGGTTTCAGCTTTATCCAGCCACATCAGTGGTGTTTCAAAACGAACGTCACGGCCCATTCCGAGGCTGACTGCGTGATTCAGGGCTTTCACGAACTCATCGCGGCAATCCGGATAACCTGAGAAGTCTGTCTCGCACACGCCGGTAATCACGGCTTCGGCTTCAACCTGGTAGGCATAAATCGCGGTCAGTGTCAGGAACAGAATATTGCGACCTGGTACGAAGGTGCTTGGAATACCA
Source organism: Buttiauxella sp. (assembly GCF_049686335.1). NCBI lineage: Bacteria > Pseudomonadati > Pseudomonadota > Gammaproteobacteria > Enterobacterales > Enterobacteriaceae > Buttiauxella > Buttiauxella sp. Next base: position 79,345 of record NZ_JBAVHX010000029.1, on the reverse strand, counting down.
TTTTCTGACGGATCGTAATTAGGCACAGGAATGCTATCGCGCGTCAGGCTGCTGACGGCCAACTCGTTGAGTAAGGTGACATCAAGGACTTTATGGGCTCGCGCACCCAGTTTCAGCGCAAGTTCACGGGCAACGTCAATCTCAGCACGGTGGCGCTGGCCATAATCAAACGTCACACAGTGGACTTCATCATACTGTTCTAAAGCCTGAATCAGGCAGGTTGTGGAGTCCTGGCCACCACTAAAGACGACAACTGCACGTTTCATGAGTATTCCTGGTCAATATCGTAAAAAATATATGGTAACGCGTGGGCCGTATGGCTGCCCAGCTTCTTCACGCCATCGTTTTCACATCATCGTCGGTGGCGGTAACCAGGCCTGGGTAAAATCGAACCAACCCCATGCGTTGAGTTCTATGCCATTTACACCAGGTGGCGCGCTGATTTGGTAACGATAATTAAACAGTGGCGACACGATGGCATCGCACATTAATGCGCTGAACACTTCCTGCAAACCGGTACTGCGGGTGTTTTCATCGGGGTGGATTTGTACGGTATCGAGTGTCGCTTGCAAATGTGTGAACTGACTTTCGGTGAGAACCGCAGGCCACAGCACATCGCTGCGTAACCACTGCTCCAGCGTATAAACCGGCGCCTCACCAATTAACCGGTCGCCCATCATTAAATCGGCTTCTGCTAATGCTTCACAGCCGGTCCAGTTTTTTGCGTCGTGGAAAATTAGCGTTAATTCACAACCTAAAACCGCAAGATAAGTTTTCAACTGTTGCGCCATCACGTGCAATTCAACCGGCAAATGGTAAAGCAGCGTTAACTGCTGCGGGAGTGTCACCGCCTCACATTTTGTCCACTCCGGTATTTTCCAGCCGGGGATCATATCAACGCTTGGCATGATCAGCGATTCATCGACGGGCAGGCTGGCGATCAGCTGTTGCTGGTGGATTATCTGCATCAGATAGCGTGCCTGCTCAGGGGACAAACTCCGGTTCTGTTTCACCGCCAGATAACAAAAACCGAGGCTGATGCTATTGCTGACGGGGCGCAGATGCACCAGTTCATCCTTCTGACCAATGGCAATTTGCACCGGGTGGCGGCAACTGGTACCCAGTTCGGTATCGAACAGTTGCGGGGTTATCCAGTATTCCACTGCTTTGAGAAGCGGATGGCCGAGATGCCAGGACTCAAAACTTTCGATTCGCACCAGATTCTCTTTAAAGCTATTGATGCGAAATGGCCCGCAGCCAATTTGCGAATCTTCAGGATGCGCCAGGCGGCTGCAATAACTTGCCAGCCGGTGAGCCAGCCAGTAATCGGGGCTATGCAGCACGAAACGGATGCACTGTGTATGGGCAAGCTCAATGCGCTTTACGCTGACGAACAAACGTCGCATCGCCGGGAGTGCCAGCAGCATCATTAACCGTTGCTGTAGCTGCGCGGTTTCTACCGGTTCGCCATTATGCCAGTGAAGCGTGGAGCGAATAAAAAAGTACCAGTTCAGACCGTCTTCGGAGACTTCCCAGTGATGAGCCAGATCGGGTTGCGGAGCCGGGTTATTTGAGGTGAAACGGGTGAGGCCGGCAAAGATTTGCCCTGCTAAATGTTGTTCGGCGCGGCCAGGCAGAAATCCCGGCTGCAAGGGTTCAAGTGGTCGGTAATAGGGAATACGCAGCGTTGGCGTGTCATTTTGCCATTGCCCGCCGAGAAACGGTTGCAGCAACTGGCGCAATTGTTCCGGCGCGATTTGCGCCAGTTCGAGTGCGTTCTGGTGCTGACCTTTGTGCAACACCTGTTCCATCATTCCAGAACGAACGCTCTCAGGCGTCACCAGAAAGGTGAGTGTTCCTCGTTTGCCTCGCCCCGACTGTGCCTGCCAGGTCAACCAACCCGCATCTTGCAGTTGATTTAGCAGCGTGCGCACATGTCGTTCACTGCAAAAACAGCGAGCCGCCAAATCGGCGACGGTCACGAGTTGTGTTTCGCCGGAAGAGGGCTGCCATAAACGCTGAAACTGGTTGAGTCGATTTAACAAGCGCATGAGATAAACCCGGAACAATTTTCAGAAAGTATTCACTATTAGTTCCGTATATGCCAGGCGATACTGCTCACTCGCAAAATATTTTGAGCAAAGATTTCGCAAATCGGAGTAAACATGGCTCGTCTGGCTGCATTTGATATGGATGGTACGCTGTTAATGCCCAATCACCATTTGGGTGATGAAACGCTGTTTACCCTGAACCGTCTACGTGAAGAGCGCCAGATGACGCTAGCATTTGCCACCGGCCGCCATGTTCTGGAAATGCGCCATATTCTCGGTTCGTTGTCGCTTGAAGCCTATTTGATTACCGGCAACGGTACGCGCATCCACTCAACGAAAGGGGAGTTGCTGCATAGCCAGGATCTCGCGCCGGAAGCGGCAGAAATCGTGTTGCACAGCCATTGGGATACACAGGCCAGCATGCATGTGTTTAATGATAGCGGCTGGATGACGCAAAACGAAATCCCCGAGTTGCTGCACGCTCATGTCTACAGTGGGTTTAAATATCGTCTGACCGATCTCAAGCGTTTGCCTGCGCATCAGGTGACGAAGATCTGTTTCTGCAGCGATCACGACGATCTCCGCCGTCTGAAAATCCAGTTAAATGAAGCGCTGGGCGATAGCGCATTCCTCTGTTTCTCGGCGGTGGATTGTTTAGAAGTGTTGCCGACAGGCTGTAACAAAGGTGCGGCGCTGAATGTGTTAAGCCAGCATCTTGGCCTGACGATGCAAGATTGTATGGCATTCGGCGATGCAATGAACGACCGCGAAATGCTCTCAAGCGTGGGTCATGGTTTGATCATGGGCAACGCGATGGCGCAACTGAAAGCAGATTTACCGCATTTACCTGTTATTGGCCACTGCAATAAACAGGCTGTTTCTCATTATTTGACTCATTGGCTGGATACACCAAACCTCACTTATTCCCCCGAATGACAAGGCTTAAGCCAGCCGGGCAAATGCCCGGTTTTTTTTACTTAATTAATTCCTGAATCTCCGCCTGCCACGGCTGTAAATCACCGATATTCTTCATCACCCATTCCGCGTTGTAATAGCTTTCCAGATAACGGTCGCCGCTATCGCACAGTAACGTGACAATAGAACCGGTGCGCCCTTCTGCACGCATACGCGCAGCAAGCTGCAACACACCCCACATGTTGGTCCCGGTGGAGGCGCCAACTTTGCGACCCAGTACGGTTTCCAGCCACTGCATGGTGGCGATACTCGCCGCATCAGGAACGCGCATCATGTCGTCGATGACATCCGGAATGAACGACGGCTCGCAGCGTGGGCGGCCGATCCCTTCAATTTTACTGCCTGTGTCGCTGCGCAAACTGCAATCACGTTTCTGCCAGTAATCCATGAACACCGAATTTTGCGGATCGACTACAGTCAGCTGCGTTGGATAACCCTGATAACGCAGATAACGGCCAATAGTGGCGGAGGTGCCACCGGTGCCTGCACTCATCACGATGTAATCGGGCACCGGATGCGGTTCATGTTCCATCTGACGGAAAATACTGTCGGCAATATTGTTATTGCCGCGCCAGTCGGTTGCGCGTTCGGCGTAGGTGAACTGATCCATATAATGGCCGTTCAAATCGCGAGCCAGAGTTTCTGACGCGGCATAAATCTCGCAGGCATTGTTCACGAAATGGCAGCGGCCGCCATAAAACTCAATCTGTTCAATCTTACGTTTCGCCGTGTAAGCAGGCATAACGGCAATAAATGGCAACCCTAACAAACGGGCAAAGTAAGCCTCAGAAACCGCGGTTGAACCTGAAGACGCCTCAATAATCGTCGTGCCTTCTTTAATCCAACCGTTACATAAACCGTATAAAAAGAGTGAACGGGCAAGACGATGTTTCAGGCTGCCGGTCGGATGGGTACTTTCATCTTTCAGGTAGAGCTGGATGCCGGGAAAACCAGGTAGCGCAAGGCGAATCAAATGTGTATCTGCGGAGCGTTGGTAATCGGCGTTAATTTCGCTTATAGCGTGGTTTACCCAGGAACTGGTCATGATGTTGTCCGTTTGTCTATTTGTGCTTAGAGTAATGCAAAAAGAGGATAAAAAAGTTGCCTTTTAGCCTGTCTGGGACGTTCAATGGAGAAAAACTTTCTCCCGGAGGCCGTCATGTTAGATAAAATTGACCGCAAGCTGCTATCCTTACTGCAAAACGACTGCACCCTCTCTTTGCAGGCACTCGCTGATGCCGTTAATCTGACCACCACACCCTGCTGGAAACGCCTGAAACGGCTTGAAGATGACGGGATTATTCGGGCCAAAGTCGCGCTCTTAGATCCGGAAAAACTGGGCCTCGGTCTGACCGCATTCGTGCTGATAAAAACCCAGCATCACAGCAGCGAGTGGTACTGTAAATTTGTCTCCGTCGTGGCGCAGATGCCCGAAGTTCTTGGTTTCTGGCGCATGGCAGGGGAGTACGACTACCTGATGCGTGTGCAGGTAGAAGACATGAAGCGGTATGACGATTTTTACAAACGGCTGGTGAACGGCATTCCTGGTTTAAGCGATGTGACTTCGAGTTTTGCCATGGAACAGATAAAATACACCACGGCTTTGCCTCTAGAACGCTGAGTCCCCATAGCCTTCCATTTCTCTGCCCGACCCCGGCAGACAGCATTTCAGGAATTTGACTGCGTGCGATTATTTGCTCAATTAAGCTGGTATTTCACCCGCGAATGGCGACGCTATCTCGGGGCTGTCGCCTTGCTTATTATCATTGCTATCTTGCAATTAGTGCCGCCAAAACTGGTGGGCGTGATTGTCGATGGTGTCACCCAACAGCGCCTTTCTGGAAGCGACGTGTTGATGTGGATTGGCGTGATCTTCGCCATCGCGGTCGTCGTCTACATGCTGCGTTACGTCTGGCGCGTGTTGTTATTTGGCGCTTCCTACCAGCTTGCCGTTGAATTGCGCGAAGACTATTACCGCCAGTTAAGCCGCCAGCACCCTGAATTCTATCTGCGTCACCGCACCGGTGATTTGATGGCGCGTGCAACTAACGATGTCGACCGCGTGGTCTTTGCCGCGGGTGAGGGGGTGTTAACTCTCGTGGATTCGCTGGTGATGGGTTGCGCGGTATTGATCGTGATGTCGACGCAAATCAGCTGGGAACTCACGCTGCTTGCCTTACTGCCGATGCCGATTATGGCGCTGGTGATCAAACGCTATGGCGACCAGTTACATCAACGTTTCAAACTCGCCCAGGCTGCATTCTCAACGCTAAACGACAGGACGCAGGAAAGTTTATCCAGCATCCGCATGATCAAAGCATTCGGTCTGGAAGACCGCCAGTCCGCGCTGTTTGCCGCCGAAGCCAAAGATGCCGGCATGAAAAACATGAAAGTGGCGCGGATTGATGCACGTTTTGATCCCACGATTTATATCACCATCGGCACTGCAAACCTGCTCGCTATCGGCGGTGGCAGCTGGATGGTGATTCAGGGCTCACTGACGCTTGGGCAACTTACCAGTTTCGTGATGTACCTCGGCCTGATGATTTGGCCGATGCTGGCGCTGGCATGGATGTTCAATATCGTTGAGCGTGGCAGTGCAGCATACAGCCGTATTCGCAGCATGTTATCCGAAGCACCGTCAGTCACTGATGGTGAACAAGTTGCCCCGGCAGGGCGCGGTACCGTAGAGGTAAATATTCAGGCGTTCCACTACCCGCAAACGGCACGGCCAACACTTGAAAATGTCTCCTTTACTTTAAAGCCTGGCGCAATGTTGGGGCTATGCGGGCCAACGGGTGCCGGGAAAAGTACCATTCTGTCTCTTCTCCAGCGCCATTTTGACATCGACCAGGGCGAGATTTGTTTCCATGGCATTCCGCTGGTGCAGATGCAGCTCGACTCATGGCGTAGCCGCCTGGCAGTGGTAAACCAGACGCCATTCCTGTTCTCCGATACCGTCGCCAGCAACATCGCGCTGGGTAAACCGGGTGCTACGCAGGAAGAGATTGAACATGTGGCCAGGCTTGCCAGCGTTCACGACGATATCCTGCGTTTGCCGCAAGGTTATGAAACCGAAGTGGGAGAGCGTGGCGTAATGCTTTCTGGCGGCCAGAAGCAGCGTATTTCCATCGCCCGCGCGTTATTACTGGATGCGGAAATCTTGATCCTCGACGATGCGCTTTCTGCCGTTGATGGCCGGACTGAACACCAGATCCTGCATAACCTGCGTCAGTGGGGCGAAAACCGCACGGTGATTATTAGCGCGCACCGCCTGTCGGCATTGACCGAAGCCAGTGAAATCCTGGTAATGCAGCACGGGCATGTTGTCCAACGTGGCAATCACGATGTGCTGGTGGGCGAGCCGGGATGGTATCGCGACATGTATCGTTATCAACAACTGGAAGCGGCGCTGGATGACGCGCCACAAACCACAGCAGACGAGGAGCCAGCCAATGCGTAAATCAATACAGCAATGGCCAACCATAAAACGCCTGCTGGCTTACGGATCCCCGTGGCGTAAACCGCTCGCAGGGGCGGTGGTTATGCTGTGGATTGCGGCTGCTGCCGAAGTCAGTGGCCCGATTTTAGTCAGTTATTTCATTGATAACATGGTCTCTGAACATCGCCTGCCGATAGCGGCGGTGGCGGGATTGGGGACAGCCTATTTACTGCTGTCTATTTCAGCGGCGGGGCTGCATTACTGGCAGGCTTTATTATTTAACCAGGCCGCCGTTGGCGTGGTGCAAAAGCTGCGTACTGACGTGATGGATGCAGCACTTCGCCAGCCGCTCAGCACCTTTGATACCCAGCCGGTTGGACAATTAATTTCCCGTGTTACCAACGATACCGAAGTGATACGTGACCTCTACGTGACAGTGGTAGCGACCGTGTTACGAAGTGCCGCATTGATTGGCGCGATGCTGGTGGCTATGTTCAGCCTCGACTGGCGTATGGCGTCGGTGGCGGTTTGCATCTTCCCGGCGGTCATTATCGTGATGTTCATCTACCAGCGTTACAGCACGCCGATTGTCCGTCGGGTGCGCAGTTATCTGGCTGACATCAACGATGGCTTTAACGAAGTCATCAACGGGATGAGCGTCATTCAGCAGTTCCGCCAACAAGCGCGTTTTGGCGAGCGCATGGGGGCGGCAAGCCGTTCACACTATCTGGCGCGTATGCAAACTCTGCGTCTCGACGGCTTTTTACTGCGCCCGTTGCTGAGCCTGTTTTCGGCGATGGTGTTGTGCGGCCTGTTGATGCTGTTTGGTTTTACCTCGGTCGGGACTATCGAAGTGGGCGTGTTATACGCCTTTATCAACTATTTAGGCCGTCTTAATGAACCGCTAATCGAACTCACCACGCAACAATCGATGCTGCAACAAGCGGTGGTTGCAGGGGAGCGCGTGTTCGAATTAATGGACGGTAAACGTCAGGATTACGGCAACGATAATCGCCCGCTGGAAAGCGGTCGTATTGAAGTCGACAACGTTTCCTTTGCCTATCGCGGCGATCGCCTGGTATTGCAGGACATCAATCTCGATGTTCCCGCGCGCAGTTTCGTGGCGCTGGTGGGGCATACCGGCAGTGGCAAAAGTACTCTGGCAAATTTGCTGATGGGCTATTACCCGCTGACCAACGGTGAAATTCGTCTGGATGGTCGTCCGCTGGACACCCTGAGTCATAGCGTGTTGCGCCAGGGTGTTGCGATGGTGCAACAAGATCCGGTGGTGCTGGCGGATTCCTTCTTTGCCAACGTGACGCTCGGACGTGACATTAGCGAAACGGCAGTCTGGCAAGCGCTGGAAACGGTGCAACTCGCCGAACTGGCACGCACCATGAGTGATGGCATTTATACGCGGCTGGGTGAGCAGGGCAATAATTTGTCCGTCGGCCAGAAGCAATTGCTGGCATTGGCTCGAGTGTTAGTGGATGCCCCGCAGATCTTGATCCTCGATGAAGCGACGGCGAATATCGACTCCGGTACCGAGCAGGCGATTCAGCATGCGCTGGCTGCGGTGCGTGAGCACACGACGCTTGTGGTGATTGCTCACCGTCTCTCAACGATTACTGATGCCGACACCATTCTGGTCTTGCACCGTGGGCAGGCCGTGGAACGAGGCACGCACAGTGAATTGCTGGCGGCACAAGGCCGTTACTGGCAGATGTATCAACTGCAACTGGCGGGTGAGGAACTGGCTGCGGCCACGCGTGAAGAGCCCGCGACGGCCTGACGCACCAAAAACACGCAAAAATCCAATGGGTATCCCCGTTGGTGCAGAAATGAAACGCACCATGCACTGAAATGGTGCGTTTTTATTATCTAAGAAATTTCTTAATCCCGGTCATCGAAATGCCCTCCCTTTAAATCCTTATACAGCGCGGCTTAACGCGCTGAAAATTCCTGTTTTTCATTTTTGGCACGGCCTTTGCTTTATCTAATTCGTGTTGTAGAGGCAATTACCCAATTCTGACTGGAGGGGATCTATGAAGCTGGTTACCGTGGTGATCAAACCGTTCAAACTCGAAGACGTACGCGAAGCGCTGTCTTCAATCGGTATTCAAGGGCTGACCGTGACCGAAGTGAAAGGCTTTGGCCGCCAGAAAGGTCATGCAGAGTTGTACCGCGGTGCTGAGTACAGCGTCAATTTCCTGCCTAAAGTGAAAATTGATGTGGCAATTGCCGATGATCAACTCGATGAAGTCATTGATGTCATTAGCAAAGCTGCCTACACCGGCAAGATTGGCGATGGCAAAATCTTCGTTGCTGAACTGCAACGTGTCATCCGCATTCGTACCGGCGAAGCCGACGAAGCTGCACTGTAATCGTCTTGCCACTCGTGAAAGGGATGGAAAAAATGAAAAAATTAGCCTCTATCTTAGGCGTTGTAGCCCTGGCACTTGCGCCATCAATTGCTCTGGCGGCACCGGCTGTCGCTGATAAAGCAGACAACGCCTTTATGATGATTAGCACCGCATTGGTGCTGTTTATGACTATACCCGGGCTGGCGCTGTTTTACGGCGGCCTGATTCGCTCCAAAAACGTGCTGTCGATGCTGACGCAGATTACGGTCACGTTTGCTCTGGTTTGTGTGCTGTGGGTGGTTTACGGCTATTCATTGGCCTTTGGCACCGGTGGCAGCTTCTTCGGTAATTTCGACTGGGTGTTGCTGAAAAATATTCAGCTCACCGCGTTGATGGGCTCTTTCTACCAGTATATTCACGTGGCGTTCCAGGGCTCTTTCGCCTGCATCACCGTGGGGCTGATTGTCGGTGCGCTGGCTGAACGTATTCGCTTCTCTGCGGTGCTTATCTTCGTTGTGATTTGGCTGACGCTCTCTTATGTGCCGATTGCGCATATGGTGTGGGGTGGTGGCTTGCTGGCATCGCACGGTGCGATGGACTTCGCGGGCGGTACAGTCGTACACATCAACGCCGCAGTTGCGGGTCTGGTGGGGGCTTACCTGATTGGTAAACGTGTGGGCTACGGTAAAGAAGCATTTAAACCGCATAACCTGCCAATGGTGTTTACCGGTACTGCCATCCTGTACTTCGGCTGGTTTGGCTTCAACGCTGGATCTGCAAGTGCGGCAAACGAAATCGCAGCACTGGCCTTTGTTAACACAGTTGTGGCAACGGCGGCAGCCATCCTCGGTTGGGTATTTGGTGAGTGGGCATTGCGTGGCAAACCTTCTCTGCTGGGTGCGTGTTCCGGTGCGGTTGCAGGCCTGGTCGGTATCACTCCAGCGTGTGGTTATGTCGGTGTCGGTGGAGCACTGATTATCGGTCTGGTGGCGGGTCTGGCTGGTTTGTGGGGCGTGACGCTGCTGAAAAAATGGCTGCGTGTGGATGACCCTTGTGATGTGTTCGGTGTCCACGGCGTGTGCGGTATCGTAGGTTGCATCATGACCGGTATCTTTGCCGCGACCTCTTTAGGTGGTGTGGGCTACGCAGAAGGCGTGACTATGGGCCATCAGGTACTGGTGCAGTTGGAAAGTATCGGTGTGACGATTGTCTGGTCCGCGATTGTTGCGTTCATCGGCTTCAAAGTGGCTGACCTGACAGTAGGTCTGCGTGTACCAGAAGAGCATGAACGTGAAGGTCTGGATGTGAACAGCCACGGCGAAAATGCTTACAACGCATAAGTAATTTATCCCTCCCCCTCAATTTTTAGCCTTCTCCCTCTCCTGGGGGAGAGGGACGGGGGGGGAGGGCGTTCTGACTTAACCTCGTTTACGCATCACACCTTCTTGCACCGTTGACGCAACCAGCACGCCATCGCGTGAATAAAACTCTCCGCGAACAAAACCACGTGCACTGGAAGCTGAGGTACTTTCTACGCTGTACAGCAGCCAGTCATTCAGATCAAACGGGCGGTGGAACCACATTGAGTGATCGATGGTCGCCACTTGCATGCCCGGCTCCAGGAAACCCACTCCATGAGGCTGAAGCGCGACAGGAAGGAAGTTAAAATCAGAGGCATAACCCAGCAGATACTGATGTACGTGTAATTCGCCAGGCATTTTGCCGTTGGCTCGCATCCACACCTGGCGTACCGGCTCATCGACATGGCCTTGCATTGGGTTGTGGAACACTACCGGTCGGATCTCGAGTGGCTTTTCACACAGAAATTTCTCTTTCAGGCTCTGCGGGAGCAACTTTTCAAACGCCATGGCAATTTCAGTTTCTGACTTCAGATTTTCCGGAGCAGGTGCTGCTGGCATGGCTTTTTGATGTTCAAAGCCGGGTTCTGGCGCCTGGAAAGAGGCGGTCATGTAGAAAATCGGCTTGCCATTCTGAATTGCCGCTACGCGACGCGCGCTGAAACTATTGCCATCACGCAGGGTTTCGACGTCATAGACAATCGGTTTTTGGCTGTCCCCTGGGCGCAGAAAATAGCTGTGGAATGAGTGTACCAGGCGTTCAGCGGGCACAGTTTCTTTGGCGGCATACAACGCCTGGCCAACCACTTGTCCACCGAATACCTGACGTAAACCTAAGTCCTCGCTCTGGCCACGAAAAATACCTTCTTCAATCTTTTCCAGATTGAGTAATGCCAACAAATTGCTGAGCGGTTGACTCATAAAAGGTCCTCAGTAAAAAAATAAAAATCCCGCATCTGGCCTGATTATAACAGGTTTCCAACAATCTCCATCCAGTGGCCCGACCTGATGATCTCTTTCGGTTTTGGGCAAAAATCAGTGATATGTGCCACACTTAGCGTGATAAGTATGTTTAACCACTCATTACTTGTGGGCCAACAGCCTGCTGGTGCATTGATAATAAGGAGAACAAATCAATGAAACTTGTGCACACGTTAAGTGGTTTAGCCATTGCTGTTGCGATGGTGGGTTGCGCGCATAACAAAAGTGCGGACATCCCAACTCCGGCTCCTGCTGCGACGACGTCATCAGCAGCGGCTACGGCTCAGTCTGATATTCAGCAGCCGAATGTCTCGGGTACGGTTTGGATCCGTCAACGTATTGCGCTGCCACCCGATGCAGTGCTAACAGTGACGTTATCCGATGCTTCCATGGCGGACGCTCCGTCTAAAGTGCTGGCGCAGCGAGCGGTCCGCACGGAAGGGAAACAATCACCGTTCAGCTTTGTACTGCCGTTTAACCCAGCGGATATCCAACCTAACGCGCGGATTATCCTGAGCGCGGCCATCACCGTGAATAACCAGCTGATGTTTATCACCGATACTATTCAGCCGGCAATCAACAATGGTGGGACGAAAGTGGATCTGACATTGGTACCGGTTCAGCAGACAGCGGTTCCTGTGCAGAATAACGGTGGCGCAACAACGACCGTTCCGTTGACCTCTCCGACTCAGGTTAACCCTTCATCAGCAGTGCCTGCTCCAACGCAGATGTGATGCTAAACAAGTGCCTCTACGGAGGCGCTTTTAGTTTGGTCGGGTGGATAAGCGCTAGCGTCATCCACCATTTGCATCAGTTTTGTCATTTAGTAATTCCAGCGATAACGCTGCATATCAATTTGCCCGCTCCCGGAAACCATAATCCCCTCTGAAAGCAAAGCTTGCCGCTGACGTTGCAAATCTGGGCCGGTCAGGGAAATCGCGCCATGACGATTCACGACCCGATGCCAGGGTAATTTACTGCCTTCGGGTAAGCGTTTGAGTACACCGCCCACTTGCCGTGCTGCGCGCGGTGAGCCAGCCAGCCGCGCGACATCGCCATAGGTGGTGACGTAACCTTCAGGGATCGCGGCAATAATCTGATAAACGCGCTGGGGGAATGAGTCGTTATTATCCATTGCACACTCCAAATCAGGATGTCGGTAAGGATAATCGTGGTGAGCTAAACTAGAAAGAGAAACAGGGGCTGCGCAAGAAAGCAACACCTGACCGCTCCTTGCTTGCAATTGCATGGGTCAACATGGATAATGCGCCAGCGCGTTAGGTAACTAGCGCTCTCAATGGGGGCCCTGTTGGTTCTCCCGCAACACTAATTTGTGAATTCGGTCAGGTCCGGAAGGAAGCAGCCGCAGCAGATGACGTGTGTGCCGGGATGTAGCTGGCAGGGCCCCCACCCAATTCTGGGTCTCAAACCCTTCAGCAGTCATCCCTAAAAAAATCCTACACCACCATCGCTCGTCCAGCGTAACTGCCCGCGTGTGACAGATTGTCCCAGACTGGTTTTAAACGTTCCAGAGCGGTGCGCATCTGTGTTGGCTCAAGCGTGAACGGCAAACGCAAATAGCGTTCAAATGCCCCTTCGGCGCCAAAACGTGGGCCTGCACCAATGCGAATCCCGATTGATTCCGCACTGGCGGCAAAGACGGTTGCCAGCGGTGCAGGCAGTTCGATCCACCAGGATAAACCTCCCTCCGGCACGACGGTTATTTTCCACTCCGGGAATAACGCTTTGATAGCTTCAGCGCAGGCATCTCTGTGCTGGCGCAGCATGGCGCGTCGCGCAGGCAGGAAGTTATCTGCTTCGTTAAATAGGTGGATAGCCGCGAGCTGCTCCAGCACTGGCGAGCCTAAATCCAGGCTGTCGCGGATTTGAATCAGCGATGCGATAGTGCGGGGCGATGCCCGAATCCAGCCTATCCGCAAACCGCCCCAGAAACTTTTCCCGCCGGATCCCAGAGTGATTATCCGGTCGTCATGATCAAATGTCGCCAGCGGTGGCGGCGGTGGGGCGTCAAACCACAGGTCGACCATGGTTTCATCAACCACCACGGTGGTACGGGTGCGGGCGGCCATTTCAGCGATAGCGATACGCGTCGCGACATCCATACAACGCCCGGTAGGATTATGGTAATCGGCAATCAAGTAGGCGAGTCGTGGGGACGTTTGCGCAATGGTCGCCGCCAGCCCTTCGGTGTCCCAACCCTGTTCAGTCAGGCTAACGGGAACCGCACGGCACGACGCACCTTTAATTGCCGTCAATGCCATCGGATAAGTTGGATGATCCATCAAGACGCGATCGCCCGGGCCTGTCAGTAGACGCAGGATCAACCCAAAACCACTAAGCGCACCATTGACGATCATAATCTGGTCGGCGTGAGTCGGCAGCCCGCGGGCAGCGTAGCGCTGTGCGATAACCTGACGCAGTTCCGGTAGACCCTGCTGGTTGTAACCAGTCGAGCCCAAATGTTCTGGCAAAGCCATCAGCGCGTTTGCGTAGGCCTGATGAATTTCCGGCCCGGCAGTCAGTGCCGCGGTGGAAAGATCTAACGTTGCCGCCTGACCAGGAAGGGGAGATACAGCTTGTCGCCCTTCCGGCAGCATGGTGACCGAACCTGAACCTTGTCGGCTGGCCAGATAACCTTCATCACGCAATTGTGCGAGTGCGGTCGCGACAGTGGTCCGGCTAACGCCGAGCGCTGCTGCCAGTTCACGTTCACCTGGCAGGCGACTGTCGAGCGGCAAACGCCCATCCAGAATCAACAACCGTAGCCCATCCGCCAGTTGGCGATAAACCGGGGTGCGGGGTAAATCCTGTTGCCAGTTTCCCAGCAATTTGGTCAGAGATGATGATCCGGTTCTACGCTGGGCCATAGCAATCCACTTTTTATTAACTGGACCTTAATATCAGATCCATTTTGCGTAAAAGTAAAGCCACAGAAGAATACTGAGGTGAAGAAAATGATCGCTCGTCGCTTGCTGCAACTGTATACCGGCCTGGTTTTGTATGGCGTTTCCACGGCGATGTTCGTGCGGGCCAATTTAGGCGCCGATCCCTGGAACGTGTTCCACCTCGGCGTGGCGCGGATCTTCTCTTTAAATATTGGCATGGTGATGATCCTGGTGGGCGCTCTGGTGCTGCTGCTGTGGATCCCGCTGCGTCAGAAACCGGGTCTTGGGACTGTCAGCAACGTGATTGTGTTGGGCCTTGCCGCAGACGGCGCACTAGCCTTAATGCCGCCGATTGAATCGCTGGTAATGCGCAGCATTTTGCTGTTGGCAGCTATTCTGGTGAATGCGATAGCGACAGGGATGTACATCGGCGCAGGTTTCGGCTCTGGCCCGCGTGATGGTTTGATGACCGGGATTAACGCGCGTACCGGCTGGTCAGTGCGCAGCGTACGCACGGCGATTGAGTTAACCGTGTTGCTGGCTGGTTGGTTGATGGGAGGCACATTTGGTGTGGGTACCGTGTTATATGCGCTGGCGATTGGCCCGATGATTCAACTCTGTTTGCCATGGTTTCGCATTCGCCCAACCCAGAAAACTCCGCAGGTAGAACCGACACATTCATAACCACTCCTTATTTCTGGAATGGCTACCGTGCCATGTGTCATGTTGTGCGATATTGAACAAAATACTCATGGCGTGCGGTTCTCACGCTATGTTTTATCACTGTAAGCAAAATCCCCTATTGGATGAGGTAACAGATGAACAGCACGGTCATCAGTCAGGCGGCGGCAAACTGGAATAGCTATCAGTTAGCAGAGATTTTATCCCACTGTTTTGAAGGGTATCTGGTTCCTTTCACCATTGATGGGGAGACGTTTGCCTCGCGTTTTGCCGCGGAAGATATGAGCCTCAATGACAGTCGCGTGTGGACGCAGGACGGCGAACCGAAAGCGCTGGCGATCATCAGCCGCCGTGGGCAAACCAGCCGTCTGGCAGCTTTCGCGATTCGCCCTGAATTACGCGGGCAAGGTTTCGGCAAACAGTTTATGCAGCAACTGATCGACGAGGCGCGTGCGCGGGGCGACCGTAACATGTGGCTGGAAGTCATTGTCGGCAACGACTCTGGTATTGCGTTGTATGAACGCATGGGCTTTGTGCGCCAGCAGACGTTAGTCGGATTTAATGCCGTCAGTTCCACGTTGTTTACACAAACCGGTGAGTTGCAGGAAATCGACCCGCTGGTGATGGCTAAAAAAATGATGACCGATACAGACTTGCGGTTGCCATGGCTGAGTGCGGCAGAAACCGGCTATAAATTACCGGGCAAAGCGTTTGTGTTAAATGATATGGCGTACGCCATGATAGCCACGGCTCCTCAAGGGTTCAGAGTGCGCATGCTCTATGTTGACCCCGCGGCTCGGGGTCAGGGGCTGGCGAAAAAATTGCTGACGCTGCTGCGTGAGCGTTTTGGTGGGCTGTATACCGCAACAGCTATTCCCGAGCCCCTTGCGCCGGTGTTCTTAAGTAGCGGCTACCGTCAGGATCCCGTTACGCAATATGAAATGTTGCTCAAACTCTGAACAGGCGGCATTCATTCTTAACGACTAAACTTATCATTTGTAATCATCACGGGTGGAAAACATCTACCCGTCTTCCCCACACTGTGGAGGTTTACAATGCCTTATGTTGATGGTTTCGTTGTTGCTGTACCGGCAGCAAATAAGGACGCGTATAAGCAGATGGCCGCCAAAGCAGCACCGCTGTTCAAAGAATTTGGTGCGGTACGCGTAGTGGAATGTTGGGCTGACGATGTGCCCGATGGCAAGCTCACTGATTTTCGTATGGCGGTGAAAGCCGAAGAGAGCGAGGAAGTGGTTTTCAGCTGGATTGAATATCCGTCTAAAGAAGTGCGTGATGAAGCGAATGCCAAGATGATGTCTGACCCACGGATGAAAGAGTTTGGCGAGTCGATGCCATTCGATGGCAAACGCATGATTTATGGTGGCTTTGCACCAATTCTCGACGAGTAAAAATCGGCGGATGACGCTCACGCTGACTGCTCTCAAGCACGGGATTAGCGCAGCGTCATCTACCCGGTTAAAACCGCTAAATCTGCAACTCGCGCAACAATCCGCACTGACCGTTCTGCCATTACTTAGCGTGGCATGAATGCCCTGTTCTGTTTTCGACTGCGATTCCAGGCATTGATTAAACAGTAGTTCCACACCCATAGTATTAAGCCGATGCTGAAGACGGCTGCTGACTTCCGCGGGCATCAGCTCGGTCAGTGCACCGGCGTGGTCCTCTTCCGCGTGGTTGATAATATAGTGGCTGGCGCGTCTCAGATGCGTTACATCGCTCGGGCGGTATAGTTTGCCACCCATTCGATGAACTTATCTTTTGGCAGGGCTTTGCTGAATAGCCAGCCCTGACCGTACTGCACACCTTTGGTCCGCAGCCACGTGGCCTGCACGGGCGTTTCGATTCCCTCGGCGACCATTAAAATCCCCAACGCATTGGCCATTTCAATGATATGCGGAGTGATATTTTTATATCCAATCGCGTCAACAAATGACTTATCTATTTTAAGGATATCGACATCAAGATCCTGCAAATAGCTCAGGCTTGAATAACCGGTACCAAAATCATCAATATAAATGGCATGTCCTGCCTGGCGATATTGCGCAATAATTGGTGCGGTCACTTTCGGATCTGCAAAACCACGTTCAGTAATTTCAAAAGCTATTTGACCCGCTTGTACGGAATAACGTGCTAAATATGGACTGATGACTTCCAGGATATGTAAGCTGCGGATATCACGGATACCTAAATTAACTGAAATATGATAGTCAGGATGTTGGTGGAGCCACTCGCCCAGCTCGATGAAAATAAGATCAATAACCTGCTCAGTTAATTGCGTGATCAGGCCTGAATGTTCTGCCAGCGGAATAAAAACATCCGGAGTCAGCATAGTGCCGTCTTGCTGTTGCCAGCGGATTAATGCCTCAGCACCGACACTCTCACCGCTTTCAAGATGCACGATGGGTTGGTAGACCACACTAAGTTCATTGTTTTTAATCGCATCCATTAACCGATTACGTGGCGATAATAGCTGACGTAAAACCCGCGTTAAGAACCATCCTGTGGCCAGACTAATAATTAATCCCACAGGTAACCAAATATACAGTTGCTGATACCAGGCGACGGTGAGCGGTGCCACTGACGCCCAGGCAATCATGGCGAGGCCAAGATTATTGTCCCGACGAATAACATAGATATTATTATCGCTTTGAAATTCATCTACGCCCTGGGCCAGCGGCTTGCGCCAGTCATCAGACACATAATGGCTATTTGTCGCGATAACTTCATTTTTGTGCAGTCCCACCATCACAATATTGAGCGTATAAGACCCAAAAGGCAGCACATCAATTAATGACATCGGGTCGATTAAAGCAAGATGCGGCGGTTTGCCGATAAAAATCATCTTACGTTTAAAACCCGGCATCGGTGGGGTGGCATACCACGCGCTAAAGCCTTGCTCACCGACGCGATCGGGAGGGCCTAAATTTTCATTGTAATTCAAAGACTCCAGCGAACTGCACAGTATGTGGTTATCTTTTTCATACATCATTTCTTGCACATTACGATACTCAAGAGCCGTGCGGTGCATGGCTTCAGCGTGTGCATGAGAGCAGTTTCCGTCTCTAAAACGGTTAATATCGTCAACGGCAGAAATAGCTTCGTTGATGACCTGACCGGTACGCATCAACGCGTGGTCGGCAAATTCTTTCAGTTCATTATGAAAAACTTGTTCAGCCTTGCGATGAGCAAGATAAATGCTTAACAAAATGGGAAGCAAAACAGCCAAAATAAGGATGCCGCTGACCAGACTGATGAGTTTTCGGGATGTCATTCTTTTAGACCCCGTTAATTAAATAGTTTTTATAATGGTTTTACATAGAAGAGGTTAGTCTATCTCACATGAATGAGGGATGTTATGTTTTCATGCAAAGTGGGCATGGAATGTTTAGACGCGTGTAACGGGTGAACATGTAATGAAGAAAAAAGAGTTTGTCATCCAGGATTTGTTAAGCAAAATTTACCAGCATAATGATTCCCAACGACGCAAATTACCTCCGGAGCGTCAGCTTGCAGCAGAATATGACGTTTCGCGTTTTACGATCCGCAAAGCTCTGGAAAGGCTGGTGAGTATTGGGGTGATTGAAATTATTCAGGGGTCGGGAATATGGATTAATACACAAGCCCGTAATAACCCGTTGGTCTATAACTCCATTACCGAGAAACGTTTTGATCAGATGGCTTTTCGTATGATCAATTTACATAAAAAGTTACCCAATCGCGAAGAGCAACAAGTCTTTGGTGTGGGTGAAAATGAGTACATCTGGCAGTTTTGCCGCCTGCGATATGTGGACAATCAAAAGGTACAAATAGAGATTTCACGCCTGCCGGTGCAGGATTTCCCCGACCTTAATCAGCAAGTGATTGAACGCTCCATTCAACAATATGTACTCAGTAAAGGATTTCGAATTTCGCACCTGTTAACCAGTTATCAGGCGGTTTCGATCAGTAAGGAGCAGGCCGCATTACTGGAGTGTAAAAAAGGGATCCCGGCGATGCATATCATCAACCGCGGGATCCTCGAAGGGGGGCGGGTATTTGAAATCAGCGAAATCGTCGATATCAATTATTCCTGCACTTATGTCATCCCCTATAACCATGACAATTTGGCTTATCGCCAGGGCACTCAGGGAGTATGAATGGCCCCGTTGGGTAAGCGGCTTTGCGTCCACTCATGTAGACGATATTCCACGGGGAAGGTTTCCGCTTTTTGCTGGTCGAAGCCCACACCAATACCCGGTTTTTCAATCGGATAGATATAACCTTGTTCTGCAACTGGCGCGCCAGGGAACACCGATTCGGTGTTCGGCTTATTCGGGATAAATTCCTGAATTGCCGCATTGTGCAGATGAATATTCAGATGGGTGTTCACCGCCACGCCAATAGGGGTCATGTCAGACGGGCCATGCCAGGCCAGACGTACGCCAAATGCCTGGCAAAGCACGGCGAGTTTGAGCGCAGGCGTTATTCCACCAATTTGTGAAACGTGGCAGCGGATAAAATCGATGCGTCGATTCACAATTAAGTCATGCCATTCAGCGGGGTTATTAAACAGTTCCCCCATTGCCAGTGGAACCGAAGAGTGCGCGCGCACTTGTTCTAACCATGCACTTTGTTGCGGCGGCAGAATATCTTCGATAAACCATGGCTGATAAGGTTCGAGCGCTTTTGCCAGTTGCACCGCTTGCTGTGGGAATAAACGTTCATGCACATCATGAAGAATGTGGAACTGATTACCGTACTTCTCGCGCAGCGCCTTGAACATCGCTACGGTATTCGCCATGTATTCATCCTGATCGTAATACGCACCAGGAGTTGGCGATTTTGTTGCATGCAAGCCTTGCGGCGTGCCGCCGTAAAAACCTAACTGGCAGCGAATATAGCGATACCCTTGTGCCAGCAACTTGTCGACTTCCAGGTACAACCCTTCCAGCGATTCACTGGCGGCGTGACTGTAAGCGGCGATTGCATCTTTCGACTTCCCACCCAGCAGTTGATACAGCGGCATATCTGCCAGTTGGCCTTTAATATCCCACAGAGCCATATCAACACCGGCAATCGCGTTGTTGATTACAGGGCCGTTGCGCCAGTAAGCGTTGACCGTCATCATTTGCCACAGGTCTTCGATATTGTTGGCATCACGCCCGATAAGCAGTGGTTTCAGGTACTCGTCAACCATCGCTTTAACGGCCAGCGGGCGCTGCTGGAAAGTGGCGCAACCGTGGCCAGTCACGCCTTTATCGGTGGTGACACGCACCGTGACCAGATTGTGGCGGTCAGGACGCGTAATGAAACATTCGATATTTTCAATAATGGTTGGTTTCACAAAATTACTCCACACCCTGGAATTAGTTAGGGCAGTTCATGGGCGGTGACTTATTAATTGTCGGCATCTGCTAATTACTATCACCTTATTTTTATGTGCGGGTAAATCATTTTTTTTAGCTATTTTTATTGGTCAGGAAAAATGACCGGGTAAACCTAAAAAGCGTACCAATTTGCTTCTTTTACGGGTTAAAGGGCTTTTGTATAGGCTAAATGTGATGTTGTTCAAAGTTTATTGGTTTGTTTTCGTGTTTGTGATTCCCTACCATCACTGGCATACAACACATAACAATAAGCATTTTTTTGGGAGTGACTGATGGGGAATCGTGATGCCATTAATAATATTATTCACCTGATTGGTGGTGCGGATAATATTAGTAAAGCCTGGCACTGTATGACGCGCTTGCGCTTCTCTCTGATTGACGAGAATAAAATTGATCAGTCTGAGATTAAAAAAATCCCCGGTGTTTTAGGGGCGCAAATCCAGAGCGATCAATTCCAGATTATTATTGGCCCGCAGGTCAACAGTTGGTATGAACAGCTGACCACCGTGCTGGGTTCCACTCCTGAACAAACCGCGCCCGCCCAGCAAAAGAAAGCACGTAAAAGCCTGGTATCGATGTTTATGGATACGGTTTCCGGCGTGTTTGGACCGATAGTGCCCGCAATTGCCGGTGCCGGGATGATCAAAGGTCTTCTGGCGGGGCTGATTGCGCTGAAAATGGTGTCAGCAAAAAGCGATACGGTGATCGTTATCGATTTGATTGCGAGCGGTGTGTTTTACTTTTTGCCATTTTTCCTTGCCATCTCTGCCGCCCGTATCTTCAAGACCAATGAGTATCTGGCCGCTGCGGTTGCCGCCTGCTTAATGTATCCCTCGCTGATTGAAGCGGCGAAGGCGCTGGCCTCTCATTCTCCTGATGCCGTTGATGCGTTCTATTTCCTCAACGTTGTGCCTGTTTCGGTATTTAACTACGCCTCAAGCGTTATCCCGGTTATTTTCTCGGTTCTGGCATTAAGCTACATCCATCGATGGGTGGATAAAATCATGCCGGATATCCTGAAAACCGTGTTTACTCCAACGCTCACTCTGTTTATTGCCGCACTGGTTGCGCTGGTGGTGATTGGGCCGCTGGGTATCTATCTGGGCAAAGCACTGGCGTGGTTTATCGAAGGTTTGTTTGGTGTGTCAGCGAGTTTTGCAGGTCTGGTGGTTGGGGCGATTCGCCCGGTGGCTATTCTGACCGGCATGCATCACGCGATGACGCCAATCGCGCTGCAAAACTTTACCGACCGTGGTTACGACATGCTGATGCCAATGATGTTTATGGCCAATATGGCGATTGCCGGTTCCACTTTTGCTATCTGGAAACAGAGCACATCACGTGAAGAGCGTGCGGTGGTGTTGCCTGCGGCGATTTCGGCTCTGCTGGGGATTACGGAACCTGCGCTGTTTGGTGTTCTGACGCGCTATAAGAAAGCGTTTATTGCCGCCACGGTAGCCAGTTCTCTCGCATCAGCCTTCATTGCCTTCTTCGGTGTGCGTCTGTATGGCTATATTTTATCAAGCATTTTCAGCCTGCCGGCTTATATTGGTCCGTACTTTATCTTTGCAGTGATGGGCGTGGCAATGGCATTAGGATTGTCGTTTACGCTGACCACGTTGCTGGTGCGCGAGAAAGCCTGAAAAACTGGCGGATGACGCTTGCGCTTATCCGCCCTACGAAAAGATTTGTCATTAGTCTTAAAGCTCTGGCTATACAGAAGGGTAATGAACGGATTTTGTAGGGGGGATAAGCGTTAGCGTCATCCACCATTTGCGCCAGTTTTGTCGGATGACGCGGCGCTTATCCGACCTACGAAAGATTGTGGGGGTTGTGGGTCGGATAAGCGCAAGCGTCATCCGACACGTTAACGCCGGTGCGCGAGTCGGCGCACCAGACGGTCTCCAGCACTTTGTACCAGCTGCACCATCACCACCAGAATCACCACGGTGCCAATCATCACCTGGTCATTAAAACGCTGATAACCATAGCGAATCGCCAAATCCCCCAGGCCACCCCCGCCAATTACGCCAGCCATCGAAGAAAACCCAATCAGCATCACAACGGTGAGTGTGATACCGGCCAGCAACGCGGGCAACGCTTCGGGTAACAGCACTTTGCCGATGATGTGCCAGACATTGCCGCCCATCGATAAGATGGCTTCGATACGGCCTTTATCGACCTCATCTAAGGCGTTTTCCACCACTCGTGCAAAGAACGGAAATGCACCAATCGTGATGGGAACCACCGCCGCGGTACTGCCTAACGTGGTGCCAATGATAATGCGGGTGAATGGAATTAAGGCAATCAACAGCACTATAAACGGCAGCGAACGCCCGACATTCACCACACTGCCGATAATCTGATTGAAAGCCGGTGCAGGCAGCACGCCGTCGCGACGGGTGAGAAACAACAATACCCCGAGTGGTAAACCGATAATCACGGTAAATCCAGCGGCAAGCCCGACCATATAAAGTGTATCGAGCGTGCCATCAAGCAGTAATGGCCACAAATCTTCCCAGGCTAAGCGACTTCGCATAACGCTCTCCCTGACACGCCGATCCGGCGTAAAAATGCTTGTTCTGCGGCATCGCCTGGTAATAGCGCCTGGCGCAGACGAGAGTAGGGGGTAGCCAGCAATTCAGCTAACGAACCGCTTTCAACCAGCTTGCCGTTTTCCAGTAATGCCGCGTGATCGCAAACCGCCTTCACCACTTCCAGTTGATGGGTAATCAGCACAATCGTGACGCCCAGCTTAAGGTTGATATCCATCAGCAACGCCAGCACCGAGGCGGTGGTTTCGCTGTCTAATGCGCTGGTGGCTTCGTCGCAAAGCAAAACATCAGGATGCGCGGCCAGCGCCCGGGCGATACCGACGCGTTGCTTTTGCCCACCAGAAAGTTGCGAGGGGAAAGCCTGGGCTTTATCACTAAGGCCGACTAGTTCGAGCAGCTCTGCGATGCGTTTTTGGCGCACCTCACGCGGTAGACCGGCGATTTCCAGCGGCACTGCAATATTGTCCGCCACATTGCGGGCATGGATCAGATTGAAGTGCTGGAACACCATGCCGGTACGCTGGCGATGGGCGCGTAATTCACGTTTACCGAGCGTGGTGATATCCATGCCATTCATCAGAATGCGACCCGACGAGGGCCGCTCCAGTAAGTTTAGGCAGCGAATCAAGGTACTTTTCCCCGCGCCACTGCGCCCGAGAATGCCGTAGATTGCGCCATCCGGCACAGTTAGCGAAACATCGTCCAGTGCCGGTTGGCCTGCTCCGGCGTACACTTTGCTCAGCCGCTCGAGGGAAATCATGATTGCGGATTGGCGACCGGGATCACTGAGCCGTTGAATTGCTGACGAATAAATTCAGCTACCTGCGGCGATTGCAGATCTTTCGCCAGTTCTTTGATGCGCGGATCGTTCGCCAGATTTGGATTGGTCACCAGAATGTTGGCGTACGGGTTATGCGTGGCACTTTCCAGCCCCAGCGCATCTTTCGCCGGCGTTAATCCCGCTTCCAGCGCGTAATTGCCATTGATGACGGCCAGATCAACATCATCCAGTGAGCGCGGCAGTTGTGGCGCTTCGATCTCCACGATCTTCAGCTTCTTAGGATTACTGGCGATATCACGCGGCGTGGCCTGATTCACTGACGCATCCTTAAACTCTGATTTCAATGTGATGAGTCCCTTGTCCTGCAAAAGGTAGAGTGCGCGACTCAAGTTGGTGACGTTGTTCGGCAGGGCAATGGTGGCGTTTTCCGGAACTGACTTCAGGTCTTTATATTTGTGGGAATAAATACCTAACGGCTCGATATGCACGGTCGCGGCGACGGTGAATTTTTTGCCCAGCGCTTTTTCCTGGTCACGCAAATAAGGGACGTGCTGGAAATAGTTAGCATCGACATCGCCGTTCGCCAGCAATTCGTTGGCATTCACGCCGTTACTCAACTCAACCACTTTACCACTTTGAGCTTTAAATTAGGATCGAGCTTTTGCACGAAAGCGAGGATCTCTGCATGCGGTACTGCGTCCGCGGCAATGCGCAGCGTTTCGGCTGCGTGAGCGCTAAAAGCCAGAGTCAAAGACAGCGCGATCCCTGCCAGTTTAAAAGAGGCATTTTTCATGGTGTTTTCCTTTAGTGTTTAAGCGATGAGTTCAGTGCTGTTACGCAAGACATCCGGGTAATAACGTTCCGCCACGTCGGGATGCGAACGTAGGCGACCTTTTAGATAATTCCATCCAACATCACGCAGCAACGGGTTGCGCGGGTCACTTTCAGGCCCATGAGCATGTTGTGCGAGTTCCGGTGGCAATGTATAAACCGGTACCACTGCGTCTAACTGAGCGCCGAGGAAAAAGGCAATCGACTGTCGTTCCTGACCCGGCGGTGGGGAGACAACACGATGGACCGTCGCCCGTAAATACCCATTGGTCGCCAGCTCCAGCAATTCACCGATATTCACCACAAAACTGCCAGGCAGAGGGGCGGCGTCTGTCCAGTTATCTGGCGAGACTTCGACCTGTAAGCCCTGCTGTTGGTCTTGTAACAGGAAGCTCAGGAAGCCTGAATCTTTATGGGCGCCGACACCCTGATTGCCATCCGTTGCGGGCTTTCCTGGATAACGAATCAGCTTGATGTGCTCGTTGGGTTTGTTGCCATACAGATTATCGAAACTGTTCGCCGGGAGTGCTAACGCCTGGGCAAAAGTACGCAGCAGCTTCAATGCGACAGCCGTCATTTCACGCTGAAATTGCAACAGGGTAGGTTTAAGAGTGGGTAACGATTCTGGCCACAAGTTTGGACCTTGTAATCGCTGCCAACCGTGTTGCGCGTCGGTGACCGTCAGTGCCGGACGCTCAGCGCCAATATCAAACTGTTCACGCCAGTCAGGTTTGCCGCGGGTTAATTCGCTGGCAGCGCGGTTGTAACCACGAAAATGGGGGGAGTGGATCATCGCCACTTTTTGTTTTTCTTCTTCGGGCAAAGAGAAAAATTGTTGTGCTTCACGCTGAACGGCCTGTTGCAGTTCAGAACTCACACCATGATTAATCAGGTAGAAAAAACCGATGTCACGAGCGGCATGGCGTAGTTGCTGAAGAAATGCCGTGCGATCGGTGGCTGTGCCGTTAAGGGCTAAAAGATCGAGTATTGGCAAGGCCTGGGTCGTTGTTTTGCTCATGGTGAACTCCGCGTAAGACGAATGTTTTTCCGACGAATGCTGATTTTTTGGCGCAACAACAACGACAACGCTGGTTCATGATGTATCCCTTTTTGGATGATGTGGTGTTCGTGGAAATAACATAGCTGCAAGGATCTGGCGCCGCCCAATATTGTTATCTTCTAAGTTATGGCGTGAGCGGGTTCTAAGCATTTGCAGAATTCAGCAATGCAAAAAATGGAGTTGCATTCTTTTCGTTCACCATTTAATGTTATGTTATAACATAACGAAGGCAATGGCAGATAACAACCATCATCGACTTTTGCTTAAGGGGCTAAATTAATGCAGGTTCTGAATTCATTACGCAGTGCAAAGCAGCGCCATCCGGATTGCCAGATTGTGAAACGCAAAGGGCGGCTTTATGTGATTTGCAAAAGTAATCCGCGATTTAAAGCGGTGCAGGGCGGGAAGAAGCGACGTTAAGACAAGGGGCAATCGCCCCTTTCTTTACTACCCGGGAAGGTTACGAACGCCCGAGTGAGAAGATATCGTAAAAAGAGAGTTCGCCTTTCGTGGCAACCATTTTATGCAGTAGAGATTTATGTTGTTCGTCAACACCAGGGGAATGCAGAATTTTTTCTATCAATGTCGGCGGGACATTGCGCGTGTTGTACCACTCGCCGTTGTAGCAAACACGCAAATCAAGCACATCGATATCGTCGTAGCGATAGCGCGGATTAACATCAAAAAAGAAGAAGCCATTCAGTAGCGCAAACAGCACGACCAGCAGCCAGACTGAGCCCGCCAAAGTATCCGACTCCAGCATCACCCACAATGTGGCAAACCAGCCTATCCACATACCGATAAATAATCCCGGATGTTTGCGGATGAAGCTGATGCTAAAACGCGGACGGTTGTCGCGTTTTTCGTCGGCATTGAGTTGCTCGATAGTATCGGTGAGCAGGCGCTGAATTTCGGTCATGATGAGCCTTCTGAACGGAAACGCTACAGGCAGAGAACTGTTATTCTAAGAAGCCCTGAGAGGGTAAAAAAGTAACAGTTATGCCAAAAAAAACCATAACAGTTACGGACTGACGCCTGGAACCATTTTAATCACGCGCGCCGGGTTACCTGCCACCACCGAGTTGGCGGGAATATCTTTCGTGACCACCGAGCCTGAGCCAATCACCACGTTATCGCCGATAGTGACACCGGGATTGATCACCGCGCGTCCACCAATCCAGACGTTATCGCCAATCGTCACCGGTTTGCCAAACTCAACGCCACTGTTGCGTGTTTCTGCATCCAGCGGATGGGTCGCGGTATAGATATGCACACCTGGCGCTAGCATACAGTTGTCGCCAATGTGAACCGGGCAAACATCGAGGATCACGCAGTCAAAATTGGCGTAGAAGTTTTTGCCGAGAAAAATATTGAAACCATAATCACAGCGAAACGATGGCTCGATATACGCATTGAGACTTTGCCCGAGAAGCTGTTCCAGCAATTCTGCGCGAACGGCTTTTTCATCGGGCCCAGTATGATTAAAGCGATGAATCAGGTGGCGAGCTTTGATGCGGTCATCATGAAGTTCTGGACAACCAGGGCGATAGAGCTCGCCCGCAATCATTTTCTGTTTTTCTTCACTCATAGCGATGCCTCTAATAAATAGACAGAACAGGCGTTACCGTAAGCGATTAGTTTGTTATTAATGAAAGCGTTGTTTCTTTTTGTGATTTTAATCACACAGTTAATGTGGTGTTCAATAATCACACAGAATGAACAGAGACCGACATATGCAGGAGCATTCGGTTTAAGCATTATCTTAATAACATTAACGAGGTATTAACGGATAAATTTCCATACAGAAGGTGGTATTTTATCGTAAAGCTTATTCATAGTCAGTTCAGCGAGTCGATGGTCAGCTGCTGAATAAAATACCGCCAATTCATTATCTGATAATTCGTATTTATTCTTTTCAATTACGCGTTCTAAAGTATCAATTGTTTGGCAGCGTCGCAGACGCATCAAATAATCTGTCTTGGTTAATGGTTTAGTTGTCATGAAATCACCTTATACATCTTGTAATATTTTTAAAAGGAGAGACTTACAGGGTTAGCGCGGCTCTCTGAGACGAAACATCGGAATAATCGATTCCCTGACTTACGCCATTTTTGCAAGTCATGTGCGTTGATGCCGTAGTTGCTGAATAGCATAAAGGTATCGTCCAAATATTCGTCAATTTGTTCAATCAATTTACTCTCATCATCGTACTTAATTTTGTAATTAAGTGCGAAGGCAGCTATGTGCTCAATCAATTCATTCAACTGCAAGTTAATGGCCGAAGTAGGATCATTAACCCAACCATGATTACTCTCGCCAAGGTTGGTCAGGCAGTCATGATACAGGTTTTCGCAGAGAAATTTAAGCTGCGCAATATCATGCCGTTTTGGTGAGTATTCGTCCATAATGCAGCCCCTTTTATCGAAGAAATTTGATAAACACAACGCGATGGGGTGGACACACCTGGATGAGGTGGGGATCTATAACAACGATTATTCCATATACATTTACTATAAATCAATTCGCGGTAGATTTCCTTTCACTATTACGAAAAATTACATTTGTTGCCAGGCCGCTTAGGGTAAAGCAATGTTTATAAAGACATTCACGCTTTTTCAAAGCAACGTCTCATGAAATATCTTAAATGGACGTTTAAGAAAGCAGCTTTTGTTTCAAAAGGTTAAGTGACTGTTGCTGGGATGGTGGGTGAACATTCATAAATAAATAACTGTTTAGGAATGTTCCTGATAAATAAGTATGAATCTGGACTTACAAACTCACCAGCCAGATAGAGAAATATTTTGTCATGATATTCGTCAGTGACTGGCTCTCAGTCGCAACATTTTGAAACCTTTCGTGGGCAAAGTAAGCCGCTTTCGATATTTAATATCATGACAAATTGAGTGGTCAGATATAAAAAAGGCCGCTTGCGCGGCCTTGTATTTGCAGTCTATAGCTTACTTGTGATGCTCAACCGGGTGAGCATGCTCGAGGTCTTCACTCTTACGGCTGAAGCGACGGCGTACTACCACGAAGAACACAGGTACGAAGAAGATAGCCAGGACAGTTGCAGTCACCATCCCGCCCATTACACCTGTACCTACGGCGTTCTGCGCACCGGAGCCCGCACCGGAGCTGATTACCAATGGCATTACCCCGAGGATAAACGCCAGGGATGTCATCAGAATCGGACGCAGACGCATACGAACAGCTTCAAGCGTAGCTTCAATCAAGCCTTTACCTTCTTTATCCATCAGGTCTTTGGCGAATTCTACGATAAGTATCGCGTTCTTCGCCGACAAGCCAATGGTTGTCAGCAGGCCTACCTGGAAGTACACGTCGTTAGTCAGACCACGTAAGGTTGCGGCAAGTAACGCCCCCACAACACCCAGTGGAACAACCAGCATAACCGAGAATGGAATCGACCAGCTCTCGTACAATGCAGCCAGACACAGGAATACCACAATCAGGGAAATCGCATACAGGGCAGGGGCCTGGTTACCAGACAAACGTTCCTGATATGACATACCCGTCCAGTCGTAGCCGATACCGGTTGGCAGTTTGCCAGCCAGTTCCTGCATCAGATCCATCGCTTCACCGGTACTTTTACCCGGAGCAGCCTGACCCAGGATTTCCATGGAAGGCAAGCCGTTGTAACGTTCCAGACGTGGTGAACCATATTCCCAATGCGCAGTAGAGAACGAAGAGAATGGCACCATCTGGCCGCTAGCACCACGCACATACCAGCTGTTGATATCGCTTGGCAGCATACGGAATGGCGCATCAGCCATCAGGTAAACTTTCTTCACACGACCACGGTCGATGAAGTCGTTCACGTAGCTACCACCCCATGCAGCACCCAGTGTGGTGTTGATGTCGCTGATAGAAACACCCAGTGCCTGCGCTTTTTCCTGGTCGATATCGACTTTAAACTGCGGCGTATCTTCCAGACCGTTTGGACGCACACCTACTAACAGGTCAGGGTGTTTAGCGATTTCACCAAACAACTGGTTACGCGCCTGAGTCAGTTTTTCGTGTCCAAGGTTCGCCTGGTCAATCAACTGGAAGTCGAAGCCCGTTGCGGTACCCAGTTCCACGATAGCTGGCAGGTTAAATGCGAATACGATGGCATCCTGGATTTTAGAGAATTCGGCACTGGCGCGACCTGCAATCGCCGGTACTTTGTTCTCTTCACCTGGACGATCACTCCAGTCTTTCAAGGATACGAATGCCAGACCGGTGTTCTGCCCCTGGCCTGAGAAACCAAAGCCGTTAACGGTAAATACCGACTCAACGTTGGCTTTCTCTTTATCGAGGTAGTACTTGGTCACGTCATCAAGAACGGCTTGTGTACGTTCTTGTGTCGCACCCGCAGGCAACTGAGCCATGGTCAGGAACACACCCTGGTCTTCATCTGGCAAGAAGGAGCTTGGCAGACGAACGAACAGGAAGGCCATACCCACCACAATCAGCAGATACAACAGCAAGTAACGACCGGTGCTACGCAAGATGTTACCGACGCTGTCGGTATAGTGATGCGTGCTCTTATCGAACATGTTGTTAAACCAGCCGAAGAAGCCTTTCTTCTCGTGGTGTTCGCCTTTAGCAATTGGCTTGAGCAAGGTGGCGCACAGTGCTGGAGTCAGGATCATTGCCACCAGAACAGAAAGCACCATTGCCGAAACGATGGTAATTGAGAACTGACGATAGATTGCCCCTGTAGAACCGCCGAAGAATGCCATCGGTATAAATACCGCTGACAGTACCATCGCGATCCCGACCAGAGCGCCCTGAATCTGCTCCATCGATTTGCGTGTGGCCTCTTTCGGTGGCAATCCTTCTTCCACCATCACACGCTCAACGTTCTCTACTACCACGATGGCATCATCAACCAACAGGCCTATCGCAAGCACCATCCCGAACATCGTTAGGGTATTTATCGAATAGCCAAAGATGGCAAGGATAGCGAACGTCCCTAGCAGTACCACCGGCACAGCAATCGTTGGAATCAATGTGGCGCGGAAGTTCTGCAAGAACAGATACATTACCAGGAACACCAGCACGATGGCTTCAACGAGGGTTTTTACTACCTCTTTGATAGAGATTTTAACGAACGGCGTGGTGTCATATGGATAAACCACTTTCAGACCCGCCGGGAAGAACGGTTGCAGTTTTTCAACGGTGGCACGTACCGCATTGGCTGTATCCAGGGCGTTAGCACCGGTGGCCAGTTTGATACCTAAACCAGACGCTGGTTGACCGTTGAAACGTGCGACAACGTTATAGTTCTCGCCGCCCAACTCAACTTTTGCCACATCTTTAAGCAGAACACGTGAGCCATCTTGATTCACTTTCAGCAGAATTTTGCTGAACTCATCGGCAGATTTCAAACGGGTCTGAGCAATGATTGAGGCGTTAAGTTGCTGGCCTTTAACCGGTGGAGTCCCACCTAACTGACCTGCTGCTACCTGGGCGTTCTGCGCTTTAATAGCATTGATAATATCAACCGGCGTGAGCTGGTAGTTGTTCAGTTTGTTCGGATCCATCCAGATACGCATCGCGTACTGAGCACCAAACAGCTGAACATCACCGACACCACGAGTACGGCTGATAGGGTCTTTAATGGTTGCGCCAACATAGTCCGAAATATCTTCCTGAGACATGGAGCCGTCGGTGTTGATCATACCGAGAACCATCAGGAAGCTACTGGAGGACTTCTCAACGCTAACACCTTGCTGCTGTACTTCTTGAGGAAGCAGTGGCATCGCAAGTTGCAGTTTGTTCTGAACCTGAACCTGGGCGATATCCGCGTCAGTACCAGAGTCAAAGGTAATGGTGATGGTTACAGAACCAGAAGAATCACTGGAAGAGGACATGTACAGCAGGTTGTCGATGCCGTTCATGTTCTGTTCGATAACCTGCGTCACGGTATCCTGTACCGTTTTTGCATCCGCACCTGGATAGTTAGCTGAGATCGAAATTGCTGGTGGCGCAATGGTTGGATATTGCGCGATTGGCAATTTCATGATCGCAAGCCCGCCCGCCAACATAATAATGATGGCGATTACCCAGGCAAAAATCGGGCGATCGATAAAAAACTTAGCCATGTCTTAACGTCTCCTGTTTAAGTTAAGACTTCGTTTGTTCAGTCTGTGCGCCAGCGGCTGCTTGATTCTGGCCTTTATCATCTGCCGCTACTTCCTGCGCTTTCACCTGAACACCGGGTTTAACTTTTTGTAAACCGGTCACAATAACGCGATCGCCATCCTTCAACCCATCGGTTACCAGCCATTTATCGCCGATAGCCTGTGTTGCTGTGATATTACGGACTTCAACTTTGTCATCTTTGCCAATCACCATTGCAGATGCGTCACCACGCGGTGTACGAGTCACACCTTGCTGTGGCACTAACAGTGCGTTTGGATTGGTCCCTTCTTCCAACTTAGCGCGGACAAACATGCCTGGAAGCAGTGTTTTGTCTGGGTTCGGGAAGATGGCACGCAGAGTGATTGAGCCGGTGCTCTGGTCAACTGTCACATCAGAAAACTCTAAAGAACCTTCTTGCGGGAACTCGATACCGTCGTTTGTGACTAACTTAACTTTCGCTTTGCCGTTTTCTTGTTTCAGTTTGCCGTCAGCCAACTCTTGCTTAAGACGCATGAAATCGTTGCTGGATTGGGTCACATCCACATAAATCGGGTCGAGCTGTTGGACGGTCGACATTGCAGTTGCCTGACCGCTGGTCACCAGCGCACCTTCTGTAACAGCAGATTTACCAATACGACCGCTAATAGGAGAGGTCACTTTGGTATAAGCCAGGTTAATGCGAGCCGATTCAACCGCCGCTTTAGCTGCAACGACAGAAGCATTTGCCTGTTGAGAATCGGCAAGTGCAGTGTCGTAGTCTTGTTGACTGATGTACTTAGTACCCAAAAGTTTCTGATAACGCTTCAGGGTCAGCTGTGCAATGTTGGCACTTGCTTGCGCTTTTGCGAGGTCACCCTTGGCGCTGTCATAGGCAGCCTGGTAAGTCGCGGGATCGATTTGGTACAGTGAAACGCCTGCTTTAATTTCACTACCTTCTTCAAAGTTGCGTTTCAGAATGATGCCACTAACCTGCGGGCGAACTTCTGCAATACGATAAGCACTGGTACGGCCCGGAAGCTCAGTAGTTATCTGCAAAGGAGCACTTTTCAGTGTGACGACACCCACTTGTGGGGTATGCGGCGCACTCTGTTGTGCTTCTTTGTCATTACATCCTGTAAGCACTAAGCTGCCTGAAAGCATCAGAACGGCCGCCAGAGGCGTAAACCCTCTGTTTTTGTTCATATGTAAACCTCGAGTGTCCGATTTCAAAGTTGTTCAATGGATCAAATGTCCACAAACCCATTGCTGCGTTTATATTATCGTCGTGCTATGGTACATACATTCACAAATGTATGTAAATCTAACCACCTAACTTTCCCCACTTATGGCACGAAAAACCAAACAACAAGCGCTTGAAACTCGCCAGCATCTTCTGGATGTGGCAATCCGCTTGTTTTCTCAGCAAGGTGTGTCCTCAACTTCGCTGGCAGATATTGCTAAAGCAGCGGGTGTCACCCGTGGTGCAATCTATTGGCATTTCAAAAATAAGTCGGATTTATTTAATGAAATCTGGGAGCTAACTGAATCCAGTATTGGTGATTTAGAGACTGAGTATCAGGCAAAATTTCCTGACGATCCACTTTCTGTTGTCAGAGAGTTACTAATTTACATATTACAAGCAACTGTCACCGAAGAACGTCGTCGTTTAATGACAGAAATCATCTTCCATAAGTGTGAATTTGTTGGAGAACTTGCGGTATTGCAACAGGCCAGGCGCAAACTTCATCTCGAAGGAAACGAAAGAATTGAGAGCAGTTTGCAGCGTTGTATTGATGCAGAAATGTTACCAAAGGATCTGCGTATCCCGGTAGCGGTTATTCTGATGCGCAGTTATATCACTGGCCTCATCGAAAATTGGCTGGTTGCACCAGATAGCTTTGATCTCCACGGCCAGGCAGAAGACTACATCGCTATTTTGATAGAAATGTTTCAGACCTGCCCAACCCTGCGAAATACTCCACACTAAAAATATGCTTATCAGGGCAATTCCGCAGCGAGTTGACCAAGGATTTTTTGACAAGACGTGCTAATCTGAGCGCTCGTATTTCGTCTTTAACTCGCCATCCTTTCGGCCTGTTCTCAAACACTGTCAAACTATGCCGCAACTCTTGTCTTCAATCTATTCACGTCGCATATCTGCACGGTTTTTATTTATCGCGTTTATTAGCCTGCTTTTCATGCTGGCGCAGCCCGTTTGGGCGAAAAATAATAATAGCGATCTCCCGACTCGCGATGAAATTCAAAACCAGCTGACCACGCTTAATAAGCAAAAGACGCTGTCACCTAATGACAAACTTACGCAACAAGATCTCAATGAAACGCTTGAGGTTTTGGACAAAATAGACCGGGTCAAGGATGAAGCGGCAAAACTCCATCAGCAGGTCAGTGAAGCGCCCAAAACGCTGCGCAAAGCAACGGATGCATTAAACGAACTTAAAAATCAGCGAGATAACCAGGCCAACGAAGAGGCCGAAATCGAAGCGTTGAGTTTACGTCAGCTTGAATCTCGTCTGAATGATTTGATGACGGAATTACAGAATTCCCAAAGCGATTTAGCCACCTGGAATAGCCAGTTGATTTCGCTGCAAACGCAGCCAGAGCGCGTACAGAATGCGATGATGGCCGCGTCAGCACAGCTCGAGACGATTCGTAATCGCCTGAATGGTGTCACAC
This sequence comes from Buttiauxella sp., assembly GCF_049686335.1. Taxonomy (NCBI): domain Bacteria; kingdom Pseudomonadati; phylum Pseudomonadota; class Gammaproteobacteria; order Enterobacterales; family Enterobacteriaceae; genus Buttiauxella; species Buttiauxella sp. Next base: position 45,154 of record NZ_JBAVHX010000029.1, on the reverse strand, counting down.
CGGGTGCTGCTGAATTACGTCCAGGCCAGCAAACCTTACTACTCGCGCAACAAGCGTTACTGAATGCGCAGTTGGATCAGCAACGCGACAGCCTGAAAGGCAACACGCTGCTGCAAGATACACTGCAAAAACAACGTGATTACACCAATGCTCATATCAACCAGATGGAACACACGCTGCAACTGTTGCAAAAGGCAGTCAGCAGCAAGCGTCTGACGCTGACCCAGCAGACTGCGCAGGAAGCCATCGACTCCGAAGACACGGGTAAAATTCAGCAAAACCCGTTGGTGAAACAAGAACTGGATATCAACCACCAGTTAAGCCAACGTTTGATTGACGCCACCCAGCGCGCCAATGAGATGGTGCCGCCGAGCATCCGCATCAAAAACACGCTGGATCGCGCACTGCAATCTGAACGCAATTTGAAAGAACAAATCGCGGTGCTGAAAGGCAGCTTGCTGTTGTCGCGCATTCTCTATCAGCAGCAACAGCAGAACCTGCCCTCTGCGGAAGACACCGAAGACCTGACCAATCGTATTGCGGATATTCGCCTCGAGCAGTTTGATGTCAACCAGCAGCGTGATGCGTTATTCCAGCCTGACGAATTAGTGGCGAAGATAGAAGAAGGGCACGCCGCTGAGGTCACGCCTGATGTTCATGATGCGTTGTCGCAGATTCTGGATACTCGCCGCGAATTACTCGACCAGTTGAACAAGCAGCTCGGCATGCAACTCATGCTGGCAATCAACCTGCAGAATAATAAGCAGCAACTGCAAAACGTGACCAAATCTCTCGACCAAATTCTTACCGAGCAGATTTTCTGGGTCACCAGTAACAAACCGATGGACTGGGACTGGCTGAAATCGTTGCCTTCTTCGTTACGCGATCAGTTTAAAAACGCGCGTATCAATTTTAAGGGGCCGGAAAGCTCGCTTAAAATCCTCGCTATTCTATTGCTGATGATCCCGGCATTGCTGCTGGCGGGAGTGATTCGCTGGCGCTTTAAAGCTATTGATCGCTACCTGGAAAAGCAGGCCAGTCGGGTTGGACAACTGCGTAACGACAGTCAAATGCTGACACCGAAAGCCATCGCGTTGACCCTGGTGAAAGTGTTGCCTGGAGCATTGATTATCTATTCCATCGGCTTAGCGTTTGCCGGAATAGATATGAATATCAGCGAATCGATGCTGGCGTTTTGTAAACAGCTTTCCCTGTTCTGGATTGTTTTTGGCCTGACCTACAAAGTGCTGTCGAACGACGGCGTCGCCGTGCGCCACTTTAATATGCCGCCGCAACTGTGTAGCCATTATCGCCGTCAACTGGTGCGCATTGGTTTTGCGCTGTTGCCGCTACTGTTCTGGTCGGTATTAGGCGAGCGTTCACCGCTTCACCTGGTGGAAGATGCGTTTGGTCAGTTGCTGATATTTTTCAATCTGTTACTCATCACCGCCTTCGTGTTTCCGATGTGCCGTGACAACTGGCGCAACAAGAATAACCATACTATGCAGCTCTTTACCGTCACGGTGATGGGCGTGGTGCCGGCGGTATTAATTGTGCTGACGGCGATGGGCTATTTCTATACGACCTTGCGCCTCGCGGGCCGTTGGATTGAAACCATCTATCTGGTGCTTATCTGGAACCTGGTTTACCAAACCGTACTGCGTGGCTTGAGTGTGACCGCGCGTCGTATGGCCTATCGTCGCGCTGTGTTGCGCCGCGAAAACCTGGTGAAAGAGGGGGCTGAAGGTGGCGAGCCGGTGGAAGAGCCTCCGTTGGCACTTGATCAAATCAACCAACAAACCATGCGTCTGGCCATCATTGCGCTGTTCGCGTTGTTTGCCATCTTCTTCTACACCATTTGGTCAGATTTGTTTGGCGTATTCGGTTATCTCGATAGCATCCAGTTATGGAGTTATAACGGCACCGAAGCGGGCGCCGCAGTGGTGAAAAACGTCACCATGGGCAGTTTGTTATTTGCCGTGATCGCCTTCGCCATCGCCTGGGTGCTGATTCGCAACTTACCGGGTTTACTGGAAGTGCTGGTGCTTTCACGCCTGCAAATGCGTCAGGGTGCTTCATATGCCATCACCACCATTCTGAACTACGTGATTATTGCCGTCGGTGCGATGACTATCTTTGGCTCGCTCGGCGTCTCGTGGGATAAATTGCAATGGTTGGCGGCCGCATTATCGGTCGGCCTCGGGTTCGGTTTACAGGAGATTTTCGGTAACTTTGTGTCCGGTCTGATTATTCTGTTCGAACGTCCGGTACGTATCGGCGATACGGTAACAATCGGTACTTTCTCGGGCAGTGTCAGCAAGATCCGTATTCGTGCTACTACGATTACGGACTTCGATCGTAAAGAAGTGATCATCCCGAACAAAGCGTTTGTGACCGAACGACTGATCAACTGGTCGCTGACCGACACCATCACGCGCGTGGTTATCCGCCTCGGTGTTGCGTACGGATCCGATCTGGATAAAGTGCGTGAAATCTTACTGAAAGCCGCGCATGAACATCCGAAAGTGATGCACGATCCGGAGCCGACGGTGTTCTTCACCACCTTCGGGCCGAGTACTTTGGATCATGAATTGCGTTTGTACGTCCGTGAACTGCGCGATCGCAGCTATACCGTTGATGAGCTGAACCGGACCATTGATCGTCTGTGTCGCGAAAATGACATTAATATCGCCTTCAACCAACTCGAAGTTCATCTACGTAATGATAAAGGGGATGAATTGACTGAAGTGAAACGCGATAACAATGGTAAATGAGATGCTGTGCCGGATGACGCTGCGCTTATCCGGCCTACGGTAAAGCTTTTGGAGGGTGGATAAGCGTCAGCGTCATCCACCGTTTTCTTTTTGTTCTTCCCGCTTACGCAAAAAGTCCTGACGGACAATCTCTAACGCAGCCAGCGCGGTTTCCGTCGGGATTTGATGTTCTTCCAGTAGCATGATCAAATCGACAGCCAGTTTCACTTCATCCGGTGCATTTTCCAGCGACATAGCGTTACTCTCGTTAATCTTTATTTAGATGAATATCCGCAAAATATTTCGAGTTGTGGGTAGGCGGCAAGGGAGCAAATCCCAGGAGCTTACTTGAGTAAGTGACTGGGGTTTGTGAGTGTAGCCACTGCCCTCACAGCTTGAAGGATGATGGGGATTAGCTTAGCCCACGCTCTCGCCTTTCGATGCCACGTTCAATTCGCACAATAGCCTGACGGCAGCGTTGCAGGCGACCTTCAAGGGCGGACAGCTCTTTTTGCAGTTTCTGTTGTCCGGCAAGCGTAGTTTGGATAGACAACTGGCTTTCACGATCGCTGATCATACTTTGAAGGCGGCGTTCATAATCCTGATGCGTAGAGAGCTTCTCATACAGATTTTCCACAACCGGCGGCTGGGGATCGTTTTTCCGCATCTGCAAAGTGGCAAGTTCTCGCTGCAAAGCAGCAAGCTGTGCCACCAGTTTTTCGGCAAGATACGCCACTTGATCCGCTTTACCGACTTTCACGCTAAGCTGTAATTGCGCGAGATTGGCCTGAACTTCGGTCAGATAATCTTTTAATTGCGTGCTGTGAGTGGAAAACAGTTTACGATCGAAGCGTGCTTGCGAAGCACGTTGCAACGAAACAGGTGCAATGGCCTCCGCGAGTTCCGCGACGCGAACATCCAAAGCTTGTAACAGCGCAGCGGTTTTCACAAAATGACTCTCCAGTGTTGCACATGTTTAAGTGCCAGGTCATACCCAGGCTATTTCAGGATGGGTATTTTGACGGAATAAAAAATGAAACGGACTATTTTAATCATCATTGGCTGGCTGGCGGTAGTCCTTGCGACGCTGGGAGTGGTGTTACCGTTACTTCCCACCACCCCATTTTTACTTCTGGCGGCCTGGTGTTTTGCACGTTCCTCGCCACGCTTTCACCACTGGCTACTCTATCGTTCATGGTTTGGCAGTTATATCCGCCACTGGCAGCAACATCGAGCTTTGCCACCCGGCGCTAAACCCAGAGCATTGATTTTCATTGTTTTAACTTTTTCGGTGTCCCTTTATCTCGTCAACATTCTGTGGGTCAGGCTACTATTATTGTTGATGATGTGTGCATTACTGTTCTTTATGTGGCGGATGCCGGTAATTGACGAAAAGCAACAAAAGGCATAAAGCGCATTTGCGACAGTTGCAATTGTTGTTTGCAGACAGTAAATTCGACCGCTTTCGAGCACGGTATGATTGATTAATGAATCACCAATGGGGTGTTTATTAATCAAATACGTGCTTTGTTAGAACCACGTTTTTAGCAGGCATTAATTATGACCGCGACTGCGCAGCAGCTTGAATATCTGAAAAACAGCATTAAAAGCATTCCAGACTACCCGAAGCCTGGGATCCTATTCCGTGACGTTACCAGCTTGCTTGAAGATCCGAAAGCCTACGCCACCAGCATCGAATTATTAGTTTCACGCTTTAAAGATGCCGGCATCACCAAAGTGGTGGGCACTGAAGCGCGCGGTTTTTTATTCGGTGCACCGGTTGCGCTGGAATTAGGTGTTGGCTTTGTGCCTGTGCGTAAGCCTGGCAAACTGCCACGCGAAACTATCGCTGAGAACTACGAGCTGGAATACGGTACCGATCAACTGGAAATCCACGTTGATGCTATCCAGCCAGGCGACAAAGTACTGGTAGTGGACGATTTGCTGGCCACCGGTGGCACCATTGAAGCGACCGTGAAACTTATCCGCCGTCTGGGTGGGGAAGTGACTGATGCCGCATTTATCATCAATCTGTTTGATATTGGTGGTGAGCAGCGTCTGGAAAAAATGGGCGTGAAAAGTTACAGCCTCGTCCTTTTCCCTGGTCACTAAGTTCAGTCTCACTAATATGCCCAAAATCAGAAGCCTCGCCCGATGGGTGAGGCTTATGTTAGCATTACCCCCTCAATTCACCCCGCGATGTAGAGCCTATCTCGAATGAGCTATCAGGTCTTAGCCCGTAAATGGCGGCCACAAACTTTTGCTGATGTCGTCGGCCAGCAACACGTTCTGACTGCGCTGGCTAATGGCTTATCCATGGGCCGAATCCACCACGCCTATCTCTTTTCAGGGACGCGCGGCGTGGGTAAAACGTCCATCGCTCGCCTGTTGGCGAAAGGGTTAAATTGTGAAACCGGCATCACTGCCACCCCTTGTGGCGTGTGCGATAACTGCCGTGAAATCGAACAGGGGCGTTTTGTTGACCTGATAGAGATTGACGCCGCTTCACGCACCAAAGTCGAAGACACCCGTGACTTGCTGGACAACGTTCAGTACGCACCGGCGCGTGGCCGCTTCAAAGTCTACTTAATCGATGAAGTCCACATGCTCTCCCGCCACAGCTTCAACGCACTGTTGAAGACGCTGGAAGAGCCACCTTCGCATGTCAAATTCTTGCTGGCGACTACCGATCCGCAAAAGTTGCCGGTGACTATTCTTTCTCGCTGCCTGCAATTCCACCTGAAAGCGCTGGATGTCGAACAAATCCGCCATCAGCTGGAATACATTCTTGGCGAAGAGAACATCCCTTCTGAAACTCGCGCGCTGCAATTGCTGTCCCGTGCCGCAGATGGCAGCCTGCGTGATGCATTAAGTCTTACCGACCAGGCTATCGCTAGTGGCGATGGGCAAGTGACCACGGCAGCTGTCAGCACCATGCTTGGCACGCTGGATGACGATCAGGCGCTGGCACTGATAGAAGCGATGGTCCAGGCCGATGGCGAGCGAGTGATGAGCTTGCTTAACGATGCCGCCGGTCGCGGTATTGAGTGGGAAGCGCTGCTGGTAGAAATGCTCGGTTTGCTACACCGTGTGGCCATGGTGCAACTCTCTCCGGCCGCGTTGGGTAGCGATATGGCGGCGATTGAACAGCGCATGCGGGAGCTGGCACGAGTCGTGCCGCCTGCAGAAGTGCAATTGTATTATCAGACTCTGCTGATGGGGCGCAAAGAGCTCTCCTGGGCTCCCGATCGCCGTATGGGGATTGAGATGACGTTGCTGCGCGCGCTGGCGTTCCATCCGCGCAAGCCGTTGCCAGAGCCTGAGCAACCGCGACAAGTGGCGAGTATTCCGGTCGTCAATCCCGTTCCGGTACGACAACAAACGTCACCTCCGCCACGGCAAAATGAAACCCCGTTGCCGGACACCACAAGCCAGGTGCTGCAAGCGCGAACCCAGTTAATGCGCCAGCAGGGAGCCAACAAAGCAAAAAAGAATGAGCCGGCAGCGCCTGATCTAGCGCGGCCGGCAAAGAACACCGCCCTGGAACGCTTAGCTTCAGTGACCGAGCGTATTCAGTCCCGGCCAGCCGCGGCAGTGGAAGAGAAACCGGCCCAGAAGCCTGAAGCTTATCGCTGGAAGTCGCAAAACGTTTCTGACGTCGTCGAAGAACCGGTTGCGACACCGAAAGCTTTAAAGCGCGCGCTGGAGCACGAGAAAACCCCGGAGCTTGCACAGAAACTGGCGTTAGAAGCTATCGAACGTGACAGTTGGGCGGCGGAAATTAGCCAGTTGGTGTTACCAAAACTGGTGCAGCAATTGGCGTTGAACGCCTGGAAAGAGCAGGATGGCAACCGCGTTTGTTTGCACTTGCGTCCGGCATTACGGCATCTGAATTCACCGTCGGCATTGAAAACGCTGGCGGATGCGATGAGTACTTTTAGCGGTGAAACTGTTGAGCTGACTATTATTGAAGATGATAATCTTGCACAACGCACCCCGCTGGAGTGGCGTCAGGCTATCTACGAAGAGAAGCTGGCGCGTGCGCGGGAATCAATGAGTACTGATAACAATATCCAGACCTTGCGTCGTTTCTTTGATGCAGAGCTGGATGAAGACAGTATTCGACCAATTTGACAGGCTGGTTATGCCAGTTTGTTGTAAACCCTGATAGCCGTTAATTGTGATATACGATTGTCGGCCCGAGCAAAAGAGAGAAGACTATGTTTGGAAAAGGCGGTCTGGGCAACATCATGAAGCAAGCCCAGCAGATGCAGGAAAAAATGGCCCAGGTTCAGGAAGAAATCGCTCAAATGGAAGTCACCGGCGAATCAGGTGCGGGTCTGGTAAAAGTGACCATCAACGGTGCGCATAACTGCCGTCGTGTGGAAATCGATCCAAGCCTGATGGAAGACGATAAAGAGATGGTTGAAGACCTGGTAGCTGCGGCCTTCAACGATGCTGCGCGTCGTATCGGCGAAGCGCAGAAAGAGAAAATGGCTGGCGTTTCGAGCGGTATGCAGTTGCCGCCAGGCTTCAAAATGCCGTTTTGATTTTCTCCCTCTCCTGTGGGAGAGGGCTGGGGTGAGGGCGTTTTGCGTTCTCACTCCTCCTCAAACGCCGCATAACTCTCCACCAAAAAATCAATCAATGCCCTGACCGCCGGTAACTGGCCGCGCCGCGAAGGAAACACCAAATGTATCACCTCACGTCTTGCCCGCCACTCTGGCAACAAACGCACCAGACTTCCGTCCGCCAGCTGCTGGTTAACCATCAATATTGGCAACTGCACCACGCCCACTCCCGCCAGCGCAGCCGTTCGTAGCGCATCCATATCCGTGGTCACTAGCCGTGGTTTGTGGTGCAACGTCACTTCCTGATTATCCGGGCCGAACAGGCACCAACGATAAACCTGCTGGGGTTTCGATAAAGCCAGGCTTGGCCAGTGCTGAAGAAAGGCAGGCGACGCAGGTGGGGTAAATCGCTCAACCAGTTCGGGGCTGGCGACCAGACACATCCCGCGATCCGCCAGTTTGCGCATCACCAGATCGCTGTCATCCAGCGGCAATGGCCGTACCCGCACCGCTAAATCGATGTTTTCATTCAGCACATCAACCTGGCGATTGGTCTCTTCCAATTGCACGGTCACTTGCGGGTAAAGTGCCATAAACCGCGCCAGCATCTCCCCGATATGCACATGCAGCAAGGCAATCGGGCAGCTCAGGCGAATTAGCCCGCGAGGCTCGGCGCGCAGGGAATTAATCGCCTCCTGGGCGGCTTCAGCTTCAATAATCATCGCTTTGCAATGGCGATAAAAAATCTGTCCGGCTTCGGTCACCGTAAAACTGCGTGTTGAACGCTGAATCAGACGCGTCTCGAGACTTTCTTCCAGTAGCGCAATCCGGCGGCTCAGGCGTGACTTCGGAATGCCGATTACCCGACTCGCTGGAGAAAATCCTCCGTTATCCACCACTTGTACGAAATACCACAGATCGTTGAGGTCCTGCATTTTCATTGTCCTGTATATGGAACACTGAGTTCATTTTCAGAGTCTACCGGGGAATTCGTCTTATGAGTAAGCTTTATCTCAACAGAAATCGACACTCAATGGAGATAACGATGAAATCAATTCTTGGCGTTTATTCAGCACCAGCGTCCCACTGGGTGGGCGATGGCTTCCCGGTTCGCTCACTGTTTTCTTACTCAAAATTTGAAAAACAGCTCAGCCCGTTCCTGCTGATGGATTACGCAGGCCCGGCAGATTTTAAGCCGAGCAACAAAGGGCAACGTGGCGTTGATGTGCACCCGCACCGCGGTTTTGAAACCGTCACCATCGTCTACAAAGGCGAAGTGGCACACCGCGACTCCACGGGTAGCGGCGGGGTCATTGGCCCGGGTGATGTGCAATGGATGACCGCCGGTAGCGGCATTTTGCATGAAGAGTTCCACTCACCGGCATTTAGCGAGAAGGGCGGTACGCTTGAAATGGTTCAGCTGTGGGTCAACTTGCCAGCCAAAGACAAGTCAACACCACCGAACTACCAGTCGATTACCGATGCCGATATTCCGGTTGTGACATTGCCGGATAACGCCGGCCTGGTACGGGTTATTGCCGGTGAAATGGATGGCGTAAAAGGCCCGGCACGCACGTTTTCTCCGCTGCGCGTGCTGGATATGCGACTTAACGCGCACAGTGCTACGCAACTGACGCTGCCTGATGGCTGGAATACCGCGCTGGTGGTGCTCAAAGGCACCGTGCAGGTCAACGGGCAGGAAGTGGCTCGTGAGGCGCAACTGGTGGTGCTGGATGCCAAAGGCGAAACGGTGACGCTTGAAGCCAATAACGACGCCGTGGTGCTGGTGTTAAGTGGTGAGCCACTTAATGAGCCAGTGGTGGGTTACGGGCCGTTCGTTATGAGCACTCGTGAGCAAATCAAAGAAGCCATTGACGATTTTAATCAGGGCAAATTTGGTCAGACAGTCTAACTAACGTGAACGGCTATCATCCCGGTAGCCGTTAACTTTCAGCAGTTTATTAAGTAAATAAAGAGGATACGGACATGGCACCTGCAAACTTTAACGGACAACTTCCCACTATCGACCCTAACGACGCGGTCATGCTGCTTATCGACCATCAGAGCGGTTTGTTCCAGCTCGTGCACGACATGCCAATGCCAACTTTACGCACTCACGCTACTGTGCTTGCGAAGGTTGCAACCCTTGCCAATATTCCGGTTATCACCACTGCTTCGGTTCCACAAGGCCCGAATGGTCCGTTGATCCCGGAAATCCACCAGTACGCACCGCATGCGCAATATGTGCCGCGTAAAGGTGAAATCAATGCCTGGGATAACCCCGACTTCGTTGCTGCGGTTAAAGCGACCGGGCGTAAAACCTTGATTATTGCCGGTACCGTAACCAGCGTGTGCATGGCTTTCCCGGCAATCAGTGCCGCGGCAGAAGGCTTTAAAGTCTTCGCAGTCATTGACGCTTCTGGCACCTATTCCAAAATGGCTCAGGAAGTGACGCTGGCGCGAGTGGTGCAGGCGGGTGTTGTACCGATGGATACCGCGGCCGTAGTAGCCGAAGTCCAGCACACCTGGAACCGTGACGATGCGATGGAATGGGCAAATTTGTGGGGAGGTGTGTTCATTGAGTACGGCTTGCTGATGGAAAGCTACCAGAAAGCGCAAGACGTAGTGACCAATCAAGAGCAACTGGACTCCCAGCGCAGCTAAATAATTTCCCCTTTTGCGAGAGATCGCGAAGGGGGAATATCTTTTCCTATACCCCTGCGCAGGGCTAATGTTAGGCTATGGTCCACTCTTTTTTCAGAAGTCAGAGCGATGCAAACCAGTCCTTTACTTACCGCCCTCATGGAATCCCTGCGCTGCCTGCCGGGTGTAGGCCCTAAGTCTGCACAACGTATGGCGTTTGCGCTTTTGCAACGCGATCGCAGCGGTGGAATGCGTCTTGCTCAAGCATTGACTCGCGCCATGTCCGAAATCGGGCACTGCGCGGATTGCCGTACATTCACCGAACAAGAAGTCTGTGCCATTTGTTCCAACCCACGCCGCCAGGAAAATGGCCAGATTTGCGTGGTGGAAACGCCAGCGGATATTCACGCGATCGAAGCGACCGGCCAGTTTTCCGGACGCTATTTTGTTCTTATGGGGCACTTATCCCCGCTCGACGGTATTGGCCCGCAGGATATCGGTCTGGACAGGCTTGAACAGCGTCTTGAGCATGAAACCATCAAAGAGCTGATCCTTGCTACCAACCCGACGGTTGAAGGGGAAGCAACCGCGAACTACATTGGCGAGCTGTGCGGGCAATATGGCGTCGATGCCAGCCGTATCGCGCACGGTGTGCCAGTGGGTGGCGAACTGGAAATGGTCGATGGCACCACGCTGTCACATTCTCTCGCAGGTCGTCATAAGATTAATTTCTAATTTACCCATCATACTTGCAGCTGCATCTGTGTTGGCTGCACTCCCTCACCCCAGTCACTTACTTGAGTAAGCTCCTGGGGATTAATGAGTTTTCCGCCTTGATGCAACGCCAATTATTTAGGGTAAAGAAAGGAAGAATCTCTTTTCCCGCTTGAAAACCTCAGTTTCTATCCTCATATCACCCTCAACGTTTTCATCACCCCTATGTATTTTGTTGAGGTATCAATGACCATGAAAGGACAAGAGACTCGTGGCTTCCAGTCTGAAGTGAAGCAACTTCTGCACCTGATGATCCACTCCCTCTACTCAAATAAAGAAATTTTCCTGCGTGAGCTGATCTCCAACGCCTCTGATGCGGCAGACAAATTGCGCTTCCGCGCGCTGTCCCACGCTGACCTTTATGAGGGTGACGGCGAGCTGCGCGTGCGTGTCTCATTTGATAAAGAAAAACGTACCCTGACGATTGCTGATAACGGCATCGGTATGACTCGTGACGAGGCAATCGATCACCTCGGTACCATTGCAAAATCTGGCACCAAAGCGTTCCTCGAATCTATGGGCTCTGACCAGGCGAAAGACAGCCAGCTTATCGGCCAGTTTGGTGTGGGCTTCTACTCCGCGTTTATCGTGGCGGACAAAGTGACCGTGCGGACTCGCGCGGCAGGTGTCCCTGCGGATCAAGCGGTATTCTGGGAATCTGAAGGTGCGGGCGAATATACCGTTGCGGATATCACCAAAGCGGACCGTGGTACCGAAATCACTTTGCACCTGCGTGAAGGTGAAGACGAGTTCCTGGACGACTGGCGTGTACGCTCAATCATCGGTAAATACTCCGATCACATTGCGCTGCCGGTTGAGATTGAAACCCGTGAAGAGAAAGATGGCGAAACCATCCTCGGCTGGGAAAAAATCAACAAAGCGCAGGCGCTGTGGACGCGTAGCAAGTCTGAAATTAAAGACGAAGAGTACAACGAATTCTACAAGCACGTGTCTCATGACTTCTCCGACCCGCTGGCCCACAGCCATAACCGCGTGGAAGGGAAACAAGAGTACACCAGCCTGCTGTACATCCCGTCTCATGCACCGTGGGATATGTGGAATCGTGACCATAAACACGGCCTGAAATTATACGTGCAGCGCGTGTTCATCATGGATGATGCAGAACAGTTCATGCCGAACTACCTGCGTTTTGTTCGCGGCCTGATAGATTCCAACGACCTGCCGCTGAACGTATCGCGTGAAATTCTGCAAGACAGCCGTGTCACTCAGAACCTGCGTAGTGCGCTGACTAAACGCGTATTGCAGATGCTGGAAAAACTGGCAAAAGACGACAGCGAAAAATACCAGACCTTCTGGAAAAACTTCGGCCTGGTGCTGAAAGAAGGCCCTGCTGAAGACAACGCCAACCAGGAAGCTATCGCTAAACTGCTGCGCTTTGCGACGACGCATACCGACTCCGCTGCACAAACTGTGTCGCTGGAAGAGTACGTGTCACGCATGAAAGAAGGGCAGGAGAAGATTTACTACATCACCGCCGACAGCTATGCCGCCGCGAAGAGCAGCCCGCATCTGGAATTGCTGCGTAAGAAAGGCATCGAAGTCTTGCTGCTTTCTGACCGTATCGACGAATGGATGATGAGCTATCTGACCGAGTTCGACGGCAAATCCTTCCAGTCTGTCAGCAAGACCGACGAGACGCTGGAAAAACTGGCTGACGAAGAAACACCTGAAGCGAAAGAAGCAGAAAAAGCGCTGGAGCCATTCGTTGACCGCGTGAAAACTCTGCTGGGCGAACGTGTGAAAGAAGTGCGTCTGACGCACCGTTTGACCGACACGCCAGCTATCGTGACCACTGACAGCAACGACATGAGCACGCAAATGGCGAAGTTGTTTGCCGCTGCGGGCCAGGAAGTGCCAGAAGTGAAGTACATCTTCGAGCTGAATCCGGATCACGGGCTGGTTAAACGCGTTGCGGATACTCAGGATGAAGCACAGTTCGGCGAGTGGGTCGAATTGCTGCTCGACCAGGCGCTGTTGGCTGAACGCGGCACGCTGGAAGATCCAAACCAGTTCATTCGCCGTATGAATCAGTTGCTGGCTTCCTAAACCTTGTGGCGGATGGCGCATTCGCTTATCCGCCCTACGATTGATGCAGAAAGTGTAGGGTGGATAAGGCGTCAGCCGTCATCCACCTTTTTATCTTTAGAACACCTTCTCGCGCCTGGCTTTCTTGAGGTGAATACGCCTTTAATGGTAAGGTCTCCGCCTCTGCTTTAAAAAATCAAAAATCCAAACGAATGGGGAATTACGCAATGCGTATTATTCTGCTTGGCGCTCCGGGCGCAGGTAAAGGAACTCAGGCTCAGTTCATCATGGAGAAATATGGCATTCCGCAAATCTCCACCGGTGACATGCTGCGTGCTGCAGTAAAATCTGGCTCAGAGCTGGGTAAACAAGCAAAAGACATCATGGATGCCGGAAAACTGGTTACCGATGAACTGGTTATCGCGCTGGTAAAAGAACGCATTACTCAGGAAGACTGCCGTAACGGTTTCCTGCTCGATGGTTTCCCTCGCACCATTCCACAAGCTGACGCAATGAAAGAAGCGGGCATCAATGTGGACGTGGTTCTGGAATTTGCCGTACCGGACGAACTGATTGTTGAGCGTATCGTGGGCCGTCGCGTACACGCCCCATCTGGCCGCGTTTATCACGTCACCTTCAATCCACCGGTCGTTGCAGGTAAAGACGACGCCACAGGCGAAGAACTGACAACTCGTAAAGACGATCAGGAAGAAACCGTGCGTAAGCGCCTGGTGGAATACCATCAGATGACTGCTCCGCTGATCTCCTACTACAGCAAAGAAGCTGAAGCCGGTAACACCAAATACGTAAAAATCGACGGCACCCGTAAAGTGACCGAAGTGAGCGCAGAGCTGGCAAAAATCCTCGGCTAATATTTTGGGTATATAAAAATACCAGGACCTGTTCCTGGTATTTTTTTGCCCAAATTTTGCCCTTTCGCTGTAATCGGTTTTCCTGAGCCACTTTTACGTTACAATTATCAGTAATTTATTGATAAGGAGTGGAAATGAATCAGGAAAAAGTGGGTATTTTACTGGCAAACCTTGGCACACCTGATGCACCCACTCCGGCGGCGGTAAAACGCTACTTACGGCAGTTTCTCAGCGACAAACGCGTCGTTGATACCCCGCGTCTGCTCTGGTGGCCGCTACTGCGCGGCGTGATTTTGCCGCTGCGATCTTCACGTGTGGCAAAACTTTATCAGTCTGTGTGGATGGACGAAGGCTCGCCGCTGCTTGTTTATAGCCGACGCCAGCAAGTCGCTCTGGCGGCACAATTACCGGATACACCTGTGGTTCTCGGCATGAGTTATGGTTCACCATCACTGAAAAGTGCCGTCGACGAACTATTGACTCATAACGTCGACCACATTGTCGTGCTACCGCTGTACCCACAATTTTCTTGCTCGACCGTCGCCGCCGTCTGGGATGAGTTAGGACGCATTTTTGCCAACTATCGCTCGTTGCCGTCGATTTCCCTGATTCGTGACTATGCCGATAACCCCTTATACATCAATGCGCTGGTGGCTTCGGTTAAACAATCATTCGCCCAACACGGCGAACCGGATGTGTTGCTGCTTTCCTATCACGGGATCCCACAGCGTTATGCCAACGAAGGTGATGATTATCCGCAACGTTGTCGCGATACTACGCGGGAACTGCTTTCAGCCCTCGAACTGCCACCTGAAAAAGTGATGATGACCTATCAGTCGCGCTTTGGTCGCGAACCCTGGCTGATGCCGTATACCGATGAAACGCTGAAAATGCTGGCGGAAAAAGGCGTGAAACATATTCAGGTGATGTGCCCTGGTTTCTCCGCGGATTGTCTCGAAACGTTAGAGGAGATGGCGGTGCAAAACCGTGAAGTGTTCCTCGAGGCGGGTGGCGCTAAATATGAGTATATTCCTGCGCTTAATGATGACCCTGCACACATCGCGATGATGATGAGTCTGGTGGAAAAATATCGCTGATCTCGCTACTGGCCGTTAATGTGCTACCATTTCCGGCCTGATTAGCAAACTCCGAACATCATCATGAAATTTCCCGGCAAACGAAAATCCAAACACTACTTCCCGGTTAGCGCACGCGATCCATTACTGCAGCAGGTTCAGCCTGAAAATGAAACTGGCACCTCCTGGATTGTCGGCATCGACCAGACTCTGGTGGATATCGAAGCCAAAGTGGATGACGAGTTTGTTCATCGTTTCGGCTTGAGTTTCGGCCATTCTCTGGTGATTGAAGACGATGTGGCCGAAGCGCTGTATCAGGAACTGGTGCAAAAAGATCTGATCACTCACCAGTTTGCCGGCGGCACCATTGGCAATACGATGCATAACTATTCCGTGCTGGCCGATGACCGCTCTGTTTTGCTGGGCGTAATGTGCAGCAATATCGAAATTGGTAGCTATGCCTACCGCTACCTCTGCAATACCTCCAGTCGTACCGATCTCAACTATCTGCAAGGCGTGAATGGCGCGATTGGCCGTTGCTTCACGTTGATTGGTGAGCAGGGCGAACGGACTTTTGCGATAAGCCCTGGCCACATGAACCAGCTGCGCGCCGAGAGCATCCCGGAAGAGGTGATTGCCGGTGCGTCTGCGCTGGTGCTGACTTCCTACCTGGTGCGCTGCAAAGATGGCGAGCCCATGCCGGAAGCGACCATGCAGGCCATCGCGTATGCGAAAAAGTACAACGTTCCGGTAGTGCTGACGCTGGGCACAAAATACGTTATCGCGGAAAACCCGGAGTGGTGGCAGGCGTTCCTGAAAGAACATGTCTCGATTCTGGCGATGAACGAAGAAGAAGGGCTGGCGCTGACGGGCGAAAACGATCCGCTGCTGGCGGCTGATAAAGCGCTGGATTGGGTTGATTTAGTACTGTGTACCGCAGGGCCGGTCGGGCTGTATATGGCGGCGTTTACTGAAGAGTCCGCGAAACGCACCACCCAGCATCCTTTGCTGCCGGGTGCGATTGCTGAATTTAACCAGTACGAATTTAGTCGCGCGATGCGCCATAAAGATTGCCAAAACCCGATGCGTATTTTCTCGCACATTGCGCCATATATGGGCGGGCCTGAGAAAATCATGAACACCAATGGCGCGGGCGATGGCGCACTCGCGGCACTGCTGCATGATATTACGGCCAATAATTATCACCGCTCTAACGTGCCGAACTCCAGCAAACACCAGTTCACCTGGCTGACCTATTCATCTTTGGCGCAGGTGTGTAAATACGCGAACCGCGTGAGTTATCAGGTGTTAAATCAGCATTCTCCGCGTCTGACCCGTGGTTTACCGGAGCGCGAAGATAGCCTGGAAGAGTCTTACTGGGACCGTTAAGTCCCGAGTCTGGAAGGTGGATGACGCGTGCGCTTATCCACCCTACAACATCCTTTCGTAGGTCGGATAAGCGAAGCGCCATCCGACACTATTGCATCAGAAATTATCCCGACACTGTTTCCTGCTCGACCGGTTTATTCAGCATCCCCATCATGGTATTGGCAATTTCACGCTCACCCATCACCACCTGATTCGCACCACGCTCGGTAATGTAATCCACCTCATCGTCATAATGGGCGCGGGCAATGATCTCGATATCCGGATATTTCGTACGCGCGGTCGCGACAATTTCCCCAGCCTCGTAACCGTTTGGAATGGTCAACAACAACCAACGGGCACAATCAAGATGCGCAAGATTCATGATCTCTTCATTGGCTGCATTTCCCAGCACCGCACGGATCCCGCGTTCACGCAACTCATCGACCCGGCTGCGGGAGGTTTCAATCACGACCAATGGGATGCCCTGAGCCAATAATTTTTCGCCCAGCAAGCTGCCCACGCGCCCAAAACCTACCAGCAGGGCGTGATTACAGATATCCACTGGGATCTGCTTCTCGTCTTCGATAGCTTCTTCCAGCGTTTGCTCTTCCAGGGTTTCGGTTTTTGCCAGATAACGCTCAAGTACCGCAAACAAAATCGGATTGAGCATAATCGACAAAATCGCGCCGGCCAGTACCAGATTTTGCCCGGTCTGCGGTAACAGATTCAGCGCCATTCCCAGGCCCGCCAGGATAAAGGCGAATTCACCAATCTGTGCAAGGCTTGTGGCGATGGTTAATGCAGTACGTTGCGAGTGACCAAACAGACGCACCAGGATGAAAGCGGCCAACGATTTGCCAAACACGATGATGGCAACGGTGCCTAATACCGCGAGCGGCTCCTGAATCAAAATCATCGGGTCGAACAGCATGCCGACCGAGACAAAGAACAGCACCGCGAAGGCGTCGCGTAGCGGCAATGTGTCATGAGCGGCACGATGGCTCAGTTCCGATTCGTTGAGCACCATTCCGGCGAAGAACGCACCCAGCGCAAAGGAAACATCAAACAACTCGACGGCACCAAAAGCAATGCCCAGAGCCAGCGCCAGAACCGCCAGCGTAAACAGCTCACGTGAACCGGTGGCGGCACTTCGCGCCAGGATCCACGGCACCAGGCGGCGGCCAACAATCAGCATAATCGCAATAAACGCCACCACTTTGCCGATGGTTAAACCCATATCCAGCGACAAGGACGCGAGGCCAACGTTGCCTTTTTCCATCATTCCGGCAACGGCGGGTAGCAGCACCAGAGTTAACACCATCACCAGATCTTCAACAATCAACCAGCCAATGGCGATTTGCCCGCGCTGGCTGTCGATTAATTGCCGTTCTTCAAGTGCGCGTAGCAGTACCACGGTACTGGCAGTGGAAAGACACAGGCCAAACACGATGCCAGTCATCAGCGACCAACCCATCAACGATGAAAGCGCCATACCCAGCAGCGTCGCCACACCAATCTGGGCGATAGCTCCGGGAATGGCGATGGCCTTTACCGCCATCAAATCCTTTAAAGAGAAATGCAGACCGACACCAAACATCAGCAAGATTACGCCCAGTTCAGCTAATTCTGGGGCAAGTTTGGTATCCGCGACAAAACCAGGCGTAAACGGCCCGGCTAAAACCCCAGCTAATAAGTAACCCACCAAGGGTGATATACGAAGTTTGTTGGCGAGCATACCGAGCAAAAAGGCCAGTACAAGGCCGCCGACAATGGTGGTAATAAGCGGGGTGGCGTGATGCATTCCGTCTCCTTTCGTAGTTAATCAGGTCCAGTAAATCCAAAATCCTGTTTTTAGTTTATGACAAATTTTTACTCGTTGTGTGTGTTAAATATGTGTTTTTTTAGGAAAAGGCGCATTTAGACAAAAATAGGTGTCTGATGGGCGTTTTATACGCTTAATTTAGGAAAGGTCTGGCGGAATGTGGAAGTGGTGCAGGGCCAGAGAGTTTCTCTGGCCCATATAACTATGACTTATGGCGGTAGTCAGGCAGGAATATGGTCAATATGCCGAGAAGTGGCAGGAAAGCACATATTTTATAGACTAATTCGATACTTGTATGGTCGGCAACCAGACCCAGTACCGCCGCCCCCAATCCGCCCATACCAAAGGCAAAACCGAAGAACAGGCCGGAAACCATACCGATACGCCCAGGCATCAGTTCTTGCGCATAAACCAGAATCGCCGAAAATGCAGAGGCAAGAATAAAGCCGATGATCACCGTCAGAATGCCCGTCCATTCCAGAGAGACATACGGCAAGAAAAGGGTGAACGGCGCGACGCCAAGAATCGAACCCCAAATCACGTATTTACGACCAATCTTGTCGCCGACTGGTCCGCCAATCACGGTCCCCGCAGCCACCGCAAACAAGAAGGCGAACAGGTGGAACTGGGCGTTCTGCACCGACAAACCGAATTTGTGCATCAGATAGAAGGTGTAATAACTGCTGATACTCGCCATATAGAAATACTTCGAGAAAATCAGCACCAGCAAAACGGTTACTGCCTGAATCACTTTTTTGCGCGGCAGTGGGTTAACCACCGGCGCGGCAGTTTTGCCTTTTGTCATGCGATGTTGCGCGGCATACCAGCGGCTAATCTGCAGCAGGACAATAATCGCCAACAGTGCAGCCAGCACAAACCAGCCGACGTTACCTTTGCCGTAAGGGGCGATGATCAGCGCCGCCAGCAATGGGCCCAGCGAGCTACCAAAATTACCACCCACCTGGAACAGTGACTGCGCAAGACCATGACGACCACCGGATGCCATACGTGCTACGCGGGAGGATTCCGGGTGGAATACCGAAGAGCCGGTGCCCACCAGCGCTGCCGCCAGAAGCACCATCGGGAAACTACCGGCCAGGGCCAGAATCACTAACCCACAAAGTGTGAAGCACATACCAATCGGCAATGACCATGGCATCGGGTATTTATCTGTGTAGTATCCTACCACCGGCTGAAGTAGCGATGAGGTGACCTGGAAGGTCAGCGTTATCATCCCTATTTGCACAAAACTCAGCGAGAACTCACTCTGTAAAAGCGGGTAGAGCGCCAGAATGAGCGACTGAATCATATCGTTGAGCAAATGAGAAAGGCTGATTGCTCCGAGAATTCCGAACGCGGTGCGAGCTTTTTTAGGCTCCGTCGCCGCGAGAGTTTGTTCCGAGATTGCCATAAGTACCTGTAATTATTGAGGTGATTGTTTTTAGCCCAGTTCACTGATGGAACCGTAGGAAATCATTACCCAGCTAACATACCTTCTGGAAAGTTCCGAAGAAAGTCACAATCATGAAAAGTTATTTGCCTATACTCGTCATACTTGAGGTTACAGGGGCGTTGACCGCACTCCTTCACCCCAGTCACTTACTCAAGTAAGCTCCTGGGGATGAACTCCCTTGCCGCCTACCTGAAACTCGAATTATTTAGAGTATAAGATAATGATGGTTTGCTATTGGTGCGTAAGCATTTATTGAATATGGAGATTTAAGATGAAGTTCGTCGTGAAAGGGGTGGCCACAGCATTGCTGATGGCAATGAGCTTAACCAGCGCGTCTGCACTGGCATGGGAAAAAGATAAAACCTATAACATCACCATTCTGCACACCAACGATCACCACGGTCATTTCTGGCGTAACGAACACGCGGAATATGGACTGGCTGCGCAAAAAACTCTGGTCGACAGTATTCGTAAAGAGGTGGCAGAGCAGGGGGGCAGCGTACTGCTGCTGTCTGGCGGTGACATCAACACCGGTGTTCCGGAATCTGACTTGCAGGATGCTGAACCTGATTTCCGTGGGATGAATTTGATTGGCTACGATGCGATGGCTATCGGCAACCATGAATTCGACAACCCACTCTCAGTGTTACGCCAGCAAGAAAAATGGGCCAAATTCCCGCTGCTTTCGGCCAATATTTACCAGAAAAGCACTGGCGAGCGCCTGTTTAAACCCTGGGCCATCTTCAAGCCACAGGGCATTAAAATTGCGGTGATCGGTTTAACCACTGATGACACGGCGAAAATTGGTAATCCGGAAAACTTCGTCGACATCGAATTCCGCAAACCGGCGGATGAAGCGAAACTGGTGATTCAGGAGCTGCAATCGACTGAGAAACCCGACGTGTTGATCGCGGCCACGCACATGGGCCACTACGATAATGGCCAGTCTGGTTCTAACGCGCCGGGCGATGTAGAAATGGCTCGCAGCCTGCCTGCTGGCGCGCTGACGATGATTGTTGGCGGTCACTCGCAAAACCCAGTCTGTATGGCGGCTGAGAATAAAAAGCAGGTCGATTACGTTCCAGGCACGCCGTGCGCGCCGGATAAACAAAACGGTATCTGGATTGTTCAGGCTCACGAGTGGGGGAAATACGTGGGACGGGCTGATTTCGAGTTCCGTAATGGCGAGATGAAACTGGTGCACTACCAGCTTATCCCTGTCAACCTGAAGAAAAAGATAACCTACGATAACGGTGAAAGTGAGCGCGTACTCTATACGCCGCAGATCCCTGAAAACCAACAGATGCTGTCACTGCTGACGCCATTCCAGAATAAAGGCCAGGCACAACTGAACGTGAAAGTGGGCAGCGTAAACGGCCACATGGAAGGCGATCGCAGTAAAGTTCGTTTTGTACAAACTAACCTTGCGCACCTGTTGCTGGCGGCACAAATGGCACGCACCAGTGCTGACTTTGCGGTAATGAGTGGTGGCGGTATTCGTGATTCTATTGAAGCCGGTGATATCAGCTATAAAGACGTGCTGAAAGTGCAGCCGTTTGGCAACACCGTGACCTATATCGATATGACAGGCAAAGATGTGATCGAGTATCTGAGCGCCGTTGCGCAGAAGAAACCGGACTCTGGCGCATACCCGCAGTTTTCGAATGTCAGCTTTGTGGCGACCGCATCAGGTCTGCAAGATCTGAAAATCAAAGGTGAGCCGGTTGATCCTGCGAAAACCTACCGTATGGCGACGCTGAACTTCAACGCTTCCGGTGGCGATGGTTACCCTGAAATTGACAAGAAACCAGGCTATGTGAACACCGGTTTTGTGGATGCGGAAGTGCTAAAACAGTACATCGAGCAGAACTCTCAGCTTGATGTAAATGCTTATGAGCCGAAAGGCGAAGTGAGCTGGAAGTAACGATTCTGTTTGAATCGGCAAATTGTTCGTAGGGCGGGTAAGCGGTGGATGACGCCTGGGCTTATCCACCCTACGAACGGAATGGCGATGCAGAGTCAGTCGCAACGGGCAATCTCGGCAAAGGTGGCATTGAGCAGTTTTGCCAGGTCGCTCGCAGCCAGTTCGATATCCAGCCCGCGTTTACCACCCGAAACATAAATAGATGCGAACGTCTGTGCCGGAGCGTCGATAACCGTTGGCAGGCGCTTTTTCTGGCCCAATGGACTTATACCTCCCACCAAATAACCCGTGATTCGCTGTGCGACCATAGGGTCGGCCATCTCGACTTTTTTGGCGCCTAACGCTTTAGCGACTTTCTTCAAATCCAGCTGACCGGAAACCGGTGTCACGGCTACCGCTAACTGCTTCATGTCACCGTTAATGGCAACCAGCAGCGTTTTGTAGACCTGTTCGGCATTCAGGCCTAGTTTGCGGACCACTTCATCACCGAAATTGGTTTCGGCTGGATCATGGTCATAAGCATGTAATTGAAATGGAACGCGGTTTTTTTCGAGAAGTTTTACTGCTGGTGTCATGTCACCTTCTTAGGGCTTTTGTTTGAAAAGCGCACGATCATATAAACAACGTGATTTGTTTTATAAAAATTATATATAGGCTGAATAGTGATAGCGTTAATCGTCACATTGAGCGACAATTCTGAGTCTGCCCATTAATTTGGTCAGAATAACAACAATAATATACAAATTCCTCTTTGACGGGCCGATAGCGATATTGGCCGTTTTTTTATTTATTTTTCAATATCTCAGGTAAGTTTCCCTTCCCGTACAAATGCAGTGCGCCGACGGCAACCACATACTGCCCGGCGGGCAGTTGCTCCAGGAAATGCTGCCACGCCAGATTACGTTGATGCATAAGTACATCGTATAGTTCGTCGCCAAAGGTGTTCGGCAATTGCACATTTCCACGCTGCGGTGGCGCTTCCAGCCACCAACTGATCATCATTTGCAGCAGGCGAGCATTTGTGTGCCAGTGAATTAGCGTGTCGGTTAGCAGCGGCATGCCGCCATCGGGCAAACGGGTAAGAATATCAATTTGATGCTGCGCACCTTCCAGTTCAATAACCGGAACCGCCATCGCTTTTGCTGCTTCCAGTAACTGAAAATCTATCCCGTAATTGGCACGTAAACCCAGGCGCTGTGCCTGATGAGCCTGTAACACCAGAGCAATTTGCCAGGCCGGTTGGTTGTCAATCTGGCTCAGCGGGATGCCAAGCTCCTCGATTAACGACATCACCTGCGCCCAGTTTTCGGCAGACAGGCGCTGCTCTAGCGGCAGTTCATCAGGAATATCGAGGAAGGGAGAGCCGCTCTCAGTAATGTCAGCCTCAACAATCAACGCGTCGGCATCCCTGAGTTTGTTAATCAGCTTCCCGGACAGCGGTGCCATGTCGCATGTACCCATATGAATACTGCCGAGCAGGTGCAAATGCCGCGAGCCAGGTAGAACAACATCCATAGCGGGCCAGGGATAGCTGGTATTAGAAAGGCTTGAAAATAATGCGGTAATTCGCGATAGCAGACCCATTAGCAGACTCCCCGGCTAAAAAGTCATGCTACCGCTGCGAGTCATCCGGTGCAAATTTCACAACGGTAAACACTCGAACCGATGTCACTGGTAGATGTCGCTATCGCTAATCCCCCCAACAAAACCCACAAAATTGTCTGAAACGGGTAGGTCGGATAAGCGTTGCGTCATCCGACACTAGTCCTTCGGCTTAAAGCGCAACAAACGGTTGGCGTTGCTGACCACGGTAATGGATGACAGCGCCATGGCGGCTCCGGCCACCACCGGGTTAAGCAAGGTTCCGGTCAACGGGTATAAAATCCCTGCCGCAATCGGGATCCCCAGCGCGTTGTAAATAAACGCCCCCACCAGGTTCTGCTTCATATTGCTGAGTGTGGCTTTGGATATCGCCAGCGCATCCGCCACGCCCACTAAACTGTGGCGCATCAGCGTGATGGCGGCGGTTTCGATGGCGACGTCACTCCCGCCACCCATCGCAATCCCGACTTCAGCCTGCGCTAAGGCTGGCGCATCGTTGATACCATCGCCCACCATTGCAACCTGGCGGCCCTGTTGTTGCAGTTTTTTAATCGCTTCGGCTTTGCCGTCTGGCAACACACCGGCGATCACTTCGTCAATGCCAGCCTCTTTGGCAATGGCGTTGGCGGTCGTTGGGTTATCGCCGGTCAACATCACCAGCCGGTAGCCGTTTCGGTGCAAACGTTGCAGAGCGCTGATACTGTCGGCGCGCAATGGATCGCGGATAGCAAACAATGCGACCAGTTTACCGTTGACAGACAGCAGCACTGGCGTTGCGCCACGGCTGGCCTGTGCTTCAATTTCTGTTGCCATTGGGCCGGTATCAACATTTTGCTCATCCATCAGCGCCTTGTTGCCGAGCAACAACTGACGACCTTCGGTTTCGCCGCTCACTCCTAATCCACGCAAAGTGCGGAAGCCATTAATCTGCGGCAGTTCGGTACCGTCCATTTTGTCGAGAATCGCGCGCGCCAGCGGGTGGCTGGAGCCTTGTTCCAGTGCTGCGGCGAAGCGCAACGCTTCTGCTTCTAAATAATCATTGTAAGTGACGACGGCGACCACCTGCGGTTTACCCTCGGTCAGCGTGCCGGTTTTATCAAACACGATAGTATCGAGCGTACTGGCACGTTGTAGCGCGTCGGCATCACGGACTAAAACACCAAACTCAGCAGCGCGACCGACACCAGAGATAATCGACATCGGCGTTGCCAGGCCCAGCGCACAAGGGCAGGCGATAATCAGCACGGTAGTGGCGATGACTAATGTATAAACGATTTGCGGGGCCGGGCCGAAGAAGTACCAGATGGCGGCGCTAAATAGCGCAATCAGCACTACGACCGGAACAAATACCGCTGAGATTTTATCGGCAAGCTGCCCAATTTCCGGCTTACTGCTTTGTGCCTGGCGCACCATGCGGATAATGCGTGACAAGGTAGTGTGGTTACCGGTTGCTGTTGCGCGGAACAGCACGCTGCCGTCCTGGACGACTGTGCCTGCGTGAATTGGCTCGTCAGTGGATTTTTGTTGTGGAACTGGCTCGCCCGTCAGCATGGCTTCATCAAACCAGGCTTCGCCCTGGGTAATTTCCCCGTCCACCGGAACGCGATCACCGGTGGTTAGACGCAATATCATGCCGGCGGTGACTTCCGCCAGCGGAACACTTTTCTCACCTTCTTCTGTCACAACACGTGCCGTTGGCGGAGTTAAATCCAGCAGACGTTCCAGCGCTTTAGAAGAGCGTTGGCGGGCACGTTGTTCCAGCATATGCCCGAGGTTAATCAGGCCGATAATCATCGCACTGGCTTCGTAATAGAGATGGCGCGCTTCCATTGGGAAGTGCTGCGGCCAGATGTTGACAGTAATCGAGTAAATCCAGGCGGCACCGGTACCGAGTGCAACTAGCGTATCCATGGTGGCGGTTTTGTTGAGCAGGCTGCGCCACGCGCTACGATAGAAATGCCCACCGGCAAACACCATCACGGCAAGCGTGGCGAGACCGATAGCCAGCCACAATGATTGGTTGTCATCGGAGACCATCATGTTGTCGCCGATCATTCCCCACACCATCACGGGAATACCGAGGGCTAGTGCCATAATCGCCTGCCAGCGGAAGCGCTTCACGGCGGAGTTGGCGGTTTCTTGCTGACGTTCACGGCGTTTCGCATCATCTTCGATGGCTTCAGCGCCGTAACCTGCACTTTCTACTGCTTTTATTAAAGATTCGGCGGAGGCAGTGCCCATAATCAGGGCGCTGCGCTCGGCAAGGTTTACCCGTGCCATGCTGACTCCAGGGACGTTTTGCAACGCACTTTGTACCCGGGTCACACAACTGGCGCAGCTCATCCCGCTTAACAACAGCTGTTGGCTATCGTCGTTATCAACGGTGGCTGTCGGAAGCAAGGTGGATGCCGCTGTCAGTGCTTCCGACGGGATTGATGACTCTGCCAGCGGATTAGACTTTGGGTGGCTGGCGATTTCTGCGTCGTATCCCGCTTGTTTTACCGTTTCGATTAACGCATCAGCAGATGCATTGCCTGTTACGCGAGCATGGGTTTGTGTCACTTCTGCCTGTTCAACGTCGCTACGTTGTTCAAGACTTTCTTTCACACGTTTGACGCAATGACCGCAGGTCAGGCCGTCCAGGTTGAGATCGATAATATGAGACATCATAAAATTCCTGTATGATTGTGAGGTTAAAAATTGACCGTCAGACTGACTTCGTTGACTTATGAGTAAGGTTAAACCTTCCATCAAGGGGAAGGTCAAGGAGGAAACGTGAATATCAGTGATGTAGCGAAAAAGACCGGTTTAACCAGTAAAGCGATTCGTTTTTATGAAGAGAAAGGATTGGTCACCGCACCAATTCGTGCTGAAAACGGCTACCGGAGCTACACGCAAAAACATCTCGATGAACTGACGTTATTGCGCCAGGCCCGTCAGGTGGGATTTAACCTGGAAGAGTGTCGTGAACTGGTTAATTTGTTTAACGATCCGGCGCGTCATAGTGCGGATGTAAAAGCGCGTACTTTGCAGAAAGTAGCCGATATCGAAAAGGTGATTTCGGAGCTTCAGGGAATGCGCCAACAGTTGCTGGCGCTGGCAGATTCCTGCCCTGGCGACGACAGCGCGGATTGCCCGATTATTAATAATCTTTCGGGCTGCTGCCACCGCCAGTAATGGTCATCGTTGTTTAGGTCGGATGTGCGTCGCGACATCCGACCTGACAGACTTAAACCGCTTTAACCTTCAACGTAATCCCTTCAACCGCCACCACCACCACTTCGGTGCCTGCAGTTAAATTGCTGTCCGCCATCACCGGCCATGAACTATCTGCAACACGTATATGGCCGCGACCGTTTTCGAGAGTGGTATCCAGACGTAAGCGCCTGCCAATCAGTTGATGACCGCGTTGATTGAGCACTTCGCCCGGCTCTTGCTGCTTACGCGTCGACAGCCAGCGCCACCACAAAAATGCCGCGACCAGCGTGAGAAGGGCAAAACACACGCCTTGCCATTCCCAACCCAGCGGTACCACCCACACCAGCAAACCGGTCAACACTGCAGCAACACCACTCCACAACAGATAACCACTGGCGCCGAGCATTTCAGCGGCCAGCAGCAGGCCGCCCAGCGTCAGCCAGAAGATATGCGCGTGTGCAAACAGCAGGGCTATCATTTTTTACGCTCGTTACCGCTTTGCGCGATAAGTTCGCTGATACCGGCAATCGAACCCATCAGGCTGGTGGCATCCAGCGGCATCAACACCACCTTGCTATTATTGGCAGAACCAATCTGTTGCAGCGCGTCGGTATATTTCTGGGCGACGAAGTAGTTAATCGCCTGAATATCACCAGCAGCAATAGCTTCCGAAACCATTTTGGTCGCCGCTGCCTCTGCTTCTGCACTACGCTCACGGGCTTCGGCCTGTAAGAATGCGGATTGACGTTCACCTTCCGCTTTCAGGATCTTCGACTGTTTATCACCTTCGGCCTTCACGATTTCAGCCTGACGGATCCCTTCAGCTTCCAGAATATAAGCACGTTTGGTTCGTTCGGCTTTCATCTGCGCATTCATCGCGTCAATCAATTCAGCCGGTGGGCGAACATCGCGAATTTCAATACGGGTGATTTTGATGCCCCATGGATTGGTCGCTTCATCCACGATATGCAGTAGACGGGTGTTGATGTTGTCGCGCTGCGAGAGCATTTCGTCCAGTTCCATAGAACCCAGCACGGTACGAATGTTGGTCATGGTGAGGTTCATGATTGCCAGCTCAAGATTGCTGACTTCATACGCTGCACGCGGGGCGTCGACAACCTGAATAAAGCACACCGCGTCGATGGCGACATTGGCGTTATCTTTGGAAATGATTTCCTGGGAAGGGATGTCCAGCACTTGCTCCATCATATTGATTTTGCGGCCAATGCGGTCCATAAACGGCACCACAAGGCTTAAGCCTGGCATCAGGGTTTTGGTGTATCGACCGAAGCGCTCTACTGTCCATTGGTAGCCTTGCGGCACGATTTTTACCCCGGCGCCGACGATTATCAGCGCGACGAGGATCAGTACGGGAATGACGATTAACATCAAATAAACCTCCATTGTTATTTGATGTAAGTCTACCCCTTTACGGGCTTGAATCAGCGATTTTTTTAAGCTTCGATGACGCTGCGCTTATTCACCCTACGTTTCTTTTCGTAGGTCGCAAAAGCGCAGCGTCTTCCAGCATTATTAATACAGCAATGAATAGATCTGGCGACGATACTTCGATGCCAGTGCATCACCTGTCCCCAGCGCCGCCAGGATTTCCATCATCATTTTGCGCACTTGCCCGTCTGCCGCACCGAGATCTTTTTTCAGATGGGTGTACAGCAATTCCAGCGCTTCTTCGTTGCGCCCAACCTGATGCAGTTGCAGCGCCAGCTGGCTGGCTAACAGCGCATTTTGCGGATCTAACTCAACTTGTTGCTGAAGTAACTGGATCTCTGGAGTATCCGCCGCTTGTTTCAGCAAATCAATCTGCGCCACCAGCCCCTGATAACGGCTGTCCTGGTCCTGCAATGGAATGGTTTTCAGCACCGCTTCAGCTTCTTCACTGCGGTTCAGTTCAATCTGAACTTCCGCCAGCATCAGGCCAATTTCGCTGTTCTGGTTGGAGAGTTGCCACGCATCTTTCAGCAACGGCAGCGCTTCAGCGTGTTTGCCTTCTTGCATCAGTAACATCGCTTCTTGCGCTTTCAACTCTTCTTCACGCGGCAGGACTTTTTCCAGTAATGCGCGAATCGCTTCTTCGGGTTGAGGACCCTGGAAACCGTCAACTGGCTGACCATTCTGGAATAAGTAAACGGTCGGAATACTGCGCAAGCCAAACTGCGAGGCGACCATTTGCTCGGCGTCACAGTCTACTTTGGCGAGAAGAAACTGTCCCTGATACTGCGCGGCCAGTTTGTCCAGAATCGGCGTGAGTTGTTCGCAGTGTTGGCTGCGCGCTGACCAGAAGTAAAACAGCACCGGCGTCGTAACGGATTGTTCTAACGTCTGGTGTAGGTTCGCTTCGGTGATATCAATATTGTACTGTGCAGACATGAGTCACTCTCTTTTCAAGATTTGTTTTTTACATGGGGGTTGGCGGCAGGTGCTTCAACTAACCACGTAAAATTTTATCTAACATGCGGCCCGGTAACAGACGACGCAGCCACGTTAAAGCATGGGCAACGAGCGTGACCGGATAGCGTAATTTTGGATTCGGACTCTCAAAAGCATGGCGCACTTTTACCACTACTGCTTCCGGACCCAGCGTAAAGCGTGCGGCAATCCCCGGATTTTCTACCGGATGGTCAGCCTGAGTCTGGTTGACGTTTTGCGTGAACTGCGTGCGGATAGGACCAGGCTCTATCAAACTGACTTTGATCCCGCTGTGGTGCAGCTCCATACGCAACGCATCAGACCAGGCTTCCAGCGCGTATTTACTGGCGGCGTACGCGCCACGCCCTGGTGTCGAAACCAGTCCCATCACTGAGCTGGTCATCACGATTCGCCCTTCGCGGTGCGGCAGCATCGCTGGTAGCAACAGCATCGTCAGTTGGTGGGTGCCAAATAAATTGGTCGAAAACTGCTGCTCAAGCTGTTCGCGTGAAAGCGTTTGTAGCGGCCCATAGACGCCAAATCCACCATTATTAAACAGCCCAAACAGGCGATTACCCGTCAGTGCGATGACTTCAGCTGCCGCGGTTTGCACGCTTTCAGGGGAGTCGAGATCGAGCAGAACTCCGGTGAATCCGGCCTGATTCATGCGTTCGACATCTTCGCTCTTGCGGCAGGCGGCCAGAACGCGATAACCCTGTTGTTTTAAATCTTGTGCGCAGGCAAGACCAATACCGCTGGAACAACCTGTAATTAAAACTGATTTTTGCATAACTTTACCCGCGCGAAGCTCCGATTGTTCATGAGTCGTGTTTTACTAAAGGTGCCAGACGGGAGGACATCCAGTCGGCGATAAACGGTTGGGCATCACTGTTTGGATGTATACCGTCATCCTGCATCCATTGCGGTTTCAAATAGACCTCTTCCATAAAAAATGGCAACAGAGGGATAGAAAACTCTTTGGCAAGTTGCGGATAAATAGCGCTAAACGCCTCATTATAACGACGACCGTAGTTTGCCGGCAGACGTATTTGCATCAGCAATGGTTGTGCCTTTGCCGCTTTCACATCGGTAATTATCTGGCGCAGACTTTTTTCGATGGCTTGTGGCTGAAAACCACGCAGACCATCGTTGCCGCCAAGCTCAATTAATACCCAGCGAGGCTGATGTTGTTTCAGCAGCGCCGGTAACCGTGCCAGCCCTTGTGGCGCGGTGTCGCCACTAATACTGGCGTTCACAACTTTGGTATTTTGCTGATGCCATTTCGCATCCAGCAGCGCAGGCCAGGCCGCGGTTGCAGACATTCTGTATCCGGCACTCAGGCTGTCACCCAAAATCAGCAACGTGTCCGCATGTGCGGCGCGAATGGTTAAAAAAGCCAGAAACAGGAAGGGCAAATGCCAGCGGAAAACATTGTTGAAGTTCATCATCTTAGTAAGTCCGTAGGTCATGGGGAACACCAGCTCTCCATCCTTACTGGAGTTGAGCTGGTTGTCAAACCGGCACAGACCATTGCGTTAATCGGTGAGTCAGGTTCCGGGAAGTCTACACTACTGGCGATCCTCGCAGGGCTTGATGATGGTAGCGACGGGGAAGTTCACCTGTGCGGCCAGCCGTTACACACCATGGATGAAGAAGCGCGAGCGGCACTGCGGGCGAAAAATGTCGGCTTTGTGTTCCAGTCATTCATGCTGGTGCCCACGCTTAACGCGCTGGAAAACGTCGAACTCCCGGCGCTGTTGCGCGGTGAAAACGACGCCTCGAGCCGCGCGCAGGCGAAAGCGTTGCTCGAGCAACTGGGGCTGGGCAAACGTATGGAAAACCTTCCCGCACAGCTTTCTGGCGGCGAACAGCAACGTGTGGCTCTGGCGCGTGCCTTTAATGGGCGTCCGGGAGTGTTATTTGCCGATGAACCTACCGGGAATCTTGACCGCCACACCGGCGACCGCATTGCGGATTTACTCTTCTCTCTGAATCGTGATTTCGCCACCACGCTTATCCTCGTCACCCATGATGAACAACTGGCTGCACGTTGCGACCGCCGTCTGCGTCTGCGTGAAGGTAAATTGTGGGAGGAAGCATGATTGCCCGCTGGTTCTGGCGCGAATGGCGCTCGCCGTCGTTATTGATTGTCTGGCTGGCATTGAGCCTGGCGGTGGCGTGCGTGCTGGCGCTTGGAAATATCAGCGACCGCATGGAACAAGGGCTTAATCAACAAAGTCGTGACTTTATGGCGGGCGATCGTGCGCTGCGAAGTGCACGTGAAGTCCCACAAGAGTGGCTGGATCAGGCAAAAAAAGAGGGGCTGAAAGTCGGCAAACAGCTGGCTTTTGCCACCATGACGTTTGCCGGAGACACGCCACAACTGGCATCGGTCAAGGCGGTAGATGAAGTCTATCCCATGTACGGCCAGCTCGATACCAACCCGCCGGGTCTGAAACCTGAGCCCGGAAGCGTGCTGCTGGCACCGCGCTTAATGGCGCTGCTGGATCTCAAAGTCGGCGATTCGCTTGATGTGGGCGACGCCACGTTGCGCATTGCCGGGGAAGTGGTTCAGGAACCCGATTCCGGTTTTAATCCGTTCCAGATGGCCCCACGTTTAATGATGAACCTCGCGGATGTGGAAAAAACCGGCGCGGTACAACCGGGTAGCCGCATCACCTGGCGCTACAAATTTGGCGGTACTGAGCAACAGCTCGATAAATTTGAAAAATATCTGCTACCGAAACTGAAACCTGAACAGCGCTGGTACGGTATGGAGCAGGATGACGGCGCGCTCGGGAAATCCCTTGAACGCTCGCAACAATTCTTGCTGCTGTCAGCGCTGCTGACGCTGTTACTGGCCGTAGCCGCGGTTGCTGTGGCGATGAACCATTACTGCCGCAGTCGTTACGATCTGGTCGCAATCCTGAAAACCCTTGGGGCAGGGCGGGCGGCACTGCGCAAACTCATTATTGGCCAATGGCTGATGGTGCTGGCACTTGCTGCGATTACTGGTGGTGTCGCAGGCCTGGTGTTTGAGGCGGTATTAATGCGCCTGCTGAAACCTGTTTTGCCAGCGGCACTTCCGCCTGCGAGCCTGTGGCCGTGGGTATGGGCGGTCGGTTCGATGGTGGTGATTTCGCTGTTGGTGGGCCTGCGCCCTTATCGTTTATTGCTGGCCACGCAACCGATCAGAGTGTTACGCCGTGATGCAGTCGCCAATGTCTGGCCGCTGAAAATCTATTTGCCGGTTATCTCCATCGTCGTGGTTGTGCTGTTAGCGTGGCTGATGGGAGGAAGCACGTTACTGTGGGCGGTACTGGCGGGAACGGTCGTGCTGGCGGCGCTGTGTGGGATTGTCGGTTGGGGTGTCTTGCGGTTAATGAAAAAACTGACGCTCAAAAACCTGGCATTGCGCCTCGCTGTGAACCGCTTATTACGCCAGCCATGGGCCACGTTAAGCCAGCTCGCCGCGTTCTCGCTGTCATTTATGTTACTGGCATTATTGCTGGTGCTGCGCGGCGATTTGCTCGACCGCTGGCAGCAACAATTACCTCCAGAAAGCCCTAACTATTTCCTGCTCAACATTGCCACTGAGCAAGTTCAGCCGGTGAAAGAGTTTTTGGCTGAGCACCAGATTATCCCGGAATCGTTCTACCCGATTGTGCGGGCGCGCATGACGGCAATAAACGGAAAATCGACCGAAGGCAATCCGGATGAGGCACTCAATCGTGAACTGAATCTGACATGGCAGAGCCAGAAACCGGCGCATAACCCCATACTTGCGGGATCCTGGCCACCAAAAGCGGGTGAAGTATCGATGGACGAAGGTGTGGCGAAACGGCTGGACATCGGGCTTGGCGATACCGTCACGTTTATGGGCGATACCCAGGATTTCTCCGCCAAAGTCACCAGCCTGCGCAAAGTCGACTGGGAGAGCCTGCGCCCTAACTTCTACTTTATTTTCCCGCCGGGTGCAGTTGATAACCAACCACAAAGTTGGTTAACCAGTTTCCGCTGGGAAGGGAAGAACGGCATGTTGACGCAGCTTAACCGTGAGTTCCCAACAGTCAGCTTGTTGGATATTGGTGCGATATTGCGCCAGGTCGGGCAGGTACTGGAGCAGGTCAGCCGGGCGCTGGAAGTGATGGTGGTGCTGGTAACCGCGTGTGGCGTACTGCTGCTTTTAGCTCAGGTTCAGGTCGGGATGCGCCAGCGCCATCAGGAGTTGGTGGTGTATCGCACGTTGGGGGCCGGTAAGCGCTTACTGCGCACGACGCTGTGGTGTGAGTTCGCGGTGCTCGGGTTTGTCTCCGGACTGGTTGCGGCCATCGGGGCTGAAACGGCGCTGGGGCTGCTGCAAACACGGGTGTTTGACTTCCCGTGGGAGCCTGACTGGCGGCTGTGGGTTACCCTGCCAGTGAGTGGTGCGGTACTGCTTTCGCTGTGTGGCGGTTGGTTAGGTGTGCGCTTACTGAAAGGCAAAGCGCTATTCCGCCAGTTTGTTGGGTAAATTTAAAGGCGTTAAGAAGCCCTGAATGGTGCTGGTGTTGTCCTGAAACAGACGGACAATTTCCAGCGCCGCTTTCCCCGCCTGAGCATGGTGCCAGGCGAGACTCAGTGGGGAAGAGGGACGCATAGCCGGAATGGTGCGCGTCACCAGTTCACCCCGGTCAAGATAACGCTGGCACAGTTTTCGGGGTAAAAAGCCAATCCCCACCCCCGCAACATGTGCGGCAATCTTGGTACTCAAATCTGACACCTGAATCTCTTTTTGCCCCGTCAGACGCCAGGCAACACGCTTGGTGATATGACGGGCGCTATCTTCAATATTTATCGCCGGATACTGGCGTAACTTCGCTTCACTTAACGCGCCTTCTTCCTGGGCTAACGGGTGGCTTGCCGCCAGCACAAATACCCAGTCGATCTCCCCAAGCGGTAACAGGCTGATGGTTTCGGATAAGGTTTCCGTACCTGTAACACCAATCGCCAGCGAAAAATCCTCATGCAGTAAGGCATCCCACACGCCCATGTAGATCTGACGAGACAAGGTGAATTGTGTCAGGGGGAAACGTGCCACGAGGTGAGCCAGCAGTGCGGCAATCGCTTCAGGTTCATAAAGCAAGTTGTTGATAACAATATTTACCTGCCGCTCTACACCATCGTTGATCTGCTTAAGCTCTCCCGGCATCGCATCCAGCCATGCCAGCCACTCTTTTGATCGTTCCAGCAGATGGATACCTGCTGGGGTCAGCAACACGCTACGGGTGGTGCGCTGAAACAAGGGCACGCCCGTGCTTTCTTCCAAAAGTTTGATGCGATAACTGATCGTTGCGGTGGTTTTGTGCAATCGTTTAGCGGCGTTAGAAAAGCTGGCGGTTTCGGCGACGGTCAGAAAGGTGCGAATGGTTTCCTGGTCAAGCATGGCATCACCTGCAATGAGTAATTTTCATCTTTATGATTTTTAATGATATTTACACATTACCCTTAAAAATGATGTGGTGTAAATCTCATTGTTGGAAAAATATTCCAATTTAAGATTGCATCAATGTGGCATTAGGTTTTAGATTGCTCTCAGCGGAGCCACTGTTTTAAAAAGTGGCTAAAGGATCAACAGGAGCAGGAACACGGAATGAAACTCAAGTTGTTACCTCTTACTCAAGAGGCTTTTTCGCCTTATGGCGACGTTATCGAAACTCAGGGAAAGGACTTTTTCCACATCAATAACGGGCAAACCGAACGCTATCATGACCTGGCGTTTGTCGAGATCCTCGAGCAGGATCGCGCATTAGTCAGTATTAACCGCGCACAACCGCTGGCTATGCCGATAACCATTACCCAGCTGGAACGCCATCCTTTGGGGACGCAGGCCTTTATTCCTCTTAACGGTGAGCGCTTTATCGTGGTGGTGGCGTTAGGTGATGAACAACCTGATAGCGATACGTTGCTGGGCTTTATCACCGATGGCAGCCAGGGTGTGAATTACCATCGCAACGTCTGGCACCACCCGCTTTTCGCATGGCAAAAAGTGACAGATTTTTTAACCGTTGATCGTGGCGGTAGCGATAATTGCGATCTGGTAAATATCACGCCAAAAGAGTTAGTGCTGAGCTGATTGCAAAAAGTTTGGTTTAGGATAAATCCCGTGACGCTTCAAGGTATCTTTCATAAGATGGCGCGTTTAATTCATTGACGTAGCACGCTTCCCGTAGATTCCTGGGTAGGGAGATAATTGAAGAATGACTGAATTAAGACGTCGCGGGCGACCAAGCCAGCCGGAATCCGGCACGCAGAAAGGAGCGCAGGCACTGGAAAGAGGCATCGCCATTTTGCAGTACCTGGCACAGGCAGGTGGAAGTTCTTCGGTCACTGATATTGCCGAAACCCTCGAACTCCCACTCTCGACCACTTTCAGATTGCTGAAAGTTCTCGAAAATGCCGATTTTATCTATCAGGACAGCCAGTTAGGCTGGTGGCATATTGGTTTGGGCGTGTTTAACGTCGGTGCAGCTTATATCCATAACAGGGATGTATTATCGGTTGCCGCACCCTTTATGCGCCGTCTGATGATGCACTCCGGTGAAACGGTTAATGTTGCGATTCGTAACGGTGGCGAAGCGGTGCTGATTGGTCAGCTTGAATGCCAGTCGATGGTGAGGATGTGCGCTCCATTGGGTAGCCGTTTACCACTTCATGCCTCGGGTGCCGGAAAAGCATTGCTGTATCCGCTGGTAGAAGAAGAGTTGCTGGATTTGATAGTGAAAACCGGGCTCAAGAGCTTTACGCCAGGAACGCTAGCCGATCTTAATCAGTTAAAAAAAGATTTACAGCTATCTCGTGAACGTTGTTATGTCATTGATAGTGAAGAGCATGTTGTGGGGCTGAATTGTATCGCCTCGCCGATTTATGACAGCACTGAAAACGTCGTGGCAGCCATTTCAATCTCGGGCCCAGCTTCACGGCTAACGCCGGAAAGATTTACCAGTCTGGGCGAATTGGTTCGTGACACGGCAATTGATATCAGTGCAGCACTGGGTCTGAACACGCCAGTACGCTAAAAACGAAATTCCCGTCATTCATGTGCGGGATTTTTTTGAATCAACTTCAAGTTGGAAAAAGTTTCCAACTATAAATTTGAAAAGGAAAAGTACCATGGCTCGAATGAAAGCCGTTGATGCGGCAATGTATGTACTGGCAAAAGAGGGTGTGAATACCGCGTTTGGTGTACCGGGTGCGGCGATAAATCCTTTCTATTCAGCAATGCGTCAGCATGGCGGCATCCGTCACGTACTGGCTCGTCATGTAGAAGGTGCATCCCATATGGCGGAAGGCTTTACGCGTGCTAAAGCCGGGAATATCGGTGTGTGTCTGGGGACTTCAGGCCCTGCGGGTACCGACATGATTACTGCGCTCTATTCCGCATCAGCGGACTCTATTCCTATTCTTTGCATCACCGGCCAGGCACCACGGGCACGTTTGCATAAAGAAGATTTCCAGGCAGTGGATATTGAGTCTATCGCTAAGCCAGTATGCAAAATGGCGGTTACGGTTCGTGAACCGGCACTGGTGCCGCGCGTGCTGCAACAGGCATTCCACTTAATGCGTTCAGGTCGCCCGGGCCCAGTTCTGGTTGATTTACCGTTTGATGTCCAGGTTGCGGAAATCGAATTTGATCCGGATATGTACGAGCCTTTGCCGGTTTACAAACCTGCGGCTTCTCGCAATCAAATTGTGAAAGCGCTCGAGATGTTGATGCAGGCTGAGCGTCCGGTCATCGTCTCCGGTGGCGGTGTTATCAATGCGGATGCGGCGGCATTGCTGCAACGTTTTGCTGAAATCACTCAGGTTCCTGTCATTCCAACCTTGATGGGCTGGGGTACGATTCCGGACGATCATGAACTGATGGCGGGGATGGTCGGGCTGCAAACCGCGCACCGCTATGGTAACGCGACACTGCTGGCTTCCGACATGGTGTTTGGTATCGGCAACCGCTTTGCTAACCGCCACACCGGTTCGGTAGAGAAGTACACAGCAGGGCGCAAAATCGTGCATATCGATATTGAGCCTACGCAGATTGGCCGCGTGTTATGCCCGGATCTCGGCATTGTTTCTGATGCAAAAGCGGCACTGACGCTGTTAGTAGAAGTGGCAGAAGAGCTGAGAAAAGCAGGGCGTTTGCCGGATCGCAAAGCGTGGATTGCCGACTGTCAGCAGCGCAAACGCACTCTGCTACGCAAAACTCACTTCGACAATGTGCCGGTGAAACCGCAACGCGTTTACGAAGAGATGAACAAAGCCTTTGGCCGCGACGCTTGCTACGTGACCACCATTGGCCTGTCACAAATTGCCGCTGCACAAATGCTGCATGTCTTCAAAGATCGTCACTGGATTAACTGTGGGCAAGCTGGACCATTAGGCTGGACAATTCCAGCGGCACTCGGCGTTTGCGTCGCAGCACCAGAACGTAAAGTGGTCGCAATTTCTGGCGATTACGACTTCCAGTTTATGATTGAAGAGTTAGCCGTCGGCGCACAATTCAAGATCCCATATATTCATGTGCTGGTGAATAACGCCTACTTAGGATTGATCCGCCAGTCGCAGCGTGCCTTTGATATGGATTATTGCGTCCAGTTAGCTTTCGACAATATTAACTCCGAAGAAGTGAATGGTTACGGTGTTGACCACGTCAAAGTAGCTGAAGGTTTAGGTTGCAAAGCAATTCGTGTCTTTAAACCTGAAGATATTGCGCCAGCATTAGAACAGGCCAAAGAGCTGATGGCGAAATACAGCGTGCCAATCGTTGTGGAAATTATTCTTGAGCGTGTCACGAATATTTCCATGGGTTCAGAGATTGATAACGTAAATGAATTTGAAGCCACAACAGAAAGTGCAGAAGATGCGCCAACTGAAACCTGCTTCATGAAATATGAATAACGGAGGATCCCATGCTACGTTTTTCGGCTAATTTATCGATGCTGTTTCTGGAATATGATTTCCTCGAGCGTTTTGACCGCGCTGCTGCCGCGGGATTCAAAGCGGTAGAATTTATGTTCCCGTATGGTTACAGCGTTGCGGTATTGCAGGACAAACTAAAATCTAACGGGCTTGAACATACTTTGCATAACTTACCGGCTGGCGACTGGGAAAAAGGCGAACGCGGTATCGCCTGTATTCCGGGGCGTGAAGAGGAGTTTCGCAGCGGCGTACAGGCTGCAATCCTGTATGCCAAAGCGCTGGGCAATAGCAAAATCAACTGCCTGGTCGGGAAAACGCCAGCAGGGGTGAACGCTGAAACAGTCCGTCAGACTTTGGTTGAAAACCTCCGTTATGCCGGAAGCGAACTGGCAAAAGAAGGCATTCTGTTAGTGATTGAACCTCTCAATCATTTCGATATGCCAGGTTTTTATCTCACTGGCACCCAGCAGGCTATCGACTTAATTGATGAAATTGGCTGCGATAACATACGCGTGCAATATGACATTTATCATATGCAACGTATGGAAGGGGAATTAACGAATACGTTAACGGGGAAATTGGCAAGAATTGGTCATATCCAGTTAGCGGATAACCCAGGGCGTGGCGAACCGGGAACCGGAGAAATAAATTATGATTATTTATTCTCGGTCATAAATCAATCTGATTATGACGGTTGGGTTGGTTGTGAATATAAACCGAAAACCACGACCGAAGAAGGGATGTCCTGGATTAACCAGTACCACTAATCCTAATTAAATAAACAGGCAATAAAAATATGTCCACTTATGTGACAGGGACTCTTATTGCCTCAAATAACCTCTACCCAGGCAACTTCAAGATGCAGGTAGGCGGCAATCGAATGAATCCCGATGAGCTTACTCAAGTAAGTGATTCGGGTGAATGAGAGCAGCCAACAACCCTGCAGCTTGAAGGGCGAAGGGTATACAAGGAATAAAAAAATGAATCTTGGTTTTATTGGTCTGGGTATTATGGGCACGCCAATGGCGCAACGTCTGGCACAAGTTGGGCATAAACTCCGCGTCTGCACTATCGGTCCGGTTTCAGACAAACTCTATTCATTAGGGGCTGAAAACTGCGAAACGGCGCGTCAGGTAACAGAAAATTCAGACATTATATTTATTATGGTGCCGGATACGCCGCAGGTGGAAGAAGTGCTGTTTGGGCCTGAAGGATGCGCCCAGGCTCCTCTGAAAGGTAAAACGATTGTCGATATGAGTTCGATTTCGCCTATCGAAACCAAACGCTTTGCTCAGAAAGTGATTGAGCGCGGCGGCAATTACCTCGATGCCCCGGTTTCCGGCGGCGAAGTGGGTGCCAAAGAAGGTACGCTTTCCATCATGGTTGGCGGTGATCCTGAAGTCTTCGAGCGCGTAAAACCCCTGTTTGAAGTGATGGGCAAAAACATCACCCTGGTGGGCGGCAATGGCGATGGTCAAACATGTAAAGTAGCCAACCAGATTATCGTTGCCCTGAACATTGAAGCGGTATCAGAAGCGTTGCTGTTTGCCTCCAAAGCCGGTGCCGATCCTGCTCGAGTGCGCCAGGCCTTAATGGGCGGTTTTGCTTCCTCACGTATTCTGGAAGTCCACGGTGAACGCATGATCAAACGTACTTTTGCCCCTGGTTTTAAAATTGCGCTGCACCAGAAGGATTTAAATCTGGCGTTACAAAGTGCTAAAGCGCTGGCGATTACTTTACCTAACACCGCGACCTGTCAGGAATTATTTAATACCTGTGCCGCAAATGGTGGCAGCCAGCTTGATCATTCGGCACTTATTCAGTCTTTAGAATTAATGGCTAATCATAAAATAGCTTAAGTAGCGACTTATATGCACTGTGCACAAAGAGGCACAGTGCAAAACAATAATAATATTTTTGCTTTATTTGTTTTATTTCTATTTCCGAAAAGCTAAGCCCATAGCGTTGTTATTACGTGAAATAAGAGGGACATATGGAAAGACAGGAACAGCAACAGAGAGAGCTTTATCGGGCCAGGGGATACAGTGAGGATCTTCTTCCAAAGGAAAAAGAGAAACAAACCTGGAAAGCCTTTAACTATTTTACTTTATGGATGGGATCGGTTCATAACGTACCAAACTATGTCATGGTCGGCGGCTTCTTTATATTAGGCCTGTCAACATTAAGCATAATGCTGGCGATTATTCTGAGTGCCTTCTTTATTGCATTTGTGATGGTCATGAATGGTGCCGCAGGAACCAAATACGGCGTGCCGTTTGCCATGATCTTACGTGCATCCTACGGGGTACGTGGTTCATTATTCCCGGGCATTTTACGTGGTGGTATTGCTGCGATTATGTGGTTCGGTTTGCAATGTTACGCAGGTTCGCTCGCCTTTTTAATTCTGATTGGCAAAATTTGGCCAGGGTTCCTCACCCTCGGCGGCGATTTCAATATTGTCGGCCTTAATTTGCCTGGCTTGATTGCATTCTTGTTCTTCTGGGCAATCAACGTTGCTATCGGTTTTGGCGGCGGCGGGGTACTCAATAAATTCACTGCAGTGCTCAACCCTTGCATTTATATCGTATTTGGCGGCATGGCTATCTGGGCTATCTCGCTGGTAGGTATCCAGCCGATTCTGGAGTATGTCCCGGCAGGCGTGCAGAAAGCGGAAAATAGTGGCTTCCTGTTCCTGGTGGTGATTAACGCAGTGGTCGCCGTTTGGGCGGCGCCGGCGGTGAGTGCCTCAGACTTTACTCAGAACGCAAAAAGTTTCCGTCAGCAGGCGCTCGGGCAGACGTTAGGTTTGCTGGTGGCTTATATTCTGTTTGCGGTTGCCGGTGTGTGTATTATTGCCGGTGCGAGTATTCACTACGGCGTTGATACCTGGAACGTGCTGGATATTGTACAGAAATGGGACAGCCTGTTTGCCTCATTCTTTGCGGT
This sequence comes from Buttiauxella sp., assembly GCF_049686335.1. NCBI lineage: Bacteria > Pseudomonadati > Pseudomonadota > Gammaproteobacteria > Enterobacterales > Enterobacteriaceae > Buttiauxella > Buttiauxella sp. The sequence continues at coordinate 4,724 of NZ_JBAVHX010000029.1, read as the reverse complement.
GCTGGTTATTCTGATGACCACCATTTCAACTAATGCCACCGGTAATATTATTCCGGCAGGTTATCAGATCGCTGCTATTGCACCGACCAAACTGACCTATAAAAATGGTGTATTAATTGCCAGTATAATCAGTCTTCTGATTTGTCCATGGAAATTAATGGAAAACCAAAACAGCATCTATTTATTCCTCGATATCATCGGCGGCATGTTAGGGCCGGTAATCGGTGTGATGATGGCGCACTACTTTGTTGTCATGCGTTCGCAGATTGACCTCGATACTTTATATACCAAGGCAGGTGATTATAAGTTTTATGATAATGGTTTTAACGTTACGGCATTCTCTGTGACATTAATTGCGGTTGTCCTTTCACTGGGTGGTAAGTTCATTCCAGTATTAGAACCACTCTCACGTGTGTCATGGTTCGTTGGCGTTATCACTGCATTCGTTTTATATGTCCTGCTTAAAAAACGGAATGCATCAGCTATTTCTACTGAGCATAAAACAGCGTGATTTAAAAATAACAACTTACCCCTGTACTCAATAACTATTTGTACCCTTACAAGGAGATGTGTATGTCTTACGATCTTATTATTAAAAACGGTACTGTGATTTTAGATAATGAAGCACTGGTTACCGATATCGCAGTGAAAGACGGCAAAATAGCCGCCATTGGTGATGGTCTGAATGGTGCAAAAGAAGTGATGGACGCAACCGGTCTGGTCGTTGCACCAGGCATGGTCGATGCTCACACCCATATTTCTGAACCGGGCCGTAGCCATTGGGAAGGTTATGCTACCGGTACGCGTGCTGCAGCTAAAGGCGGCATCACAACGATGATTGAAATGCCACTCAACCAACTGCCAGCCACGGTTGACCGCGCCAGTATTGAAATGAAATTCGATGCTGCCGCTGGCAAATTGACAATCGATGCGGCACAGCTCGGTGGCCTGGTGTCCTACAACCTCGACCGCCTGCACGAGCTGGATGAAGTCGGTGTAGTGGGCTTCAAATGCTTCGTGGCAACCTGTGGCGATCGCGGTATCGACAACGACTTCCGTGACGTGAACGACTTCCAGTTCTTCAAAGGCGCGCAGAAGCTTGGAGAGTTGGGCCAGCCGGTTCTGGTTCACTGCGAAAACGCATTAATTTGTGATGAACTGGGTGATGAAGCCAAACGCGAAGGCCGTGTGACGGCACACGACTATGTGGCATCACGCCCGGTATTCACCGAAGTTGAAGCCATTCGCCGCATTCTTTATCTGGCAAAAGTGGCGGGTTGCCGCCTGCACGTTTGCCACGTCAGCAGCCCGGAAGGCGTTGCCGAAGTGACACGCGCTCGTCAGGAAGGCCAGGATGTAACTTGCGAATCCTGCCCACACTACTTTGTGCTGGATACTGACCAGTTCGAAGAAATCGGCACCCTGGCAAAATGCTCGCCACCAATCCGCGATGCTGAAAACCAGAAAGGTTTGTGGGAAAAACTGTTCAACGGTGAAATCGACTGCCTGGTTTCCGACCACTCTCCATGCCCTCCAGATATGAAAGCGGGCAACATCATGCAGGCGTGGGGCGGTATTGCTGGCCTGCAAAGCTGTATGGATGTGATGTTTGATGAAGCGGTACAAAAACGCGGCATGTCCTTGCCAATGTTCAGCAAGCTGATGTCTGGCAACGCGGCAGATATCTTCGGGCTGAAACATAAAGGCCATATCGCGCCGGGTAAAGATGCTGACCTGGTCTTCATCCAGCCGAACTCCTCTTATGTGCTGAAAAGCGAAGATCTGGAATATCGCCATAAAGTCAGCCCGTATGTGGGCCGTACCGTTGGCGCTCGCATCCTGAAAACCATTCTGCGTGGCGAGGTGATTTACGATATCGAAAGCGGCTTTGGTGCTAAACCAATCGGCCAGTTCATTCTGAAACACCAGCAGTAATTTTTATCCTGCGGCTGCGCTCGTGAATACGGGTGCAGCCTATTTTCCGTTTTGTAGGGTGAGATTATGAGTGCTGTACGTCTTAGCCGGGACACCTGGCTGTCTGGTTTTCAATGGTTTTTTTTTATCTTCTGCAATACGGTGGTGATCCCGCCGACGCTGCAATCCGCGTTTCATCTTAGCCACGCCACCACATTTGTGCTCACGCAATATTCATTTCTGACCACCGCCGTGGCTTGCCTGTTACAGGCATTTTTGGGGCATCGGCGAGCATTGATGGAAGGGCCGGGTGGCCTGTGGTGGGGGACGATTTTAACCCTCACGCTTGCAGAATCGGCACAGGGAACCTCGCTTGCCTCGATTGGCGGCAGCCTCGCGTTGGGTATTGCGCTGGCGGGCGTTCTGACGATGGTGATTGGTTTTAGCGGGCTGGGACCGTGGCTTGCCAGGTTGTTTCGCCCGGCGGTGATGATTGTATTTATGTTTTTACTCGGCGCGCAGCTCACCACCATCTTTTTTAAAGGCATGCTTGGGTTGCCGTTTGGAGCGGTGAGCGGGCCTGTTGAGCTTAACGGCGCTGCATTCTCACTGGCCGTTGCGGTGGTCATTTTTATCGTCGCGTTCATCGTTATTCTTCCCCAACGGATTGGGAAGTTTGCCGTTTTGCTCGGCACCATTCTGGGCTGGGGCATTTACGTTTGCTGGTTCGGGAATACTCACGTCAGTACACAAACCCAGAGCTGGCAGTGGTTCCCGCTTGGGCATTCACTGGATATCAAACCCGGCATTGTGATTACCGCTGTGCTGACGGGACTGGTGAATATCTCCAACACTTTTGGCGCGATCCGTGGCAGCGACACTTTTTACGGCAACACTCCAGCCATGCCAGCGCTATACCGCCGCAGTTTTGTGGTTTCCGGCGCAATGACATTAATCGGCGCGCCGCTGGGTGTGATCCCTTTCTCGCCGTTCGTCTCCTCTATTGGCCTGATTACTCAAACCCAGGATGCGACACGCCGCGCATTTGTCGTCGGCAGTCTGCTGTTTTTGTTGATTGGTCTCTTTCCACCGCTGACGCGCTTTTTCTGCGCGATTCCACTCACGATTAGTAGTGCCGTGATGTTGGTGGCTTACCTGCCATTACTGTGGTCGTCGTTGCTGTTTGTGAACCTGACCGCGCTTAACTCGCGCAACATTTATCGCATCGCTATTCCGCTGTTTTGCGGTGTGTTTTTGATGGGCGTGCCGGGCGCTTATTTGCAACAGCTGCCGCTACTGGTTCGCCCGTTACTCAGCAATGGCCTGCTGATGGGCGTACTACTTGCTGTGGCTCTGGAAAACCTCTTCCCCTGGGACCGCGTGAAATAGCGGCCCGCATTGTTAAGGATCAAATGATGAAAATTGTAATTGCACCGGATTCGTTTAAAGAGAGCCTGAGCGCGGAGCGCACTGCGCTGGCGATTAAGAAGGGGTTTGAAGAGATTTTCCCGCAGGCGCAGTATCTCTGCCTGCCGATTGCCGACGGCGGTGAAGGCACGGTAGATGCGATGATCGCCGCAACCCGGGGAAAACGGATAACACTGAATGTCACCGGCCCGATGGGCACACCGGTTGAGGCGTTTTATGGTGTCACGGGTGACGGACGTACTGCGGTAATTGAAATGGCGGCGGCCAGTGGTTTGATGCTGGTGGAACCGGATTTACGAAACCCGCTGTACGCCACCAGTTTTGGCACCGGTGAGTTGATTAAACATGCGCTCGATGCGGGTATCAGGCACATCATTCTCGGCATCGGTGGTAGTGCGACCGTTGATGGCGGCATGGGGATGGCGCAGGCATTGGGTGTGCATTTTTACGACCATCAGGGATATGAGCTACCAGCAGGCGGTGGGGCATTAACATCATTGGCTCGAATAGAAAGGCAGCAACTCGATCCGCGAGTCAAAGAGTGCCACTTTGAAATCGCCTGCGATGTGGATAACCCGCTGACCGGGCCGCGTGGCGCTGCTGCGGTATTCGGCCCACAAAAAGGGGCAACGCCAGAAATGGTAATCCAGTTAGATGAAGGGCTGGCAAAACTGGCTGATATTTTGAAACAGCAAACGGGCCGCGATATTCACTCCATTATTGGCGGTGGTGCAGCGGGTGGCATGGGCGTTGCGGCAGAGATTTTCCTCGGCGGTGAGCTAAAGCCTGGCATTGATATCATTATGAACGCCGTGAATCTTGAGCAAGTACTCGAAGGCGCTGATTTGGTAATAACCGGCGAAGGGCGTATCGACAGCCAGACCGTCGGCGGCAAAGCGCCGATTGGTGTGGCGCGTGTCGCTCAACGTCTCGGCGTACCGGTTATCGGCATGGCCGGTGTGCTCGGAGAAGGTGTTGAAGTGGTGCATCAGCATGGCATCGATGCTGTATTCAGCATTCTCCCACGCCTGGCTCCGCTTGCCACCGTGTTATTGCAGGGGGAAATTAATCTGCAACATTGTGCGCGAAATATCGCTCAGGCGATGAAGTTAGGACAGGCCATTCCGGCGTAAAAAAAGGCCACGGAGCAACCGTGGCTGTTTGCCGTATGTTCAAACAGAAGTAGTTTATTTCCCTGCATCCATATCACAACTCATATGATCCCAGCCCTTATAGTCTTTTACTTCAGGGACCCGATCGGGGAGATCCTGCCATTCACTCCTGAATTGGTTAGTTGACTGTTGAAGTCCTTTTTTAGTCATATATACCATTCCCCAGGCCCAACCGGGCGCACGAGGTTTAAGTATATGAGCGTTGCCGTC
>NZ_JBAVHX010000028.1:0-1597 GCF_049686335.1 Buttiauxella sp. | reverse complement strand
CGTTGAAGAACGGGGTGTGGCGGCCGCCTTCATCCTTCGACAGGATATAGACTTCGGCGGTGAAGTGCGTGTGCGGGGTGATGGAGCCCGGCTTGGCCAACACCTGGCCCCGCTCGACTTCTTCACGCTTGGTGCCGCGCAGCAGCACGCCGACGTTGTCGCCGGCTTGTCCCTGGTCGAGCAGCTTGCGGAACATTTCTACGCCGGTGCAGGTGGTCTTGACGGTCGGACGAATGCCGACAATTTCGATTTCTTCGCCGACTTTGACGATGCCACGCTCCACCCGACCAGTGACGACGGTGCCACGACCGGAGATGGAGAAGACGTCTTCGATGGGCAGCAGGAAGGGCTTGTCGATGGCGCGCTCGGGCTGGGGTATGTAGCTGTCCAGTGCGTCGGCCAGCTTCAGGATGGAGCCTTCACCCAACTCGCCTTTGTCGCCTTCCATGGCTTTCAGTGCCGAGCCTTTGATGATCGGGATGTCGTCACCCGGGAAGTCGTATTTGCTGAGCAGCTCACGCACTTCCATTTCGACGAGTTCGAGCAGTTCGGCGTCGTCCACCATGTCGCATTTGTTCATGTAGACGATGACGAACGGGACGCCTACCTGACGTGCCAGCAGGATGTGCTCGCGGGTCTGTGGCATCGGGCCGTCGGCCGCGGAAACAACCAGTATGGCGCCGTCCATCTGGGCCGCACCGGTAATCATGTTCTTCACGTAGTCAGCGTGACCCGGGCAGTCAACGTGCGCATAGTGACGGTGGGCCGTCTCGTATTCGACGTGCGCCGTGTTGATGGTGATGCCCCGCGCCTTCTCTTCCGGCGCCGCATCAATCTGGTCGTAGGCTTTCGCCTCACCACCAAACTTCGCCGCCAGAATCATCGTGATCGCCGCCGTCAACGTCGTCTTCCCATGATCAACGTGTCCAATCGTCCCTACGTTCACATGCGGCTTCGTACGCTCAAATTTGCCTTTTGCCATGATCGGTTACCCCAACAAGTCCGGTCCGAGAAAAATTTATGGTGCCCATGGACAGAATCGAACTGTCGACCTCTCCCTTACCAAGGGAGTGCTCTACCACTGAGCTACATGGGCGCTCTTACAACGCGCTTACAACTAACTACAGACATACTGCAACTGCATTCGCCTCGACATATAAAGGCTTGGAGCGGGCGACGAGACTCGAACTCGCGACATCTTGCTTGGAAGGCAAGAACTCTACCAACTGAGTTACACCCGCTCTCGATCAAACCACACCAAAACCCACAATCCGACAACGATCGGATTGGCCACGCGTATTCACTGGTGGAGGGGGAGGGATTCGAACCTTCGAAGGCTGAGCCGTCAGATTTACAGTCTGAGCCCTTTGACCGCTCGGGAACCCCTCCAGCGAAACGCTGCATTAGGCAGGATCTGCTTACCCGAGTCAATGCCATCCCCACTTTGTCTTGAACCCCTGATGGCCGGACGTAGAATGCGCCGCATGAGCACCCCCTCGCGCCTACCCCCGCAGCTGCTGGAGGCTCTTGCCGCCCGCTTCGGTAACCGGTTCTCCACCAGTGCCGCGGTGTGCGAACATCACGGCAAGGATGAGTC
>NZ_JBAVHX010000027.1:0-51465 GCF_049686335.1 Buttiauxella sp. | reverse complement strand
TGCGGCAGTTCTGCCGCTGTGAGCTGCGCCAGAACTCGGGGAGGACTGACATGGTGTACAGGGTCTGATGTTTACCGCTGTCGCCCTGCTCGCAGAAGGTGACGATACCGCGCACCCGGCGTTTAATTTCTTCGCCCTGCCAGATAACCAGCGTGGCTGTTTCATCAAGGATATTTTTGAAGCCAATTGCCGGGTCCTTGCAGGCGACGGTGATATCCAGGCTGAACAGGGAAGAGAGAGACTGTATGAGCGTAAAACCCACCACCGCAAAGGTGTCCGCCGGAGTATGCCCGGCGGTGAAGGTAAAGCGGGTGCCGTCTGAGGCCATGATGGAAGTCCTTTCCTGTCCGTGGAATTATTGACCAGAGCCTGTAACTAAAATTTAATCATTGGTCTGATAAATATAATAAAATCAATAAAATAGAGGGTTAGAACGATAAGTATGGCGCTGAAAGATGACTGTGATTTTCGTCACATAAAATGAAATTAGAAATCATACAAAGTGATGAGTGAAAAGGAATCTCCTTAGCAAAATGTACACACAACACAATTTAAAAATTTTAAGATTTCTCCTTGTTGCCCATCCTTCCTGCTACGCCCGATTTACTTTGTCCTGCATCAATAAAATCGCAAACTTGTTTGATGCAAATCACTACATATAGACCTTAAAATGCACCCCGCCCCTACATCTTGTATTAATCGACTATTATAGCAACAAGAACCACAGCCACTTCTGGGGATTATCTGTGGATAACGATAGGGGCAAAAACAGAAAGCCTATGGCAATGCGAGCAAATCCCGGCTTGCAGACAATGACATCCCTTTGTGGATAACCTTTTTTAGATGGAGAGATCATGACACCGCATGTGATGAAAAGAGACGGGTGCAAAGTGCCTTTCACTTCAGAGCGCATTAAAGAAGCTATTCTTCGTGCAGCTAAAGCAGCGGGAGTCGATGACGCAGACTATTGCGCCACCGTCGCAGATATTGTCCGTGCACAAATGGAAGGCCGTACTCAGGTTGATATCGGCGAAATCCAGACGGCGGTCGAAAACCAGCTGATGGCGGGTGACTACAAACAACTGGCGCGCGCTTACATCGAATATCGTCATGATCGTGATATTGAACGCGAAAAGCGTGGCCGCTTAAACCAGGAAATCCGGGGTCTGGTTGAACAAACTAACTCCGCCTTGCTCAACGAAAATGCGAATAAAGACAGCAAGGTTATCCCGACTCAGCGTGACCTGTTAGCCGGCATCGTCGCTAAACACTACGCCTCACAGCACTTATTACCGCGTGACGTGGTTCTGGCGCACGAGCGTGGCGATATTCACTATCACGATCTGGATTACTCTCCGTTCTTCCCGATGTTTAACTGCATGCTTATCGATCTTAAAGGCATGTTAACGCACGGCTTTAAGATGGGTAATGCTGAAATCGAGCCGCCAAAATCCATCTCTACCGCCACCGCCGTGACCGCGCAAATCATCGCTCAGGTTGCCAGCCATATTTACGGTGGCACCACCATTAACCGTATTGATGAAGTGCTGGCACCGTTTGTCACCGCAAGTTTCGAAAAACATCGTCAGACCGCTGAAGAGTGGCAGATCCCGGATGCCGAAGGTTATGCACTTTCTCGTACCGAGAAAGAGTGTTATGACGCATTCCAGTCACTGGAATATGAAGTCAACACGCTGCACACCGCTAACGGTCAGACACCGTTTGTGACCTTCGGTTTTGGTCTCGGAACCAGCTGGGAATCTCGCCTGATTCAGACGTCGATTCTGCGTAATCGTATCGCCGGTCTGGGTAAAAACCGTAAAACGGCAGTGTTCCCGAAACTGGTGTTTGCTATCAAAGATGGCCTGAACCACAAGGCTGGTGATGCGAACTACGACATCAAACAACTGGCTCTTGAGTGCGCCAGTAAGCGCATGTACCCAGACATCCTGAACTATGACCAGGTCGTGAAAGTGACCGGTTCGTTCAAAACACCGATGGGCTGCCGTAGTTTCCTCGGCGTGTATGAAGAAAACGGCGAGCAGATCCACGATGGTCGTAACAACATCGGCGTAATCAGTCTCAACCTGCCGCGTATTGCGCTGGAAGCCAAAGGCGATGAAGCCACTTTCTGGACGCTTCTCGATAGCCGTCTTGAGCTGGCTTTTAAAGCCCTGATGACGCGTATTGCGCGACTTGAAGGCGTGAAAGCTCGCGTTGCGCCAATCCTGTACATGGAAGGGGCTTGCGGTGTGCGTCTGAAAGCAGACGACGACGTCTCTGAGATTTTCAAAAATGGCCGCGCATCGATTTCCCTTGGTTACATCGGCATCCACGAAACCGTGAATGCATTGTTTGGCAATCAGCACGTCTACGACAGCGAAGAGCTGCGCGCGAAAGCCGTGGCGATTGTAGAACGTCTGCGCCAGGCAACTGACAGCTGGAAAGAAGAAACCGGTTATGGCTTTAGCCTGTACAGCACGCCAAGTGAAAACCTGTGCGATCGTTTCTGCCGTCTTGATACCGCTGAGTTTGGTGTGGTGCCAGGCGTGACCGATAAAGGTTATTACACCAACAGCTTCCACTTAGATGTTGAGAAGAAAGTTAACCCATACGACAAAATCGACTTTGAAGCAGCCTACCCGCCTGTGGCAAACGGTGGTTTCATCTGTTACGGCGAATACCCTAACATTCAGCACAACCTGAAAGCGCTGGAAGATGTCTGGGATTATAGCTACCAGCACGTTCCGTATTACGGCACCAACACGCCAATCGACGAGTGCTACGACTGTGGCTATACGGGTGAGTTTGAATGTACTAGCAAAGGCTTCACCTGCCCGAAATGTGGTAACCATGATGCCGCGCGCGTATCAGTAACTCGCCGCGTTTGCGGTTATCTCGGCAGCCCGGATGCGCGCCCGTTTAACGCGGGTAAGCAAGAAGAAGTGAAGCGCCGCGTGAAGCACCTGGGTAACGGGCAGATTGGCTAAAGTTAGCCGCATTTCACCCTCACCCCGCCCTCTCCCTCAAGGGAGAGGGAGAACTTCAAAACCCGCCTCTCACTGTTGTATGCGGTGAGGGCATCAGGTTACATGCTATGAATTATCAACAGTATTATCCGGTCGACATCGTCAACGGGCCCGGAACCCGCTGCACACTGTTTGTTTCCGGCTGTGTGCACGAATGCCCTGGCTGCTACAACAAAAGCACCTGGCGGGTAAATTCAGGTGTACCGTTCTCCGGGGAAATGGAAGATCGGATCATTGCCGATCTGAACGACACGCGTATTCGCCGCCAGGGATTGTCGCTTTCGGGCGGTGATCCACTTCATCCGCAAAATATCGCGGATGTGTTAAAACTCGTTAAGCGGATACGGGAAGAGTGCCCCGGAAAAGATATCTGGATGTGGACCGGATATAAACTCGATGAGTTAACGGCAGATCAGCGAGAAGTAGTGAATTTAATCAACGTGCTCATCGACGGTAAATTCGTCCAGGCGTTGAAAGATCCGGCGCTTGTCTGGCGCGGCAGCAGTAACCAGGTCGTCCACCATTTGCGATAAAGATTGATGACACCTCTTTTCGTAGGTCGGATAAGCGGCAGCGTCATCCGACACCATTGTTGCAAATGGTGGATGACGCTATCGCTTATCCACCCTACAAAACCTGTTAATCACCCTTTGCCAGCAATCTGAGGTCATGTGAATCCAGAATGTTCACACCTTCGCGAGAGGGTGCCAGCGCTTCTCGCAACATCGCCTTTGCAACATCCCTCGCCTCAATGGATTTCCATTTTCCCGGCATAATTTTAAATAAAGGTGCAAACAACGATTCGTTAAAGCGTTGTGATTCGCGGTGGCCAAGCAGCATGGATGGACGTGCAATGGTCAGCCGCGGCCACTGTTGTGCGATAAGCGCTTCTTCCATTTCCCCTTTTACCCGGTTGTAGAAGAATGGCGATTTGCTGTTTGCACCGATAGCACTGACCACCAGCATATGTTTTGCGCCCAGACGCAAGCCGGTTATCGCGGTATCCACCACCAGCGTGTAATCCGCTAATACGAACGCCTCTTTGCTGCCTGCTTCTTTCATGGTGGTGCCGAGGCAGCAGAAAACGGTATCAAGCGGTTCGGTTAATTGTGTGAGCACATCGCTCAACTGGGGATCGTAAAGATTGGTGACTTTGTTCATGGCAGGCAAAGGACGCCGTGTCGCCGTAACGATGTGGCTGACTCGCGGTTCCTCAATCAACATGCGTAAAAGATGCCCGCCAATGAGGCCTGTAGCCCCTGTAAGTAAAACTCGGCTCATAAGATCTCCTTTCGCTTATTCACCAAGCTTAGTGTCATCCCGCAGCCAGTGTAGTTTTTTCCCAAAACCAAGCGTGTTGTCGGTCATTTTTATCTCTTCAAGACGAATTTCCCACACCGGTGCAGACATCATTCTGGCTACCGGAAAGCGCTTATAGTAGCGGCTACGAATGCTGTCGATTTCGCTTTCTTCAACGAGTCTAATTTCGCCACGAAACTGCACACCACGAATTAATGCGACGGTTTTCGGCTGCCCGTTGACCGTTCCGGCAACGTGAGCTTGTTTGCCAATTAACTCGCCATGACGGGTATGCGTTTCGCTCAAGAGATAAAAAGCGACGCGTTGTTCATCGAAAAGATAGAACGCGTTGGCACACCATAAATCGCCGTGACTACCTGCGCAGTAAGTCAGTACATGCTGTTTGTTCAGCCAACGACTGATGGCATTGAGAGTTTCCATGTGCAACCTGAAGAGTGATATTCTGCGGAAAACGTCAATTATGCGCCTGACCTATGTCTCCCTGGTATCTCTATTTAGTCCGTACGCTCGATAACCGTTTATATACCGGTATTACCACCGATGTAGAACGCCGTTTCTCACAGCATCAAACAGGGAAAGGGGCGAAAGCCTTGCGCGGAAAAGGCGAACTCACGCTGGCATTCAGCCATCTGGTTGGCGATCGTTCTAGCGCGTTACGGCTGGAATATCGCATCAAACAGCTACCTAAAGCGCAAAAAGAGAAATTAGTACAGGGGACATTAGCGTTTGAAGACCTGCTGGCAGGCCTCCAAACGTAAAGGGAGATCAGAAGTCTCTATTGAAATGCTCGTGATACTCAACCAGGCCGGAAACGCCATTGAGCGCGTCATCAGCCAGCGGATGAATCAGGAAATAAGCTTCGGTGTCAGGCCAGGCACAGCGCAAATCGAATTGTGCCGCGGGAACAAAACCAAAACGCCCGTACAATGCCGGTTCGCCTAACGTAACAACTGCCGCGTAGCCAAACTCATTGAGTGAATCCAGCCCTTCATAGACCAGCTGTTTTGCCAGCCCCTGACCACGATAAGCCTCATCAACGGCCAGTGGCGCTAAGCCAACCCACTGAAGCTCTTCACCTTCTACCGCAACCGGGCTAAAGGCGGCATAACCCACAACCTGACCTTCGTCATCGGTGGCAACAACGCCCAGCGTTAACAGCCCGTCTTCTCGTAAATCCTTAACCAAGTCCGCTTCACCATTACCGTTAAAGGAACGGCGAAGTAAGGCATCGATGCCAGGAGCATCAATGGGTATTTCTACACGAATTAGCATGGCTCACCTACCGAGTTACTTACTGGAGCAGATTGATGTTTCATACCTGCTTCGACAAAATCAGCCAGTTGCAGCAGCAGCATGCGTAATGGTTTAGGCATCGCATCCAGCTCAATGGCATCCATTAGGTTTTTAACATACAGCCCAAGTTCTGTGTCACCTTCAATAACCAGACGACGCTGGAAAAATAAGGTATCAGGATCTTGCTTACGTGCGGCGATCATCAATAGATCATTGGCGGTTGCACTGAAGCTGACATCTGCTGGGGCATCTTCACGCACTACCAGTTTATTATCTTGTACCGAAGTAAACCATTTCAGACCGAGGTCGCGTACTTCGATACTCAACCAGCGTCCCTCAAGAAACTCGAGTTCACCCTCTTCCATCGCCTGGCGAAACTGCCAGCCAAGTACCTGTTCAAGCACCTGGCGCTTTAGAGCAAAGGGCGTCAGTTTAACCGGTGTTCTTAACAGTGACGGGCCAAGATGGACCAGGCGTGAACGCATTTTATCCAACACGAGCTTTACTCCTTGAGAAATTTAACCGCCATTTTGCCACACCAGCCATTCTCCGTAGCGGTGCAAATCAACAATTGCGCGGGTTATAGATAGCACTTATCAACCTTATCAATAAGTCATCAATACGCCATTAGCTGCCTTAAATCAAAATTTGTCGTGGTCGGGTTAACTAAAATCTCAGTTCGTTAACAATTTTGCTGTCCAGGCCTTGGGCGGCATGGGTCACCTCTAAGGTTACCCGATGATTCAGGATAAATTATGGAGTTGCTTTGCCCAGCCGGAAACTTACCGGCGTTGAAAGCGGCCATCGATAATGGTGCCGACGCGGTTTACATTGGTCTGAAAGACGATACCAACGCCCGCCATTTTGCTGGACTGAATTTCACGGAGAAGAAGCTGCAAGAAGCGGTGAGTTACGTGCATCAACATCGCCGTAAACTGCATATCGCTATCAACACGTTCGCGCACCCTGACGGCTATGTGCGCTGGCAACGAGCAGTGGATATGGCAGCGCAACTCGGAGCCGATGCCCTCATTTTGGCTGACCTCGCCATGCTTGAGTACGCAGCTGAACGTTATCCCCATATCGAGCGCCATGTCTCGGTGCAAGCTTCCGCCACCAATGAAGAAGCGATTCGCTTTTATCATCGCCATTTCGACGTAGCTCGTGTCGTTCTGCCGCGCGTGTTATCCATTCATCAGGTAAAACAGTTAGCCAGGGTAACGCCAGTGCCGCTGGAAGTTTTTGCTTTTGGCAGCCTGTGCATTATGGCGGAAGGCCGCTGTTATCTTTCATCTTATCTGACTGGAGAATCGCCAAATACTGTCGGCGCTTGCTCGCCTGCACGTTTTGTTCGCTGGCAACAAACCCCGCAAGGGCTGGAGTCACGTCTTAATGATGTGCTGATTGACCGCTATCAGGATGGCGAAAATGCCGGTTACCCGACGCTTTGCAAAGGGCGCTATCTGGTCGATGAGCAGAAATATCACGCGCTTGAAGAACCAACCAGTCTGAATACGCTTGAGCTGCTGCCTGAATTATTAGCCGCCAATATTGCTTCGGTGAAAATCGAAGGCCGTCAGCGTAGCCCGGCGTATGTCAGCCAGGTCGCCAAAGTGTGGCGTCAGGCAATCGACCAGTGCATGGCCAGTCCGGATAATTACCGGGCTCAACCGGCATGGATGGAAGCATTAGGGGCGATGGCCGAAGGCACGCAAACCACTCTCGGTGCCTATCACCGTAAATGGCAGTAGGAAAACCCATGAAATATTCATTAGGGCCGGTGCTTTACTACTGGCCAAAAGAGACGCTGGAAAAATTTTACCAGGCTGCGGCAAACAGCAGTGCTGAAACTATTTATCTTGGCGAGTCAGTGTGTAGTAAGCGTCGTGCGACCAAAACCGGCGACTGGCTGGATATGGCGAAAAACCTCGCAGGCCAGGGCAAGCAAGTAGTGCTTTCCACTTTGGCTCTGGTTCAGGCTCCGTCTGAACTGAACGAACTGAAACGCTACGTCGAAAATGGCGATTTCCTGATTGAAGCTAATGACCTCGGCGCGGTTAACATGGCAGCAGAGCGCAAGCTGCCGTTTGTCGCAGGGCATGCGCTGAACTGTTACAACGCGGTGACTCTGCGATTGCTGCTCAAGCAAGGCATGGTTCGCTGGTGTATGCCGGTTGAGCTGTCGCGCGACTGGTTGGCAAATATGCTGATTCAGTGCGATGAGTTGGGTATCCGCGATAAGTTTGAAGTGGAAGTCCTCAGCTATGGCCATTTGCCACTGGCCTATTCCGCACGCTGCTTTACCGCTCGTTCTGAAGACAAACCGAAAGATGAATGCGAAACCTGCTGCATCAAATATCCTGTCGGGCGCAACATGTTGTCGCAGGAAAATCAGCAAGTGTTCGTGCTTAACGGCATTCAGACCATGAGCGGTTATATTTACAACCTCGGTAACGAACTGGCATCGATGAAAGGTCTGGTCGATATGGTGCGTTTGTCGCCGATGGGCATGGACACATTGCGCGTTCTGGAAGCATTCCGTAAAAATGAAAATGGCAGTGCGCCATTGTCACTGGCCGCCAAGAGCGATTGTAATGGTTACTGGCGTCGCGTCGCTGGCTTAGAGTTAGTCACTCAGAGCTGAAAAAAGGCTCACTTTGTTACTTAATTGTTGATGTTTTTCAGCAATACTGAAAGGAATCATCAATGAATAGAGTGAGCCATTATGTCTCAAACGCCTTTTTCACTACTCGATTTAGCCCCGATTCCACAAGGCTCGCAGCCTCGTGATGCATTTCATCGTTCTCTGGATTTAGCTCGCCTTGCTGAAAAGCGTGGGTATCACCGCTACTGGCTGGCAGAGCACCACAACATGACTGGAATTGCCAGCGCAGCCACCTCGGTGCTGATTGGCTATCTGGCAGCAAATACCGAAACTCTACGCCTGGGTTCGGGCGGCGTGATGCTGCCGAACCACTCGCCTTTAGTCATTGCCGAACAGTTTGGTACCCTGGAAACTCTTTATCCCGGGCGTATCGACCTGGGCCTGGGCCGTGCACCGGGGAGCGATCAGCGCACCATGATGGCACTGCGTCGCCATATGAGCGGCGATATTGATAACTTACCTCGTGATGTCAGTGAGCTGGTCTCCTGGTTTGATGCAACCGATCCGAATCCCGCCGTGCGTCCGGTTCCGGGTTATAACACCAAAATCCCAGTCTGGCTGTTAGGCTCAAGCCTTTACAGCGCGCAACTGGCGGCACAACTTGGGCTGCCGTTTGCCTTTGCTTCTCACTTTGCACCCGATATGTTGTTCCAGGCACTTCAACTTTACCGTGCTCAATTCAAACCGTCTGCGCGCCTTGAAAAGCCGTATGCGATGGTCTGCATTAATATCATTGCCGCCGATAGCAACCGCGACGCCGAGTTTTTGTTTACCTCGATGCAGCAAGCCTTCACAAAATTACGTCGTGGGGAAACGGGCCAGTTGCCTCCACCGATTGAAAACATGGACAGCTTCTGGAGCGCGGGTGAGCAGTATGGAGTGCAGCAGGCATTGAGCATGTCGCTGGTTGGCGATACCGCGAAAGTACGCCACGGGTTGATCTCATTGCTGCGGGAAACACAAGCCGATGAAATTATGGTTAACGGTCAGATCTTTGATACCCAGGCTCGACTGCATTCATTTGATTTAGCGATGGATGTGTATGAGAGTTTGATGGGTTAACGTTTTCGCCCCTCGATTGAGGGGCGAAAAATTTAATGATAGACCGGCAGTAAGTCGAAGCTCGAAAGGATATGAATCGCGGCGTTCGTCACACCGAAGATAAGTATCAGGACAATCATTTTATTGCCCCCCCACACCCGATAAATCGGGCTACCAAACTTCTTACGTGAGGCTTTTGCCAGCAGCGCAGGCACGATTGCCGCCCAAATAGTGGCTGCCAGGCCCGCGAACCCTATCGCATAAATAAAACCATCAGGCCAGACAACGCCACCCAACACTGGCGGAATAAAGGTCACAAGAGCCGTTTTCAGGCGCCCAAGCGGTGAATCATCGAACTTGAATAAGTCAGCCAGATAGTCGAATAAACCCAACGTCACGCCGAGGAATGAGCTGGCAACGGCAAAGTTTGAGAAAACGATCAGCAGCAAATCCAACGTGCGACTGTTTAACACACCACTCAACGCCCCGACCAGCACATCAATATTTCCACCTTTATCCGCAATAGCAATAAAGTCGCTACGCGGGATATTCCCCATGCTACCAATCAACCAAATGACGTACAGCCCCAACGCCATTAACGTCCCCCAAAGCAGGCAGCGCTTGATGGTTTGGGGATCTTTGCCGTAATACTTCATCAGACTCGGCACGTTGCCATGGTAGCCAAACGAGGCGAGGCAAAACGGCAACGTCATAAATAAGTACGGCAGATAGCTGGGATTAATCGCGTTGCTATCCAGCAACGTTGCGGGCTCGACATGCCACATCAATCCGCCAAACGTCATAAAGAAAGTCAGGATTTTTGCACCCAGCACGATGGTGGTCATGCGACTCACTGCACGGGTGCTGAGCCATACGATGAAAGCCACGACAAGGGCAAAAATCAGACCGGCAAATCGCGCGGGAAAATCCACTGACATCTTGCCCAGCGTGTGATGAATCACTGAACCACTTGCCGAGATATAGGCGTAAGTCAGGATATAGAGCACAAATGCGATGGAAAGGCCGTTAATCAGATTCCAGCCTTTGCCCAGCAAATCTTTGGTCACGGTGTCAAAGCTTGAGCCGACGCGGTAATTGAGGTTGGCTTCCAGAATCATCAAACCCGAGTGAAGCATGCAAAACCAGGTCACCACCAGTGCCGCTAAAGACCAGAAAAACCACGCGCCAGACATCACCACTGGCAGGGAAAACATGCCTGCGCCAATAATTGTGCCGCCAATAATCATGACGCCGCCGAATATAGAAGGCGATGCGTGGGTGGTCGATAAGGTTGCCATACGAATTCCTGAAACAATGAACGGCTGTCGAAGCGACAGGTTTACTGCGCAACATTGTACCAGTACATGAGTACAATTTGGATAAAAAAAATCCCGGTTGCATTAACCAGGATTTTTATCACTGCCTGCTGAAGAACAGCAGGCATAAACTTCTGTCAATTATGCTTCAGTAGTGCGACGACGAGCCGGAGCTGAGCCATCTTCACGACGTGGGCCACGTCCGCCTTCACGACGTTCGCCGCTGAAGCTACGTGGTGCACCAGCACCTGGACCATCACGACGTGGGCCACGACCGCCTTCACGACGTTCACCGCCAGCGCCACCGAAACCACGACCAGCACCACCGCCACGACGTTCGCCGCCACGGTCAGTACGAGGTTGCGCATCACCCATCAACTGCATATTCATTGGTTTGTTCAGAATACGAGTACGGGTAAAGTGCTGCAGGATCTCACCTGGCATGCCTTTTGGCAGCTCGATGGTAGAGTGGGTACCGAACAGCTTGATGTTACCGATGTAACGGCTGCTGATGTCGCCTTCGTTAGCGATAGCGCCAACGATATGACGAACTTCAACACCATCATCACGGCCAACTTCAATGCGATACAGTTCCATATCGCCAACATCACGACGTTCACGACGTGGTGCATCGCCATCACGCTGTGGACGGTCGCCATCACGCTGCGGACGATCGCCACGCTCTGGACGATCACCGCGTGGTGCACGGTCGCCACGTGGAGCACGATCTGAACGCTCGAAACGCTCATCACGTTCACGGAATTCACGACGTGGACGCATCGGTGCATCTGGTGGCAGGATCAGAGGACGTTCGCCCTGTGCCATTTTCAGCAGTGCTGCTGCCAGTGTTTCCATATCCAGCTCTTCTTCAGCGTTAGGCTGAATTTTTGCCAGCAGGCCACGGTACAGATCCAGATCGCTGCTTTCCAGTTGCTGTTGAACTTTAGCTGCAAACTTAGCCAGACGACGCTCGCTCAGCAGTTCGCGGTTAGGCAGTTCAACTTCAGGAATAGTCAGTTTCATGGTGCGTTCGATGTTGCGCAGCAGACGACGCTCGCGGTTCTCAACGAACAGCAGTGCACGGCCAGCACGACCCGCACGACCGGTACGGCCAATACGGTGAACATAAGACTCGGAGTCCATAGGGATGTCGTAGTTCACAACCAGACTGATACGCTCAACGTCAAGGCCACGGGCCGCAACGTCAGTTGCAATCAGGATGTCCAGACGACCATCTTTCAGACGCTCCAGAGTCTGCTCACGCAGTGCCTGGTTCATGTCACCGTTCAAAGCTGCGCTGTTATAGCCGCTTTGTTCGAGTGCTTCAGCCACTTCCAGAGTTGCGTTTTTGGTACGTACGAAAATAATCGCCGCATCAAAATCTTCAGATTCCAGGAAACGAACCAGCGCTTCGTTCTTACGCATACCGTGCACAGTCCAGTAGCTCTGGCTGATGTCCGGACGAGTCGTTACGCTAGATTGAATGCGAACTTCCTGTGGATCTTTCATGAAACGACGAGTAATACGACGAATCGCTTCAGGCATAGTTGCAGAGAACAGAGCGGTCTGATGACCTTCTGGGATCTGAGCCATGATAGTTTCAACGTCTTCGATGAAGCCCATACGCAGCATTTCATCAGCTTCGTCCAGTACCAGACCTTTCAGGCTGGACAGATTCAGGGTACCGCGTTTTAAGTGGTCAAGCAGGCGGCCTGGGGTACCAACAACAATTTGTGGTCCCTGACGCAGGGCGCGCAGCTGCACGTCATAACGCTGGCCACCGTAAAGGGCAACCACGTTTACGCCGTGCATATGTTTAGAGAAATCCGTCATGGCTTCAGCAACCTGAACCGCCAGTTCGCGGGTCGGTGCCAGCACCAGAATTTGTGGTGCTTTCAGCTCTGGATCAAGGTTGTGCAGCAGTGGTAAAGAGAACGCTGCAGTTTTGCCGCTACCTGTCTGGGCCATACCCAGTACATCGCGGCCAGCCAGCAGTTGTGGAATACACTCTGCCTGGATAGGAGATGGTTTTTCGTAGCCCAGATCGTTCAGAGCTTTAAGGATGGAGCCGTTAAGGCCCAGATCGGTAAAAGTAGTTTCGATAGTAGTAGTCTCGATGATATCAGTCATGTAGTACACGTGCCTCGTAGATGGCGGCCAGTCTACATAACTCATCGTGAAATTGACCTGCAATTTTCATTGAAAAGTGTGAACCGGCTCAAATTTGGTTGATTAACGAACAAAAACGCCCTCACCCGTTAAGGTGATGACTTTAATTAAAAAGTTTATGGGCTGATCGATGTTCGTCAGCTATTGCTGGTCCGATTCTGCCAGGTCATCTTGCTCCTGGCCCAAGAGCGCTAATTCCAACAATGCATAACGATGCTCAACGTAGTTGTGTACGTTGTTAGCGACCGCTAACTTGAACAGTGCCGTGGCGCTGTCCTTTTCCCCCAGACTTAGGTAGTACTTACCTAAATAGAAGTTGGTTTCACTGAGATGCTCAGCGAGCGAGGTGTTATCCGTTGCGTCCGCCTTGAGGCGTTCCATTAACGTTGCTTCGTTAATGTTCCCCAGGTAGAACTCGACAATGTTCCATCCCCATTGCTCTTTATCCGATTTCTCGAGGCGCTGTTGTAACGCCACTTTAGCCTGCTTTGCATCTATGTTGCTTTCTGCAAGATAGAGCCACAGACTACGGAAAGGATCATTGGGATCGTCTTGATAAAACGCTAGCAGATCATCTTGCGCTAAACGATAACGACCACCGTAGTAGAGGGCGATACCGCGATTTAAATGCGCGTAGTTGTAAGTTGGATCAAGCTCAAGTACAGAATCAAACGCTTCATAGGCAGCATCAAAATTGCCTGCCTGCGTTAAATATATGCCTAAGTAATTGAATACTTCAGGCATATCGGGGCGGATCGCCAACGCTTGTGAAAAATCATTTCGCGCCAGAGCCCGCAAGCCGAGGCTATCATACAACACTCCGCGCTCATATAAAAGCTGTGCGCGTTCATCATCGGTTAAAGCCCGGCTGGCAAGTATCTGTTCCATGCGTGCAAGAATGACTTCTTGCTGCAAAGTCGGCTGCAATGGTACCGCCAGGACTTCGCTTTTACGCCAGGCAGAGTTGCTGCATCCTGCAAGCGTGAGAGCTGTCGCAACGAAACACCAGCGCAAAAAAGGCTTCATTTCCCACTCCCGAAGACAACTAATGGATGACGTCCTGTCCACCGGCTCTAAAACGAGACTCCCTGCCCCGTAATAAATAACTCTCCATGTCACCATGGAGAGTTTAATCGGTATCGCTTACTCAGCTTCTGGTGCAGCTGGTGCTGCGCTTTCTGCTGAAGATTGCTCAGTTGCTTCTTTGATGCTCAGACGTACACGGCCCTGGCGATCAACTTCCAGTACTTTAACTGGAACTTCTTGACCCATTTGCAGGTAGTCAGTCACTTTCTCTACGCGCTTATCAGCGATTTGAGAAATGTGAACCAGACCTTCTTTGCCGCCACCAATCGCAACGAATGCACCGAAATCTACGATACGAGTAACTTTACCGTTGTAGATACGGCCAACTTCGATTTCAGCAGTGATCTCTTCGATACGACGAATGGCGAATTTCGCTTTGTCGCCATCGGTCGCAGCGATTTTCACTGTACCGTCATCTTCGATTTCAATAGTCGTACCGGTTTCTTCGGTCAGCGCACGAATTACAGAACCACCCTTACCGATCACGTCTTTGATCTTGTCTGGGTTGATTTTGATAGTGTGAATACGTGGGGCGAACTCAGAGATGTCGCCACGCGGTGCATTGATAGCTTGTTCCATAACGCCAAGGATGTGCAGACGCGCACCTTTAGCCTGGTTCAGAGCCACCTGCATGATTTCGCGGGTGATACCTTCGATTTTGATATCCATCTGCAGGGCAGAGATACCTTCACGGCTACCAGCAACTTTAAAGTCCATGTCACCCAAGTGATCTTCGTCACCCAGAATGTCAGACAGAACAACAAAGTTTTCGCCTTCTTTAACCAGACCCATCGCAATACCGGCTACAGCGGCTTTGATTGGCACGCCTGCATCCATCAGTGCCAAAGAAGCACCACATACGGAAGCCATGGAAGAAGAACCGTTAGATTCAGTGATTTCAGACACTACACGCACGGTGTACGGGAAGCGGTCAGCTTCTGGCATAACAGCCAGTACGCCACGCTTAGCCAGACGACCATGACCAATCTCACGACGCTTCGGTGAACCAACCATGCCGGTTTCGCCTACTGAGTACGGAGGGAAGTTGTAGTGGAACAGGAAGTTGTCGGTACGTTCGCCCATCAACTCGTCCAGGTTCTGTGCATCACGAGCGGTACCCAGAGTTGCTGTAACCAGCGCCTGAGTTTCACCACGGGTGAACAGTGCAGAACCGTGAGTACGTGGCAGAACGCCAGTACGCACATCCAGACCACGGATCATGTCTTTTTCGCGACCATCGATACGCAGTTCACCAGCCAGAATACGGCTACGAACAACATTTTTCTCGATAGCGTGCAGAATGTCGCTAACTTCGCCAGCATCAATGGTTTCGTCTTCAGCTGACAGGGCAGCGATAACGTCAGATTTGATGATGTCGACTTGTGCATAACGTTCTTGCTTATCAGTGATACGGTAAGCGTCACTTAAGCGAGATTCAGCAAGGGCTGCAACACGCGCATTCAGCGCTTCGTTTGCAGCTTCTGGCTGCCAGTCCCAACGTGGTTTGCCAGCTTCAGCAACCAGAGAGTTGATGTTCTGGATAACAACTTGTTGTTGTTCGTGACCGAATACTACGGCACCCAGCATCTGGTCTTCGCTCAGCAGTTCAGCTTCGGATTCAACCATCAGCACAGCACCTTCGGTACCGGCAACAACGAGGTCCAGTTTACTGGTTTTCAGTTCGTCAGCAGTCGGGTTCAGGACATACTGGTCATTGATATAACCAACACGTGCAGAACCAATTGGGCCATTGAATGGAATACCAGACAGGCTCAGAGCTGCAGAAGCACCGATCATAGCAACGATGTCTGGGTGAACTTGTGGGTTCACGGAAACAACAGTTGCGATAACCTGTACTTCGTTCACGAAGCCTTCTGGGAACAGCGGACGCACTGGACGGTCAATCAGACGCGCAATCAGTGTTTCGCCTTCGCTTGGACGGCCTTCACGACGGAAGAAGCTGCCTGGGATACGACCAGCAGCGTAAGTACGCTCCTGATAGTTAACAGTCAGCGGGAAGAAGTCTTGACCTGCTTTCGCTTTTTTCTGACCAACAACGGTCACGAATACAGCAGTGTCATCCATGCTTACCATTACTGCAGCGGTAGCCTGGCGAGCCATCATACCGGTCTCAATAGTGACCGTATGTTGACCGTACTGGAATTTACGGACAATCGGATTTAGCAAAATAATATCCTTAATAATCTTTGGTAGCAGGTGATTGCACTCACTACGTTTAACCCGATCTCAATCGCATCCTCGCGACTAATGACAACCCTGACCCGCCCCTGCGGATAAAGCCTCTCATTAGCCGCGCGAACCTCTGCAATAAAGATCACACCCTGCAACAATACATTAGTTTCCATAGAATTGCTGCCATATGGTTGAAAAAAGGGGCCTTAAAAGGCCCCTTTTTCTGAAACTCGCAAGACTTAGCGACGCAGACCCAGACGCTCGATCAGGCTGGTGTAACGTGCTACATCTTTACGCTTCAGGTAGTCGAGCAGTTTACGACGCTGAGAAACCATACGCAGCAGACCACGACGGCTGTGGTGATCTTTTTTGTGCTCTGCAAAGTGACCTTGCAGGTGGTTAATCTGTGCAGTCAGCAGTGCAACCTGAACTTCGGTAGAACCGCTGTCGTTAGTACCACGACCAAACTCAGAAACGATTTTAGCTTTAGCTTCAACGCTTAGAGACATTTTCAACTCCAAAATTATAGATAAAAAGAGAGAGTGCCGATCTCTAATTCAGCAACTCCAGTGCACATTCACATCACTGTAAAACAATGCTGTGAATGTTAAGCCGCGCCATTTTACCTGTAGCAACCTGTTATCGCAAGGCAACTACAAATGTCAGACGGGATACTCTACGACCAGACGACGAGGCGCTACACGTCCTTCATCATCAATTTCAGCCATACCGATAAATTTGCCTTCATCACCTTCGGTGACTCGAACAAGCCCTTCTGCTGGACTACCAGAGACTTGCACCGGTTGCCCATTCTTGAAGTAACCCGCAACAGCAGGTAGCAAATTCACGATTGGGAAATCCGAAGCAGGGCTATCCATTGGCATCAGCAGGGGATCTAACAGTACAGAAGGCTCAATACCTTGTTCTTGTGCTTGCTCAAGCAATGCATTCAATTGCTCAAGGGTCACCATGCGTTCGACAGGATACTTGCTCACTGCCAGACGACGCAGGAAAGTCACGTGGGCGCCACATCCGAGCATCTCACCCAAATCATCGGTGATAGTTCGAATATATGTCCCTTTAGAACAGTGAATTTCCAGTTCCAGTTCATTGCCTTCATGGCGAATAAACAACAGTTCGTAGACGATGATAGATCGTGCTTCACGCGGCACTTCGATACCCTGGCGCGCATACTCATAAAGCGGCTTGCCCTGGTATTTCAGTGCGGAGTACATCGATGGGATTTGCTGAGTTTCACCACGAAAACTCTCTAGCGCAATTGCCAGTTCTTGATCGGTAAAGGTGACCGGACGTTCCTGAACCACGGTGCCATCAGCATCAGAGGTATCAGTACGTTGCCCCAGGCGGGCAATTACACGGTAACGCTTATCGGAGTCCAACAAGTAGCGCGAGAATTTCGTCGCTTCACCGAGACAAATCGGCAGCATTCCCGTTGCAAGCGGGTCAAGCGCTCCGGTATGACCGGCACGGTTAGCGTTATAAATACGCTTAACTTTCTGCAACGCATCGTTAGAAGATAAGCCTTGAGGTTTATCTAACAACAATACTCCGTGGATATCACGACCACGACGACGAGGACGACTCATTAATCCTCCTTGCTGTCATCCGTATCGTTTACACGACGCTCATCATCGTTTCTGATGACGTTGGAAACCAGATTCGACATGCGCATGCCTTCAACCAACGAGTTGTCGTAGAAGAAAGTCAGTTCAGGCACGATACGCAGGCGCATTGCTTTGCCCAGCAAAGAACGAATGTAGCCAGATGCATCTTGCAGAACTTTGATGCCTTCTTTTACGGCTTGCTCGTCTTTATCGTTCAGGAACGTTACAAACACTTTGGCATAAGCCAGATCGCGTGACACTTCGACACCGGATACGGTGGTCATCATGCCCAAACGCGGGTCTTTAATTTCGCGCTGCAGGATGATTGCGATCTCTTTCTGCAATTCCTGGGAAACACGCTGTGGGCGACCAAATTCTTTCGCCATAATAAATTCTCCATAAAATCAGGGGGCGCTCGGCCCCCTAAAGATATTAGCTATGTACTCGGCTGATATCAGGCGATAGTACGCTGGATTTCGATGATTTCGAATACTTCGATCACGTCACCAACACGTACATCGTTGTAGTTCTTCACGCCGATACCACATTCCATACCGTTACGAACTTCGTTCGCGTCATCTTTGAAGCGGCGCAGGGATTCCAGCTCGCCTTCATAGATAACCACGTTGTCGCGCAGTACACGGATTGGGTTGTGACGTTTAACCACACCTTCGGTAACCATACAACCTGCGATTGCGCCAAATTTCGGTGATTTGAACACATCGCGAACTTCGGCCAGGCCGAGGATCTGTTGTTTCAGTTCCGGAGACAGCATGCCGCTCATTGCTGCTTTCACTTCGTCGATCAGATGGTAGATGACGGAGTAGTAACGCAGATCCAGGCTTTCTGACTCAATGACGCGACGTGCAGATGCATCAGCACGGACGTTAAAGCCAACCAGGATAGCGTTAGACGCTGCAGCCAGTGTTGCGTCAGTCTCAGTGATACCGCCTACACCAGAACCGATGATTTTAACTTTCACTTCATCAGTAGACAGTTTCAGCAAGGAATCGCTGATCGCTTCAACAGAACCCTGAACGTCGGCTTTCAGCACGATGTTCACTTCGGACACTTCGCCTTCGGTCATGTTGGCGAACATGTTTTCCAGTTTAGATTTCTGCTGGCGAGCCAGTTTAACTTCACGGAATTTACCCTGACGATACAGAGCAACTTCGCGAGCTTTCTTCTCGTCACGAACCACTGTTACTTCATCACCCGCTGCCGGCACACCGGACAGGCCCAGGATTTCAACAGGGATAGACGGACCCGCTTCAGCAACTTCACGACCCATTTCGTCACGCATTGCACGAACACGGCCATATTCAAAGCCACACAGAACGATGTCGCCTTTGTTCAGAGAACCTTCACGAACCAGAACAGTTGCTACCGGACCACGACCTTTATCCAGGAAGGATTCGATAACCACACCACTTGCCATACCATCACGCATTGCTTTCAGTTCGAGAACTTCAGCTTGCAGCAGGATTGCGTCCAGCAGTTCGTCGATACCCGTGCCCGCTTTAGCAGATACGTGTACGAACTGACTTTCACCGCCCCACTCTTCTGGCATGATGCCGTACTGAGACAGCTCTTGCTTAACGCGGTCTGGATCAGCTTCTGGTTTATCGATTTTGTTCACTGCAACAACTACTGGCACCTGCGCCGCTTTCGCGTGCTGGATTGCTTCAATAGTTTGTGGCATTACGCCATCGTCAGCAGCAACAACCAGAACAACGATATCCGTTGCCTGAGCACCACGAGCACGCATAGACGTAAACGCTGCGTGGCCTGGGGTATCCAGGAAGGTGATCATGCCGTTGTCTGTTTCTACGTGGTATGCACCGATATGCTGGGTAATACCACCCGCTTCGCCGGACGCAACTTTAGTAGAACGAATGTAGTCAAGCAGAGAGGTTTTACCGTGGTCAACGTGACCCATGATGGTAACAACCGGCGCACGTGATTCTGCAACTGCATCAGTATCACGATCGCTCATCAGCGCTTCTTCCAGCTCGTTTTCACGACGCAGGATAACTTTGTGGCCCATCTCTTCGGCAACCAGCTGTGCGGTTTCCTGGTCGATGACCTGGTTTATGGTTGCCATTGCACCCAGTTTCATCATCGCTTTAATGACCTGAGAGCCTTTAACAGCCATTTTATTTGCCAGTTCTGCAACAGTTACGGTTTCGCCGATGACGACGTCACGGTTAACTGCCTGAGCAGGCTTGTTGAAGCCTTGCTGCAATGAACTTGGTTTACGCTTGCCTTTACCACCACGAACCGCAGCACGAGCTTCTTCACGGTCAGCTTTTGACTCGCCGTGTTTTCCGCCTTTCTTCTGGCGCGGTGCTTTAGTTGTCGCAGTGCGAGCACGAGTACGGCCTGCTTCAACTTCGCGGTCGTTTTCGTCTTCAGCCTGGCGCGCATGCTGAGAGGTGGTGACATGGTAATCTGATTTATCGTCTTCCACTTTCTCTTCTTCCGTCCACACACCTGCGTTAGCTTCAGCCATTTTACGGGCTTCTTCCGCTACACGACGGGCGTCTTCTTCTAATTTGCGACGGGCTTCTTCTTCCGCTTTACGCTTAAGCTCTGCAGCTTCTGCTTCGCGGCGGGCTTTGTCGGCCTGTGCGCTTTTCGTCATATCGTCTTGTTGATTGCTCACTTTGTCTTTTTCCGCAGCTTCACGTTTCGCTTTATCAGCGGCTTCACGCTTAGCTTTCTCTTCAGCTTCACGTTTAGCTTTTTCTTGCGCCTGACGATTGGCAGCTTCCTGCGCCTCACGTTGGGCTTGCTCTTCCGCTTCACGCTGCGCCTGTTCTTCCGCGGCAAGACGTTCGGTCTCTTGCGGATCACGTTTCACAAAGGTGCGCTTCTTGCGGACTTCGATTTGTACCGATTTACTTTTCCCACCGGTACCTGGAATGTTTAAAGTACTGCGCGTTTTGCGCTGTAATGTCAACTTATCTGGCGCAGAACCATGTTCACGGTTCAGGTGCGCCAGCAATGTTTGTTTTTCCTGGGCCGAGACAGAATCATCAGCAGCCTTAGGGATCCCTGCATCAGCAAATTGCTGTACCAGGCGGTCCACGGAGGTCTGAATCTCTGCGGCCAGCGCTTTTACGGTTACATCTGTCATGCTGTTCCTTCCTGCTACAGTTTATTACGCTTCGCCACCAAACCAGCAGATATTGCGAGCAGCCATGATCAATTCACCGGCCTTCTCGTTGGTTAAACCTTCAATATCTGACAGATCGTCAACACCTTGCTCAGCCAGGTCTTCAAGCGAGCTTACACCGCGCGAAGCGAGTTTAAAGGCCAGATTGCGATCCATACCTTCGAGGTTCAGCAGATCCTCTTGAGGTTTGTTATCGCCCAGGCTTTCTTCCTGCGCCAATGCCAGTGTGGTGAGGGCGTTTTTGGCGCGATCACGTAATGCTTCCACTGTATCTTCATCAAGGCCATCAATTTCCAGCAGCTCTTTCATCGGCACGTATGCCAGTTCTTCGAGAGTGGAGAAACCTTCTTCTACCAATACAGTGGCGAAATCCTCGTCGATCTCGAGGTATTTGGTAAAGGTATCAATGGCCGCATGTGCTTCAGCCTGATGCTTGGCTTGCAGGTCATCAACAGTCATTACGTTGAGTTCCCAGCCGCTCAGTTGTGCTGCCAGACGTACGTTCTGACCGTTACGACCGATAGCTTGTGCCAGATTGCCTGCCTCTACCGCGATATCCATTGTATGTTTGTCTTCATCGACAACAATGGAAGCCACGTCAGCCGGTGCCATAGCGTTGATAACGAATTGTGCCGGGTTATCGTCCCACAGCACGATATCAATACGCTCACCACCCAATTCTGTAGAAACTGCCTGAACACGCGCACCGCGCATGCCAACACAAGCACCTACTGGGTCGATACGCTTATCGTTGGTTTTCACGGCGATTTTCGCGCGAGAACCAGGATCACGAGCAGCGGCTTTGATTTCAATAACTTCTTCGCCAATTTCCGGCACTTCAATGCGGAACAGTTCGATCAGCATTTCAGGCTTGGAACGGCTAACAAACAGTTGAGCTCCACGAGCTTCCGGACGCACAGCATAAAGCACACCGCGGATACGGTCACCTGGGCGGAAGTTTTCACGTGGAAGCATGTCTTCACGCAAAATAACCGCTTCAGCGTTGCTACCGAGATCCAAAGAAATATTTTCGCGGTTAACTTTCTTAACAACACCGGTGATGATCTCACCTTCGTGTTCACGGAACTGATCAACAACCATCGCACGTTCAGCTTCACGTACTTTTTGTACGATAACCTGTTTTGCAGTCTGGGTGGTGATTCGGTCGAAAGTCACAGATTCGATTTGATCTTCAACGTATTCGCCAACATTCAGCGCTGGGTCTTCGAATTGTGCAGCATCAAGGGTGATTTCACGCGTTGGTTGGGTCACTTCTTCTACGATAACCCAGCGGCGGAAAGTATCAAAGTCACCACTTTTACGATCGATGCTGACGCGAACATCAATCTCTTGTTCGTATTTTTTCTTGGTCGCTGTTGCAAGTGCACTTTCCAGCGCTTCAAAAATCTTCTCACGCGGCAATGATTTTTCGTTGGAAACTGCTTCTACAACAGCCAAAATTTCTTTGTTCATCCTGGGTTTTCACCTCAATCCAAACTATTAAAAGTGGGGTACCAGGTTCGCTTTCTGGATGTTGCTCAGCGCGAACACTTCATCTTTGCCTTCCACCGTGACCGTGATCATCTCACCTTCTACGGCTTTAATAATACCCTGCCATTTACGACGGTTTTGCACGGCCATGCGCAACACAATGCTCACTTCTTCGCCAGTAAAGCGAACGTAGTGCTCTGCTGAGAACATTGGGCGATCAAGGCCTGGTGAGGAAACTTCCAGGTTGTAAGCCACAGTGATAGGGTCTTCGACATCCAGTACTGCACTTACCTGGTGACTGACATCAGCACAATCATCAACATTGATGCCATCTTCACTATCAATATAGATGCGCAGCGTAGATTGGCGACCTCGAACAAATTCGATTCCTACCAATTCATAGCCCAGCGCCTCGACCGGTGCTGAAATCATCTCTGTTAATTTTTGCTCTAATGTGGACAAGCCCACCCCCAAGAAATAAAAAAAGGGCATATAGCCCAGTTATTCTAAAGTCAGATAACAAAAAACCCCGATAAATCGAGGCTTTATATAACTGAACCTGTACACCGCGATTGCGGCCCGGACACCAACCAGGAGAATTTTTTTCTAAATTCTTCGCGAGGCACCAACTGGTGTTCACAGTATATTTGAAAAAGAACTCTCAGGGAAAGTGGTTGCGGGGGCCAGATTTGAACTGACGACCTTCGGGTTATGAGCCCGACGAGCTACCAGGCTGCTCCACCCCGCGTCCGAAAACGTGGCAAATATTACGCCGATATTGCATATAATGCAAGAAATGCAGATATTTTGGTACCGAGGACGGGACTTGAACCCGTAAGCCCAATCGGGCACTACCACCTCAAGGTAGCGTGTCTACCAATTCCACCACCTCGGCACTCTGTGTACGGTAATCACTTCTCACCGTACTGAAGCTTACTACTTTACTGCGGGATATCGCTGCTCGGCTTGGTAGGTGCCGCTGGCTGTGACTCAGTTTTTGTAGGCTGAGTTAAATTATCCCACACACTTCCTTTATCGGTTTTGTTGGTATTGAGGTTACCCAGTACCAGGCTGATGATAAAGAACAGCGTTGCTAACACAGCAGTCATGCGGGTCATGAAATTACCTGAACCACTTGAACCAAACAGTGTAGCGGAAGCGCCTGCTCCGAAGGAGGCTCCCATATCAGCGCCTTTACCTTGCTGCAGCATGATAAGACCTACAAGGCCTAACGCTACAATAAGGAAAACAACTAAAAGAGCTTCGTACATAATCAACCTGTTCCTTGCGGTATTACCGCATACCAAAGCTTCAAACCAGTCAAGCGGATACGTTTAAGTTTACCCACTGAAGCGGGTGAGAATACTAACCAAAGCCAGAGTGTGGCGCAAGGGCAATTTATTCACATTTCGCTGACTGCGGAAAAAAACAGCAACACACGAGCTTTTGTTTAGAAATAAGGCGACAAACGCCGCCTTTTCACTCAACTTATACGCAAATGCTTTAAACCGCTTTTACTGCATCAGCAATGCGATTTGCATATTCAATAACCAGTGCTTCGTCTTCGCCTTCAACCATTACGCGAATTAATGGCTCGGTACCTGATTTACGCAGTAACACGCGACCACGGTTACCCAGCGCTTCTTCCACTTCTGCAGTAACTTTCTTCACTGTGTCATGTTCAAGCGGATCACCGCTGCCCGCAGTAAAGCGCACGTTAACCAGAATCTGAGGGAATAATTTCATTCCACTACACAAATCGTGCAGGCTCATGTGGTTACGCACCATCGCGGTAAGTACTTGCAAACCTGCAACGATGCCGTCACCGGTAGTTGTTTTGTCCAGCAGGATCACGTGGCCTGAGTTTTCAGCACCAATTCTCCAGCCTTTCTCCTGCAGTTTTTCCAGCACATATCGGTCGCCCACTTTTGCTCGCGCAAACGGGATACCTAACTGCTTCAATGCCAGCTCCAGACCCATATTGCTCATCAGCGTGCCTACCGCACCACCGCGCAATTGCCCCTGACGTAAACCTTCCCGCGCGATGATGTAGAGGATTTGGTCGCCATCAACTTTATGGCCCAGATTATCCACCATGATGACACGGTCACCATCACCGTCCAGTGCGATACCAATATCTGCTTTTTCAGCCAGCACGCGTTCCTGAAGCATGCGCACGTCAGTTGCACCGCATTTTTCGTTGATGTTAACGCCATTTGGTTCGCAACCAACCGGAATAACAGTGGCCCCTAATTCGCGCAGTACATTTGGCGCAATGTGGTAGGTTGCACCGTTAGCACAATCGACGACAATTTTTAGGCCATTAAGGCTGAGCTCGTTCGGGAAAGTGCCTTTACAAAATTCGATATAACGACCCGCAGCATCAACGATACGGCTGGCCTTACCCAACTCGGCAGAATCCACACACGTGATTTCTTTTTCCATTTCCGCTTCAATGGCTTCTTCAACATCATCTGGCAATTTTGTACCGTCGATGGAGAAGAATTTAATCCCGTTGTCATAGAAAGGGTTATGAGATGCCGAGATAACAATCCCTGCTTCTGCACGGAATGCACGAGTCAGATAAGCAACCGCAGGTGTTGGCATAGGGCCTGTGAATGAAGCAGACAAACCAGCAGCTGCCAGGCCTGCTTCTAACGCAGACTCCAGCATATAGCCTGAAATACGGGTGTCTTTGCCGATAATAATTTTACGTGAGCCATGGCGCGCTAACACTTTACCCGCAGCCCAGCCTAATTTAAGCACGAAGTCAGGAGTAATTGGGGAATCGCCTACACGACCGCGAATGCCATCGGTGCCAAAATATTTACGGTTACTCATAGCGTTTTTTTTCCTTCGCTGAAAGTGTGGCTTCCACCACGCGCATCGCTTCGACTGACTCTTTCACATCGTGAACTCGAATGATATTAGCCCCCTGCATTGCCGCGATGACCGCACATGCAAGACTGCCACTCAGACGTTGGTCAGGCCCGACGTTTAGCAGTTGGCCAACCATTGATTTACGCGACATCCCCACCAACAACGGTAAACCAAAGTGGTGAAGTTCGGATAGTCGGGCTAATAGTTGGTAATTATGTGTCAGATTTTTACCGAAACCGAAGCCTGGGTCGAGCAACAATTTTTCTTTTGAGATTCCGGCCGCATCACAGCGGGCAATTTGGTCGATAAAGAAGCGATTAACATCGGCAAAGACATCGTCATAGTGCGGTGCCTGCTGCATATTCTTTGGTTCACCCTGCATATGCATCAGGCAAACCGGCAAACCGGTCTCTGCTGCAGCTTCAAGAGCACCAGGCTCCTGCAGTGAACGAATATCATTGATAATATGTGCGCCAACACGTGCCGACTCACGAATCACTTCTGGCTTTGAAGTATCCACCGAGATCCAGACTTCAAAACGTTGTGCTATGGCCTCTACTGCAGGAATAACCCGTGATAACTCCTCGTCGACGCTCACTTCAGCTGCACCAGGGCGCGTCGACTCACCACCAATATCAATAATCGTCGCGCCTGCGTTGATCATTAAATTAGCGTGTTTAACGGCTTCCACTAATGAATTGTGCTGTCCACCGTCGGAAAATGAGTCTGGCGTGACATTCAAAATCCCCATGATATGCGGATGTGAAAGATCAAGCGTGGTGCCCTGGGCTGTGAGTTTCATCGAGATTCCCTTGTATTAACTAGGCTATACCCAAAATAAAAAAAACCCCGGGACAAGCCCAGGGTTTAATACATTACTGCATTAACATCCGGCAGCTACGACTTATTTGTCGCCCAACTGCTCTGACATTGTATTACCAGGATTCGGCGTACGCGGTTCATCGACCGGACGCGGTGCACGTGGTGTACCATTGTTGTCAGAATTGTTGTTGCCGTTGTTTGAATCTTCCCAACCTGCTGGCGGACGCACATCGCGGCGATTCATCAGGTCATCAATCTGAGGCGCATCGATAGTTTCATACTTCATCAGTGCGTCTTTCATGGTGTGGAGAATATCCATATTTTCATTCAGCAACTGGCGAGCACGAGCGTAGTTACGCTCAATCAACAGCTTAACTTCCTGATCGATGATACGTGCAGTTTCATCGGACATATGTTTTGCTTTCGCCACGGAACGACCCAGGAACACTTCGCCTTCTTCTTCCGCATACAGCAACGGACCGAGTTTCTCAGAGAAGCCCCATTGGGTAACCATGTTACGAGCGATAGATGTCGCTACTTTGATGTCGTTAGACGCACCAGTAGAAACATGTTCCGCGCCGTAAATAATCTCTTCAGCAAGACGACCACCGTACAGCGTAGAAATCTGGCTTTCCAGTTTCTGACGGCTTGCACTGATCGCATCACCTTCCGGCAGGAAGAACGTCACACCCAGCGCACGACCACGCGGAATGATTGTCACTTTATGTACCGGATCATGCTCAGGAACCAGGCGACCGATAATCGCGTGACCTGCTTCATGGTATGCGGTGGATTCTTTTTGCGCTTCCGTCATCACCATAGAGCGACGTTCCGCACCCATCATGATTTTGTCTTTCGCTTTTTCGAATTCAACCATCGAAACGACACGTTTATTTCCACGGGCAGCAAACAGAGCCGCTTCGTTGACCAGGTTTGCGAGGTCAGCACCTGAGAAGCCTGGCGTACCACGTGCAATGATTGCTGCATCGATGTCTGGAGACAACGGTACACGGCGCATGTGGACTTTCAAAATTTGTTCGCGGCCACGCACATCTGGCAGGCCAACAACAACTTGACGGTCAAAACGACCTGGACGCAGCAATGCTGGGTCAAGTACGTCTGGACGGTTTGTAGCGGCGATAACGATAATACCTTCGTTACCTTCGAAACCATCCATTTCAACCAGCATCTGGTTCAGTGTCTGTTCACGTTCATCGTGACCACCGCCCAGACCTGCACCACGCTGACGGCCAACGGCATCGATTTCATCGATGAAGATGATGCAAGGTGCTGCTTTCTTGGCTTGCTCGAACATGTCACGAACACGGGATGCACCCACGCCCACGAACATTTCAACGAAGTCAGAACCGGAAATAGTAAAGAACGGTACTTTCGCTTCGCCCGCGATGGCTTTAGCCAGCAGGGTTTTACCCGTCCCTGGAGGGCCTACCATCAGTACGCCTTTCGGGATTTTACCGCCCAGTTTCTGGAAGCGGCTTGGCTCACGGAGGTACTCAACCAGTTCAGCAACCTCTTCTTTTGCTTCATCACAACCTGCGACGTCAGCAAAAGTGGTCTTAATTTGGTCTTCGGTGAGCATACGCGCCTTGCTCTTACCAAACGACATGGCACCTTTGCCACCGCCGCCCTGCATTTGACGCATAAAGAAGATCCAGACCCCAATTAGCAATAGCATTGGGAACCAGGATATGAAAATAGAAGCCAGCAAGCTTGGCTCTTCAGGCGGTTCGCCTACTACTTTCACATTTTTGGTCAGCAGGTTATCGAGCAGTTTAGGATCGTTAACGGGGATGTAAGTCGTGTATCGGTTACTATCTTTCTTGGTAACGTTGATTTCACGTCCGTTAATACGCGCTTCGCGTACCTGGTCCTGATTTACTTCAGACAGGAAAGTGGAGTAATCCACCCTACGGCCATTTGACTCGCTGGGCCCAAAGCTCTGGAACACAGACATCAGCACAACCGCGATGACCAGCCAGAGTATTAGGTTTTTCGCCATGTCACTCAAGGGATTAACCTCATATTACAACTGTGTTAACAAACAGCGTCAGGGTACTATAGTTTTCGCCCTGTCGCTACAATGTACACTTCACGTGAGCGGGCACGAGAAGAGTCCGGTTTACGAACTTTAACTGTCGTAAACAGGGAGCGAATTTCTCGCAGGTATTCATCGAAACCTTCGCCCTGAAACACTTTCACTAAAAAACTACCGCCTGGGGCCAGAACGTCACGACACATTTCCAGTGCCAGTTCTACTAAATACATAGCCCGAGGAATATCTACTGCCGGTGTCCCGCTCATATTTGGAGCCATATCTGACATGACAACCTGAACTTTACTGTCACCAACACGATCCAACAGAGCTTTCACGACTAGTTCATCACGAAAATCACCCTGAAGGAAATCAACACCAACGATAGGATCCATTGGTAAAAGATCGCAAGCAATGATTCGCCCCTGATTCCCGATCTGAGTCACGACATATTGTGACCAACCTCCGGGAGCAGCACCAAGATCAACAATCGTCATTCCTGGCTTAAAAAGTTTGTCACTTTGCTGTATTTCATCAAGTTTAAACCAGGCACGGGAACGTAACCCCTTTTTCTGTGCCTGAATAACATATTTATCGCTAAAGTGTTCCTGCAGCCAGCGACTGGAGCTGGCAGAACGCTTTTTACCTGTCATCTCAAATTCCAACTTTGTTCATCGTGAATAGCAGGCTGTAGAGTTCTCAGCACAACCGATTTGGCGATACAGTAGAGATGGCGGTAGAATGAACCGTTTTCAATCCCAAAGTAAGCAAAAAATACGATGAATCTGAGTACTAAACAAAAACAGCACCTGAAAGGTCTTGCTCATCCGCTCAAGCCTGTAGTCATGCTTGGCAACAACGGTTTGACCGAAGGGGTACTGGCCGAGATTGAACAAGCGCTTGAACATCATGAGTTAATCAAGGTGAAAATCGCAACGGAAGATCGCGAAACTAAAACCTTGATTGTAGATGCCATCGTGCGTGAAACCGGCGCCTGTAATGTACAGGTTATCGGTAAAACGCTGGTGCTCTATCGCCCGTCTAAAGAGCGCAAGATTTCTCTGCCAAAATAAGCAGAGAGTGTGCAAAATGCCACGCTCTGTTAGTTGATAAAAGGCCGCGATGCGGCCTTTTTCCTTTCTTTACAATACGCCACGCTATAAAAAAGCGTAGCAGAAATTATAAATATTCCACTTTTACAATTTCGAACTCAACATCGCCACCCGGCGTGCGGATAACCACAACATCATCTTGCTCTTTACCCACAAGACCACGAGCGATAGGTGAATTCACAGAAATTAGATTCTGTTTAAAATCAGCTTCATCATCGCCAACAATGCGATAAGTCTGCTCTTCGTCGTTATCCAGATTCAAAACCGTCACGCTCGCCCCAAAAATCACACGGCCGTTATTTGGCATTTTTGAGATATCGATAACTTGAGCGTTTGACAGCTTAGCTTCGATATCCTGGATACGACCTTCACAAAAACCCTGTTGCTCACGCGCAGCATGATATTCAGCATTTTCTTTTAAGTCGCCGTGTTCGCGGGCATCCGCAATCGCGGCAATAATCTGTGGGCGGCGCACGGACTTCAGGAAATCCAGCTCTTCACGTAATCTTTCTGCGCCACGTAGGGTCATCGGAATAGGTTGCATTGTTATACCTCTTCAAAACTTTCCTGTTCAGAACTGCCCTGCAGCACTTCTGAATCCGGAGCCTGGTTTGCATAAATAAGGCAAACCCCTGGCACTAAGCAAAATAAAAACTGACCCGGCGCAAAGCACCAGGCCAGGAACGGTTTCCAAATTGACCTGCATTTTACCCTGGAGTTCACTGAGGGTCATCGTTTACTTTGCACCGCGATGCACCGTAGTATGACGGCACGTTTCCAGGTTGTTACCGCGAGATTATGCGATTTTTTAGATTTGTCATTGGATTGACCAGTGCTGTGGTGTTAAGCGTCCAGGCTGCCAACGTAGAAGACTATACCTCCCAATTGCCCGCTGGTGCGAATCTGGCTTTGATGGTGCAAAAAGTGGGTGCGCCCGCTCCTTCTATTGACTATCACAGTCAACAGATGGCGCTGCCTGCGAGTACCCAAAAGGTCATCACGGCTCTGGCAGCACTCCTGCAGCTAGGACCCGATTTCAGGTTTACGACCACCCTCGAAAGCCATGCTCAAGTCAGTAATGGCGTCTTGCAAGGGGACCTTATTGCGCGATTTGGCGGTGATCCCACGCTAAAACGTCAGGATATTCGCAATATGGTGGCTGTTCTGAAAAAATCAGGCGTGCAACAAATTCAGGGCAATGTGCTGATCGATACGTCAGTTTTCGCCAGCCATGACAAAGCACCGGGATGGCCATGGAATGATATGACGCAGTGTTTTAGCGCTCCGCCAGCTGCCGCCATCGTCGACCGAAACTGTTTCTCGATTTCACTCTACAGCGCGCCAAAAGCTGATGATTTAGCGTTTATTCGCATCGCCTCTTACTACCCGGTAGTGATGTTCAGCCAGGTACGTACGCTCGCAAAAGGTTCTCCAGATGCACAATATTGCGAGCTGGATGTCGTCCCGGGTGATTTAAATCGCTTTACGCTAACCGGTTGTATGACTCAACGAGCGGACCCTCTCCCCCTGGCATTTGCGATACAAGATGGCGCAAGTTATGCCGGTGCGATTGTGAAAGCTGAGCTTAAAGAAGCGGGCATCAGTTATAGCGGCACCCTGTTACGCCAAACGCTAACCAATACCCCAGGCACGGTGATTGCCAGTAAGCAATCCGCTCCGCTGCACGATTTGTTGAAGATTATGCTCAAGAAATCGGACAACATGATAGCCGATACTGTTTTTCGTACTATCGGCCATAACCGCTTTGGTGTGCCAGGAACCTGGCGTTCCGGAGCAGATGCGGTTCGACAAATTCTTCGGCAGAAAGCGAATGTTGATTTAGGTAACAGCATCGTGGTCGATGGTTCCGGGTTGTCGCGTCACAATCTCATCTCCCCCGCGACCATGATGCAAGTGCTGCAATACATCGCCCAGAATGACAGCGAGCTTAACTTCATCTCGATGCTACCGTTAGCGGGTTATGACGGCTCGTTACAGTATCGTGCTGGTCTGCATCAGGCCGGTGTTGATGGCAAAGTTTCTGCGAAGACCGGTTCACTGCAAGGTGTTTATAACCTTGCTGGATTTATTACCACCGCCAGCGGTCAAAGAATGGCCTTTGTGCAATATTTGTCAGGCTATGCTGTGGAGCCTGCCGACCAACGTAACCGTCGTATCCCATTAGTGCGCTTCGAAAGCCGTCTCTATAAGGATATCTACCAGAATAATTGAGTTATGAAACTACTGATTGTTGAAGACGATTTATTGTTACGTGAAGGCCTGGTTCTGGCTATGAACGGCGAAGGTTATGCGCTTGATTGTGCAACGACTGCCGCCGAAGCTGATGCGCTGATTGAAAGTGGCGAATACGGCATGATCATTCTCGATCTTGGCCTGCCAGATAAAGATGGCTCCACGCTATTAAGGCAATGGCGACGTCGCAGTATCAGCACCCCGGTGCTGATACTGACGGCTCGTGATGCGCTCGAAGATCGCGTCAATGTCCTGGACTCAGGCGCAGATGACTATCTGGTCAAACCGTTTGCGCTTGCGGAACTGCAAGCTCGTACCCGGGCTCTGATTCGTCGTTATCAGGGGCAAAGCGATAATCTTCTTCAGCATGATGACCTGACGCTCAACCTGCAAACTCAGCAGGTTCTCTTGCAAGATCAGCCGGTTGAAATCACGCCAAAAGAGTTCGCATTACTTACACGTTTGATGATGCGTATCGGACAGACGGTGCATCGTGAAACGTTGCAACAGGATATCTATAGCTGGCAGGACGATCCGGGTTCAAATACGCTTGAGGTTCATATCCATAATCTGAGACGCAAATTAGGTAAAGACAGGATCAAAACTGTTCGGGGCGTGGGGTATCGACTGGATAGCCGCGTATGAACAGCATGCGTCAGCGTTTGATGGTACTCCTCGCGCTTATTCTTTTGTTTTTCCAGCTCATTAGCGTTATCTGGTTATGGCATGAAAGCCGCGAGCAAATCAGTTTTCTGGTAAGTGAAACGCTATCAGCAAAAGCGCGAAATCAACATGTTGAGAAGGAGATCCGCGAAGCGATTGCCTCGCTGCTGGTTCCTTCTCTGGTGATGATTGGCTTCACCCTGTTCTTCTCGTTCTGGGCGATTACCTGGATAACTCGCCCATTAAACCAACTGCGCACAAGCCTTGCCAATCGGTCTGCCGATAACCTGTCGCCGCTTTCCATGTATTCAGATATGGACGAAATGGTGGCCGTGACCAACTCACTGAACCAGCTTCTGTCGCGACTCAACAATACCATTCAGCAAGAACGCTTATTTACCGCAGACGCCGCTCATGAATTACGTACGCCGCTTGCGGGCATTCGGCTCCATCTCGAGTTGATGGCAAACTCCGGCGTTCAGCAGGCTCCTATGCTGTTGGAGCGCATAGACCAGCTGATGCATACCATTGAGCAATTACTGATGCTCGCGCGCGCTGGGCAAGCGCTGGCAAGTGGTCATTACGATACGCTTAACTGGCATCGCGACATTATTTCACCATTAAAGATGGAAATGGAAGAGATGGTGACCGTGCGTGAGCAAACCATTGTCTGGCCGCAAGAGAGCCAAAATATCGTTCAGGGGGATGCCGTGCTGCTGCGCCTGATGTTGCGTAACCTGATGGAAAACGCTTCTCGTTATAGCCCGCATAAAAGCACTATTTCGATATCACTAACCGCTCAGGATAACGGAGCGAAGCTAACGGTTTCAGACCAGGGTCCGGGTATCGATGAAAAACATCGCCAGACCATTACCGACCCCTTCCGTCGAATGGACGAACGTTACGGTGGGAGCGGGCTCGGACTCAACATTGTCCAACGAATCGTCCAGCTCCATCATGGAGAACTGGTGTTAGATAACGGGACCGATGGTATTGGTCTGCAAGCAAGCTGCTGGATCCCCTCACAGGGCCAGTAAAACAAGCAATAAAAAAGGCCGGAAATCTCCGGCCTTTCATATGATAACGTTTTATTTCTGATAGATGATTTCGACACCTTCGTCGTCATCTTCATCCCAGTCGTCATCCCAGTCTTCGTCTTCTTCGGCTTCCACGGCGTCGAGTTGCTGTTGATGATAGTCATCCCACATAAACTCAACTTTCTCAGGTGCCACAGGTTCAAGCTCGGCAACTTTCGGGTTAGCAATGATGAAGTCCATTACATCCCAGCACAGTGCGTTGACGCCTTCGCGATTTACCGCAGAGATCAGATAGTATTTGTCTTCCCAGCCCATCGCGGTCGCAATTTCTTTAGCGCGCGCTTCGGCATCTTCTTTGCTCATCAGATCGGCTTTGTTGAAGACTAACCAACGTGGCTTATCAGCAAGTTTCTCGCTGTATTTTTCCAGCTCACCAATGATGATACGGGCGTTCTCAACCGGATCTGATTCATCAATTGGTGCGATATCGATGAGGTGCAACAGCACGCGACAACGCTCAAGGTGCTTCAGGAAGCGGATACCAAGGCCAGCGCCTTCAGCGGCACCTTCAATCAATCCTGGAATATCGGCAACCACAAAGCTCTTCTCGTTATCCATACGGACAACGCCAAGGCTTGGAATCAAAGTGGTAAACGGATAGTCCGCTACTTTTGGTTTCGCTGCTGACACAGAGCGAATGAAGGTAGATTTACCGGCATTCGGTAAACCCAGCATGCCAACGTCAGCCAACAGCAACAGCTCAAGCTGGATATCACGCTTCTCACCTGGCGTACCCATGGTCTTTTGACGTGGAGTACGGTTTACAGATGATTTGAAACGGGTGTTACCCAGACCGTGCCAACCGCCTTTAGCGACCATCAGCCTTTGACCATGCTGAGTCATGTCACCCATGGTTTCGCCGGTACCCTGATCGATAACACGCGTCCCGACAGGGACTTTAACCGTGATGTCTTTACCACGCTTGCCGGTACAGTCACGGCTCTGACCATTTTGACCACGTTCAGCGCGGAAAGATTTCTCGAAGCGATAATCGATCAATGTATTGAGGTTTTCATCCGCCTCAAGCCAAACATCACCGCCATCACCGCCATCACCACCGTCCGGGCCACCTCTGGGAATATATTTTTCACGACGGAAGCTAACGCAGCCGTTACCGCCATCACCTGCTACGACCAGGATCGTTGCTTCATCAACAAACTTCATTTCACTTCTCCGTAAATCATTCGCCCGAACGTTGTACTGGAAGAACAGCTTCGGTTTTGCGCCAACGTCCCCAAAGACGGTGACCAATGGCTGAATACATTGCACCTGCAACCACGACGAACGCGCCGGTATAACCTACGAGGTTAAGTAACGGCATGGCGAAGAAATCGGGCCAGGCTAACGCTAATAAATCTGAAAATAACAAAGTAAACAGCGGGGTCAGCGTGATAATGGCGCTAACCTGTGCCGCCTGCCACCGTGCCATTGCTTCTGCCAGTGCCCCATACCCAACCAGTGTATTCAGGCCGCAGAAAACTAAACATGCCAGTTGCCAGTGACTGAGTTGGAAAACCTTATCCAGCTGAGCCAGTGGCAAAAGCGCAAGAGTACATAAAGTGTACAGCAAAAAGAGGATCTGTTGCGAGGCCAGGCGGCGTAATAATACCTTCTGCGCCACGCCATAGGTGACCCACACTGTCGCCGCCAGAACACCAAATATCACCCCAAGGGTGTAATCAGTCAGGCGGGTAAAAATTTCTATCAGGCTGGTGTTAAAGAACATCACCAACCCGCAAAGTAACATTATGGCTCCGATGACTTGCGTGCCGCGCATCTTCTCTTTGAGCACAACCACACTTGCCACCATCATTCCCACCGGGGAAAGCTGGCCAATGACCTGAGACGCCGTTGGACTCAGGTACTGCAACGAAGAACTAAACAGCAAAAAGTTACCGAACAATCCACCGGTCGCAATGGCGAGCAAAGCTAACCAACGTGGTTTTCGGAACAGGCGTAAAGGTGGCAATTTTCCGCGAATCGCGAGAATGCTACCGAGCCCCAGGCTTGCCATCAGAAAGCGATAAAACACCACGGTAGGTGGTTCCATTACCGTCAGCACTTGTTTCATTGCTATTGGTAGTGCTCCCCAGCAAATTGCTGTAGTCAGCGCCAACAGAATGCCAATGCCTGCCTGCTGTTTCATTGCGTGATCCCTGCGACTGCCTGATTTACCGGTCGCAGAATGTAAAAAGCCCCGCAACGTGTTGCGGGGCTTCTATCCGTTACCGGGACGCGAAAAACTTATTCAGCAACGATGCTGATGAACTTACGGTTTTTCGGACCTTTAACTTCGAACTTAACTTTACCGTCAGTCAAAGCGAACAGAGTATGATCTTTGCCGCAACCTACGTTAGTACCAGCGTGGAATTTAGTACCACGTTGACGAACGATAATGCTGCCTGCCAGAACTGCTTCACCGCCGAAACGTTTTACGCCCAGACGTTTAGCTTCGGAATCGCGACCGTTACGAGTAGAGCCGCCAGCCTTTTTATGTGCCATTTAATATGCTCCCCTGTATTAAGCGCTGATGCCGGTGATTTTCACATCAGTGAACCACTGACGATGACCCTGCTGCTTACGGTAGTGTTTACGACGACGAAACTTAACAATCTTAATTTTCTCGCCACGACCATGAGCAACAACTTCAGCTTTGATTACGCCGCCATCGACGAAAGGAACGCCGATTTTGATTTCTTCACCATTAGCGATCATCAGAACTTCTGCGAACTCAACTGCTTCGCCAGTTGCGATGTCCAGCTTTTCCAGGCGAATGGTTTGACCTTCGCTTACTCGGTGTTGTTTACCACCACTTTGGAAAACCGCGTACATATAAAACTCCGCTTTCCGCACGCACCTTACGTATGTTTCAGGTGGCGCTATAAATATTCACAATAGGGCGCGAATATTACGCAAAACGAGAGCCTTTGACAAGCCCTGTCATGAAACAGAGTAGAAAAAAAACGCAACATCACACCAGCCGTTTATCTGCCTCGTTTTTTCAGTACAATCTGTACTACATTATTACTCCTCTACCCTCACGTGATTTC
Source organism: Buttiauxella sp. (assembly GCF_049686335.1). NCBI lineage: Bacteria > Pseudomonadati > Pseudomonadota > Gammaproteobacteria > Enterobacterales > Enterobacteriaceae > Buttiauxella > Buttiauxella sp. The sequence goes on along the minus strand of NZ_JBAVHX010000027.1, from coordinate 15,129 downwards.
GTATAGACATGTGGTAAACAGGACTTTATGCCAGAATTTTGCGATGAATTTAGAAAAAATTAATGAGTTAACCGCGCAAGATATGGCGGGCGTCAATGCGGTCATCCTTGAACAGTTGAATTCAGATGTCCAATTGATCAATCAGTTAGGGTATTACATCGTCAGTGGCGGTGGTAAGCGTATCCGCCCGATGATTGCTGTTCTGGCTGCTCGTGCGCTCGGTTATCAGGGCAATGCGCATGTCAATATTGCAGCACTCATCGAATTTATTCACACGGCGACGTTATTACATGATGACGTAGTAGATGAGTCGGATATGCGTCGTGGCAAGGCCACAGCCAACGCGGCTTTCGGCAATGCGGCCAGTGTTCTGGTCGGCGATTTTATTTACACCCGCGCTTTCCAGATGATGACTCAACTCGGTTCACTCAAAGTGCTGGAAGTCATGTCCGAAGCGGTAAATGTGATTGCTGAAGGTGAAGTTCTGCAATTGATGAACTGCAATGACCCGGATATCACCGAAGAAAGCTACATGCGGGTTATCTACAGCAAAACAGCCCGGTTATTTGAAGCTGCCGCCCAATGCTCCGGTATTTTAGCTGATGCCACTTTAGAGCAAGAAAAAGCGCTTCAGGATTATGGCCGCTATTTGGGTACCGCTTTCCAGCTCATTGATGACCTGCTGGATTACAGTGCTGACGGGCAAACGCTGGGCAAGAACGTCGGTGATGACCTAAACGAAGGCAAGCCTACTCTCCCGCTCCTGCACGCAATGCGTAACGGCACGCCAGAGCAAGAAAAAATGATTCGTGAAGCCATTGAACAAGGTAACGGGCGTCATTTGCTGCAACCTGTTCTGGATGCGATGGCGGCTTGTGGCTCTCTGGAATGGACTCAATTACGCGCAGAACAGGAAGCGGATAAAGCAGTAACTGCCCTCGAAATCCTGCCAGAAAGCGAACACAAACAGGCGTTGATTGCTCTTGCTCATATGGCGGTTCAGCGCGATCGCTAAACTATTTAGCGCGCCGCAAAAGGCGCGCTAAGTTTCCAATAAATTCATTTCACCTCTCCTCTATATCTCTTCACTCCACGATTTTTTCATTGGTTTTCATTCACTTTGTGTAGAAAAACACAGATTTGATTTTTCACGAAATTATTGGAATCTTTTGAATTGTCACTATGCTATAAATTCCCTTGATTAAACCGGTAAAATTAAGCGGTTACAGGGAGAAACATGGAAAGTAAAAATTCTGACTGGCACCCAGCAGATATCATCGCAGGGTTACGTAAACGGGGAACATCACTGGCGGCAGAATCACGAAAAGCGGGGTTGAGTTCATCGACTCTGGCTAACGCATTAACGCGTCCATGGCCAAAGGGTGAATTGATTATCGCGCAGGCACTGGATATTTCGCCGTGGATGATTTGGCCTTCGCGCTACTATGATCCGCACACTAATCAGTTTATTAATCGTGAGAAATTGATGCGTAGGCGATAAAAAAAACCGGGCATGCCCGGTTTTCTCTTTTAACAGCGAAAATTATTCGCCGCCGCTACCTTTCACACGCTCAATCTTCGCACCCAGCGCCTGAAGTTTATCTTCAATGCGCTCGTAGCCGCGATCAATGTGATAAATACGGTCAACGACTGTCGTCCCTTCAGCAATACAACCCGCCAGCACCAGGCTCGCAGATGCACGCAGATCGGTTGCCATCACTTGCGCACCAGACAGTTTTTCAACGCCGTGGCAAATCACCGTATTACTTTCAATCTCAGCATGTGCGCCCATACGAATCAGTTCTGGGACGTGCATGAAGCGATTTTCAAAAATGGTTTCAGTGATAACACCCGTACCTTCAGCAACCAGGTTCAACAGCGTGAACTGTGCTTGCATATCAGTCGGGAAACCTGGGTGCGGAGCAGTACGCACGGTGACACCTTTAGGGCGCTTACCATGCATATCCAGGCTAACCCAGTCAGCACCAACTTCGATATCTGCACCCGCTTCGCGCAGCTTCGCCAGCACAGCATCCAGTGTGTCTGGTTGAGCGTTGCGGCAAACAATTTTGCCACCTGAAATCGCCGCAGCAACCAGGAAAGTCCCGGTTTCGATACGGTCAGGCACAACGCGGTAAACTCCGCCACCGAGGCGTTCAACACCCTGGATGGTAATACGATCGGTACCAGCACCGGTGATTTTCGCACCTAATGTGTTCAGGAAGTTCGCTGTATCAACGATTTCCGGCTCACGGGCTGCGTTTTCAATGATAGTGGTGCCTGTAGCAAGCGTTGCAGCACTCATGATGGTGACAGTGGCGCCTACGCTCACTTTGTCCATCACGATGTGTGCACCTTTCAGACGCCCCTGAACAGAAGCTTTAACGTAGCCTTCTTCCAGTTTAATTTCAGCACCCAGTTGCTCAAGGCCAGAAATATGCAGGTCGACAGGACGTGCACCGATTGCACAGCCGCCAGGCAAAGAAACCTGACCCTGGCCAAAACGTGCAACCAACGGTCCCAGTGCCCAGATAGAAGCACGCATGGTTTTCACCAGGTCATACGGCGCACAGAAGATGTTAACGTCGCTGGCATCGATCCACACAGAACCATTACGCTCGACTTTGGTACCCAGTTGGCTTAACAGCTTCATGGTGGTATCAATGTCTTTCAGTTTTGGAACGTTCTGAATCTCAACTGGCTCTTCGGCCAACAGGGCAGCAAAAAGGATCGGCAGGGCAGCATTCTTGGCCCCGGAGATCGTCACTTCACCACTCAGTCGGGTTGGCCCCTGAACACGAAATTTATCCATTACAGCTGCTCTCTATTAAATTCAAGTCGTTACAACCCGCCGTGGCGAATTGCTCAAAAACCATTAAGTTTACGATCGCGATCCCACTCTTGCGGAGTGTAGGTCTTGATGGAAACCGCATGAATGCGGTTATCAGCAATCAGCTCCATCAATGGCGCATAAACTGTCTGTTGCTTCTTCACGCGACTTAACTCGGCGAATAACTCACCCACCGCAATCACCTGAAAATGGCTGCCATCGCCTGAGACGTGGACTTCCTGGAGGGGCAGTGCGTTCATCAGCACTGTCTGAATTTCATGATTTTCCATGGGATATAATTCGTCGGTTAATGAAACAAGCCACACATCTTAGAGGAAAGTGGCGCGAGCTTAAATAAGCAAAAAGCCCCTGATCTCATTAGATCAGGGGCAATGATAGTAACGCTATGAAAACACTAGCCTGCAAATGCAGGAAGGATGTCTTCTGGAAGGTTATAAAGTTTAGTCAGTGTCTGTAAGTTATCACTGGCTCCCTGAAGCTCCACTTCAACGTTTTGACGTCTGGCGAAAGCAACAAGATGAATCAACAGCGCTAATCCTGAGGTATCGACACGCGATAAACCAGCAAGGTCGAGTGCCTTGATACCTGCCATGATTTGCTCACGCTGGCGCCATAACGGCCCCACGGTGTCGCTGTCCAGCTCCCCCGTCAGGTGTAAGGTCGCTTCTTCACGCTGCCAGTTAAGCTCACCCGCCATTACTTTTTCGCTTCCAGGGTAATTGGCATGCGAGAGATGGTTTGCAGTTGCGCTGTCAAACCGTCGATACCTTTGGTACGCAGAATATCGCTCCACTCATTTTGCTTGGTGGTGATCATGCTGACACCTTCAGCAATCATGTCGTAAGCCTGCCAGTTACCGGTCTGGCTGTTTTTACGCCACTGGAAATCAAGGCGTACCGGCGGACGACCGTTTGGATCGTTGATGGTGACGCGAATCGCGATGATAGTCGCATTACCCAGCGGCTGCTCTGGGGCGATTTGGTAGGACTGTCCGTTATACATGGCAAGAGCCTGGCCGTAAGCTTGCTTCAGATACTCTTCGAAGGCTTTGAAATAGGCATCACGCTGCGCAGGTGTCGCATCTTTGTAGTAACGACCCAGAACCAGCGCCCCGGCGTATTTAATCTGCACATACGGTAACAGTTCCTGACCTACGACTTCGCGCAGGTAGTCAGGATTCTGACGAATTTTAGGTTGCTCGTTTTTAAGACGATCAAAAGTTTTTTGCGCCGCTTCGCCCATCAATTTGTAGGGATTCGTTTGATCCGCAGCATTCGCCAGTGGTGCGATGACCAGCATAGCAATCATAATCAGTCGTTTGAACATTACACTTTTCCTCTTAGATTAGTGCGTGGTGCCAGGCTGTGGCGCTGCACTATTATTCTCTGAATCCTGCGATGGGGCATCCCCTGAATTCTGATTGTCACCGTTTCCGCTCTTATAGAGGAATTGGCCAATCAGGTCCTCCAGCACCAGAGCTGATTTGGTATCCTGAATCGTTCCGCCTTCTTTAAGGATAGATGAACCGAGCTCCGGGTCATCAAAACCGAGATTTAACGCCAGATATTGCTCACCCAACAAACCCGAAGTACGGATAGCCAGTGAACTGGTATCAGGGATACGGTCATAGCGTTTTTCTACATCCAGGGTAACACGCGGTAAGTACGTTTTCGGATCCAGAGTTATATCGTCGACACGCCCGATAACCACCCCGCCGAGGCGCAGTGGGGAACCTGTTTTCAGGCTGCCGATGTTATCAAACGTCGCATAAATCCGGTAAGTTGGCTCACTGCGCAGCGAAGTGACGTTTGCCACTTTCAGACACAAGAAGACGATGGCTGCCAGCGCGATAATCAAAAATGCCCCAACCCCAGTTTCAAATTTCTTAGTTTGCATGAACTTAATTCCCAAACATCAGTGCTGTAAGCACAAAATCCAGGCCTAAAACGGCCAGTGAAGCGTGCACAACGGTTCGTGTTGTTGCCCGGCTAATCCCTGCGGACGTAGGAATAGCATCGTAGCCATTGAATAATGCAATCCAGGTTACTGTTATCGCAAACACCACGCTTTTGATGACACAGTTAACCAAATCAGTACGCCAGTTGACGGCGTTTTGCATTGCAGACCAGAAGAAGCCGGCATCGATTCCCTTCCAGTTAACACCCACCAGTGCACCACCCCAAATACCGACCGCGACAAAGATAAGTGTCAGCAAGGGTAATGAAATCACACCAGCCCAAAAACGAGGTGAAACGACTCGGCGCAGAGGGTCAACAGCCATCATTTCCATACTGGAGAGTTGTTCTGTTGCTTTCATTAAGCCGATTTCTGCCGTCAACGCTGAACCAGCACGTCCGGCAAACAGGAGTGCTGCGACGACTGGACCCAGCTCGCGCAGTAATGACAAGGCGACTAACATACCGAGGCTTGATTCCGCACTGTAAGTCGTCAGCACTAAGTAGCCTTGCAGGCCTAACACCATGCCGATAAATAAGCCGGAAACGATGATAATAATCAGCGACAACACGCCGACGTTATACAGTTGGCGAACCAGTAACGGCGCGTGTTTGCGGAATTCTGGCTTCCCCACCACCGCATTGAAAAGCATTATTCCAGCCCGGCCAAATGACGCGCAGGTTTTCAATCCCCGCCGCCCGAATGATGCCAGTGCATTAAAGAACATGAGCAACTTAACTCCCTGTTTCTGATAATAAGTCATTCCGATAATCCATGGCCGGATAGCGGAACGGTACTGGCCCATCGGCAATACCATCGAGGAACTGGCGTACCCGCGGGTCGCAATTTTCACGCAGAGCCGCAGGGGTCCCTTCAGCTACAATGTGCTGATCCGCTGCAATATAGGCGTAATCGGCAATACTCAGCACTTCAGGAACGTCGTGAGAAACCACAATACACGTCACACCCAGCGCGCTGTTCAGTTCCGAAATCAGTTTGACCAAAACCCCCATAGTAATAGGATCCTGGCCAACAAATGGCTCATCAAACATGATCAAATCGGGTTCGAGAGCGATGGCACGAGCAAGGGCTGCACGTCGGGCCATGCCGCCTGAGAGTTCGTTAGGCATCAGTTTAGCGGCACCGCGTAATCCCACCGCTTCAAGCTTCATCATTACGGTGCTGTGCAGCAATTCTTCTGGCAAGCGGCGATGTTCACGCAGCGGATATGCCACATTTTCAAAGACATTCAGGTCGGTAAACAACGCGCCAGACTGGAACAGCATACTCATACGTTTACGTACATTGTATAAACGCGTGCGCGACATGGCCGGCACGTTTTCACCGTCAAACAGGATTTCACCGCTGTCAGGCTGAATTTGACCACCTATCAACCGCAATAATGTTGTCTTGCCAATACCTGAAGGCCCCATTATGGCGGTAATTTTACCCCGTGGCACGTTCAGAGAAATATTGTCAAAGATGCGCCGACTACCGCGAGTAAAACTCACACCGCGAATTTCGACCAGATTCGCCTGCGTCTGGCTCATCGTCTTTCCTTTTATCAATTTCATGGACGAAGCATTAATTGGAAACTCGGTTCCAACCCAATATCCTTACAGAATAATACCCGTCCAGATTAGCGAAAACTGGCATTTGTTTTACTTTTCTGCCACATAAAGTCAGAATTAAGAATCTTGCCTGGCCCTACAGATCTGTATGCTCTGCCGGAACTTTCACAGCACAAGACCGGCGATTATACCTGAATAAAGGATTTTGCATGCTGTTAGCTACAGCTCTGTTAATTATTGGTTTGCTTTTGGTCGTGTATGGCGCCGACCGACTGGTGTTTGCCGCATCCATACTTTGCCGCAGCTTTGGGGTTCCTCCCCTACTGATCGGTTTGACTGTCGTCAGTATTGGCACTTCACTTCCTGAGCTCATCGTCGCCAGCTCTGCGGCCCTACATGGTCAACTGGACTTAGCCGTCGGAACGGCTTTAGGTTCAAATATCACCAATATTTTGCTGATTCTCGGCTTAGCGGCTCTTTTGCATCCATTTACCGTGAATTCCGATATTCTTCGTCGCGAATTGCCCCTAATGTTAGTCGTCAGCGCCATTATCGGCTGGCTGCTTTTCGATAACCAGTTAAGCGTTATTGATGGTGTTATTTTGATTGCTGTTGCAGTGGCGTATCTGCTGTTTACGATTAAAATAGCGCGCCTTGCCGGGAATGAAGGTGCCGACAAACTGACGCGTGAGCAGTTGGCTGAACTTCCTCGTGAAGGCAATCGCCCCGTCGCATTTTTGTGGCTCGCCGTTGCTTTAATTATTATGCCGATGGCGACGCGCATGGTTATCGATAATGCCAGTGTGCTGGCGAACTACTTTGGCGTAAGCGAGTTAGTGATTGGCCTGACCATCATTTCGGTTGGCACAAGTCTACCTGAGCTTGCAACAACCATAGCAGGTGCACGGAAAGGTGAAGATGATATTGCGATTGGTAATATCATTGGCTCGAATATTTTCAACATTGTTCTGGTGCTGGGAATCCCGGCGATAATCGCACCAGGCGAAATCGACCCTCTTGCTTTTGCACGAGACTATTGGGTGATGTTGGTCGTCAGTGCCATTTTCGCGGTACTTTGCTGGCGTAAGCCTCGCTCTATCGGCAAGACGGCAGGCGCTCTGTTAACATGTAGTTTCTTCGTATGGATTGTGATGCTGTGGTTTGTTGCATCACCGGTCGTTGGGTAAAACGGAACGGAAATTATGTCACAGATAGATTTACAACCGGGTTTTGACTTTCAACAAGCAGGCAAAGAAGTCCTGAAGATCGAACGTGAAGGCCTGGATCAACTTGAGCAATACATCAATACAGACTTCTCTGCAGCCTGTGAAAAAATGTTTTATTGCAAAGGTAAAGTTGTCGTTATGGGCATGGGTAAGTCTGGCCACATCGGTAAAAAGATGGCGGCAACGTTTGCCAGTACCGGTACCCCCTCGTTTTTCGTCCATCCTGGTGAAGCAAGCCACGGCGATCTTGGGATGGTTAGCCCACAAGATATTGTCATCGCGATTTCCAACTCCGGTGAGTCAAACGAAATTCTGGCACTGATTCCCGTTCTTAAGCGCTTACAGGTTCCGCTCATTTGCATCACCAGTCGCCCGGAAAGCTCCATGGGTAAAGCGGCGGAAGTCCATTTGTGTGTCAAAGTACCGCAAGAGGCCTGCCCGCTTGGCCTGGCCCCAACTTCCAGCACTACAGCAACCCTGGTAATGGGCGATGCACTTGCCGTTGCGTTGCTTAAAGCGCGTGGCTTTACCGCAGAAGATTTTGCACTTTCTCACCCTGGCGGCGCATTGGGTCGTAAACTGTTACTACGCGTCAGCGATATCATGCACAGCGGTGATGAGATCCCTCATGTCAGTAAAGATGCGACCTTGCGCGATGCATTATTGGAAATTACACGTAAAAACATGGGGATGACCGTTATCTGTGACTCGTTGATGAAAATCGAAGGGATCTTCACGGATGGTGATTTACGTCGCGTGTTTGATATGGGCGTTGACCTCCACTCCCTGAATATCGCAGATGTCATGACGCCAGGTGGTATTCGCGTTCGTCCGACACTGCTGGCGGTAGATGCGCTCAATCTGATGCAGTCTCGCCACATCACCTCGGTACTGGTTGCAGATGGCGACCAACTACTCGGTGTGGTACATATGCATGACATGCTACGCGCTGGCGTGGTTTAACAAAGGATTAGCCTTAATGAGTAACCATGAAGCGTCACTTGCCACCTGTTATGGCCCGGTAAGCACGCGCGTGATGGAGCGGGCAGCAAACGTGCGCCTGCTCATTTTAGATGTTGATGGCGTGATGTCTGATGGCCTGATTTACATGGGTAATAGCGGCGAAGAGCTGAAAGCATTCAACGTGCGTGATGGCTATGGGATCCGTTGTGCGCTAACTTCAGATATTGAAGTTGCGATTATCACTGGCCGTAAAGCAAAGCTTCTCGAAGACCGATGCGAAACGTTGGGGATTACCCATCTCTACCAAGGGCAATCGGACAAGCTTGTGGCTTTTCAGGATCTCTTAGATAAGCTTGCTATCTCTGCAGAGCACGTTGCTTATGTTGGTGATGACTTAATCGACTGGCCGGTAATGGCCAAAGTGGGTTTGAGCGTTGCCGTTGCTGATGCTCATCCTCTGCTGACTCCTCGTGCCGACTACGTGACTCGCATTGCTGGCGGGCGTGGAGCGGTCCGTGAAGTGTGTGATCTCCTGTTACTGGCACAAGGAAAGCTTGATGAGGCCAAAGGGCTATCTATATGAGTAATACCAGACGTTGGGTTATCATCCTGCTTTCATTGCTGGTATTGATATTGATTGGCGTAAATCTGGTCGATAAGGATACCGTGGTTCAACCGACGGTCACCAGCAACGAAGCAACCTATCAAAGTGAACATTCCACGACCCTGGCCTACAGTCCTGAAGGGGCTTTGAATTATCGACTGGTCGCGGAACATGTTGAATATTTTTCCGATACCGCCATCTCATGGTTCACCAAGCCGGTGATGACGCAGTACGACGAAAATAAAGTTGCAACCTGGTCATTACGAGCAGATCGCGCCAAACTTACTAACGATCGGATGCTGTATTTGTATGGGAATGTGGAGCTGACTGCTCTGACGCCAGATTCTCAGCTACGTAAAATTACCACGGACAATGCGCAGGTTAATTTAGTCACTCAGGATGTTGCCTCTGATGACCAGGTAACCTTGTACGGAACCAGCTTTAACTCCACCGGCCTCAAAATGCGTGGAAACTTACGCAGCAAAAATGCCGAGCTGATTGAAAAGGTTAGAACATCCTATGAAATCCAAAATAAACAAACTCAGCCGTAATTTAGTACTAACCAGTACGCTTTTAGCCGCCAGTTTTTCGGCATTTGCGCTGACCGGTGATACCGACCAGCCGATTCATATTGAATCTGACCAACAGTCGCTGGATATGCAAGGCAACGTCGTCACCTTCACTGGCAATGTGATCGTGACGCAAGGCAGTATCAAAATTAATGCCGATAAAGTGGTTGTGACCCGTCCTGGCGGTGAAGAAGGCAAGGAAGTCATTGATGGATACGGTAATCCAGCCACTTTCTATCAAATGCAGGATAGCGGTAAGCCGGTAAAAGGCAACGCGTCTACCATGCATTATGAGCTGCAAAATGATTTCGTCGTGCTGACCGGTAATGCCTATCTGGAACAGTTAGATAGCAATATCAAAGGCGACAAAATTACTTACCTGGTTAAAGAACAAAAGATGCAGGCGTTTAGCGAAAAAGGTAAACGTGTCACCACCGTTCTGGTCCCTTCTCAGTTGCAGAAAAAAGACGGCCAGGCTCCGGCACCCGCCCCTGCGCAGAAAAAGAGTAACTAATTCGTTATGGCGACTTTAATTGCAAAAAATCTCGCTAAAGCCTACAAAGGCCGCCGCGTTGTTGAAGATGTCAGCCTGGCGGTGAAGTCAGGTGAAATTGTCGGATTACTTGGCCCGAACGGTGCCGGGAAAACCACGACCTTTTACATGGTGGTCGGCATTGTGCCGCGCGATGCAGGCAACATTATTATTGATGATGAAGACATCAGCCTTCTGCCCCTGCATGCACGTGCTCGTCGAGGGATCGGCTACTTACCGCAAGAAGCCTCAATTTTCCGCCGTTTAAGCGTGTTTGATAACTTGATGGCGGTGCTGCAAATTCGTGACGACCTCTCCGTTGAGCAGCGTGAAGATCGCGCTAATGAGCTGATGGAAGAGTTCCACATCGAACATTTGCGTAATAACCTCGGGCAGTCATTGTCTGGTGGTGAACGTCGTCGTGTCGAAATTGCCCGCGCATTGGCGGCAAATCCAAAATTTATTCTTTTGGATGAACCTTTTGCCGGTGTTGATCCAATCTCCGTCATCGACATTAAGCGAATCATTGAGCACCTGCGCGACAGCGGGCTCGGGGTGTTGATTACTGACCATAACGTACGCGAAACGTTGGCTGTTTGTGAACGTGCCTACATCGTTAGCCAGGGCCATTTAATCGCCCATGGCACGCCAGCTGAAATCCTGGAAGACGAGCATGTTAAGCGCGTGTATCTGGGCGAAGAGTTCAGACTCTGATAGGGTAGGAAATATATTTATCAATACTCGTCATCATTCGAGTGGCCAACGCCCTTGCCATTCGAATGATGACGAGTATTTACCTGAGGAAGTTCGCTCTGAATATGAAGCAAGGTTTGCAATTACGGCTTAGCCAACAACTTGCTATGACTCCCCAGTTACAGCAGGCTATTCGTCTGTTGCAACTGTCGACGTTAGAGCTACAGCAAGAACTTCAGCAAGCACTGGAAAGTAACCCACTGCTTGAGCAAACCGATCTGCATGAAGAAATTGAAACTCAGGAAGTGCGTGAGAATGAAGCGTTAGATACGCGTGAAGCACTTGAACAAAAAGAGATGCCCGACGAGTTGCCGCTGGATACCAGCTGGGATGAAATCTACACCGCAGGCACGCCATCAGGAACCGGTACAGATTACATCGATGATGAATTGCCGGTTTATCAGGGTGAAACGACACAAACGCTGCAAGATTACTTAATGTGGCAAGTCGATCTCACGCCGTTTTCAGATACCGATACCGCGATAGCGACCTCAATTGTCGATGCCGTCGACGAAATGGGTTACCTCACCGTCTCTTTGGAAGAAATTCTGGAAAGCATGGGCGATGACGAAATCACGATTGACGAAGTGGAAGCCGTCCTCAAGCGCGTTCAACGTTTCGATCCCGTCGGTGTCGCCGCACGCGATCTGCGTGACTGCCTGCTTATCCAGCTTTCACAATTCAGCCGCGACACACCCTGGCTTACCGAAGCGCGCTTAATTGTCAGCGAGCATCTGGATCTGCTCGCCAACCATGACTTCCGCAGCCTGATGCGCGTCACTCGTCTGAAAGAAGAAGTGTTGAAAGAGGCAATGTGCCTGATTCAATCCCTTGACCCTCGTCCAGGGCAGTCCATTCAGACCAGTGAGCCGGAATATGTCATCCCGGATGTGCTGGTGAAAAAGGTACAGGGTCGCTGGACGGTAGAACTGAATGCTGACAGCATTCCACGTTTGAAAATAAACCAGCAGTACGCTGCGATGGGCACCAATGCCCGCAATGACAGCGACTCGCAATTTATTCGTAGTAACTTGCAAGAAGCAAAGTGGCTGATTAAGAGTCTGGAAAGCCGGAACGACACGCTGCTGCGCGTAAGCCGCTGTATCGTCGAACAACAGCAGGGCTTTTTTGAACTTGGCGAAGAGCACATGAAACCGATGGTGCTTGCTGATATCGCCCAGGTGGTCGAAATGCATGAGTCGACCATTTCCCGTGTGACCACGCAGAAATATCTGCACAGCCCACGCGGTATTTTTGAATTAAAGTATTTCTTCTCAAGCCATGTCAACACCGAAGGTGGAGGTGAAGCCTCCTCGACGGCAATTCGTGCATTGGTGAAGAAATTAATTGCTGCGGAAAACCCAGCGAAACCACTGAGCGATAGCAAGTTAACGACTATGCTATCCGATCAAGGGATCATGGTGGCACGCCGCACCGTTGCGAAGTACCGAGAGTCTTTATCCATACCACCGTCAAATCAGCGTAAGCAATTGGTTTGACTTAACCGATAAGGAAGACACTATGCAGCTCAACATTACAGGACATAACGTCGAAATCACTGACGCGCTACGCGATTTTGTGAGTACGAAGTTTGCCAAACTGGAGCAGTACTTCGACAGAATTAACCAAGTCTATATTGTGTTAAAAGTTGAAAAAGTCACGCATATTGCTGATGCCACGCTACATATCAATGGTGGTGAAATTCATGCCAGCGCGGAAGGCCAGGACATGTATGCGGCGATTGATGGCTTGATTGATAAACTGGCACGCCAGTTAACCAAACATAAAGATAAACTAAAACAACACTGATAATCCGGGCAACTGTTTCAGCGTTTACGGCTCGTTGCGTGGAGTAGCGGGCCGTTAGCATAACAGGGTGCTTAGGTGAACTTATGATGAACAACGATTCAGCTCTACAACTTAGTAATGTCCTGAACAAGGAATGTACCCGTACCAATGTACATTGCCAGAGTAAAAAACGTGCACTGGAAATCATCAGTGAACTGGCGGCAAAACAGCTCGGCCTGCCACCACAAGTGGTGTTTGAAGCCGTGTTGACGCGCGAGCGCATGGGCAGTACCGGTATCGGTAATGGTATCGCCATTCCCCATGGGAAACTGGAAGAAGATACCACCCGTGCTGTTGGGGTGTTTATCAAACTGGAAACCCCTATCGCCTTTGACGCCATTGATAATCAGCCGGTTGACCTGATGTTTGCGCTGCTTGTTCCTGCGGATCAAACAAAAACGCACTTACATACTTTGTCTCTGGTAGCAAAACGTCTGGCGGACAAAACGATTTGCCGACGCCTGCGTTCCGCACAGAGCGATGAAGAGCTTTATCAGATCATTACCGAAACCGAACAAGGTAGTGAAAGTGAATAATCTGGCTGCGGTAACAGGTGTGCCACAGCAAGAGAAGTTGGGGGAGTGAAAACATGGTGCTGATGATTGTCAGCGGCCGCTCTGGTTCAGGGAAGTCTGTAGCCTTGCGTGCACTAGAAGATATGGGATTCTACTGCGTAGATAACCTGCCAGTAGTGCTGTTGCCTGATCTTGCCAAAACTCTCGCAGAACGCCAAATTTCTGCGGCAGTCAGCATCGATGTGCGTAACATGCCGGAAAACCCGGAAATTTTTGAACAGGCAATGACCAATCTGCCTGACACATTTTCGCCACAATTGCTGTTCCTTGATGCCGATCGCAACACGCTGATCCGTCGTTATAGTGACACGCGTCGCTTGCATCCACTTTCAAGTAAGAACCTGTCGCTGGAAAGCGCGATAGATGAAGAAAGCGATTTGCTGGAGCCGCTGAAATCCAGAGCGGATCTGATCATCGATACTTCTGAGATGTCGGTGCATGAACTCGCGGAAATGCTGCGTACCCGTTTGCTCGGCAAACGCGAGCGCGAGTTGACCATGGTGTTTGAGTCCTTTGGCTTTAAACATGGTATCCCGATTGATGCAGACTACGTATTCGATGTGCGCTTCCTGCCAAACCCGCACTGGGATCCGAAGCTGCGCCCGATGACGGGTCTGGACAGACCTGTTGCTGCGTTCCTCGATCGTCATACCGAAGTTCACAACTTTATCTACCAAACGCGCAGCTATCTTGAGTTATGGTTACCGATGCTGGAAACCAACAACCGCAGCTATCTGACTGTGGCCATTGGTTGTACCGGTGGTAAACACCGTTCGGTTTATATTGCTGAGCAGTTGGCAGATTATTTCCGCTCACGCGGCAAGAATGTGCAATCCCGTCACCGTACGCTGGAAAAACGCAAAACATGACCGTAAAACAAACCGTTGAAATCACCAATAAACTGGGCATGCACGCACGCCCAGCAATGAAACTGTTCGAATTGGTACAAAGCTTTGACGCTGAGGTGATGTTGCGTAACGAGGCGGGTACTGAGGCTGAAGCCAATAGCGTCATTGCACTGCTGATGCTGGATTCTGCCAAAGGCGGCCATATTGAAATTGAAGTCACTGGCCCGGAAGAAGAACAGGCACTGAACGCGGTTATCGCGCTGTTCAATGCCGGTTTTGATGAAGACTAATATCATTATGTATTTTGATATTTATCGTTAGAATTACTTAACTATTTATACAGCGATATTAATTAAGACAATCAACTTATTATATTTAATAGGTTGATTGCCAGTCGCACATTTTAATATTACATATATAAGCTATTAATCCCATAGTTATATTCACCTCATAAATATTCCGCAAACCGATCTTATTACAAACAACATTTATCGTTGATTTAATTTAAAAGCCTATCAATACTCAACACACCAATATATTTGCATCTATTTTTATTCAGATAAAAATGATGTGTGAGTGGTGTGATGATAAAAGGATTTATATTATGGCCTCAGACGGCACCCGCTTTACCTTCACCGCCGGGCATACTCCGGCGGACACCTTTGCGGTGGTGAGCTTTAAACTCAAGCAGTCCCTCTCTTCCCTGTTCAGCCTGGATATCACCGTCGCCTGCAAGGACCCGGCAATTGACTTCAAAAACATCCTTGATGAAACAGCCACTCTGGTTATCTGGCAGGGCGAAGAAATTAAACGCCGGGTGCGCGGTATCGTCA